>DINP01000098.1 GCA_002426025.1 Bacteroidales bacterium UBA5537 | reverse complement strand
CTTAAACAATGTTAAATTTTCTTGCAGTTAGCCACAAATAATTCTGCAGCACAATTAGTTACTGCAAAAGTATAAATAAAATACTGGCACGAGAAAAACCTTAACAATTTTTTTTAAAAACTTTTCAACACTTCGGTTTACTTTTAAAAATTGTTGATCTTTGTAGGATCAATAATTTCTTAAACCACACATTATGAAAAAATTAACCCTTTTTGCATTGTTAATAACCTTTGCTTTTTCATCATTCGGGCAGTCGCAACGCCTTGTTTTGCTTGAGCATTTTACGCAGGCCAGTTGCGGACCATGTGCTACTTATAATCCATCAATCCATACCCTTCTTGTTAATAATCCCGACAAGATCACTTCCATTAATTATCATACAAGTTGGCCGGGTTACGACCCCATGTACAACCACAATACGGTTGATGCGGCAGCACGCACATCTTATTATAGTGTTTCGAGTGTTCCCAACTCTGTTTTGGAAGGCAACTATTACAACGGCCACCCCAATGGCTGGAACATTAATACAGTAAACACCCTTTATGCAATTCCTTCGCCTGCAAACCTTTCAATAAACCAGTATTTATCGGCCAACAATGATACGCTGTTTGTAAATATGCTGGTTGAAGCGACCGCTGATATTACCACTCCCATAAATGCCTATATGGTGGTTATTGAGAAATATATTCACTTTAATACGGCTCCGGGAAGTAACGGTGAAAAGGATTTCTACAATGTGATGAAAAAAATACTGCCGACCAAAACCGGAATTGCTTTACCATCACCAATGTACACTGGTGATTATGCCATTATTCAATCCTATTGGGTATTAGCCAATGTATATGATATCAGCCAACTGAGCGTTGTCGGCTTTGTTCAGAACTCGACCAACAAAGAGGTTTATCAGTCAGCCAACCTGTCGTTGCAGACTATGACTGCTTTGCATAACAACGATGTAGAGTTAAGCTCATTTACCAATATGATTGACAATTATTGTAAAACCGCCTTCAGTCCTAAAGTTGCCATCCGCAACAACGGCAATACACCCCTTACCAGTCTCGATATCAATTATAAAGTAAACGATGGTGAGGTTATGACCTATAACTGGACAGGCAATCTGCCATTCCTGGGAAAAACAGAAATCGAACTTCCTGAAATTAGTTATGAACTTATGGATGAAAACCATCTGCAGGTTTATATTGATCAGGTAAATCAGGTCGCTGATGAATATCATAAAAACGACACTTTAATGCACAATTTCTCATCTGCTTTGCAGGCATCGCGCAATATACTGGTAAAAATCCGCACCGATAACTCGCCGGAAGAGGTTACCTGGGAGATCAAAAACAATAATGGTGAGGTTGTTTTTTCGGGCGGACCCTATGCCGATGCAAACACAATTTATAACGAGGAAACCACACTGGAGGCTGATGGTTGCTACGAATTCTTTATTTACGACGCCGGTGGCAACGGACTCTGCTGCACCAATGGAACCGGTTTCTACAGGATATCATCAGGNNCAGCTCTTTATTGAATACACCCCTGAGCGCAACCGCACTGTTAAAATTAATATTTTTAATCAGCTGGGACAATCGGTTTATGCGAATGAAATACTTTCACCCTCTGACCTAACCCAGAAACTTCAGATTAATACCGGCAACTGGACATCTGGTATCTATATGATCCGTTTAGACAATGGTTCTGGAGTCAGAAGCAGTAAGCTGAGTATCAGCAAATAATTTCTGAATTGATTTAATAAAAAACCTTCCGGTGATAAATTGCCGGAAGGTTTTTTTTGTTCTGGATTCAGTTCATCGGAAGAAATTCCAGATAAGCCTGAATCAAGAATATATCAAATGCATTTTATACTTAAAACTGCCCATCAATCAACTTATCATCAGCAAAATTAGGAAGTGTAACCTTAAGCATAGGTTCTGCCTCCATTGCGCGTTTGATAGCAAAAATAGCTTCTTTGTTTCTGGCCCAGGAGCGGCGCGAAATTCCATTGTTTACATCCCAGTGCAGCATTGAGCGCAGGCGGCGGTCGCTATCGGCAGAACCATCGAGCAACATCCCGAAGCCACCATTAATTACTTCGCCCCAGCCAACACCACCTCCATTGTGAATTGAAACCCAGGTAGCTCCGCGGAAAGAATCCCCGATTACATTCTGAATAGCCATATCAGCGGTAAAGCTGCTTCCATCGTAAATATTGGATGTTTCGCGGAAGGGNNCGACCATCTGCAATAGCTTTATTAAACGCTGCTGCAATTTTAGTGCGGCCATCGCAATCGGCATACAGAATACGGGCCTGTGAACCTACAACCAGCCGGTTTTCCTTGGCACCACGAATCCACCGGATGTTATCTTTCATCTGCTGGCTGATTTCTGCAGGTGCGGTGGCTGAAATACTTTCCAGCACTTCCATGGCAATGCGATCGGTGGTGTCGAGATCTTCGGGTTTTCCCGAAGTGCATACCCACCGGAAAGGGCCAAAACCATAGTCGAAACACATGGGGCCCATAATATCCTGAACGTAAGAAGGATAACGGAATTTTCCGGCTTCCTTAAATATGTCTGCACCTGCCCGTCCCGATTCAAGCAGGAAGGCATTTCCATAATCGAAGAAATACATTCCGCGTCCGCTAAGGGTATTGATGGCAGCAACCTGACGGCGAAGCGATTCCTGAACGCGTTTTTTAAATTCGTCGGGCTTATGGGCCATCATTTCGTTGGCAGCTTCGTAACTCAGGCCTGCCGGATAATAACCACCTGCCCAGGGGTTGTGCAGTGATGTCTGGTCTGAACCCATATCTACGTGAACATTGCGCTCAACCATGCGCTCCCATAAATCAACAATATTACCGAGGTAGGCAATGGAGCGGGCTTTCTTTTCAGCCTGGTATTTCAGTGCAAGATCGATGGCTGTGTCAACATTATCAGATATTTCATCAACCCAACCCTGGCTGTGGCGTTTGTTCGCCGCATGTGGATTTATTTCGGCACAAATGGTAACTACACCAGCGATATTGCCGGCTTTTGGCTGCGCCCCACTCATCCCGCCAAGGCCAGAAGTAACAAACAAGCGGCCCGAAATACCTGAACCGTTTTTGTCAATTTTACGACCAGCATTCAGCACAGTAATAGTTGTACCATGCACAATCCCCTGAGGGCCGATATACATATAGGAGCCTGCGGTCATTTGTCCGTATTGCGACACACCGAGGGCGTTAAATTTCTCCCAATCGTCGGGTTTTGAATAGTTTGGAATTACCATGCCATTGGTAACCACAACGCGTGGTGCATCTTTGTGCGATGGGTACAACCCCATTGGATGGCCCGAATACAAAACCAGGGTTTGTTCATCGGTCATTTCGGACAGGTATTGCATGGTGATCAGGTATTGAGCCCAGTTCTGGAAAACCGCGCCATTGCCCCCATAAGTTATGAGCTCATGTGGATGTTGTGCAACTGCCGGATCGAGGTTATTCTGAATCATCAGCATAATTCCAGCAGCCTGTTTCGATTTGGCCGGGTATTCATTGATTGGCCGGGCAAACATTTTATAATCAGGGCGGAAACGGTACATGTAAATCCGTCCGTACTTCCTGAGTTCCTCAGCAAATTCAGGCGCAAGCACAGCATGATGACGAGCATCAAAATAGCGGAGCGCATTACGAAGTGCCAGTTTTTTCTCATCAGATGAAAGAATATCTTTACGCACTGGCGCATGACTTACACTATAGTCTATTTGTTTCGGCTGTGGAAGTTGATCAGGTATACCGGCAAGTATTGCCTGCTGAAATTCAGTGATTTGCATTATGTATTGATTTACAAATGATTAATATTTCAATGGGCAAAGTTAGAAAAGGATTCCGGATTTCTGAACGCAAAACCGGGATTTTAGTTGCACTTTCTTCTATTCGGGATTTGATGAAGATGGACCAGAAAGATTTTTATTATCAGAACATTGATTGACCAGCTAATTTGATTCAATTTCAATTGATTTAGCTAATGATGAAACCATTTTTCAATAAGCATGACATTATCTTATACAATTATGGAATTGGATTCCATAATTGTACAAAATATATTTGGTGAATTGGCAATGTTGCAAAAAAACACATGTTGCATAAACTATATCACCCATAGTTGGCGATGCTGATATAAATCATATTCAGAACCAAAACCCTTAAAATACCTAACTTTACGGCTCAATTTATGTAAAATGGCCCAATTCCTTGAACATGCCTTTGACCCGGAAGAATTCCGCCGCGAAGGCCACAAACTTGTTGATTTGCTTGGTGATTATCTGCAAAGATGCCGAAACGCGAAACCCATGCAGGTTTTACCTCCTTCCGAGCCAGACGAACTGGTTGATTTCTGGACCAATGACCTGAAAAGTAAGGAATTTAATCTACAGGATTTTTACAATACCCTGATAGACCAGTCAAATCACATACATCATCCCCGCTATATGGGGCATCAGGTGGTACCACCAGCCCCTGTTTCGGCTCTGACCGAAATGCTCGAAGCCTTACTGAACAATGGAATGGCTATTTATGAAATGGGGCCGGCAGCTACCGCTATCGAACGGGTTGTGATCCGTTGGCTGGCCAGGCATGTTGGATTAACTGAAAACGCTGATGGATTGCTTACTTCAGGTGGTTCGGCCGGCAACCTGACCTGTTTGCTGGCTGCCAGACAGACCATGTGTGGATATAACATCTGGGAAGAAGGGACACAGGCCGACAATTCACTCGCGTTTTTGGTATCGGAGGAGGCGCATTACAGTGTTTCAAGAGCCGCACATATTATGGGCTGGGGCGATAAAGGGGTGGTGAAAGTGCCTGTTAACAGCAGAATGCAACTCGACACATTGAAACTAAAAGACACTTTGGAAAAAGCCCGGGCCGATGGCCTTAATGTTATAGCCCTTGTTGGAAATGCATGTTCAACCTCAACCGGAACCTATGACCCGATAAATGAAATGGCTGATTTTGCTGAAGCCAACGGACTTTGGTTTCATGTGGATGGCGCTCATGGCGGAGCAGCAGTTATGACTGAGAAATACAACCATCTGACAAAAGGAATTGAACGGGCTGATTCATTGGTAATTGATTTTCATAAAATGATGCTTACCCCGGCTCTTACAACAGCGGTTTTATTTAAAAATGGACAGCATTCATTTGAAACATTTGCGCAGAAAGCCGAGTATCTGCTCAGGAACAACACCATAAAACCATGGTACGATGGCGCTGGCAGGTCACTTGAATGTACCAAAAAGATGCTGGGGGTAAAAGTTTATACCATGATCAGATTGTATGGTGATCAGCTTTTCAGCGATTACATAACCACCACCTACGATCTTGGTCAAACACTGGCAGGAATGATTTTAGGTGAAAAAGGCTTTGAACTCGCAGTTAAACCGGATGGGAACATCGTCTGTTTCCGGTACCGCCCCGAAAGTTACATGGGCGACATCAACCAACTCACCACGTCAATACGCAAGAATCTACTGGATGATGCCAGTTTTTATGTAGTGCAGACAACGGTAAGGAATGAAGTTTACCTGCGTGTATCGTTGATGAATCCTTTCACCACCCACGATGACTTAGAAACATTAATAACTTTGATTAAATCCATTACGCACAAGATTCACGCAATGACGCAATGACGCATGGTTTTTAAAGTCAGAAACATTGAAAATATGTTTTATAAAAAAGACATAAAAATTCTTTTCGTCTTCGAGTTATTGCGTGGGCAACACCTTTAAAATGAAAACACCCGCTGATTTCAGGGCTGAAGCCCACCGCATGGCCGATCGCATGGCCGATTATTTCGAGCAAATAGAACAATATCCGGTAAAATCGCAAGTTAAGCCGGGNNATAATGCCCGGCATTACCCATTGGCAGAATCCTAACTTCTTTGCTTTCTTTCCGGCCAATTCGAGTTATCCAAGTGTCATTGCTGAAATGCTGACAGCCGCATTGGGGCAGCAGGGAATGATCTGGGAAACCTCACCCGCTGCTGCTGAATTGGAGGAACGGGTGATGGAATGGCTGAAACAAATGTGCGGTTTGCCCGAACAGTGGACCGGAGTAATACAGGATACCGCATCGGCATCAACACTCGCAGCGCTGCTGACTGCCCGCGAAAAAGCTACCGCTTTTAATGTAAATGAAGAAGGATTTGGATTATTAGGCAAACTAAGAATATACTGCTCTGCTGAAACTCATTCATCCATCGAAAAAGCCGTTAAAATAGCAGGCTTTGGACGAAAAAACCTCGTAAAGATTCCTGTTGACCAGAATTTTGCCATGCAACCCAAGGCTTTGCGTGAAGCAATAGAATCTGACCTGAAAGCCGGCTACAATCCCTGCTGTGTTATAGCAACCATCGGAACAACCGGTTCAACAGCCGTTGATCCTGTTAAAGAAATCGGTGAAATCTGTAGAGCAAATGAAATCTGGCTGCATATTGATGCGGCTTTTGCAGGAACAGCTTTTGTTCTGCCTGAAATGCGCCACTTTGCCTCCGGCCTCGAATTGGCTGACAGCTATGTTTTTAACCCGCATAAATGGATGTTTACCAATTTTGATTGCTCCGCTTATTTTGTAAGAGACCCTGAAATGCTGATCCGCACGTTTGAAATTCTTCCTGAATATCTGAAGACCAGAACCCGTGGGCAGGTGAATGATTACCGTGATTGGGGAGTAGCCCTTGGCAGGCGTTTCAGGGCCTTGAAACTCTGGTTTGTTATCCGCAATTTCGGGGTAGAAGGTATTCACGAAAAAGTACGCCACCACCTTAAGCTTGCTCAGTGGTTTGCGAATGAAATAAACAATTCGGATGAATTTGAACTTCTGGCTCCCGTTCCATTCAGTCTGGTTTGTTTCCGGTTTAAACCAGATGCAATCACTGATGAAACCAGCTTAAATGAACTAAATGAAAAACTATTGCAACAACTTAACTCGAGTGGCAAAATTTATCTGACACACACAAAACTGAATGGAAAATACACTCTGAGAATGGTTGTGGCTCAGACTTATGTTGAATTTCGCCATGTTGAAAAAGCCTGGGAACTGATTAAAGAAGTTTCGGGGACGATTTAAATATGTAAACTTGCAGCAAGTTAATTCCTATTATGAAAGAACATTGGGACGAGCGGTATGCCGCTGAAGAATATATTTATGGAACACACCCCAACGCCTGGTTTGCTGAAAAGCTTTCGGGGATAAATAAGGGAAAACTATTGTTACCAGCTGAAGGCGAGGGTCGCAATGCGGTTTTTGCAGCATCGATTGGTTGGGATGTTTCAGCATTTGACCAAAGTGAAGAAGGCCGCAAGAAAGCATTAAAACTAGCCACTGAAAATAGTGTTGCGATAAATTACACGATTGCCGACCTCACAACATTCAACTGCCCTGACACCAGTTTTGATGCCATAGCCCTGATTTTTGTTCACATGCCTGTTGAAATCAGACAGTTGGTTCACCAAAATCTTATCAAATGCCTGAAGCCTGGTGGTTATCTGATTTTGGAAGCTTTTACAAAAAAGCAAATACAAAACTCCAGCGGAGGCCCAAAAACAGAACTACTCCTTTACGAACGCGATTATTTACTTCATGATTTTAGTGAACTTGAGATCATTGATTTTGATGAAACCACAACTGTGCTTAATGAAGGTCCGCTGCATCAGGGCGAAGCTTTTGTATTGAGGCTGTATGCCCGAAAACCTATTATCAACTTTTAAAAACTACTAAATGCAACTGAATATCAAATCTTTACTTCAGATATCCCTTGTTTTTCTAGTGTCTCTTCCCACTTTTGCCGGAAACGAAGGAAAGCAGGATCGACTGTATCAAAAAGCGGCCAGGATTCACGCCAAAGCGTTTACCATTGACTCGCACAACGACACCCCAATGTGGTTTACTGATTCTACCTACAACTTTGGTCAGAACCATAAAGATATGCGTCCCCGCAACCGGGTTGACATCCCTCGCATGGAAGAGGGCGGGCTCGATGCTGCTTTCTTTGCAGTATTTGTCGGTCAGGCCGATCGCACTCCTGAGGGAAACGAGAAAGCATTGAATCAGGCTATAACAACCTTTGAAGCCATTCATCGGAATGTGAATCTTAACAGCGATAAGGCTGCCATAGCGCTGAAAGCAAGCGATAGATATCTGAATGAAAATCAAAAAAAAAGATCGGTTTTTATCGGGTTGGAAAATGGCTATCCCATTGGCAACGATTTGTCAAATATTGATCGGTTTTACAAATTGGGCGCCAGATATATTACGCTCTGTCACACTCGCAACAACGATATCTGCGATTCTTCAACCGATTCAACAGAACACAACGGAGTAAGCGAATTTGGTAAAAATGTAATTGCCGAAATGAACCGCCTGGGTATGATGGTTGACGTTTCACATATTTCTGATAAATCATTTTACGATGTTCTCGAATTAAGCAAAACACCGGTCATCGCATCCCATTCATGCGCCCGCGCTCTGTGCGATAATCCCCGTAACCTAAATGACGATATGCTCAAAGCACTGGCCGCGAAAGATGGCGTTATACAAATGTGTATATTAAGCAGTTATGTTAAAACACCACTACCCTACCCTGAGCGTGATTCGGCACAAAAAGCACTTCGCACCAAATACCGTGGATTTAAGGACCTTTCTGAGGAAGAAATGAACAATGCCCGCAGAGAATGGTATGAGCTTGACGATAAATATCCGCAAGCACTTGCTACTGTAGAAGATGTGGTTGACCATATTGATCATATTGTACAGGTTGCAGGCATCCGTCATGTGGGAATTGGAACCGATTTTGATGGCGGTGGAGCCGTATCGGGATGTGAAGATGTTTCAGAAATGAGAAACATTACGCTTGAACTGGTAAAAAGGGGCTATTCTGCAAAGCAGATAAAGATGATCTGGGGCGAAAATTTGCTCAGGGTAATGAAAACCGTTGAAAAACAAGCAAAACACAATTCCTGAAACATCTGTGCATTTCTGACGTACAATGATTACACAACAGTAAGATGACGGAAATATTTGCAGTATCCCTGCTCGAAGAGTCTGTTTTTGAACATATAAAGCCTGATCTGATGGCGAGGGTTCCTGAAACAACGCGCCGAAAAATTGCTGCCTTCGCCCGTAGTAATGATGCACAACGGAGCCTGCTGGGGGAAACCCTTGCCAGGCATCTGCTGATTAAGGCAACAGGATGCAAACTGCCCGATCAATCATTTTCAACAGGTGAAAAAGGCAAACCCGGCCCTGAGGGTTATAAAGGTATTCACTTCAATATTTCCCATTCAGGAAACTGGGTAGCTGTTGCGCTTTCGCCGGTCGCTGTTGGGGTTGATGTTGAACGGATGCGTAAAGTTCCGGAAGGAGTGGCCCGCCGTTTTTTTTCCGAAAAGGAAAACTACTTGCTTGATAATGCTACTGACGAAAAGGAAAAATCTGAAATTTTCTTTACCTTGTGGACATTGAAAGAAAGTTTCCTGAAAGCTATTGGCAAAGGACTCACAAAAAGCCTGAGTTCTTTCACTGTGCTACAAACTGGCAATCAAGCGTTCAAGTTAACCGATGACCCCGAAGCCAACGGATACTTTTTAAAAACGTTTAACCTCTGCGAAGGATATAAATTAGCCGCTTGTTCTGCCCATGAATCATTCAAGGAAAAAGTTGAAAAAATTACCGCACAGGAACTGGCAAGGTTTTAGAGCTGGCAGATAAATGGCAGATGAGATGGACAAGAAAAATGTTGCTTTAGCATTATCGAGCGGCGGGGCCCGTGGCCTTGCGCATATCGGAGCCATTGATGCCCTGCTCAAACACGGCTATAATATAACTTCAATCGCAGGGACCTCAATGGGTTCTATTGTCGGAGGAATTTATTCCAATGGACAGATGCAGGGCTTTCGCGAATTTATGACCGGGTTGAACAAGATGGATGTGCTGATGCTGATGGATATTGCGGTCAGTAAAAAAGGCATTATAAAGGGTGAGAAGGTTTTTGGCGAAATCAGTCAATTTGTCGGAAATGGAAATATTGAAGAACTGCCGATTCCATTTACAGCGATTGCTGCAGACCTGTTCAACCACCGCGAGGTAATTTTCAGGCACGGCAACCTGCTTACTGCTTTAAGGGCATCTTCCTCAGTCCCGACTGTATTGTTGCCGGTGCATTTTGAAAAATCATTTCTTGTTGATGGAGGTGTGGTGAATCCACTTCCGATCAACCGGGTTAAAAGGCATAAAAACGATTTGCTGGTCGCGATAAACGTGAATGCACCGCGCAAAAAGACAATTAACAGAACCACTTCTCAAAATAAAAATCCCCAGGAGAAAAAAGCCTACAAGAAGTTGCTGGATTTTGTCAATCAGAAATGGGCAAAAACTTCATCAGAAAATGAGACACCCAAAGAGATGAATCATGGTTTTTTTGATATGGTGAGCGGTTCATTTGAAATGATGCAGCACAAGCTAACCGAATCAGTGCTTATGCAGCAACAGCCCGATATTCTTGTTAACCTGCCAATGAACCTGGCCGATATGCTCGAATTTTACAAAGCAGCTGAGCTAATTGAGATCGGGTATGAAGCCACCTGCAAACAAATAGAAAATTACAGGAATAATATGTCAGCCAGCAACGGTATTGTTGATGAATGGTATATCTGAAAAAGTAAATCGTAAACGGTCGTTATATATCCCTTGAGTTTTTCAGGATATGATAGAGCAGATCTTTTGCCCTGAAGATACCAGCTTTTACGGTGCCGAGTGGCAGCTTAAGCTGAACTGAAATTTCCTCATATGAAAGCTCATCGAAGTATCGCAGCAAAATAAGCTGCCGGTAGCGCGGATTCAACTTATCAACAATCTCGCGCAATAGTCGCTGTCGCTGTTCGCGGATAAAATTCTCTTCAGGGCCGAAGGCATAATCAACAATATCGGGCTGGGTGCTGTTTGATTGGCCCTTATCTCTTGCGCAAGGGTCTTTTTTCTGTTTTCTTAGATAATCAATGCAATTGTTGGTGGCAATTTTGAACAACCAGGTGCTAAAAGCATAGTCAGGAGAAAATCTGGAAAGGTTTTGAAATGCCTTGGTAAATGCTTCAATGGTAAGGTCTTCAGCGATTACAGGATCGCCAACCTTTTTCAATAACATATGATAAAGCGAATCCTCGTACAGCGACATAAGGCTTGCAAAAGCAGGCTGGTTGCCCTGAACGGCTTTTTCGACCAGTGCCAGATCACGTGTGAGCGAATCTTTAGAAGAATTATCGTTTACCATTGAGTCTTTTTCGAAAATACACCTCTGATTCCAAGCAGGAGGTTTATCAGCATCAACCAGATTTCAAACAATGGTGAAAGTAAGAAAAAATGCTTTTCATTTAGCCTGATCATACTTTTTTTCACAATTATAAGCTGGGTGATCAGCCTTAAGCCAAATATTCCGGACAGTAGTTTCCAGTCAACTCCGAGTATCGCCAGTGCAATCATCAAGCCGAAAAACAACATCTGACTAAGTGAATATAAGCCTAACACGAATTTATGCCCGAAGCGATAGAGGCTACCGGTTGTCAGATGGCGTTTCTTTTGCCTGTACCAGGATGCGAGCGTTTGTTTTGATTTGGAATAGGTATAAGAAGCTGCTTCAACCTGAATGCGGGTATTGGATTTTTTAGCAACCTGATTGATAAAGAGGTCATCATCGCCCGAGCTGATGCGGTAATGCTTAACAAACCCGCCAACCTGAAAAAACAATGATTTTTTGTAAGCAAGGTTTCGTCCAACGCCCATATAAGGCATCCCCGAAAGGGAAAACGACATGTATTGAATTGCAACCATCAATGTATCGAACCTGATCAGCTTATTCAGCAATCCGGGCTGAGGAGTATAAGGCCCATAGCCCAGCACGATTTCAGTCTTACCGGTAAATGCTGATTGCATCGAAGAAATCCAGTCAGGTCCAGCCGGAGAACAATCGGCATCGGCAAGCAAGACCAAGTCATACTTAGCTGATTTAATACCAATGGAAAGCGGGAACTTTTTACCCTTGAAGAAATTAAGATTCTGGGAAATATTCACCACACTGAGGCGTGGATGCTTGTCGCTCAATTCGCGTAGGAGGTAATAAGTATCATCGTCCGAAGCATCGTTAACAACAACCACTTCATATTCGGGATAATCCTGCTCAAGCATTTGAGGAAGAAAACGTACCAGGTTATGGTATTCGTTTTTAGCACAGATAATTACAGAAACCGGCTCTTTGACGTCGGAAACAGGCCGTTTGGCCGCATTGTAAAAAGCAAGTTTGCTGAAAACAAACCAGAAATATATCAACTGAATAAACAGGGCAGCCATGAGAATTATAATCAGGACAAACCATTCAGAAGATAAAATACCATGCAACCAATCCATTATCCGCAAAATTTGAACGGCAAATTTACCCAAAGCACCCGAATAAAGACCGACAAGTTTTCAACAACCGGAAATTCAGAAGCAAAAACCTCTTTTGTAAAGAACCACAGAAGATTGCTAACTTTGCGGCCCAAAACTGACTAAAGTCATCAACAATAATTAATGGATTTTATATTAGCAGCGACCGACAAACATTCTAATGCGAGAGCCGGGATAATCACCACAGATCACGGTGAAATTGCCACGCCAGTTTTTATGCCGGTTGGCACAGCCGGAACAGTTAAGGCCGTGCACATACGGGATGTTGATAAGGATATTAATGCAAGGATTATTCTGGGTAACACCTACCATTTATACCTGAGACCGGGTCTTGATATTTTGAAAGAGGCCGGTGGGCTGCATAAATTCAACGGCTGGACTAAGCCCATACTTACCGATAGTGGCGGATACCAGGTTTATTCACTGGCTGCCCGCCGCAAAATGAGCGAGGAAGGGGCTGTATTCCAATCGCACATTGACGGATCGCGCCACATGTTCAGTCCTGAAAAGGTAATGGATATACAGCGCATAATAGGAGCCGACATTATTATGGCATTTGATGAA
Source organism: Bacteroidales bacterium UBA5537 (assembly GCA_002426025.1). Taxonomy (GTDB): domain Bacteria; phylum Bacteroidota; class Bacteroidia; order Bacteroidales; family Lentimicrobiaceae; genus Lentimicrobium. Next base: position 9,507 of record DINP01000098.1, on the reverse strand, counting down.
TGTACGCCCTACCCTTGTGATTACGACTACGCATTAAAATCAATGGAACTGACCCATCGCTGGCTCGATAGATGCCTGGTGCGGTTTAATGAAACGGAAAATGTTTACGATTACCGACAGACATTGTTTCCGATTGTTCAGGGAAGCATATACCGCGACCTGCGCATAAAATCTGCGGAAAAAATTGCCTCATGCGGGGCTGATGGCAACGCTATTGGCGGACTGGCAGTAGGTGAACCCATTGAAACCATGTATGAATTCACCGAGATGGTTTGCGGCATCCTGCCAAAGGACAAGCCCCGCTACCTGATGGGTGTAGGCACACCAGCCAATATTCTCGAAGGAATTTCGCAGGGGGTCGATATGTTTGACTGTGTGATGCCAACCCGAAACGGTCGAAACGGCATGATATTTACCCAAAACGGAATTATTAACCTGAGAAACGAAAAGTGGAAATCTGACTTTTCAGCGCTCGATCCTGATGGCCCTTCTTTTGTTGATGGCGCCTATAGCAGAGCTTATGTCCGACATTTATTTGTCGCAGGTGAAATGCTTGGCCCAATGATTGCTAGTCAGCATAACCTGGCTTTTTACCTGTGGCTGGTTGATGAAGCCCGGAGAAGAATTACAGATGGTACCTTTGCTGACTGGAAATCGCAGATGGTGACAAAACTGGCCCAACGAATCTGATAATAAAGCAAACCCTAATACGTTAAAACGGTACCGGCGAATCCGGAAGCGCATGAAGAAACTCGATCTTTATATCATCCGTAAGTTTCTGGGTACTTTTTTCTACTCAATAGCCCTGCTTGCAGTGGTTATTATCATTTTCGATATTTCGGAAAAAATTGACGATTTCCTGGAGCGCAAACCTCCTCTCAGTGCTATTGTTTTTCAGTACTATGCCAATTTTATTCCTTACTTCCTCAATCTTTTCAGTTACCTTTTTACCTTTATTGCTGTTATCTTTTTTACATCAAAGATGGCATCAAATACCGAAATTGTTGCCATACTGAACAGCGGAATAAGCTTCAGGCGGATGCTGAGGCCTTATCTGATTTCTGCTTTTATGCTGGCAACTATGTCATTTACGCTTACCAATTTTATTATCCCTGAAACCAGCAAAAACATGCAGGAATTTCAGAAAAAGTATCTGAAAAAAGAGAAAACGGGAAGTGACAACAATATTCATATGCAGATAAGCCCGGGAGTTTATGCCTATGTTGAAAGTTTCAATAAAAAAAATAATACAGGGTTCAGATTTTCACTCGAAGGTTTCGATGAAAAAGGAATGAGTTATAAACTTAGTGGTGACAATATTCGCTGGGACAGCATTACCGGGATGTGGAAAATAGAGAACTGGGTTTATCGACATTTAAAGGAAAAGGGTGAAAATATAACCAGAGGAGCTGTAAAAGATACACTGCTCAACCTGAAGCCCGGCGATTTCACTGTTGACCTCGATGATGCAGTGTATATGAATTACAGGGAATTGCGCAGTTTTATTGAACAGGAAAAAATACGCGGTTCAGGTAACCTCTTAAAATTTCAGATTGAAAAGCACAAACGAATAGCATTTCCTTTTGCAACTATTGTACTTACAATAATTGGTGTTGCCTTATCGAGCCGCAAAGTGCGCGGAGGTATAGGTTTCCACCTCGGCATAGGCATTACCATTTGTTTTGCGTTTATCCTCTTTATGCAGATAACCACTGTTTTTGCAACCCTGGGTAACCTACCACCCATTATTGCTGTCTGGATTCCAAATATTCTTTTCGGAATACTCGGTATTTATCTGCTAAGGGTTGCGCCAAAATAACCAAAGGATATATTTTCAGAAATGTCAACTCGCATTATCTGATTCATATCAGGCCATTTTATCGCCCCACACAAACATTCCATCAAACCGACCATTAAGATCAGGCAACTGATCAAATAATCCAAAAACCGCCGATCCACTACCACTCATCGCGGCATACATAGCACCCATCTCAAGCAAATTTTTCTTAATCACTGCTATTTCAGGATGAGCTTTAAAAACCGGCTGTTCAAAATCATTGATCAGCAGATCGTTCCATTCCGTTGGATCGGATGGTATCTTTGCCCCTTTGGTTAATTTACTTCCATCTGGTTTAACCTGACTGTAAGCCCAGGTCGTTGATATTGAAACTTGAGGTTTGACGAGCAGAATGCTGAAATTTTTCAAATTCAGGTTAACAATATTCAGCACCTCTCCCCTTCCTGTTGCCAGGCTTGGTGCATTTTCGATAAAAAACGGGCAATCACTGCCAAGTTCAGTTGCTATATCTTTCAGTTCGTGATTGCATATCTTCAGCATATACAAGCGGTTCAGCAGTTTCAATGTAAACGCAGCATCTGATGAACCACCACCCAATCCGGCCCCGACCGGAATTACTTTGTGTAGATGTATCTTCGTTTCGGGTAACTTATACCGCTTCTGCATAAGTCTGAAAGCTTTAACACAAAGGTTAGCTTCTATATCCCCGCCAAGGGGAATACCCGATAAGGTGAAGCCCGATTGTCCATCTGTAGCTGGCGTTATTTCGAGTGCATCGGCCAGTTTGATGGGAACCATCAGTGTTTCAATGTTGTGAAAGCCGTCATCCCTGCGACCGGTAATGCGCAGTCCTATATTGATTTTGGCATTGGGAAAAACAATCATAGGCTTTTCTGTTTATATTGATCAGGGCTATTGCAAATATACACGCTTAAGTGTGGAAATTGTATGCTTCCTTGAAACTGCCTCAGAAAATCAGCATTAAAACTCAATTTAGCAATCATTTCAAAGGCTGTAAAGCTTTTGTTTGTGATAAAGCGTAAATTTGTTTCATAATTCCAGCCCACTATGACGATCATTAATTCTGTAATTTCCTGGTTCATGAAGAAGCGTATGCATCAGATTGAACTGTTTATGAAATATCCGCATGATGTTCAGGATGAGCTATTTAAAAGACTTATTACTTCGGCAAAAAACACCGAATGGGGTAAAAAGTACAACTACAGTTCAGTCAATAACTACAGCGATTTTATTGACCGGGTTCCATTAAACGATTATAACGACCTGAAACCTTATATTGACCGTCTTCGGAACGGAGAGCAAAATCTGCTCTGGAACTCTGAAATTAAGTGGTTTGCAAAATCATCAGGCACCACCAGCGATAAGAGCAAATTTATACCTGTTAGTCAGGAAGCTCTAGACGAATGTCATTTTAAAGGCGGTAAAGACCTGCTTTCAATTTACTGCAACAACAATCCTGACACCCAGGTATTTTCCGGGAAACTATTAGGAATGGGCGGCACACATTTCCCCGACAACCCTGAAGCCGGGACTTTTGTTGGAGATGTTTCGGCTATCATTATGGAAAACCTGCCTACCTGGGTTGAGTTGATACGCACACCTGATTTGTCAATCGCACTAATGTCGGAATGGGAAAATAAAATTGAAAAAATTGCCCAGATCACCCGACATGAAAATGTGACCAATATTACTGGAGTTCCTTCATGGACAATGGTTCTACTGAAACGAGTGCTTGAAATCACAGGTAAAAACAACATAAAAGAAGTTTGGCCAAACCTGGAGCTGTTTATTCATGGCGGTGTCAGCTTCTCGCCTTATCAGAATCAATACAGAAAACTGATTCCCGGTGAAATGAACTACCTCGAAACCTATAATGCTTCGGAAGGATTCTTTGGCATTCAGGACCGGAACGATGCCGACGATATGCTGCTGATGCTTGATTATGGAATCTTTTACGAATTTATTCCGCTTGACGATGCCGGGAACAGCCAGCAAACCATTCCACTCAAACAGGTTGAAACAGGAATCAATTACGCAATGGTTATCAGCACCAACGCGGGTTTGTGGCGATATCAGATCGGCGACACCATCACCTTTACATCTACCGAGCCATACCGCATAAAAATAACCGGGCGTACAAGAAGCTTTATCAACGCTTTTGGCGAAGAACTGATTGTTGACAATGCCTTGAAAGCGCTTCAAAGTGCCTGTGAAAAAACCGGGGCTATGATCAATGAATTTACTGCTGCACCAGTCTATTTTAGCGACAACGCTAGCGGTGCGCATGAATGGTTGATCGAATTTGAGCAAGAGCCTGACGATCTGGCCTATTTTACCGAACTACTCGATAATGCATTAAAATCGCTTAATTCAGATTATGAGGCCAAGCGTTATCACAACATGGTGCTTAACGAGCCAATTGTGCGGCCAATGCCAGCCGGTGCGTTTTATGCCTGGCTTAAAAAGCGTGATAAACTTGGCGGTCAGTACAAAGTCCCAAGCCTGTCGAACGATCGCATTTATGTGGATCAGCTTCTGGAAATTACACGGCTTTAATTATCGTTTTTACTGTCCTGAAAAAGAAAGTTCAAACAATGAATTGAAATGGTAACAGCCTGTGCATCAGAATAACTGAAATAAAAGCGAAAATAGTGTGACCAATTCGGAGTAAAATATTTCAACTTTACTCTATTACTTCTTACATTTGACGAATAAGAAAAAGCCCCAATTACAAACCCATATTATAACAACGCATTATGCATATTGCAATAGCAGGCAACATTGGCTCAGGTAAAACAACCCTTTCGGGACTGTTGGCCAAGCATTTCGGATGGCAGCCACATTACGAGGATGTTGAAACAAATCCTTATCTGCCAAGTTTTTACGAGGACATGCAACGCTGGTCATTCAACCTGCAGGTGTATTTCCTCAACAGCCGTTTCAGGCAGATTATCGAAATCCGCAACAGCGGGAAAACCGTGGTTCAGGACAGAACCATTTATGAAGATGCCTATATTTTCGCTCCCAACCTTCACGCAATGAACCTGATGACTTCGAGGGATTTCGATAACTATTCATCACTGTTCGAGTTGATGAGCACGTTTGTTAAGCCACCGGATTTGTTGATTTATCTAAGGGCAAGCGTTCCTACACTGGTCAGCCAGATACAAAAACGTGGGCGCGATTACGAAAATTCGATCAGGATTGATTATCTGAAAAGCCTGAACGAACGCTATGAAGCCTGGATAAACAGTTACAAGCAAGGGAAATTACTGATTGTAGAAGTAGATAATATCAATTTCTCTGAAAAGCCTGAAGACCTGGCCGGAATCATTGAAAAAATCAATGCCGAAATTCATGGCCTTTTCTAAAAAGCAAATACGGGTTGTTGGTATCATTCCTGCCAGATATGCTTCTACCCGTTTTCCGGGAAAACCACTCGCGCTGATCAACGGCATCAGTATGATAGAGCGGGTTTACCGCCAGGCTGATGCTTGCGCAGATATTACAACTGTTGTTGTTGCTACAGATGATCAGCGGATTTTCGAACATGTCTCAGGCTTCGGTGGAAGGGTGGTTATGACTGCAGAACATCACCGAAGTGGAACTGATCGCCTGGGTGAAGCTATACAAATTCTGAAAAAACAAGGTGAAGTTTTTGATATTGCAGTCAATATTCAGGGCGATGAGCCATTTATCAGGCCTGAACAGATTAGTAAGGTTATAGGGCTTTTTAACAAACCTGAAACAGAGATTGCTACACTGATCAAGCTAATTGAAACATCAGAAGATATTTTCAATCCGAATGTGGTAAAGGTAGTTGCCGATGCAAAGGGCAAAGCCCTGCTTTTCAGCCGTTCGTCTATCCCATATTTTCGTGGAGTACCTGAAGTTGACTGGCTTTTTAAATGTCAGCATTTCAAGCATATAGGAATTTATGCCTATCTTACCTCAACCCTATCAAAACTGGTTGAACTAAAGCCTGTCCCACTTGAGGAAGCCGAATCGCTCGAGCAATTGAGATGGCTGTGGCATGGTTATGCAATTTATACCGAAATAACTGATATTGAAACCACAGGCGTTGACACTCCCGATGATTTATCAAAACTTACCAACAATCCTTGATAAGTAAATAGTTTCAGCATATCTTAGCAGGTTCATAGGTTTAGCGCCTGTTTCAGGCCAATTGCTTTATAATCAGAAATTAAAAAGCATTGCCCACTTTTTTTTCAAGTGTTGAAAAGTTAATGTCATGATCACCGAAAAATACATCAGCAAACTGCTTTACGATCACGATTGCGTGATAGTTCCGGAGTTGGGCGGATTTATTGCCAATTATTCCCCTGCCAGGATACATCCTGTGCGCCATACATTTACACCACCATCGCGCACTATTGCCTTTAACGCGATCCTCAAAAACAACGACGGACTGCTTGCCAATGCAATAAAATCAGGTTTGGAAATTTCTTACGCAGAGGCTGTTGAACTGCTGCACCATGAAGTTGCAGAAATGCTTGAAAAAATCGGCAAAGGCGAGAAAATTTCGCTTACACAGATTGGTACTTTATCGAATGACCACGAGAAAAACATACAGTTTATCCCTTCACAGGGAACAAATTACAACAGCGATTCCTACGGGCTCACCAGTTTTACTTCGCCTGCTATAAAGCGCGAAGCCCTGCACGAAAAAATCAGCCGTAGGCTAATGCCCCAGCAGGCTGTTCGCTCTTCAAGAAGATTGCCTGCCACCTTAAAATGGGCTGCTGTTTTTCTGCCACTGATCAGTATCGGACTGTGGTCGGCCTTTAACCCTGAGAAAATCAACTCTTTATATAGCAATTATGCTTCATTCCTGCCAACAACAGAAAAATCTGTACGAGTATCAGGTAAGTCTGAAGCAAGTCTTAAGGCGGAAACAAAAGTAATTGAGAAGCTGCCGGAACAAGCTGCTGCTGAAGTGACAGAAACCCCGGTTGCCGATGAGAAACCTGTTGTTGTTGAGACTGAAGCCGACATCTATTTTATTATTGCCGGTGCTTTCAGCGTGGAAGAAAATGCGCAGAAGTTATCTGAAGAGTTGAGGTTGAAAGGATACGATTCGTTTATTGCCGGTCAGAACAGGCGTGGGCTTTACAGGGTTACCCTGGAGGGCTTCAGCGATAAAGAACTGGCCCTACAGAAAATCAACGAATACCGTAAAGGCGATTTCCCCGGTGCATGGCTTTTAACCATGGAATAGCATAATTTCCCAGCAGAGGATATCCCATTTTTCAACTTTCGTTCAATAAATTTAATCATTTGGTTATTTTTGCCCCCTGATTCCGCGCTAAACCGGATATTACCCAAAATTTTACACCGTACAAGTCCGTGGCCAAAAGAAAGATTGAACGATTTGCTGAAAATGCCACTTTTCCCCATCTTTTTCAGCCTACCTATGATGAATTGCAGACCGGCTTCAGCCAAAGAGGCAAATGGCATGAATTTTTCGGAAATAACAACCCGATTATTCTGGAACTGGGCTGCGGAAAAGGCGAATATACCGTAACTTTAGCTGCACATCATCCCGACAACAACTACATTGGCATTGATGTAAAAGGAGCCAGAATATGGCGGGGAGCCAAAACATCATTTGAAAACAATTATCCGAATGTGGCATTTCTGCGGATGCGCATTGACATGATCCTTAATGCTTTCGCCCCCGGTGAAATCAGCGGAATCTGGATCACTTTCCCTGATCCGCAACCAACAAAAGCCCGCAAAAGATTGACTTCTCCCATGTTCCTGAACAGATACAAAGCTCTTTTACAGGAAGGTAGCATCATACATCTGAAAACAGACAATACTGCATTTTTTGAATTCACCCTTGAAACCATCGCCTCCGAAGGCAGCCATCTGCTGATGCATACCTTCGACCTTTACAACAGCAACCTGCAAGAGGATGTGATGCTAACCCAAACACACTATGAAAAGATTTTCCTGTCGCAGGGCGTTCCCATCAAATATCTCAGGTTCAAGCTGAAATAAAGCAGGATGACAGTTAAACGCGATAATTATTCCTTTTTTGAAAATGTTTTTGAAGTTGTTAAGCTTATTCCTTTCGGAAGGACTACTTCCTATGGTGCAATAGCCAATTACCTCGGAAGCCGGGGTTCGGCCCGAATGGTTGGTTGGGCCATGAATGCCTCGCATCACGCTACCGAACCAATTCCGGCACACCGGGTAGTTAACCGGAATGGTATGCTGACCGGCAAACACCACTTTGGCAGCCCTGATCTGATGCAGCAATTGCTTGAAAGTGAAGGGGCCAGAATTGAAGACGACAGAATTTTGAATTTTAAAGAAATGTTCTGGGATCCGGCAGAGGAACTTAAATTTTAACTGCAGCTTATCTCATTCGATAAAACTGCTTCAAAGCCTAATCTTCGATCATAAAGTCATCCAGAACACCTTGCCAGCCATGTTCTGCAAGCATTCCGTAGTTTTCTTCAAGAAACCGGCGAATTATATCGGATGATGTAACAAAGGTTACTCCTGGCACTGCCTGCTTTTCGGTTTCTACATAAGTTGGGCCAGTGTATGGGAGTGAAGTATTATAGGCCGCTTCATGAATTTTCTTTTCGGGCTTCAGCACATAAACAGAGCGAGCTGCAACAGAGCGGCCAATTCCCGCCAGCCTGAATTCACCGGATTGCAGATCGTAAACCAATGCCGGAGCACCGCTGTATCCATCGCTGAAAGGCGCATCGGTCATCAAAACACCTTGTTTTTCATTGGGCTTGCTGATTAATCCACTTGTCATCATAAACCTGCCCGATGGATAACCGCAAAGCCAGACTCGGTCGCCCCAGTGGAGTTCTGACAGTGAAACCGGTTTCAAATTTACAGGAGGCGGTAGTACAATTTCGGTTTCTGATTTCAATTCGAGCAATGCAAGATCGTTTTCTGCATCCAATGCTATTGCCCTGGCTTGAAAAGTTCCTAACGCACAACCGACCTGCAAAACCTGTGCGGTTTTTATTGAAATTCCCAATAAATAACGATTGCCCCATGAGTTCGCTTTATCGGAATATGTTAAAAGCGTATCGGCAAAACTTACGTTATGGGCACAGGCCATTAGTAATGCTTTGCCTCCTTCAACCCCAATTATGGTTGCCGTGCCGCTGAATGATTCGTTCTGAACCAGCCTTGCCCTTGTAAAAGCAAGCCCATCTTCGTCAGAAATATCATCAATGGAGATAGCACTTTCCGGTTCAAATAGTATAGTCTGATAATTAACAAAGGCGGTGAGTTTTACCACTGATTTGGTGAAAGTTTCGTAGGCCGACTGCATTTTCTTTTCAGGAAAAACGCTTTGGAATTGCAGCGCTTCATCGGATTCAGAAACAGGAGAAGCAACCTTGCATCCGACAAGAATAACCGAAATCAGAAAAATTGAAATCTTCAGGATTTTCATTCAAGCCGGATTTTCAATTTAATAACTTGCACCCGTTGTAAACTCCAGGTGGATTAAATGCCATAATAAAATTTAAACAGCCTTTAAATCAAAGCTTCAACACTTTCCTGAACTCAATATTATCGTTATGTATCAGTTTTACGAAATAGAGTCCACTTTCGAAGCTACTCAGATCAACATCTGTTTTTAAATCAGTCAATTCTCTGTTCAACAACTCTTTGCCATTCATATCAAT
>DINP01000017.1 GCA_002426025.1 Bacteroidales bacterium UBA5537 | reverse complement strand
AAAATGGGTTTTTGCGCAGACTCGCGTTTTCGGCAATGTATCAATAAATTCTATCTCCTGAGGCATGGCCAAAGGCGATAATTTCTTGCGGACAAAATTCATAATCTCGAGGTCGAGGTCCTTGCTGCCGACAAAGCCTGGTTTCAGGGTTACAAAAGCTTTTACCACCTCCATGTTGACAAAATCGGGTTTTGCAACAACGGCTGATTCCGCTACAGCGGGATGTTCGAGCAAGGCAGATTCCACTTCAAACGGGCTTACCAGATGGCCTCCTGTGTTGATAACATCATCGTCGCGGCCAACAAACCAGAAATAACCCTCGCTATCGATGCTAGACCGGTCGCCGGGCAAATACCAGCCATTTTTAAACTTCTTTTTATAAGTCTCTTCGTTGTCCCAATAGGTCCTCATCATTGCCGGCCAACCAGGCTTTATTGCGATAAGTCCCATTTTTCCCGGTTCCCCGAAAGGCTCATAGGTGTCCTGATCAACAACCGTTGCAATAATTCCCGGAAAGGGCTTGCCCATTGATCCGGGCTTTACTTTCATTCCCGGGAAATTGGTAATCATGATTGATCCGGTTTCTGTTTGCCAGTAAGTATCGAGGAAAGGCTTCCCAAAGACCTTCTCCGACCAGATAACCGCTTCTGAATTAAGCGGTTCGCCAACTGAAGCCAGTTGCCTTAAAGATGAAAGATCGAATTTCTTAATCACCTCATCACCGGCTTTCATCAGCGAACGAATGGCCGTTGGGGCCGAATACCACATTGAAACCCTGTGTTTTTCGATAAACCGGTACCAGTTTTCGGCCGAAAAACCAGCATCGAGCACACACAGTGTTACACCATTGCTGAACCCACCAATAATACCATAAGAGGTACCGGTTACCCAGCCCGGATCGGCTGTACACCAGTAAATGTCATCATCCTTAAGATCAAGAACCCATTTGGCCGTGAGGTACTGCGATATCAGCGAATAGTGAACATGCTTAACCCCTTTGGGCTGACCGGTTGTTCCAGAAGTATAATGAAGTACAGAAGGCGATTCGGCAAGGGTTGGATGGACTTCAAATTGCTCAACTTTCGGCAGCTGATCGAGGTTTAAAGCTACCTCGCGCTGTTGCAGCGGTTTTTCCGGATCCTGGTCAACAATAATCAGATATTCGAGCCAGGGCATCTTTTCTATGATCTTGCGAACTTTCGGAGCGTGTTTTTTCTGGGTAATGATAGCCCTTGTCTTTGCATTTTCGAGCCGGATAAACAGGGATTCATCCCCAAATGCCGAAAACAAAGGTTGCGCAATTGCCCCTGTTTTTAAAATGCCAAGAAACCCAAGATACAATTCAGGAATTTTATCCATAAAGAGGCAAACCCTGTCTTCAGGTTTTATCCCGAGGTCTCTCAGAAACTGACCGATGGTATTGGTTTCCAAACGGATATCGTTGTAGGTGTACCGTTTTTCTATTCCGGTAGACCCTTCCCAGATCAATCCCGGTTTGTCAGCTTTCCCGAGTTGGCAGATGCGGTCGGAACAATACCACCCGATATTGATCACATCGCCGGGGCGATAATCCAGTTCCTTTTCAGCAATACTCCAGTCGAAATTTTTTACTCTTTCATCATACGATCCGATGTTAGGCATAGGCTTTTCAGATTAGGTTGTTTGTAAAATTGCTTGGTTATATTTCACGCTGCTATTCTCATTCACCTGGTAATGACTGAACCTTTATCCCGAACTTCTCACGCCTCAAAAGCTAATTTCCACCCTCCGTTTCTAAGATAACTATTGCTGTTGCCATGTCTTTAACATGTGATAAAGATACATGGATTTTTGAAATTTCCTCTTTCTTCGCCAGCTCCTCCGCTTTACCCGATAAACGGATGTGTGGCTTCCCCAACTGGTCATTAAATACTTCAATATCGGTAAACCTGATTCCAAAACGCCAGCCGGTGCCAAGCGCTTTCATAAAGGCTTCCTTGGCCGAATAACGGGCAGCGTAATTCTGATGCCTGCTTTTCAGCTTTTCACAATCGGCAATTTCATTCATTGTAAACAACTGTTCAATAAATCCGGCATCCCGCTCAATAGCCGTTTTTATCCGGCTTACTTCCATCAAATCAGTACCTATACCAAAAATCATTTTTACTTTTTGCTGATATGCGAAAAAAAATCACTGCTAAGATGCAAAAAAAATCTTTACGATTCTTACATCCTTGGCAGTGATGAATTTAATCTGAAAGTATGGTCTACCCTTTCGGGGAAAGGCTTAGATTGCCCCTAATTTCTTACCGACTTTAATAAACTTCTCAACGGCGAAATTAATTTGTTCGTGACTATGCGCAGCACTGATCTGTACCCTTATACGGGATTTACCTTTAGGTACTACCGGAAAATAAAATCCGATCACATAAATTCCCTCTTCGAGCAATTCGTTGGCAAATTCCTGCGATAGTTTGGCATCATTCGGAAGGTGACCAAACAAAACGGGGGTAATCGGGTGAACTCCGGGAACGATTTTAAAACCTGCTTCGGTCATCCCTTTTCTGAAAAGCTGCGTGTTTTCATAAAGCTTATCATGCAAAGCAGTAGTTTCGGAAAGCATGTTCAGCACTTCAAGGGTTGCCCCGGTAATGGCAGGAGCCAATGAATTGGAAAAAAGATATGGACGTGAACGTTGGCGAAGCAACTCAACAATCTCTTTCTTGCCCGAAATACAACCTCCCGAAGCACCTCCCAACGCCTTACCAAAAGTGGTCGAAATAATATCAACCCGCCCCTGGGCATTGCAATATTCTACCGTACCTCTTCCTGTTTTGCCAACAACGCCAGTTGCGTGTGAATCGTCAACCATAACCAGTGCATTGTACTTATCAGCCAGGTCACATATTTTATCAACCTGGGCAATGGTACCATCCATAGAGAAAACACCATCGGTTACTATGAGCTTAAACCTTGCTTCACGCGCATCCTGCAAAACATCTTCAAGGTCTTCCATGTCGTTGTTTTTGTACCTGAAGCGTTTGGCCTTGCATAGTCTCACTCCATCAATAATAGAGGCATGGTTCAGTTCATCCGAAATGATCGCATCCTGTTCGCCCAACAGGGGCTCAAAAATTCCACCATTGGCATCAAAAGCCGACGAATACAGGATGGTATCTTCCGTCCCTAAAAATTCACTGATTTTATCTTCAAGGTCCTTATGAACCTGCTGGGTTCCGCAAATAAAACGGACAGATGCCATTCCGTAACCATACTTGAAAAAGGTATAATTCGCTGCTGCCATTACCCGTGGATCAGAACTAAGCCCGAGGTAATTATTGGCGCAAAAATTCAACACCTTTTTTCCGTTTGTTTCAATCTCAACGCCCTGGGGAGTAGCAATAATGCGTTCTCTTTTGTAAAGCCCGGCTTCTTTAATATCGGATATTTCCTGTTGTAGAAATTCCTGGAAATTGTCGTACATGTTAGTTGATTTTCAGTTATTGATTTGACGCGGCAAAGATATAGGTTTATATTTTCACTGAGGCGCGGAAATCAATATAAAAAGCGTGTTTAAATATTGCTTCATACATCCATTAAACGATCGTTTCAATTAGCTGAAAAGTAGTCAACTACATGAGACTATTGACCCAAAATAATGAATTACTGTGAATTGGTTAACAAAACCTTTTCAAAAATTTTGAAGGCTGTTTTAAAGTAGTACATTTGCAGGCCTGATAAGTGTTTTTTCTTTTTCAGGATACATTTTTCCGCAATCAATCTACTGTAATACAATAACTTACCTACAATGAAAAACATACTTGTAATCGGATCGTTCGGACAAATCGGCTCTGAACTTACCCTTGAACTCAGAAAACGTTATGGAACCAATAATGTGGTTGCTGCAGATTTGTGCCTGAAAAAAGATACACCCCTCTCTGAAGGCCCGGTTGAGAAACTGGATATTACCAATATCGAGAACCTTACAGATATTGTAAAGAAGTATAAAATTGATACCATTTATAACCTTGCTGCCATCCTTTCGGCTGTTGGTGAGAAAAAGCCCACACTTGCCTGGAACATTGGCATCGGCGGCCTGATGAATTGCCTTGAAGTGGCCCGTGAATATGGCTGTGCAGTTTCAACACCCAGCTCCATCGGCGCGTTTGGCGGTGGAACTCCGCTCGACGATACACCACAGGATACCATTATGCGCCCACAAACCATGTACGGTGTTTCAAAACTATCAGGTGAACTACTCAGTGATTACTATTTTAAACGTTTTGGTGTTGACACCCGCTCGGTGCGTTACCCCGGAATTATTTCAAATGTTACCCTCCCCGGAGGCGGCACCACCGACTACGCTGTTGAAATCTACTATGAAGCTGTCAAAACCGGTAAATTTACCTGCCCGCTGGGTGCCGGAACTTTCCTCGATATGATGTATATGCCCGATGCTTTGGAAGCAGCCATTAACCTTATGGAAGCTGACCCTGCCAAACTAAAACACCGCAACTCATTCAATATCACAGCCATGAGTTTCGATCCTGAGATTCTTGCTGCTGAAATAAAAAAACACATTCCTGGTTTTGAGATGGTTTATGAGGTTGACCCGATAAAACAAGCCATAGCCAATTCGTGGCCCAACAGCATGAATGATAGCTGCGCCCGCGAAGAGTGGGGCTGGAACCCCAAATGGAACCTTCCTGCTATGACGACAGATATGCTTAAGGTGATNNAATAAACTTATGGCTAAGAGAGCAGGCCGGAGGCTGAGTGATTTGTTCAACAAGGCTGTTTATAAGAAAATGTCGTCAAATCGTATTGAAGCCACCGGGGCAATGCGCAGGGCTCAGAGCTCAGGGTACAGGGCACAGGGTCCTGGGCTGAGATAGTTGATCTAATCACCTCATATTCAGATAGCTGTGGCCCACTGCAAACACTTACTTTTTTAGTTTAATTTTGCAAGCATTAAGAATTCAGTAATTCTGAAAATTGTTTCTGATTGTTAACGGAATTGAAATTCGCAATCTGAAATCTAAAATCTGAAATCTCTTCATGAACATTGCCGCACTCGTTTCAGGCGGAGTTGACAGCTCCGTGATGCTTCATCTGTTAAAGGAACAGGGTTATAATCCAACTATTTTCTATATCCTTATCGGGATGAAGGATAGTGATGGCTTTCTTGACTGCCCTTCGGAGGAAGATATTGAAATCACCACCTGGCTGGCAAAAAAATATGGCCTTAAAATGGAGGTGGTTACCCTTCAGGAAGAATACTGGAACAGTGTGGTAGCTTACACCCTCGATGCCGTTAAAAAAGGGCTGACCCCCAACCCCGATGTAATGTGCAACCGCATGATAAAGTTCGGCAGCTTTAACGACAAGTATGGCAAGGATTTCGACTTTATTTCCACCGGGCATTATGCTTCTACCCTTTCAGTTGAAGGAACGAAATACCTCGCTACAGCCAAAGACAAATTTAAGGATCAGACTGATTTTCTGGCTCAGATTACCTATGCGCAACTACAGAAACTGATGTTTCCACTTGGCGGATTGCATAAGTCAGAAGTGCGGGAGATAGCAAACTCTGTTAAGCTGCCAAGTGCCGGACGCAAGGATAGTCAGGGAATTTGTTTTCTTGGCAAAGTGAACTACAACGATTTTTTGCGCCGTTATGTAGGTGAAAAAGAGGGAAAAATCGTAGAGTTGGAAACCGGTAAAATACTTGGAACTCATAGCGGGTTCTGGTTTCACACCATCGGGCAGCGCAAAGGGCTTGGCCTGAGCCAGGGACCCTGGTTCGTGGTGAAAAAAGATACCGCGGAAAATGTAATTTATGTGTCAAACGGATATGATCCGCTGACCCAATACAGCAACTCCATCCGTCTGAGCGGGTTTCATTTTATTTCAGGCAATCCATGGGAAAACCTGGAAACACCGAGGTCGGTTACCTTCAAAATAAGGCACACTCCCGACTTCAATACCGGAATGCTACAAACAACAGACAATAAAATAGTTTTATTGGCTGATGAGCCTGTTTCGGGTGTGGCTGCCGGACAGTTTGCCGTGGTTTATGATGAAGAAAGCCTCATCTGCTATGGCAGCGGGGAGATTGACTGGCAGTAGATATGCTTTATTATTCCTCACTCTCATGAGTGTCAGACAAACTAATGTCCTGTCATTTTTCTGTTAATTCATCCTGTTTTTTCCTTTTCAGGTAAATGTACTTGTTTATGCTTTTCTGCAAATGTATGGTAATGTATTTGTAAAAATATTTTCCCTTAATTATTCGGAATTTCCTGTATCTATTCGTATTATTGCATTTAGAACAGCCTTTGAGGGGTTAGTTCGATTTATATAGCCTGCCTATTGCCTTCACCGGGTTGATCAGGTGTTTTTGTTAAAAGATTGTTCAGGAAAGCTCAACATAAAGAACTTAACTTACAAACATCACTTTTTTAAACAAAAAACCAGACGTTTAACTAACAAGTATCAACTTATGAAATTCTGTACAAACTGCGGATCAGAAGTCCGCGAAGGCGTTAAATTCTGCCCCTCATGCGGTACCCCTTTAAACACCGGGACAAATGAACAGGCATCATCCCCTCCGCCACCACCAGTTTATCAGCAGGAACCGGTTTATGAACAAGCCAATGAAGCGAAGAATGCATTTGCTGATGCCATCACAGGTAAAACCAATCTGATTCAGCGTGTAATTAACATTATTACCAAACCGAAGCAGGAATGGAATGTGATTGCCGGAGAACAGCCAAATACCATGAAGTTAATAGGTGGTTATGCATTAATTCTGGCACTTATTCCTGCCATTTCAAGTATAATTAAATATGGAATTATCGGGGTTTCTTTCATGGGCTATACTTCCCGCAGTATGGCGTCAGGAATACAAACAGGTCTTGTATCGCTACTTTCGGCATTGATTGGTGTTTATTTACTTGCATGGGTAATTGATTTGCTTGCTCCAACTTTTGATTCACAGAAAAACTTTGGGCGTTCTCTCCAGCTGGCTGTTTATTCATATACACCACAATGGGTAGCTGGAATTCTCTTGTTATTTGGCACAGGATTAAGCATGCTGGTGAGTATAATTGGAGCAGTATTTGCCATTTATCTCATGGCAGTTGGGATGCCTGTAATTAAAAACACACCAAAAGAAAAAGTCGTTGGTTATGTTGTATTGACAATTGTGGCCATGATTGTTATCGGAATAGTGGTGGCGATGATTATCGCTGCTGTGCTGGGCTTATTCTTTGTAAGCAGGGCCGGAGGTTTTGGATTTTGATTTAATCGCAATTATGTAGTGTCTAATCAAAGGCCTTCCGATTTATTTTCCCGAAAAGAAAATTAATCGAAAGGCTCTTATAAAAACTGTATTTATACCCCACTACCATGAAATTTTGTCCCCAATGCGGTGCTACTTTCGAGCCGGATGCGCATTTTTGTCAGGAATGTGGTTTCGATAAATCAACTTTTACAGATGAAGAAACAAGTGCATCTGAACCTATAACGAAATCTACAGAAATCCAGGAAGCCGCTAATAATTCAGGTTGCCCTAAGTGCAATTCTGCAATAGCTCCAGGCGACCGTTTTTGCCCCGAATGTGGTTTCGATACATTAACGGTTATACCGGAAGAATCAATAGAGGCTGGACCGGTAGCAGCAGCTTTACCAGATAATACTGAAGAATTACAACCTGCCTGCCCGCAGTGCAAAGCTAAAATAACGCCGGAGGACAGGTTTTGTCCTGAATGTGGTTTCGATACATCAACAGCTAAAGCAGAAGAGCCATTAAAGGCAG
>DINP01000120.1 GCA_002426025.1 Bacteroidales bacterium UBA5537 | reverse complement strand
AATAGCTCATGCGGCACATGGTCAACTGGTTGTGGCAGCAGAGCGGTTATTGTATATCCCACACCGGCGAACCCGGGAGACCCGACAAGCAACTCACCACAATGCGGGAGTGTAACCATTACCCGATCAGGCAGTCCACCTTCAGGCGAAACGTGGTATTGGCAGGGAACATCCTGTGGTACGAACACTTCATTAGGTTCAGGCAGTACCTTTACTGCAACTTCAAGTGGTACTTATTATATAAGATCTTACAATAGCTCATGCGGTACATGGTCAACTGGTTGTGGCAGCAGAGCGGTTATTGTATATCCCACACCGGCGAACCCGGCAGACCCGACAAGCAACTCACCACAATGCGGGAGTGTAACCATTACCCGATCAGGCAGTCCACCATCTGGTGAAACGTGGTATTGGCAGGGAACATCCTGCGGTACGAGCACTTCATTAGGTTCAGGCACTACCTATACTGCTACTTCCAGTGGCACTTATTATATTAGATCTTACAATAGCTCATGCGGCACCTGGTCTTCGGGTTGCGGCAGCAGATCGGTTACTGTTTATCCCACACCGGCAAACCCGGCAGACCCGACAAGCAACTCACCACAGTGCGGAAGTGTAACCATTACCAGGTCAGGCAGTCCCCCATCTGGCGAAACATGGTATTGGCAGGGAACATCATGCGGAACGAGCACTTCATTAGGTTCAGGCAGTACCTTTACTGCAACTTCCAGTGGTACTTATTATATTAGATCTTACAATAGCTCATGTGGCACCTGGTCAACGGGTTGTGGCAGCATACTTTCTGTAACTGTCAACACTGTTCCGGCTCAGCCAGGAACTATTTCCGGGAATTCGAGTCCTTGTCAGGGATCAACACAAACCTACAGCATTTCCTCAGTTTCTGGTGCTACATCCTATACCTGGTCATTGCCATCAGGCTGGAGTGGATCTTCAAGTTCAACATCAATCAGCACTATAGTTGGAGCGAATAGTGGATCAATTTGCGTTACTGCCAATAATTCCTGCGGTACCAGTCCTTCGAGATGCTTAACCGTAATAGTTACTCCTGTTCCATCACAACCTGGTATTATTACTGGAAATACTTCTGTTGGGCAAGGGTCATCGCAGTTTTACAGTATTGAAACTGTCTCAGGTGCTTCATCTTATACATGGACATTACCCTCAGGATGGAGTGGTTACTCCAACACTAATTCTATTAATGCAATTGTTGGTTCTACAGGAGGAGTTATTTCCGTAATAGCTAATAATTCCTGTGGTTCAAGTCAGGCAAGCACTCTTAGTGTAAATATAGCATCTGTCCCTACTATAAGTGTATCACCAATTGAATTATCTTTTGGAGATATATTATTAGGTTCCTATTCTTCTTCACAGCCTTATACAGTAACCGGAAGCAATCTTACTGAATCCATCACAGTAAATGCACCGGTCGGTTTTGCTGTGTCAACCGTTAGTACTGGCCCATGGACAAGTTCCATTACGCTCCCACAGGTGGGTGGGAATGTAAATACAACGGTTTATGCGCGATTTAGCCCAACAAGTGCTATAGTTTATTCAGGCAACATAAGCAATGCAAGTGCTGGTGCTATGACACGGAATGTTGCGATTAGTGGCACCGGAATAGAGTTTAGTAATCCAGTAATAACAAACTCAGCAAACGGAGATATAAATACGTATTATGCCCAAATGATTACACCTGCAACGGCTTACCAGGTTACCGGAACCAATTTAACAGATGATCTGGTCGTTGATATTACAACATTGACTTCTACACCAGCCGGATGCCAGTTAGAAATTTCACTAAGCCCAGACAATGATTATACAACCCAACTTTTGATTTCACCAGTGAATGGTACTGTGAATACAACCATTTACATAAAGCCAGACTACATAGATGTGCCTGTTTACACTAGTGGTGTGATTACACATTCAAGTACCGGTGCAGTTTCTGATATATTATCTGTTCACATAGATAATGAATACACATATCAATATGCACCGATCGTAACAATCGGCAATATTCAGGCATCGCCAGGAACTGAAGTTCAGGTTCCTGTAACTGCGACTAATTTTGGTGGAGTGGGTGTTATTGGTTATTATATAGATTATGATCCAATGGTTTTATCATATTCTGGTATTGTAAATGCACATCCGAATCTACCATGGAGTATCTGTAACAATTGTCAATATGCACTTGGTTGTTGTGAAAATGAGTTTCACTATATTCTTTCGAACGTTACAATCATAGATCCATTGCATAGCAGATTATTTATAAGAATCTATACTGAAATAGAACAATTTTATGTACCTGATGGAGAAAAGCTTTTTGATATTGCTTTTAATTATACAGGAGGTTATTCTGATCTGACATTTACTGATGGGTATTATTATTATTCTGGTAATGGTTGCGGTCAACCATATTGTGACCCTGAAATCATCAATCAACCATTTGAAGATTATTATTTTAATGGTTCAGTTGGTCCTGAATACAGAACATTAAGCCTTGAACTAAATCTTGAAGGTTTGTATAGCACTACTCTTGGTCTAATGAGAAAAGCGCATGGAGAATCAGGAGAGTACTTTAGTGGAACAATTGCCGATCAGATTAGTATAAAGCTTGCTTCACAGGCATTTCCCTATTCATACCTATTTGAGATTAATTCGATAAATCTTGATCAGGATGGCCATTGCCAGATTGAGATTCCAAATGCTTTTAATGAAAGCTATTATATTGTAATTACACATCGCAATAGTATCGAAACATGGTCGGCTATTCCGATCTCGTTTTCTGGTTCTAACATTGTCTATGATTTTACTACTTCTGCAAATAAAGCTTATGGAAACAATTTAAAACTTAAAGGCGGGAGTTATAGTATTTTTGGCGGTGATGTAAACCAAGATGGGTTCGTCGATTCAGGTGATATGACTTCCGTTGACAATGGATCAAGTAGTTTTACTGTAGGTTATGTTTCTGCGGATGCAAACGGTGACGGTTTTGTAGATACTGGGGATATGATTATTATTGACAATAATGCTAGCAATTTTGTTGGCGCAATTTATCCCACTTCAGTATCTTCTATACCAACAGTTGTAACATCTTCAATTACTGGTATTATTACCACTTCAGCAATTTGCGGAGGCAATGTCACTTTTCAAGGTAGTTCTGCAGTGACAAACAGAGGTGTTTGTTGGAGTACTTCTCCCTTGCCGATGATTTCAGGCAACCATTCCAATGATGGCATTGGAACAGGTATATACACCAGCAATCTATCCGGATTATTGCCCGGAACAATTTATTATGTTCGTGCATATGCTACCAATAGTACAGGAACAGCTTACGGTAATGAAGTAAGTTTTACAACTAGTCTTTTTATGCAAGGCTCTGGGGCTACTGATTTTGATGGCAATATTTATACATCTGTTATACTTGGTTCTCAGGAATGGTTAGTTGAGAATCTGAAAGTAACTCATTATCAAAATGGTGATGTGATTACAAATGTCTCTGATGTTACCCAATGGAGTAACCTGACATCAGGGGCATGGTGCTGGTATAATAACAGCAATCAATATAACAATCCTTATGGTAAGCTTTACAATTGGTATGCAGTTGCAGATTCACGTCAGTTGTGTCCAAGTGGTTGGCATGTGCCAGGTGATTCAGAATGGACCGTTTTAACTGATTATCTGGGAGGCCTTTCAGTAGCAGATGAGAAAATGAAAGAGGCTGGTATTGCCCATTGGCCAGATCCAAATACTGGAACAAATACAAGTGGTTTTACCGGTCTTCCAGGAGGTTACCGAAACAATTCTGCCTCGTTCCTCTATTTTGTCCAAAGATCATATTGGTGGAGTTCCAGTGAGTACGATACAAATGCTTCCTGGGGTAGAAGCCTTGGGTATGATTTCGTTAGTGCAACAAGAGGCTATTACTATAAAAGAAGTGGCATGTCTGTAAGGTGCGTGAAATAATTTATTAGTCTTAACTAAATTTCGGAAATCTAAGTAAGAGAGAGTAGAGAGAGAGGGTTGGATTAAGCTCTGTTGAGGGAGGTGCAGAGACGACCGAGACTACTAATGGCGATCAAGGGTGCAACCATTGTCGGCTAGCTCTCGCGGCTTAACGTCTTCTTGGAGAAGAATTCAGTCCGCTGGCATGGCTATGAAAGGAGATCATTTAATACAGCCAAATTACAGAAGCCGACCTGGATTATAAAAGCGGATTGGTCATCGTCAATAGCCAGCCTTGGCAAAGCTGGTGTTGCCTGCTGTGTTTGATTTAGAATCTGTTACACACAACAATTTTCAAAAACAGTTTTGGTTATATCCGTAAGATTTCTATTCTATCCTATAATCTATATACACGGAATTTCTAGGTATATCACTACCATCATTTTTTTTCAGAACAAACGGGTCCCCGTTTTTGCTAACTGAAATTTGAGTGTATAACTTTAAATAGCTATCCCCTGGTCCCTCTACTTCCAATGTCGCATTAAAACCTTTTCGAACAGGGCCTACTACAGTTTCCCATTGTTTGCGAGTGTCAATAGTAAAGGTTGTATTGTTATTTGTTTCGGTTTTTACTGTTACATTAAGTTTACCACCATAATATATAGTTGAGCTATTAACTTCGTACTTAACGTAATATTCAGTAGTATCTTCGTCCTTACTACAACCACTGATTAAGATGCCAATAAATGCAATAATCCCCAAAGCCATTACTCTAAAATTACAATAAGCTCTAGATTTTGAATGAGCTAGAATTAGATTTTTGTCGGTTTTCATGTGCTTAATTTTTGTCAGTTTGCTTACTAATTCCACTCAACACCACGCTTAATTATGTAAAGTTAGATCGTCAGTCCGATTTTTCTAAATTTATATACGATTATCCATTTAACGAGTGGCTAAACGCAATTAGCTAACTCCATTTATTAACTTTTTTCCAATTGTAATCCATTGTCAATCAATACTAAAAGCAATTGACTATCATATCCCTTCTCGTTTCTAACCGTTTAACAACGTTTTGTATAATCCGGGTGTATACGCAACTCAGGTTCAAATATATAACAACTTATGAATAAAAGCAACAAGCGATAGGGATTGCAGCGGCATCCTTTTGCTCCTTTAGCAAAAGATAAAGCGAAAAGCCCGGTCCCGCTCTCTTAATCTAGAATCGCCCAAATGAAATCAACCAAAATTAGTAGCCGTAAAACTTCCTCCATGTGAAACTGCATACTAAAACAGAGATATTTTCGCGAAACTAAATTTCGGAAATCTAAGTAAGAGAGAGGAGGAGGGTTGTATTATGAAATCACCTAATCATACGGTTAAATCGTAAAACGGTAATTTAGTTTATCAGTTCCACTTTCAACAGCATTTTTCCCCAATCCAATTCTTTGTGATTTATTAACTTTCAATTTGTCAAATTTATGCTCTACAATCTTTGTTTTAATTGAATCGTAAAAAGCATTTGTACCACTGAAAAGTTTCATAGCACAAACCATTGGTCCCCTATATGATTTGTTTTCCTTCAGGCTATGAATCCCTCGTATCAAAATGCCACCAAAGCCTCCATTTTTGTCATTCTTTAAAGCAATATCTACTCCTGAGTAGTGAAAAAACCAATCACCATGATTTGGGTCAACATGATTCCTTTGATATGTGCTAAAATCTTTGTGCTTTGGAGAAGTCCAATAAAACTCTATTTCAGTTAACCTATATTTTGAATCTTGATTTTCAATTGCATAATCATTCATAAGCTTTTCAGCAATCATTTCAAACTCTTGTTCAGTTTCTTGTTCTATTTTAAAAAAATCAATGTTCATTTTATGCATTTTTATTTGTTATTAATTGCACTATCTTTCCTACCTTGGCGATGGTTTTTTGTCTGGAGCCCTAATGCATTTTGATACATAGGCAAACAGCCAAGGTAGAGTAAGGGCAGGTATTTTTGTTTTTCAAAGAAATAAAGATCATTAAAAGTAACGGATTGGATTAGCCATTCCTTAAATCTTTGGTACTACTTTATTCATATAAATGTCCAGGATCTCATTTTCTTTAACTTCGTATCCCTCAAATCCCCATCTTCTTTTGCCTCTATTTTCATCTTGCACCCATTTTTGGGGCTTAAAAATAGCCCTAATAACTCCTTTGTATTCTGCTAACACAAAATCAATATTCTCTGCTCTATTTATATCTAAAACCCACCAACCCCTTGTTGCTTCATAGATATTAGGTCTATCATAAATTGGATTGTCATTTTTTCTCTTTCTTTTTTTGTCATAAGTCTTATTGATATTGATAACCAAAATTTTATGCTGAATTTCCTCCTTTGTTAATTCTTTACAATTATAACAGATTTCACATTCTTCAACTGTCTTAATACCATGATTGAATGAATTATGACCTGATGCGATATTGGTTATTTTAGCAACTTCTGCAAAATCTCTGAAAGTGAGAAAATCAATTAAAACAGATTCTAATAAAAAAGCCTCGTTTTCTTCTAATCCATGACGAATTATGTATAGTTTAACATTCTGATTGTCATGCTTAATTGCCCTAATTGTATCTAATTTATCTGTTTCTTTTGGATTTTCAACTGCTTCATTAATATGTGAAAAAACCCGGCTTCCATTGCCTTTCCCCACATAAAATATTTTATTATCTCGTGGGTCAATTAATAAATACACATAGTATTTTAATTCTTCTTGTGTTTTCTGCGAAAATTCTTTAATCATAAGTATATATTTATTTGTTGCCCTAACTTCTGACGTTTCCTTTAGCCCGTATTGGCAATAGTTTTATTATTCTTTCAAGTAGCCGAGAAATTCAATTGTGTTATTAAATAGGATTTCTGCTCGTTCTGTAAATGGTTTATTATCTCCTGTGAATGCTAATTTAATACTTTCTGTACTATTTATGAGTGTTTCTTGATTTATTGTTTTATCAATGAATAATTTAAGCACATATTCTTTAGATAAGTTTTCACCATTTTTATAAGGTACTTTATATCGAATGGCATAATCTCCAATTAATTCATCTATTTCACCTATTTCTGCGATTTTATTAATAACTGTATCATCAATTACACAACCAGCGAAATTCAAATTTTCTGCTTTTAGATGAGCAAATACTAGTCCTTTGCCAAAGATCGAGTTCACATTATAAGATCCGCCATTATCAGTTTTTTGAAAACCTGAAATAATTTGAAATTCATCATAATATATTGCACCTCTTAATGGGAAATGATATCTAGTTAGGCGCCAATTGAAATCATAAGAGACCTTAAGTAATTCTTTAAAACTTTTTAATGAGTCATCATTTGTCCAAAATATAATTGTATCAGAAATGTTTAGGGTGTTTATGCCTGATAAGTTAATATCTGCAATAGAACCATAATATGTTTCTTTGAATTCTCCTTGACCTAGTGATAGTTCAATATCTCTTAGTATATGCTTTACCCGTCGTCTAATTTCAGAGATTTCATTATTTAAAATAAACTCTTTATAACCGAGGAGATCAAAGTATGATAAGAATGTTTTCATTATCGCTTATTTGGTTTTAAATTATTTGTTTTTCATTTTAATATGGCAGATTGGTCTTCATCTTCTTAAATTGTTGCCAATCACAGGATATATACGTAACTCAGGTTCAAATATATGACAATAACATAAAGATTTCAAACAGCGATAGGAATTAAAGCGAAATCCTTATGCTACTTCAGTAAAAGATACAGCGGAAAGCCCGGTCCCGCTTCCTTATGCAGGCATCGCCCAAATAAAATCAACCTACGAACAACTATATTAACGATCAAGGGTGGCTTCACTTGTCAGTTAATGAGCATTTGAAAGTGTACAAAACGAAATCATATATCAGGAGATTTTCCGTTCACGATTTACATTACATCGGTAAATTGCATTAGTAGTGGTGGATTGTATGCTACTTTCCTGTCAAACCGTGATGAAGTTTGATCGGTCTAAAAAGCTTAATTTATAGCATTTCGCCTGCCATTACTTAACAAAATAATATTGACATGTTTTTTTTAGTCTCCAAAAAGAGTTTTCGAAGAAACAAAACTTCAATTTGAAGTATGCTTTCATAGATACTTATGCATAGTATTTATGCAATATAATATATATATAAACGTGACAAAAAAATAAATATTTAATATGAGATTCAATAAATTCTATTTGTTTTTTTTACTTGTATTTATTACAATTTTAATTAATAATGACACAACTACTATAACAAGAAGTAATACAAAAAATTCCGCACTCATTGTGCCAGCTTGATTAATATTTGATTCCATGATTTATTAATTTAGTTTTTTACCTACTCGTCAGGCTTTTCAGAACCGCCCCGTTTATTTAAGTGGTCGCTGGTCTCCACTTTATATTTTTTACCAATCAACATAGACATGAAGTGTCGAACCGAAGTGTAGGTGGTTCTCGTGTCTGTCCGCTGTGTCGTTTCTTAAACTTGCTCATACCGGATGACGCTATGGCAAGTGCTGGAATAAATTGTTGCTTAATTGTCTGCCAGCACAAATGTATATAAAGATTTCAAATGTTTCAACGAACACGCAAACCCGCATTTGCTATAGCGTTTATTATGCACATACTCTTTTTTATTGTCTATTCGTTAAGTCTGTCTTTAATTGTTATTTCATGTTCAAGTTTACCGTTAAAAGATTTCCAACTGCCTTTTCCATGTCTTCCTTGGTCTGAAATGTAAAGGTCAATATTGAATTCTCCATCCCATTTGTCATCACCTGGTTCAGTCAAAATAAGTTTGAACACTGTATAATCTCCACCTAAACCTGTTGGCTCAGTCCATTTGTTTACAATTTTTCCTTTAACTGGCCTTTTGTTTGTTCCTGTCACATTATAACCTTCAACATTCTCGCCCTCAACTTTTTCAATAAAAAGTTTGAAATCCTTATTGCCAATCGTTCCCAAATATGTGTCAACAATAAACTGATTTTCAGCGACTGAAGATTGGTTTTTAATTGTTGAACTGTCTTGAACATTAATAGTCGAGCTAGATTGTTGTTGACTTTCATTGTTCTTAAAATTAAAACTTAATAAAAACTTAATTGCCACAAATAGTATTGCAAGTCCAAGAATACTCCCACCGCCAATAAGTATTCCTTTCTTATTTGTTGTTACCCAGTCTGCGAAGACATTAATTGATTTTGAAGCTGTCTCACCGACGTTTGAAACAGATTGATCTGGCTGCGATTGATTTTCTTGAGGATTTGATTTTGGCTGCACATACTCTTTTTGAGCCATTGGCTGTTGTTGAACTGGTGGATTGCCAATGTTTGCATTAAAATTTATTCCAGCACTATTTGTTAAATTCTTGTTTGCATTATTTGCTGCCACTATCGCCCATATGATACTACCAATCCAGATGAATATTAGGCCGATACCTAAAGTTATAATGCCAATTACAACCCCAAGAATAAGCATCACAATTCCACCTAAAACGGATGAATATAAAAGGCCAAGAGGACCAAATAAAAATGCAAGCAAAAAAGCAACTCCTACACTTTTCTGTTTTCCCACTACCACAATAGTCTGCTGGTATTGCGGTTGTGCTGATTGTTGATTCTGGTTTTCCATAATTTGTCTGTTTTTATATTATTTTCAAAGATATTCGGGTTTTGTTGTCTTAGAGTTATGCATAACGAATGACTATACGCAATCAGCTATTTCCATCTTTTAAACTATTCAATTACAATACACTGTCAATCAATACTTTGTGAAATCAATAATAATGCCTTTACTCGATTTTAATCGATTAAAATCGGATAGTTGGGGTAGTAGTGGTAGTTGGAAAATTGAATAATTGGATAGTTGGGATAGCTCAGATAGTTGGGATAGGATATATATTCAATTCGGATCCAAATATATAATAATAATATCAACAATACAAACAGCGATAGGGATTGCAGCGACATCCTTTTGCTCCTCCAGCAAAAGATAGAGCGAAAAGCCCGGTCCCGCCTACTTAAGCGGGAATCGCCCCCAAAAACTACCTAACCTTTACCTCAAAATAATTAGCATTAAAATCATCCAAACTAAACCTGAACTCACCAAATATAATGGTATCCGCCGCATCACTCAAATGCGTCGCCTCTTCTGCCGGAATCCCCTTCTTCCTCTCACTACTCTTATCCTTAACAACCCTGCCATTCCCATCCTCCTTAGCCGGTGCAAACTCCATACTATATTTCAATTCAGCTGCATTGGCCTCATTAATCCGAACCTTATACAAAGACTTTTCCTTCTCCAGCAGCATTAAATTCCAAAACAAATACTTCTTATCATGCAATGGATTACTCCCCCCAAAGGACTGTCGTTATCCTAAATAAAAAATCAAGTAAATTTTGGATATTGAAAAACACCAGTAAAATATATTCCGGTATATTTTTGAAAATATTACAGAGGTAATAATTGGTCACTTTTATGAAGCCTGACTGATACTGCTAAATATAATTGACAACATCGTCAAGAATATAGCCTTTTATCACATAATCAAGCACCTTTCTGTT
Organism: Bacteroidales bacterium UBA5537; assembly: GCA_002426025.1. Lineage (GTDB taxonomy): Bacteria > Bacteroidota > Bacteroidia > Bacteroidales > Lentimicrobiaceae > Lentimicrobium. The sequence goes on along the minus strand of DINP01000120.1, from coordinate 70,021 downwards.
GGCATCGTTTATCATACTCCAGTCTTTTTCAAGATATATATCTGTAACCTTCATAGCCTCATCTACATGATTTAGCGCTGTATGAACGGTATATTTATCTATTTTGACCTTATTCAGCGCTATGGTTGCCCAGGAATGGCGTGCTGCATAAAACTGAAGGTCATCTATTCCAATATCAAGTTGCTTTAATCCCTTGTTTAACGCCTGATTGAAATTTCCCTCAGAAGAATAGAGCTGATAAAAGTTGAATACCCTCTTGCCGCTTTTATCTTTATACTTCCTGATCAGTTCTTTAATTTCAGGTTGAACCGCTACACTAATCTCTGCTTTATCGGTTCTCCTGGTAAATGTTTTCATTCTGTTATAGGTTATGTAGCCATTTTTATATTTTGAACAGTTGTACAAATCCGTACTGTTCATCCCGATAAGGCAAAATGAAAGAATAAAGCAATCCTTTGCAAGATTGTACCTCACTGCTCCATCTTTATCTGACAGATTCATGATGGCCTTAATTATTTCAGTATCAATGGCTCTTTTTCTGGTAGCTTGTTCTTTGGGTACTTTATATTTTGAAAAAGGGGAATAAGGTACTCTTATCAATCCAATGTCTTCATTGTTATAATGACTTTTCAGCCGGTTATGAATTGCCCTGATACAGGACATGTACAAGGAAGGGGCCCTCACCATTCCTTTACTATTCTTTTTATTATCTGGTCTCTTTCTGATGAAAGCTTCAAATTCTTGAAGAAACGCAGAATTTATATCCTTAACGTTCAGTGTATTTCCGGCAAATCTTATAAGTGAATTTATTGCAGTCTGATAATTTGCCGCTACGCCCCTATTTCCTGCTTTCTTGATCCTTTCAATCTCATTCAGGGCAAAATGTATAAAGTCAATTTCTTCTGTCTGGCTTTCTGTAAATAAAGAAATAACTTCATCAATCGACATCCTTTTCATGGCTTCGGCATGCATATTACACTTTTGCCTGTATGATGCTATTAATGAATTGGTAGCATCAACAAAAGCTGGGGTCTTTATCTCAAGTTTTTTGGTAAGATCTTCAGTGGTTACAGTAAGGCCGGTATCAATATACCTGACCTTCCTGTTATGTGTAATGCGAATTTTGATGTTAGCTATTTTACCCCCCTGATTGGATTTGTGAGATTTCAGATGATGTTTAAGAACAACTGCACGAAAAGTTGGCATGGAATTTCATTTTTGTAAAACATTTGTAAAACAAATATAGGTCAAAAAGGGATTCAAAGTGCTGAGAGTGCAGAAATAAAAAAAAGGCCTCATTGCTGAAAGCCTTATTTTCATTGATATAGCGTTGATTTTCAGTGGAGCGGAAAACGGGATTCGAACCCGCGACCCTCAGCTTGGGAAGCTGATGCTCTACCAACTGAGCTACTTCCGCATTGTTTATTTTGTTAACGCTCAGCTTGTGATCTCGTCACTGGTGACGAGACTACCAAACAAGCCCCTTCCGCATTGCGCTGCAAAAATAGTAAAACAAGTTCACCGGATAAAGGTCAATTCAAATATTTTGAGTAATTGTGTGTGAAAATGTTTTTCAGTACTTTTAACGCTCATTTATCTACACTTCATCTTATGACAAAGAAACCTCACCTGAGTTTCTGGCAGATTTGGAACATGAGTTTTGGGTTCCTTGGTATCCAATTCGGATTTGCCCTGCAAAATGCAAATGTTAGCCGCATTTTTGAAACACTTGGCGCCAAAGTAGACGAGATTCCTATCCTTTGGATTGCGGCCCCGGTCACCGGTTTAATCATGCAACCGATTATCGGTCATATGAGTGATAATACATGGAACCGGTTTGGGCGCAGGAGACCTTTTTTCATGGTGGGCGCAATTTTAGCATCCCTGGCTTTAATTGTTATGCCTAACTCACCTGTCTTGTGGGTTGCCGCCGGTATGCTCTGGATTATGGATGCTTCAATCAATATCTCTATGGAGCCGTTCCGTGCGTTTGTTGGCGATATGTTGCCTTCCGAACAACGGACCAAAGGTTTTGCGATGCAAAGTTTCTTCATAGGCACTGGAGCAGTAGTTGCTTCAGCGCTACCCTATATCATGACAAACTGGTTTGGAATAGCAAATACAGCTCCTGAGGGTATAATTCCACCTTCTGTTCAATATTCGTTTTACCTTGGCGCTGCTGCCTTTTTTGGTGCGGTACTATGGACAGTCGTCAGGACTAAAGAATACTCTCCCGAAGAACTGCGTTCGCACGCTGAAGCGGAGGGACAAGTTGTTCATGAATCTGCACAGGATGAGATAGAAAATCCTGAAAAAATCAGCAAGGTATTTCTGACCCGAAGCATTATCTGGCTGACCATAGGAGCTATTCTCTCCTATCTGATTTTTTATTTTAAACTGCACCCTGAACTATATATTTTCTCGGTTGGTATTGCCACTTATGGTTTAATGATGCTGATTTCGGGCTTGCTGATCAAAAACGGAAACATCCAAAACGGCATTGCAGTGGTTATGCACGACCTGTATAAAATGCCAAAAACCATGGGTCAACTGGCTATCGTTCAGTTCTTTTCATGGTTTGCTTTGTTTGCCATGTGGATTTATACAACAGCCGCGGTAACCAAGCATATTTATGGAACTACTGATCCTACTTCAGCGTTGTTTAATGAAGGTGCCGACTGGGTAGGTATTTGTTTTGCTGTATATAATGGTGTGGCTGCTTTGGTTGCTTTTCTGCTTCCTGTATTGGCCAAACACACTTCACGAAAGTTTACCCACATGGTTTCTCTTGTAGGAGGCGGAATCGGACTTATATCAATCTATTTTATCAAAGACCCCAACCTTTTAATTGTCTCAATGGTTGGCGTGGGCCTTGCCTGGGCAAGTATCCTATCCATGCCTTATGCCATTCTTGCCGGTGCGCTCCCTAGCCATAAAATGGGGACCTACATGGGTATTTTCAATTTCTTTATTGTGATTCCCCAAATTCTGGCTGCCAGTATTCTCGGGTTCTTTACTCGCGATCTGTTTGGAGGTGAAGCTGTTTACGCCCTTGTCCTTGGCGGAATTTCGATGTTTATAGCTGCTGCTACAGTTATGTTTGTTAACGACGATCACTAAAAATGATTGTTGAAAGAATTGGCGGTATTCTGCTTCACCCTACTTCCCTTCCGGGAGATTATGGCATTGGCAATTTCGGGCATGAAGCCTATAAATTTCTTGATTTCCTGCATCAGGCAGGCCAGAAAATATGGCAAATACTGCCGCTTGGACCAACTGGTCCCGGTGATTCACCTTACCAGAGTTTCTCCGCTTTCGCGCTTAATCCATTGCTGATTGATATCAATCACTTTGTAAACAAAGGGCTTATCCAGCCCGATGAATTGGCCGAAGCCCGTGTCGAAAATACGGGTGAAGTGGACTATGCCTTTGTGAGCAATTCAAAAACCCGGATTTTCAGAAAGTCGTACCAGTCCTTTATCAATTCAGCCCCGGATCACGACAAAATAGCTTTTAATTCTTTCTGTAAAAGGCATAAATTATGGCTTGATGATTATGCGCTGTTTATGGCCATCAAAGAATACTTTGAAGGAATTGCCTGGTACCAATGGCCGCTTCCAATCCGTAAAAGAAATCCTGAAGCGATGCAGAATTTCAGAAAAATGCTGGCATGGGAAACAGGCTATCACCGATTTCTTCAATTTGTTGCCAATTGCCAATGGACCTATCTGAAAGCTTATGCAAACGATAAAAATATCCGCATCGTTGGTGATATCCCGCTATATATCTCCTTCGACAGTTCCGATGCCTGGTCCAAGCCTGAAATATTTCAGCTCGATCGAAAATTAAAACCAATTCTGCTGGCCGGTGTACCGCCCGACTTCTTCAGCGAAGGCGGACAGTTATGGGGAAACCCGGTTTATGACTGGGATTATCACCAAAGATCAGGTTTCCGATGGTGGAAGCATCGCATGGAATACAATCTCGAACTTGCTGATATTGTGCGCATTGATCATTTCAGGGGCTTGGCAGCCTATTGGGCGGTTCCTGCCGGAGCCGAAAATGCAATTGATGGGGAATGGTTAAATGCTCCCGGAGAAGCGTTTTTCAAGGCTATAACTCCTAAAAATGGATCCTTACCGGTTATTGCCGAAGATCTTGGATTTATTACCCCTGATGTAGATGAACTCCGCTTAAAATTTAATCTTCCCGGGATGAAAATCCTTCAATTTGGTTTCGACAAAGCTGAAGCAAATCCCTTCCTTCCGCATTTATACACGCCTGATTATGCGGTTTATACCGGCACACATGATAATGACACGGTGATGGGTTGGTACGATAATCTTGATGATGAGGACAGGCAGAAATTCCATGATTATGCCGGTTCGGACAAGACCGATGTTAACTGGCAACTGATCAGGATGGCATTTGCATCCGTAGCCACTTATGCGGTAGTTCCTTTGCAGGATGTTTTCGGACTTGGCAGCGAAGCCCGTATGAATATTCCCGGAACCCCTTCAGGCAACTGGAAATGGCGGTTTAAATCTGGTGAACTGCTTCCTGAGCATGCAGAAAGACTCCTGCTTTTCACTAAACTCTATAACCGATAGATTTCGGATTTATTGGACTTTCTGGTTTTTTGTGCCACGAGGACAGAGGTCAGAGGACAGAGGTCAGAGGTCAGAGGTCGGAAGTCAGAGGTCAGAGGTCAGAAATTGGCAATCCAAAATCCGCAATTAAACTGAGACTACCTGATACTCTTTAGTAACAAAGATTTTAGCTTTATCCCTGAGCGACTGCACTACCTGATGTTCGCGTTCAAGCACCTGCATACGGTATTCATTCTGAGGCTCTTTGCCACGGACAACCTGTGCCTTTTTGGTTTCGTGATAGGTAAGTTCGATAAACACACCAAGGTCAACACCTTCGGTATTAATCGCATACAAACCATCAACAATAATCATTTCAACACCCTTAAAATCAGTAGTAAGATGATCAACCTGTTCGGTTACCAGATCAATGCAAGGCATGGTTGAAACGCGGTCGTTCTTAAAATCATCGAGATTTTTATAGATTGTTTCCCAATCATATTCGCCAAGGCCAACAGCATTCTCGATACCATTTTTCTTGCGCCATTCGGTCCGCTCAAGTGGATGAATGCGGTAATAGTTATCAATATGAATCGGTTTGCAAACTATGCCCTCTTTTCTGAGCAATTTAGCCAATACATGCGAAAGCTCGGTTTTACCCGAACCCGATTCGCCCGAAACGGCAATAATAAACTTGTTCTTCCTGTTTTTCAGGATATAAGGAAGAATTTCCCTGGCAGCATTCTCATGCTTTTCGCCAATCAACAATACATCTCCGAGCATACTTTATCTTGTTAAAAGGTTATTCGTTCTGTGTTCTTTTATTCAATGTCAGAGACGCGATGCCTCGCGTCTTTACGAGTTGTGTTCTTTTGTCAGTATTTTTCCTGGGTTAATCGTAATTCGTGGCTTCGATACGTTGCACTTTAGTTCACCTTATATCACTAACATCAACAATTCAACTACTCAGCCACCCATTCGTNNCATTCGTCATTCGTCATTCGTAAATCGTCATTCGTAAATTCAATTCTTATTTTAGTAGTGGAATATCTCACTGGCTGTATCAAAATCAAGATAAAAATCAGCCAGTGGTTTTAAAGATTGTACAACCTGGTGTTCTCGTTCAAGAACCAGCATCCGGAATTCATCAAGTTCTTCTTTCCCTGATTTAATCTGTTCTTCCATGGTTTCATGATAAGTCATTTCAATAAACACTTTCAAGTTGGCATCTTCTATTTTCATTGAATAGAGACCTTCAATTATCAGAATCTCAACCCCTTTAAAATCGGTAGTTACATGATCTATTTGCCCTGTAAAAAGATCTACACAGGGGAAAGATGACTTATCACCTCTTCTGAAGTCAAGAATATTGCGATAAATCATGTGCCATTCATACTCTTCGGCACCTACAGATTCAATACCATGCTTTTTGCGCCATTCAGTACGCTCAAGTGGCGGAATTTTGTAATAATTGTCCATGTGAAGCAGCTTTGCCTTGACTCCATGCTTTTTAAGCAGTTTGCCAAGCATGTGGGCTACTTCGCATTTCCCGGTTTCAACTTCACCCGATATGGTGATAATGTATTTGCCTTTACGCTCTTCCAATACCTTCTCAAGAATGGTCTGGGCAGCGTTTTCGTGNNTTATATTAAGCCAATTTACTTTAGCTTTACTTTAAGCATCTCGTTATTACTTATCTTGACTCTTTTACCGCTGATTTCCACTTCAAATGGTGTAAAACCGGTATTTAAAGTTTTGATTTCGACCTCATCTTTTTTAACCTTCAGCAGGAAGCGCTTGCCTTTGAACGAAAAGCCGAATTTGATTGATCGCCATGCATCAGGCAGGTTCGGGTTTATTCTGACATGTTCGCCTCTGAGGTTGAGTCCGGCATAGGCATAAATGGCAATAAGCACCGTGCCGGCCATTACGCCCATGTGAATTCCTTCTGCAGTGGTACCACCCTGAATATCATTGTAGTCGCTGCTGAGCGCATCCTGATAAAGTTCCCAACTAAGTTCACGGTCGCCTATCATATTGGCCAGCAAAGCATGAACTACCCTGCTTAGCGTTGAACCATGCGAGGTACGGGCAAGATAGTAAGCGAGATTATCCTTCAGGTAATCATCTTTCATTTGATAGCCAAGTTCCTCAAGAATTTCGCGCACTTCAGCACTGTCGAGATTGTAAAAAGCCATCAGGGTATCGGCCTGTTTGGCAACTTTATAATCATCGGCAGATTTACCCTCGGCCTTTAAAATACGGTCGAGCCGGTATATATTTCCATATTTCTGACGGTAATAATCCCAATCAAGTTCTTTTAGATCAAAATAGCCATCATACTGAGAAATTATCCCTTCCGGTGAAATAACAATGTTCAGCTTTCGCGAGATATCCTTCCATGCAAGGAGTTCTTCTTCAGTTAGTTTCAATTTCGATTTGACTTCTGCAGATGCATCCCCGATAAGGTTGAGAATTTCAAAAGCTTTATCAATCGCCCAGACAACCATGATGTTGGTATAGGCATTATCGCGCAATCCACCTTCGCTGGAGCCATGGTATTGCTCATGAAACTCATCTGGCCCCATAACTTTGGCAATCGAATAACGTCCGGTTTCAGGGTTTAACTCCGATTTACCCGCCCAGAAACGACAGATATCAAGGAACATCTCTGCTCCGTATTTTTTCAGAAATTCAAAATCCCCTGTGGTATGATAATATTCCCACACATCATAGGCAATGGCCAGTGAAACATGGCGTTGCAGCGAACTGTAATCATCGCCCCATTCCCCATTTAATGGATTAAGATGCACTACCTGAGTCTCTTCACGGCCATCACTTCCGCTTTGCCATGGAAACATTGCCCCGGTGTAGCCGTGTTCCTTCGCGTATTCGCGTGCTTTGGGAAGACGGTTGTAGCGGTAAATCAAGGTAGCTTTGGCTGCTTCTGGCAAATGAAGATTGTAAAGTGGAAGTATAAAGAGTTCATCCCAAAAAATATGTCCACGGTAAGCTTCACCATGCAATCCCCGGGCCGTAAAACTGGCATCAATACCTGCATTGTGATGCGAAGCAGAAACCATAAGATGATAGAGGTGCAAACGCAGAAGTTTCTGATCCATCCTATTGCCTTCTATCTGAATATCAATCTTTTCCCAAAGTTGCTGCCATGCTTTTGCACTTTCTGATTTGAGTTCTTCAAATCTGAGATTCCTGGCAGCTGCCTTCATCGCCATGGATAAAGGATCACTAACATCATCTGTCTTTGATGTGTAGATAGCAACAAATTTCTCAAGTCGGACAGATTCACCAACATTCGCCTTAATATTGAACTGAAGAAATGCTTTGGCAGGATTAATAATGGCAGCACCATTTACGGCAACCTCATTATCGTTAATAAATACTCTGTGGTTAGCTGCTTCAACAATATTGACCGCAGACTGGGTAGTTTGAACAGAAACCCAAACCATGTTTTCACCGTGCCCCTGTTGTCCATGTTGCAAATGCTGCTGGTTCAGCTGTTTATAACGCTCAACACCATCATTGATGATATCGCCATTGATACCGCTTTTAAGTGTTATTTCACCACTGTAATTCACCGGGGTTAACTCATACTGCAGTGAAGCAAGATGAGGATCTTCCATACTGGCGATACGACGAGAAACTATTTTAGTTTTACGGCCTTTATCATCAGTAAACAATAGGTGGCGGCAAAATACACCTGTTCGAAAATCAAGGCGTTTTTTATATTCAATAAATTCAACTTTATTAAAATCGAACCACTCGCCGCCCTCAATTTTAAAGTTGACAGGCAGCCAGTTCGGCACATTCACAAAATCCTCATTTTCAACCATACGGTCACCCACTTTAGAAGATAGTCGGTTGTAGAGGCCGGCAATGTAGGTGCCCGGATTATTTTCGAGCGTTGAATTTGTCTCTTCCATCGCACCACGCGTGCCGAAATACCCATTACCAATAGCCAGTAAAGCTTCGCGGGTGCGCTCTTTTTTGGGCTCATAGGCATTATAAGTAATTGACCAGGTATCATCTATCAAACCTTTTTCAAACCAATCATTTATTCGATTGATACCAATTTCCGCCATATCTTCAACAACAATGTCGGCACCATTCAACAGCAATTCGCGCGAATTTTCTTCGCGGGCAACGCCTATTACCAGACCGAAAGCACCTTTACGCCCGGCCTGAACTCCTGAAACAGCGTCCTCAACAATTACCGAGCGATCGTAGGTTACCCCGAGATTGTCGGCAGCTGTGGTAAAAATATCCGGTTCTGGTTTGCCTTTCAGGTTCATTTCAACTGAAACAACACCATCAACGCGGGTTTCAAAAAGCGAAAGCAAGCCGGCCGCTTCGAGCACCGGGCCACAGTTCTTACTCGATGAAGCTACACCGATTCGGATATTTTGAGCCTTCAATTCGTGGATTAGTGCTACAGTACTTTCATATACTCCTACCCCATCGCGCCTTAGTATCTCGTTGAATGCAAAATCCTTTCTGTTGCCAAGTCCGCAAACGGTTTCCATGTCATATGAATCAGACGGATCGCCATATGGAATATCTATGTTGCGCGAAATCAAAAAATCCTTTACCCCTTTATAGCGGGGCTTACCATCTACATAAGGCAGATAATCACCTGTATGGGTAAACTCCCTGAAAGTTTCTCCATGCTTTTTTCCCCAATCCATAAGGAATTCATCAAACATCTTTTTCCAGGCAGAACTATGTACCAGGGCGGTTTTGGTTATGACCCCATCCAGATCGAAAATTACGGCATCGAAACGATTATTATGCATAAAGACTTGGTTATGTGTACTTTAATGATTCAGATTTTTATATTGCAAAGATAAGGAATAACAGACATTCAGAAATTGAATTTAGAAAATATATAATGGATGCTATGCACATGATAAATCATGAACCGCAAGATAATATCTTCAACTGCATCTCTATTTAGGTAATCTGTCTTGTACGTATTCTTTCGTATCTTTGGCTTTTCTTTACAATTACTTGAAATACAATCCCTAATGAAGAAAATAATAAACCTACTTCTTTTTCTGTTCACCAGTTTATACATTTCCAACATTTCGGCACAGCCACAATTCCCACCCGATGGCGAAATTTATGTGAAAAATGTTGTACCCAGGGTAGATATAATGATCCATCCTGATTCCCTGGCATGGATTTATGAAAATGTTGAAAGCGATCATGAATTCAGGGCAGTTTTTGTTTTTGATAATGGCACAATTCACGACACCATTCAGGATATCGGATTCAGGCTCAGGGGAAATACCTCAAGGGTTTCGTGGAAGAAGTCTTTTAAGGTTTCATTTAACACCTTTATTTCTGGCAGAAAGTATTATGGTGTTGAAAAAATGAACCTGAATGGAGAACACAATGACCCGTCGGTTGTAAGATCAAGGCTTTACTGGGATATTCTGAGAAAATCTGAAATTGCAGGCCCACGGGCAAACCATGTTCAGGTTTACATTAATGGCAACTACTATGGGCTTTACGCGAATATTGAGCACGTTGATGAAGAATTTGCTAAAACGTACTTTGGCAACAACAATGGCAATCTGTATAAATGCCTGTACCCGGCCGACCTCAGATACCTGGGTTCTAATCCTGACCTTTATAAATTTACTTCGGGCGACCACAGAACCTATGAACTGAAAACCAATGAAATAGCTGATGATTACAGCGACCTTGCCCACTTTATCGATGTGCTGAACAATACGCCTATTTCGCAACTAGCCTGTGAACTTGAGCAGGTTTTTAATGTGCAGGATTACCTCAAAATTGCAGCAATTGACATACTTACAGCTAACTGGGATGGCTATATCTACAACAAAAACAATTTTTATTTATACCATAATTCTGCAACGGGTCTGTTTGAATACATTCCTTATGATACCGATAATACATTCGGCATTGATTGGTTCAACATTAACTGGGATACAAGGAGTATTTACAACTGGTCTAACTCGAATGAGAGCAGACCATTGTATACAAAACTGATGCAGGTTCCGGAATACAAAGCGTGGTTTACCTATTATATAAAACAGATAATCAATCAGATAACAAGTACACCTGATTTTCTGAACTCACTGCCTGAACTTCAGGCACAGTTGGATGAATACGTGGCCAACGATCCTTATTATCCGCTCGACTATGGATACGATATTAATTCATTCAACACCTCTTTTACTGATGGAACAGGTGCCCATGTGCCCATCGGGATACGACCGTTTATTCTTTCCAGAAACAGTTCTGCAGTGTCACAGGCCATAAATACCAATGCAGCTCCTATCCTGAAATACATAACTTTCAATACTCCGGGAACCTGGCAGAGCATGGTGGTTAGCTCATACGCTGAAGATGCGAATTTAAATTCTGTTTCGCTTGAATACAGAATTAATGGTGGAGCCTGGCAACAAACACCTATGCACGACGATGGACAAAATGGTGATTTGATGGCTGATGATCGCATTTATACGTTGAGCCTTACAGGGATGGAAGGGAATACATTAATCGAGTTTAGTATAAAAGCAACGGACAACAGTCAGCTTACGACTATCAGGCCATGTTCGCCAATTCAATACACCATACCTTCGGGTAATGTTTACAATCTGTATATCAATGAGTTTATGGCAAGCAACAGCAGCACCATTACTGATGAAATTGGCGAATATGATGACTGGATTGAATTGTATAACGCCGGAAACAGTACTATCTGGCTTGGCGATAAGTATCTGACCGACAACCTGAGCAGCCCCGTGAAATGGGCTTTGCCGGACACTACGATTGCCCCTGGTTCATTTATGCTCGTTTGGGCAGATGGACAAACAGAACAGGGCCTGATGCATACCAATTACAAACTGGATAAAGATGGGGAAGAAATCGGATTGTTTGACAATGAGGCGTCTGGCTACACATTGCTTGATGCGGTAACCTATGAACTTCAGTCAACAGATATCTCTAAGGGCAGGATTACTGATGCATCAGTAGACTGGAAATTTTTTAACATTCCTACTCCAGAAAGCACCAACAGTTTGGTCGGCATTGATGTAAATACGCCAACTTCGGTTAAAATATGGCCAACCCTGGTTAATTCAGGTACTATTTTCATTTCTGAAAAAATAAATTTCAGCATATATGATATGCAGGGCCGTCGGTTACTGCAATTCAGAGATTGCCGTCAGGCGGATGTTACAGCCCTAAAACAAGGAATCTATGTTATGGTTTCTGAATCGGGATGGACAAGCAAAATCATCGTGCAATAAACAATAATTATTTTTCTGCTTAGGAATTTGATTATATCGAAAATATCATACATTTGCAAATGTCTATAAGATGGTAGAGTTTTAATGAACTTTAACAAGTCAACCGAATACGCCTTAAGAATACTCAGCTATATGTCGCTGAACGAGTGCGACATACACACCGCTGACGTACTACACAACAACCTTCAGATACCAAAAAAATACCTTCAGCGAATCCTTACCGATCTCGTCAGGGGCAATTTTATTATCAGTATAAGAGGCCGGAACGGTGGATTCACTTTTGCACGAAATATCAATACTATCACTCTGTCAGAAATTATAAACTTTTCTGAAGGCTTCGACTGGGAACAAAAATGCTTTTTCGGGTTCAAAGAATGTGCGTTGGATCAACCATGTATTATGCATGGCCTTTGGGCTGAAAAACATGATGCACAGGTAAGGATGTTGAATTCTACGACTTTAGGGGATTTAAAAAACAGACACACGAAAACTTAAACTTTTTTTTCACATAAATTTCTACCTCAAGGTAGAATATAACCATCAACATTCATCAAAAAAAGGAGGCACTATGATTGATTCCAACACAGTATTAACCGGGCAAACGGTGGCCTATACATTCTATGTATTGGCCATAATGGCACTTATGGGGTGGTTTGCCTACAACATTACGCGCGAGGGCAAGAGCAATGCCATTAAACCCGCCCTGTTTTATTCTTTTGTGGGTTTTCTGATTGTGCTTGGCGTTTCAATCCACATCATTACTTACAACACTATCCCCTGGTCTAAGATGGACCTGAACCGGAAAAGTATTATACCCGATAAGGTATTTGATATTTCGATGGCCAATCACAAATTTATACTTCCGGCTGAGAAACTTATGATTGATTGTAACGACATGGTTATGTTTAATGTAAAATCAGAAGACCTCACATACGGCTTTGGCCTTTTCAGAAGCGACAATACGATGGTTTTTCAGATGCAGGTGGTTCCTGGTCACTTAAACGACATTCTCTGGCAGTTCGACAAGCCTGGAGTTTATTCCATCCGCTCTACCGAGTATTCAGGCCCCAAAGGTGTGTCTATGATCGAAAAAGATGTGGTGGAAGTAGTTGGGTGTGAACCAGATGCCAATTAACCTTTTGTTAAACAGTAAAAAACTTGAATATGAGCTTTACAGAAACTTTTATGAATGGAGAGCAGGGGCTTTTTAAGCACAAAACACTGACTCCCATGCAAAAACTCACCTTGCGCTTTGTTGTTGTCGGGCTGGTTTATTACGCCTTTGCGGTGATAGAAGGTATGATCATGCGCGTGTATGAAATCAGTGCCATTCCTGGTGTGCCTTCTAACCAGTTTTTCGCGATACTCACCGCCCATCCCCTTGTCGGGATTTTTGGTTCAACCTATTCTATCGTATTCGGAGCCTTCTTGTTTCTGGTGCCTTTCCTGATGAAAAAACCCCTGTGGAGTATTAAACTCGGAAACTGGACATTTATATTAATTGCTGTTGGAACTTTAACCTTCTGGCTGGCCGGATTTGTCACTCACTACGCGCCTCTATATACATTATACTGGCCTCTGCCCGCTGATTTTACACAATTCAGTCCGGTTGGCGGCGCCATATTTATTCTGGGAATTGCTTTGGTAATGCTTGGAACCTTCTTCTTTGTTATCAATATCTTTAAGACCATCATGTACACTCCCGAAGGCTGGGATAAACAGCCCAGTGGCGCATTGCTGGCCTCAGCCATCGGCTATAGCGGAATCCGCAATCTTTTCCTGAATAAAAAGAAACAGAAAGAACACCTTGTTTCATTACCAGTAGCAGCTATTGCACGTGGAACTGTTGACACCGCACTGAACGCCGGAATTTTACTATTCACAGGTGTTTTGATACTCGTGTATATGGTTGCTGCTATTCTGGGCTATGATCTGAAACATAGTGCGGTTGACGCGTTGCTGTATAAGAACTGGTTCTGGTGGGGACTCGACCTGATTGCCGATGGTCTGGTCCTGATTTTTGTTGCCGGAACATGGTATTTGCTGGCAACCCTTATAACCGGCAAGAAACTCTATATGGAGAACATTGCCCGTGCAGCTTTACTCGTCGAGTTAGTGGTTTCATGGACTGTATGGTCGCATCACCTGATGTCGGACCAGGCTCAACCCGGTTTTCTTAAAGTTGCATCTGGCGAAATGGTTACAGCCTTCGAGCTGATTACCCAGGGATTGGCTTTCTTTATTACCCTTGTAACGTTATGGAGTGCACGTCCGTTGAAAATGACCAATCCGCTTAAATTCCTACTTGGCGGACTTCTTGGTTTTGCTCTGGCTGTGCCAGCCGGAATTATGCAGGCTGATATTGGCTTAAACCGGATTCTTCACAACACGCAATGGATTGTAGGACCTCATGTCCACGTGGCTATTCTTGTCGGATTGACTATGACTCTCTATTCTGCCATTTATTTCCTTTTCCCGATTCTGACAAACGGTGCCAGGCTTTACAGCCAGAAACTTGCCAACTTCCATTTCTGGGCGCATCTGGCCGGGGGAATCGGTATGGGAGCCTTTATGGGAATGGCCGGACTGAAGGGAATGCTCAGGCGCACCATTTATGAAAATGGTGAATACAACGTTTACATGATCCTCGCGGCTTTGGCCGGATCGCTTCTACTGGTTTCATTCCTTGCTTTTTTCTACAATATTGTGATGAGTGTCGGGCTAAAAGGCGTGATTGGTATTTTTCAACCTGCCAGCAAAAAAACCAAAGACTTACTTCCATCAGAATAATAAGCTGATAAATCCAATTCCTGTTTATTTTTCCGAACTGCTTCACAAAACCTGTGGAGCAGTTTTTTTTCATACAAAAGTCTGAACAACTACAATTTAATTATTTGAATATCAATACTATTATCCTTATTGCTCTCGACTAACTTCACAAACATAAAAAAATCCTGTTGCCTTATAGAAACAGGATTTTTTAAACATAATAAAATTTAATAGTCTCGTAAGAACTATCGGTTTACAATTCCTTTTTACTGAATGCTAAGAATCAGGCTAAGAATTTTCTAATCACCAAAGCACATTCCGACACCTCGGGCTGTTTTCATAAGCGCGGTATCAGGTTCTACCAGATTTGGCTGCTGAATGGCCTCTTTTAAAGTAACTGATGTAATATTGGGATGTCGGTAAGAGACCATGCGTCCGAATTCACCGGCAAGCGCCAATTCAAAAGCTTTAACACCATACTGGGTAGCTAAGACCCTATCGTAAGCAATAGGAACACCTCCACGCTGAAGGTGGCCAAGCACGGTAGTACGGATACTATGTTCACAACCAGCATTTTTAAGTTCTTCCTCAAAACGGAAACCAACACCACCAAGTTTCACATTCTCATATCCTACTTCTTTGCTTTTATGTGAGAATATATCACCCTTGATATTCCTTGCACCTTCCGAAATTACCACATTTACAAAACCACGGCCTTTATCAAAGCGCTTATCAATCCGCTCCATTACTTTATCAATATCATAAGGAAACTCAGGCAACAGGCAAATTTCAGCACCACCGGCTACAGCAGCGTTCAGAGCAATCCAGCCAGCATTGCGGCCCATTACTTCAAGTATCTGCACCCTGTTATGACTAGCGGCAGTAGTAACAAGTTTATCAACAGCTTCGGTAGCGATCTGAATGGCTGTTTGAAAACCAAAAGTTGCATCTGTAGCTGAAAGGTCATTGTCAATGGTTTTCGGAACACCGATAATATTAAGCCCTTTTTCGAATAAAGCCTGTGAAATACGCTGCGAACCATCGCCACCAATATTTATAACTGCATCAATACCAAGGTATTGAATTTTGCGAATCATTTCATCGGAGCGATCAACAGCAATGTATGAACCATCATTCTGTTTAACCGGCCATGCAAAAGGGCCTCCTTTATTGGTCGTTTGCAAAATAGTACCACCCTGATAATGTATTCCGGACACTGCTTTTTCGTCCAGAACAACAATTTCAGTTGGTTCACGAAGTATTCCATTAAATGCTTCTATACTACCAACAACTTCCCAGCCTTTTTCGCGTGAAGCACGTTTAACAATAGCGCGTATAACCGCATTCAGTCCCGGACAGTCACCTCCTCCGGTAAGAACCATCACTCTCTTCATTGAGTTTTACTTTAAAATGAATAACTTAGGTCTTTTTAGTCTGTTTTATGAAAAACGCTGCAAAAATACGAAAAAACCACTTCCTTTTTAATTGATGCTTCCGCGCAAATACTATATCGAAAAAATCATGAATTTAAATGATAAAGAACTACTTTTGTGGCCTATATTCATTGTTATGCTTAAGAAAAAGAAATTAGCCCTGGTGGCTCATGATAACCGCAAACAAGATCTTATTGAATGGGTAGAGTATAATGCACAAAAGTTGAGTGATCACCAGATAGTCTGCACCGGAACAACCGGGCGTATGATTGAACAACAGATGCGGCTAAGTCTTAGTCCTGAACAATACGGAGAATTTGAAGTTACCAAACTAAAATCAGGCCCGCTTGGCGGTGATCAGCAACTCGGAGCATTGATAGTTGAAGGCGAAATTGATCTGATGATCTTTTTCTGGGATCCTATGCAACCACAACCTCATGATGTTGATGTAAAAGCATTACTGCGTATAACAGTATTGTACAACATTCCCACTGCCTGTAATCGTTCCACTGCCGATTTCCTGATCTCATCTCCCCTCTTTACAGATGCTTACCAGCGCAGAATCAAGGACTACAGTTCTTATATTAACCGTGAAGTTAAAATGTAATGAAGGCTGACCTGGCTGTTATTTTTGATATGGATGGTGTGCTGGTTAATAACTTCGCATGGCATCTGAAAGCATGGGAAAAGTTTTGCAAAAAGCATAAAAAACGCATTTCGGCAGATGAATTTCGCGAACATGTGTTTGGCGGAAACAACCCTGACCACCTCAAATTTATCTTTGGTAATCATCTTAGCCATGAGTTAATCGATAAGTATGGACAGGAAAAAGAACTTATTTACCGCGAACTTTACAAAGGTAATATTCAACCGGTTGCGGGTCTGAAAACGTTTCTTTCAGAAATTAAAGAAATCGGAATCCCAACAGCCATAGCTACTTCAGCTGAAAGGGCCAATGTAGATTTTATTCTTGAAGCCATTGGATTAAGCGAAAACTTTAACGTTATTGTTGATTCTTCGATGATTAAAAAAGGGAAACCTGATCCTGAAGTATTTACTAAAGCAGCTTCTTTGCTGAATACCGAACCACAAAAATGCATTGTATTTGAAGATTCACTCAAAGGAATTGCTGCTGCGCTGAATGCGCGTATGAAGGTTATTGGAGTCGGGACAACCCATTATATTGCTGAACTAACAGAAGCCCATCTTGTAATCAACGATTTTACAGAAATATCAGCCGACAGGCTCACGATATTAATAAACCAACCTAATTATTAATCATCAATCAGTTTAATCATGTTTTCAATAAAGAAATCAATTGCATTGGCTGCGGTTTTTATGATCGGCAGCATTGCCATTGCCCAGAACAAGATCGAATTTTCCGAGTTCGATCTGCCCAATGGGCTGCATGTGATCCTACATCAGGATAATTCTACCCCTATCGTGGCGGTGACAATTTCCTATCATGTAGGATCAAAAAATGAGAATCCGAACAGAACAGGATTCGCCCACTTCTTTGAGCATCTGATGTTTGAAGGCTCTGACAATATTCCCCGCGGTCAATTTGACAAGATTGCCATGAATGCCGGCGCCCAGATCAATGCCAACACCAGTTGGGATCGTACGTTTTATTATATTCTTTTACCTTCCAATCAGCTTGAACTTGGCCTCTGGATGGAGTCAGAAAGACTGTTACACCTTCGCATTGACAGCACCGGAGTTGAAACACAACGTCGCGTAGTGAAAGAAGAGCGCAAGCAATCATATGATAACAGACCTTATGGTTCACTTATCGAGAAAACCTTCAGCACTGCATATAAGGTTCATCCTTACCGCTGGACTCCAATTGGATCAGCACAGTACATTGATGAAGCGACACTTGAAGAGTTTATCGAATTCCATTCACACTATTATGTTCCTGAAAATGCGATTTTGTCCATTGCCGGCGACATTGATCCCATTCAGGCTAAGGCACTAATTACCAAATATTTTGCCGATATCCCGAGAGGAACCAAAGAGATTATAAGGCCGAATATTGTTGAACCCAAACAAGTGGCCGAAGTCAGGGATACTGTTTACGACAATATTCAGTTACCTGCCGTTGTTCAGGCTTACCACATGCCTGCTATGGGAACACCCGATTATTATGCATTAAGCATGCTTACCACCCTTTTGTCAGATGGTGAAAGTTCACGATTGAATAAATCAATTGTTGATAAGCAGGAAAAAGCACTGTTTGTTGGTTCCTTCCCAATTCCACTCGAAGAGCCGGGATTATTTCTTGTTTTTGGAATTGTGAATATGGGAATTGATCCGGCTGATCTTGAAAATGCCGTTGATGCTGAAATAAAATTAGCCCAGACTGAAGAGTTATCTGATCGCGAATTTGAAAAATTACGCAACAAGGTAGAAAACGACTTTGTCAGCCGCAATTCAACCATGGCCGGAATAGCTGAAAGCCTTTCTGACTATAAGATGTACTTTGGCGATGCAAACCTTATGAATACCGAGATTCAGAAATATCTGAATGTTACCAAAGCAGATATTAAGCGGGTTGCTAACCAGTATCTTACAAAAGACAACAGGGTGGTATTGTATTATTTACCGAAAAAAAGCCAGTAAACAGGAGGAAAAATCATGAAAAAACTTATAATATTCACTTTTGTTGCAGCAATGCTGACTTTGTCGTTCACCGGCAATGCACAGGCTCAGGGTACAAAAACACAAAAAAAACCAGTTCTTGACCGCAGTATTAAACCACAACCGGGTCCTGCTCCGGAAATAAACATCGGCAAATACGAGAGTTTTGAGCTTGACAACGGATTAAAAGTTTTTGTGGTAGAAAACAACAAAATCCCAAGGGTTTCTTATTCGCTNNTCAAAAGATCAACTAGACGAAGAAATTGATTTTATCGGAGCCAACCTCTCTACCAATGCCAACGGCATTTATGCTTCGGCATTAAAGAAGCACAATACACGTTTACTTGAGCTGATGTCGGATGTGTTACTTAACCCCTCTTTTGATGCTGCAGAACTCGAAAAAATAAGGACACAGGCCTTATCCGGACTTGAAGCAGAAAAAAATGAACCTTCTGCTATAAGCAACCGGGTCGGAAAAATGCTTACATATGGTGCCAGTCATCCTTACGGAGAATCCATGACTGAGAAATCAGTTAAAAATATCAATATTGACCAGTGCAAAGCATTTTATCAGGGATTTTTCAGACCGCAGATTGCCTATCTCGCAATAGTTGGTGACATTACAACATCTGAAGCCAAGGATCTGATCAGCAAGTATTTCAGCAAATGGGAGAAAAAAGATGTGATTGAAGTTGATTCTCCGTCACCAAAGATGCCGGCAAATAATGTAGTTGCCCTTGTTGACCGCCCTGATGCTGTTCAAACAACCCTCAGCATTGGTTATCCCGTTGATTTTAAGCCCGGTTCTCCCGATGCAATAAAAGCAAGGGTTGCCAACACAATACTTGGTGGCGGCACTTTCAGGCTTTATAATAACCTTCGCGAAAATAAGGCATACACCTATGGTGCTTATTCAAGACTCAACGCTGACAAGCTTGCCGGACGGTTTATGGTAAGTACCGAGATCCGCAATTCTGTGACCGACAGCGCTATCAATGAGATTCTTTTCGAAATGAAGCGCATACGTGAAGAAGATGTTCCTTTACAGGAACTTGACCTCGTGAAGAACTATCTTTCAGGAGCCTTTGCCCTTTCACTTGAAGAACCACAAACTGTTGCCAACTTTGCCATCAACACAGCCCGCTATGACTTGCCATCAGACTATTATGTAAACTACCTGAAAAACCTTGCCGCTGTTACATCGGGCGATGTTAAGGAAATGGCTGTCAAGTATATTAAACCTGACAACTCCTACATTCTTGCTGTTGGAAAAGCATCGGAAATCACAACCAAACTTAGTAAGTTTACTGGAGGACAAGCTATACGGTATTTTGATTATGAAGGAAAAGAGTATGATCCAAACAAGAAAGTGACACCAGCTCCGGCTGGATTAACTGCTGAAGCAGTTAACAAAGCCTATATCAATGCAATTGGAGGAGAAAAAGCACTGTTGAAAATCAAAGACATTACTATGATGGCCAGCACCAGTATGCAGGGGATGACCATCGGTTTTGACATTTATCGCAAAGCACCAGATAAATACATGATGAAAATCGGTGCCGGCGATATGGTTTTCCAGCAAATGGCTTATGACGGAACCACAGCCAAACTTGTATCACCAATGGGTGGCGAAAATAAAACACTCGAAGGAAAAGAGCTAGAGGATATGAAATATGAATCCGTTCTGAATCCAGAACTTCAGTATGAAAAAATGGGAATCAAACTGAAACTGGAAGGGATAGAAGTTGTAAATGAAGCAGATACCTACCGTGTTCTGATTACTTATCCTTCCGGAAAAGAAACAACCCGCTTCTTCGATGTTAAATCCGGTTTACTGGTGCGCGAAAGTGGTGATCAGGGAATTTCCGAATTTGCCGATTATCGGGAAGTAAACGGGGTTAAATTTCCGTTTATGATTTCTCAGCAAATGGGTCCGCAAACCATGAAACTGAACGTGCTATCNNCGTGAACTCCACTTTTCTTCTTACATTAGATTTCATTACTTTTGCCTGAGAAATCGCAGCTTGCAAAATGATTTTATCAATCAATAATCGCAGTATGAAAACCAAAGCCACACTTTACTTACCATTGACATTTCTATTCTCATTTATTTCGGTGATAGCTTTCGCTGGAACATTAATAACTGAAGAAAAAAAGGATAATGAACCCGGTCAGGTAAAACATCCTGAATGGAGTAAAAATCTCAGCATCTACGAGGTTAATGTCAGGCAGTTTACGAAAGAAGGTACTTTTGGAGCCTTAGAAGCCCACCTTCCCCGGCTGAAAGAACTTGGCACCGACATTTTGTGGATAATGCCAATTAACCCTATTGGAGAACTTAACCGAAAAGGAACGCTCGGAAGCTATTATTCTGTAAAGGATTACATGGAGGTAAATCCCGATTTCGGGACAAAGGACGATTTCAAACACTTCGTTGCCAGAGCGCACGAATTAGGCATGTATGTAATCGTTGACTGGGTTGCGAATCATTCGGCATGGGATAATGCCCTGGTAAAAGAGCATCCTGATTGGTATGAGAAAGATTCAACCGGCAAAATGCTCTCCCCTTACGATTGGACCGATGTGGTTGAATTTAATTTCAGCAACCCTCAAATGAGTGCTTACATGCTTAACGCGATGAAATACTGGGTTACAGACTTCGATATTGATGGATATCGCTGTGATGTAGCCGGAATGGTCCCCGATGAATTCTGGGTAAACACACGCAATGAACTCGATAAGATTAAACCGGTGTTTATGTTGGCCGAAGACGAAAGTCCACGCCACCATCATGCATTTGATATGACCTATGGGTGGGAATTCCATCACATAATGAATAAAATCTATAAAGGCGAAAATACAGCAAACGATATCGAAAAATACCTGAAAAAGAACGATTCTCAATACCCTGCTGATGCCTATCGCATGAACTTTATCACCAACCACGACGAAAACTCATGGAATGGAACAGAGTTTGAACGCCTCGGTGATGGTGTAAAAGCATTTTATGTTCTTACTGTTTCAGTGCCCGGAATGCCTCTGATATACACTGGACAGGAATCGGGAATGAACAAAAGGCTTGCATTCTTCGAGAAGGATGCTGTCGAATGGGGCGATTATCCTATGACCGGATTTTACAAAACCATTCTGGAGCTAAAGAAATCGAATCCGGCACTTTTCAACGGATTAAATGGAGGAAGTTGGACAAGGATAAATACCCAGTCTGATGAAAAAGTATTTGCCATTCTCCGACAGAAAGACAACAACAGGGTTTTTACCATCGTAAACCTGAGCAGTAAACCGGTTATTGCTGAGCTTAAAGGCGATATATTTAAAGCTGATTATTCTGAACTCTTTTCGGGTGAAAAAGCATCACTTAAACCAGGACAAAAGATTGATTTGCCAGCATGGGGATATAAAGTATTCTATAAATAGCTGAATTTCAAACAGAAAGATGGTCATTTAAAATTACTGATCAGCCTTATCTTCAATTAATCCGGCAAAATGAAAAAAGCAGCAATCCTCTTTTTGATAATTCTAACAGGTATGGGTCAGGCTTTTACACAAAGTAGTCAAAATCAGAGTCTGGGGAATATTACAGCGCACCAGCTTGATGGCCAGTTACTGAAACTCGAAACTGATTTTGGGAAAGTTGAAATTACTGTATTCAGCCCCGGCATTTTCAGAATCCGAATTGTAAAAGATCATTTTAATACTGATTTCTCATACGCGGTTGTTGGAAAGCCTCTTTTGTGTGATGTAAAGCTTGATGAACAGCAGGATAAATTCTTGCTTTCAACCGAAAGCCTCACCCTTGAGATTGCAAAAAATCCGGCAAGGTTTGCCTTTTTCACCAAAGAAGGGAAACTGATCAATTCTGATGACAAGGCATTTGGCACTTCCTGGATTGGGACTGAAGTTACAACCTATAAGCAGCTTCAGCCAAAAGAGCGCTTTATCGGCCTCGGGGAGAAAACCGGCAACCTCGACCGCAGCGGAAGTGCTTATGAAAACTGGAACACCGACAATCCCCGATATGGGCCCAATGATGATCCATTGTATGTTTCCATTCCATTTTATATAGGTTTACACAACAGTCTGGTTTACGGAATTTTCATGGATAATTCTCACCGGAGCAGATTTAACTTTGGTGCAAGTAATGATCGTTTCAGTTCTTTTAGTGCTGATGATGGTGAAATGGATTACTATTTTATCCATGAAACCAATATTGCCGGCATTATCAAGGATTATACCCATCTGACAGGCCGCATGAGTATGCCACCATTGTGGGCACTCGGCTATCAGCAATGCCGCTGGAGTTACTTTCCCGATACTGAAGTATTGAATACAGTTCAAAACTTTCGTGAACGAAAAATACCACTCGATGTAATATATCTCGATATCCATTACATGGATGCTTACAAAATATTCACCTGGCATCCTACCCGTTTCAGCAATCCAGATAACTTAATTACTAATCTGCAAGCTATGGGCGTTCATACCACAGTGATTGTTGATCCCGGAATAAAGGTTGAAAAAGGATATGAAGCTTACGAAGACGGATTAGAGAAGGATATGTTTATCAAATATCCGGATGGAGAAGTTTATACGGCGCAGGTTTGGCCTGGCTGGTGCCATTTTCCTGATTTCACAAAACCACTTGCACGCGAATGGTGGGGAAGCAAATTCAACGGATTGGTAAACAATGGAATTGAAGGATTCTGGAATGATATGAATGAAATTGCTTCCTGGGGTGGTGGTTACACACCTCACATAGTTCAGTTCGATTGGGAAGGAAAACATACAACCTACAAACAGGCAAAAAATGTTTATGGCCTCGAAATGGCAAGAAGCACTTTTGAAGGCACACGCAAACTGATGAAGAACCGACGCCCGCTCATACTAACCCGCGCCGGATACGCCGGATTACAGCGCTATACAGCCCTCTGGACCGGCGACAACCAGGCCACAGATGAACACATGATGTTAGGCTGCAGGTTGCTCAACAGTCTTGGTTTGAGCGGAGTATCGTTTACCGGAGTTGATGTTGGTGGCTTCAGCAAAGATGCAACTCCATCACTTTTTGCCCGTTGGATAGGAATTGGAGCCTTCAGTCCTTTCTTCAGAAGCCATACACATTACGACACCCGGCAGGCTGAACCCTGGGCTTTTGGTGAAGTGGTTGAGAACATATCAAGAAATTACATCACCCTGCGGTATAAATTATTACCTTATATCTATGCTGCTTTTCACGAATCGGTCGAAACCGGAATGCCTGTTATCAGAAGCCTGGCGATTGATTACACTTTCGATGAACATATTTATCATTACGTTTATCAGCAGCAATACCTTTTCGGACCATCAATACTTGTTGCCCCGGTTGAAAGCACCCGCGATCTGGTAAAGGTTTACCTCCCGGCCGGAGAGTGGTACAATCTGCATACAGGCGAGAAATTTAAGGGTAACCGCGAAATTATTTCCGAATGCCCGCTTCATATTTTGCCATTGTTTATTAAAGCCGGAGCTATAATCCCCATGCAAAATGCCTTACAGAACACTTCTGAAAATGCAGGTGATGCATTGATCCTACACATTTTTTATGCAGATACAAGTTCTGAATTTGTTTATTATGAGGATGATGGCATTTCATACGACTACGAAAAAGGCAATTATTACAGGCGGCTTATTACTTTCGACCCAACAAAACGTGAAATAACACTTAGTGCGAAAGAAGGGAGCTATGCAAGTCGTTTTTCAAAAATTCAATTTATAATGCATGGGTTTGCAAAAGAACAGCAATTCAAATTCAATAATCAAACAATACCAGCCCAAGATATTGAGGTTGATCTTTTAAATGCCTTAGAAAATTATGATCCGCAATATCTTGAAACCATGCACAAAACAACCATGGCCCTCGAAATGGAAACCAACCTCAATGACGGGAAAACTGTTTTAAGTTGGTAAACTCATCCTAAAAACAAAAACAGCCGATTGTTCAATTTACAGTCGGCTGTTTGTTATTTTGATCTGCAGCTATATTTTGCCCTGTTCCTGAAGAACCGAGCCCCATTTAATAATCATATTCTGTAACTGGCTGATATTTATCGGCTTGGCCATATAGTCAACCATGCCAACTTCTAGGCATTTTTCGCGATCGCCAACCAGTGCATTGGCTGTTAGCGCTATGATCAGCGGCTGTTTATCGATAGGAATTGTTTCTCTGATTACTTCAGTAGCTTCAATTCCACTCATTTCAGGCATCTGAATATCCATAAGGATTATATCAAAATCCTTTTCAGATAGGATTTCAACAGCTTCGCGACCGTTTATAACCGAATCCACTTTATAGCCCATCAGGTTGAGCAGTGAAATTGTCAACTTCTGATTTACCAGATTATCTTCTGCTATAAGAATATTTAATGGGAAACGGGTACTCAACGAAAAGTCTATTTCGCTTTGTTTCTGAGAATTACTTTCTTTTTTCGTCGATTCGGACATAATTTGAAGAACTTCCTTGAACAATTCCTTAAGTCTGATAGGTTTTGATAGCTGCCCGGAGAACAAATCGCCGTTGATGCTTCCTAAATCGCCCGATGAAGAAAGTAAAATGAGTGGAGCCGAAATTTCTGTCTCTATGGTTTTAATTTTGCCAGCCAGCTCAATTCCATCCATACCGGGCATTTGCAAATCGAGTATTATTAAGTCGAACGATGCATCATTATCAAGTATGCTCAGAGCTTCTGTTCCGGAAGCAGCCAGCGTTGGAAGTAACCCCCATGTTTCAAACTGCAACTTTAAAATTTGTCGGTTAGTTTGATTATCATCTACAATTAATACTTTACGTCCACGTAGCTGAGGTAAATAACCCTTCACATGCAATTTTGTTTGCCCTGAGCCTGAATTTTTCACAATCGTGGTAAAGTGGAAGATTGATCCTTTTCCCGGTTCACTGTCAGCCCAAATATCGCCTCCCATCAGGTTTACCAGGCGTTTTGAGATTGCCAGTCCAAGCCCTGTTCCACCATACCGACGGGTTGTTGAGCTATCGGCCTGAATAAACGGTTCAAACAACGAGGGCAGCGTTTCGGGTTTAATTCCAATGCCGCTGTCTTTTACGGCAAATTTTAATTCACTCAGTCCATCCTTTTCTTGCAACAGTTGAACAGAAATAAATACTTCACCTTGTTCAGTAAATTTAATTGCATTACCTATCAGGTTAACCAAAATTTGCCTGAGCCGGCTTGAATCTGCCATGAATGCTGAAGGTACATCGGCATCAATCATATAAAGCAGATCGAGGCCTTTTTCAATTGCCTTCAGGGCAAACATATCGAGTGTATCCTCAATCAGTGTCCTCAGTTCAAAATTGGTTTCCTCAAGCACCATTTTACCTGACTCTATCTTGGTAAAATCAAGTATATCGTTTATAATAGATATGAGACTGTCGCCCGACAATTGTATCGTTTCAGCAAAATCACGCTGAGCAGATGTTAATTGTGTGTTGAGCAACAAACTGGTCATTCCGATTACACCATTCATCGGAGTGCGGATCTCATGACTCATCATTGCCAGAAAATCTGATTTTATGCGGTTGGCCGATTCTGCTTCCTGTTTTGCAGCCGTCAATTCATTCAGCGCTTTCTTATAATCATTTATATCATGAATAATCGCCAAAGCAGCCATACTGCCTTTGTACTGTATTTTTCGTATGCTGAATTCACAGATTTTCTTTTCGTTTTGCTTTGTCAGCAGGCTTGCCTCAAACCTGTTTGAAGGAGTAGATGCTTCCCAGAAATTAAACCTGATTTCTTCAACTCTTTCGCGATCATCCGGATCAAACAACGATAAATAATCCTTCTCATTCAGTTCGTTTACACCATAGCCAAGCATGGTTTCGGCAACCTGATTTACATAGAGTATTTTATTTTTCCTGAAAATACAAATAAGATCGCGCGTATTGTCAACAATTCCCCTGTATTTTTCCTCGCTTTCAATCAGATTGTTGATAGCCGAAATACGGGCAGTAGCATCATAAATCCTGAGACAGAATCCGCTGGCCTCCTCACCACTAAAAACATTGTAAATAATAGCATCGGCGTAGAAATCGCTTTTGTCCCTACGCAACATAAGAAATTCACAGCGATCGGTTTTGTTATTTTCAATGCTGTTGAAAATCGTCATGTCATCTGCCGGAACAAAATTCGCGAGTGGCTGACCGATTAATTCCGTTTCAGTATAACCTAATAAATTCTGAACAGGTCCTTTAACCGAACGGATTCTTCCTGAAAGATTGAGGCATAAAAGCAGGCTATTGCCGTTTGTCTCGCGCGGGCGCAAAGCCATCTCTTCTTTCATATTGCTATCAACTATCATATTATCCTTGCTATCAGCTTAATCCAAATACACCTGATTCTAACTTTCAATAGGGTTTCAAATGTACACTTCATATTCCTCGCTGTAAAGCCACTCAAAGTCATTAAACTGTGCTGCAAAGATTCAGCCAAATATACAGCTTATTGCAAATCTATCACTTACAAAAGTTGCGTAAAGGAAAAAGTTCTTTTTCGGGACAGATTTCACTTTTTCAGGACAAAAATTTACAGCTTCAGCAACAGTTTGCTTCGCGAAAGCAACACGAATTTACATTCGTTCGGTTGAATTAATTAATTTAGCTGCTTAAACAATTCAACAAAACTATGAAGAAAGTCAGATTCATTGGCTTGATGCTGTTTATAGCAGCTAGTACTCCGGCCTTACTGTTTGCACAGGAGAAATTTACCGCTGAAACCCTTTGGAAACTGGGTCGCGTAAGCGATGTACAATTATCACCCGATGGCGGTGCAATTATATACGGTGTAAGCAAATACGACCTAGCCACCAACAAAGGCAACCGCGACATTTATAAACTCGACCGCAATGCGGAATCACCCCGCCAGCTCACGGATTTCAAAGGCAGTGAAATAAATGCAATCTGGCGGCCCGATGGAAAGAAGATTGGATTTCTTTCAGCTGAATCAGGCTCAATGCAAATGTGGGAAATGGGCCCCAATGGCGAAAATAAAATCCAGGTCAGCAATATAGAGGGTGGCATCAATGGTTTCGCCTATTCTCCTGACATGCAAAATATAGTCTATATAAAAGATGTAAAAATAGAAGAAGACATTCACGACCTATATCCCGATCTGCCCCTGGCCGATGCCATGATATATGACGACCTGATGTATCGGCACTGGGATTCGTGGCACGATTACGCATATAGCCACATTTTTATCGCGCCTTACAGTGATGGCAAAACAGGTGAAGGCAAAGATATTATGCCCGGCGAAGCATGGGACAGCCCTCTAATGCCCTGGGGCGGCATGGAACAGATTACATGGGCTCCCGATGGTAAATCACTGGCTTATACTTGCAAAAAGCTTAAAGGCAAAGATTACGCCTTAAGTACCAACAGCGATATTTACCTTTACAATCTCGCGTCTGGAAAAACTGAGAACCTGAGCGAAAGCAACCTTGGATACGATCAGGACCCTGTCTTTTCGCCCGATGGCTCAAAAATAGTATGGCGCAGCATGGCAGAGCCTGGTTTTGAGGCCGATAAAGACCGTATTATGCTCTGCGAACTGAACCCACGCGAAATGGATGGGCTAAAAAAAAGCATTGAATCATCAAAAACAAAATCGGGCAAAGGGCTGATTATGACAAGCCAAGTATATACTGACCTCTCGGAAGGATTTGACCAAAGCTCGACAAACTTCAGTTTCAGCATCGATGGAAAACAACTCTATTTTATAAGCGGCACCCAAGCTACCTTCCAGGTTTACCGCATGGATATAGCTTCACGCAAAATTACCCAACTCACCAAAGGTGATCACGATATACAGGCTTATGCAATTGATGGTAAAGACTTGATTATTACCAAAATGCGCCACGACTTGCCATCAGAAGTTTTCAGGGTTAAACCCGATGGCACTGAGGAGCAATTGACCTTCACCAACCGTGAAGTGCTTAAAAATATTACGCTGGCTAAATCAGAAAAACGATGGGTTACCACCACCGATGGTAAAAAAATGCTGGTTTGGGTAATTCTGCCCCCTAACTTCGACCCGAACAAAAAATATCCTGCCCTGCTCTATTGCCAGGGCGGACCTCAAAGCGCGGTTAGTCAGTTTTTTTCGTATCGCTGGAACTTTCAGATGATGGCAGCACACGATTATGTTGTAGTTGCACCCAATCGTCGTGGCCTGCCAACTTTCGGACAGGAATGGAACAATCAGATCAGCGGTGATTATGGCGGACAAAATATGCTCGACTATTTTACTGCCATTGATTCTATTTCTGCAGAGCCATGGGTTGATGAAAACCGGCTTGGCGCTGTTGGTGCCAGTTATGGAGGCTACTCGGTTTACTGGCTGGCCGGAAACCATAACAAACGATTTAAGGCTTTTATAGCCCATTGTGGAATTTTCAACTTCGAAAGCATGTACCTCGAAACCGAGGAGATGTTTTTTGTTAACAAGGATTATGAAGGTGCTTACTGGAAAAATCCAAGACCAAAAAGCTACGATTTCTCACCACATAACTTTGTAAAAAACTGGGATACACCTATGCTCGTTGTCCATGGTGGATACGATTTCAGGATTCCATACACACAAGGGATGCAGGCATTTAATGCCAATCAGTTGCTCGGAATCCCAAGCCGTTTTCTCTTCTTCCCCGAGGAAACTCACTTTGTACTTAAACCACAAAATGCAGTACTGTGGCAGCGAGAATTTTTCCGCTGGCTTGATACCTATCTGAAGTAAAAATCTAAAGCTAAAAGTTATAATAATCTGCCCACATCTGTATTCTTCGATGTGGGCTTTTTTATGCAGCAATCTTCTGAAGCATTTTTTTTATCCACCCAATAACAAGTAACTAAAATACTGGGACGCAGCAAGGTATGGCATTAAATTTGCAAATAAAGAACTTATGTTCGATTGCTTTGTTAAATAATAAACCTTCAATAAACCATTGTCATGAAAAAGCTATTGTTTTTCATATTGGCGGGGATTGCAGTAACGGCATGCACATCACCGAAAGGAATGGTTAAATCTAAACCTGCAGCGCAGATTGTTGCCAGCGATAGTGCCGAATTTGAAATAACCATCCTTGATCCTGAATTCGACACTTGGTACCAAACGCATTACTCCGAAACTATAGATCGCAGCAATGAGTATTATAAACTGAAAAATGGAATCGGAGTTGAAAACTGGAATCAATACTTTAAGAGCAATCGGTGCAGCAAAGTTGTAAATTCCTATATAAATTACAATCCTGCTGAAGAATATGGCATTGAAGTAAACCGAAAGCTTTACTGGTATTTAAAATACATTGAGGAAAATTTCAGAGTTCCTTTGTTTAGGTAAGTCTTGATTCAATCTGCCCGATTACTTCTGCTGCATCTGGCTGGCACCAAAAAATATCAGCCTCTTTCTTAAACCATGTAATCTGCCTGCGGGCATAACGTCGGGTATTTGTCTTTATCTTTTCAATGGCATCTTCAAGGCTGTATTTACCATCAAAATGGTCGAATAATTCTTTGTATCCAACCGTATTCAAAGCATTTAGCTCCCGCTGAGGGTAAAACGAACGTGCTTCATCCAAAAGGCCTTCCTTCATCATCGCTTCAACCCGTTGGTTGATACGCTCATGCAGTTCTTTACGTGGGAGATTTAGCCCGATTTTTATGATCCTGAAATTGCGTTGCGCCCTGCTCTGTTTCCGCATAGCGGAATAAGGCTTTCCTGTCGCAAGGCAAACCTCCAACGCCCTGATAATGCGATTGGGATTGGCGAGGTCAACCTTACTATAGTATGCTGGATCAAGCTTCTGCAACTGCGCTCTTATCGAAGCAATTCCCTCTTTTTCAAGCTGTTGATGCAGAGAATTCCGCAATTCATCATCAACATCAGGTAAGTCATCAATACCATCGCACACCGCTTTTATATAAAGACCCGACCCTCCAACCATAACCACGAATTTGTTTTTTGCAAACAATTCAGATAACAATGCCAGCACTTCATTCTCGAAGCGTGATACATTGTAATTGTCGGTAAGACTAAGATTTCCGACAAAATGATGCTTAACGTAGTTCTGTTGCTCTGCAGTAGGCGTTGCAGTGCCAATTTTCAACTCACTATAAAATTGTCGTGAATCGGCCGAAATAATTTCACAGCCAAAATGCCTGGCAACATCAATAGCCACCGAAGTTTTACCAACGGCAGTCGGCCCTGCAATAAGCAATAGTGTTGAATTTTGGGGAAAGGAAACCTGATCTACCATTCACTGCTCTGCTCAAGAGAAGGATCGGTTGGAATATCATCCTCATCTTCATTATTGAGGATATCGTCAAATTCGTTGAGTAACGTAATGTCTCCCTCATCAGCATCTGCCGATTCGAAAAAAGGCAACACCAGATTTGTCGGCGTAATTTTACCTTCGCTTTTCACGCAAAGCGGATATTGATCCTTAATGCCGGCTTCGAGAATACGGGTGAGCTCAATATAGAAGGTGGTCGGATTCAGAAAATCATACTCATAAAGCAATCGCTGATGCGGATCGTCAATAATATCCTTAATTCTCACTTTATCCATTTCCGAGATTTGCATACGCTCGCGTTTGGGGCCTCTCCTGTCGTCATCATCGTCTTCAACAGGTTCACCATTTTGCATATTAATAAGCGTTATCTCCTTCTTTTTGCGCCAGTTTCGGTCACAAACAAAGAATGATGCCAGTTCATTCCCGGGCAATTCAGCCGATTCCTTGATAATATTGTGAAAGTCTAAAAATGTTTGAGATGACAGGATGTCGAAGTCGCGAAGAAATTCTTCCTGAGCTTCATACAACAACCTGAAACGATATACGTGCATGTCAGTAATTATTAATTGTTTTGACGCAATAAAAATAAGCGATTCACATAAAAAAAACAAATATCAGGATAATTCATTTTCAGGCGTTAATCCCATCCTGATGCCTTCGGCAATCATAAACCGGTAGGCCTTTTCAAAATTATTTTCGAGTTCACCATCGAGAATGGCTTCGCGGATAGCCATTTTTATCTGGCCAACCTTTTTACCGGGAGCAAGGCCAAAGGTTTGCATAATAATTTCACCACTCACCGGGGGTTGCCAGTTGCGTATCCTGTCTTTTTCCTCTATTTCCTTAAGCTTTTGCCGAACTTTGGTAAAATTCGACATATACCGTTTTACCTTTTCGCGGTTTTTCGAAGTAATATCAGCTTCGCACAGGGTCATCAGGTCATCAATATCATCGCCGGCTTCAAAAAGCAGCCGCCTGATGGCGGAATCGGTAACTTCTTCTTCCGAAAGAACAATCGGCCTGAGATGCAGGGCAACCATCTTTTGCACAAATTTCATCTTCTCGTTCAACGGAAGTCTCATCTGCCTGAAAATCTGTGCCACCATCCGGGCGCCTTTTGCTTCATGCCCGTGAAAGGTCCAGCCTAGTTCAGGATGGTAACGCTTTGTGGCCGGTTTGCCGATATCGTGCAGTATGGCAGCCCACCTGAGCCATAGATCGGAAGTGTTGGGCGCTATGCGGTCGAGTACTTCAAGTGTGTGATAAAAATTATCTTTATGTCCTTTCCCTTCGCGGGATTCGGCACCTTTCAATGCCAGAAACTGCGGAAAAATAAGTTCAAGCAATCCTGATTCATCGAGCAGTTTAAATCCGTTTGAAGGAACATCCGATAGAATAATTTTATTCAATTCTTCACTGATCCGCTCACCGGAAACTATTTTAATCCGCTCTCGGTTTCTATGAATCGCCTGGAATGTTTCTGGTAAAACTGAAAATCCAAGTTGTGATGAGAACCTGATTGCCCGCATCATCCGCAAAGGATCATCAGAAAAGGTTATATCCGGATCTAGCGGTGTACGCAATACCTTATTTTCAATATCCATAACTCCCTCAAATGGATCAACAAGTTCGCCGTAATTATCTGCATTCAGACTTATAGCCAATGCATTAATGGTAAAATCACGTCTTTTCTGATCATCTTCAAGTGTTCCACCTGTAACCTGCGGTTTTCTCGAATCGGGGCGATAAGATTCTTTACGGGCTCCAACAAATTCAAGCTGCAAATCCTTATAATGAACCATGGCAGTACCAAAATTCTTGAAGATATTTACCTGATGCTGTCCACGAATCCGGGCAGCAAATTTTTGAGCTAATTTAACCCCATCGCCTACTACAACAAAATCAATATCTTTCGATTCCCTTTTGAGGAAAATATCACGCACAAAACCTCCAACCACATAAACAGGCATATTTAATTCTGCTGCAGAAACAGCTATTTTTTTGAAAAGGGAAAGGTTAAGTTGAGCTTTTAAATTCATCGAAGGGGCTAAATTCGGTTGGCAAAAATACAAAACAAATCGGGAAACCACTTTTTAAAGTTCTGAAAGAGCCTGTTAACCGCATCTATAGCTATGAAAACCAAAGTGAAAAATATTTTTTCAAATCCCTTGCTAATGAAGTTATGTTCCATATTTTTGACACGCTGAACGCAATCAATTCAACAAATAAAAAACAGTAAAAATGGCAAAAAGAACTATTGTAACATTGCCCGGAGATGGCATAGGAAAAGTTGTACTGGATGAAACCATCCGCGTGCTGGAAGCAGCAGGTTTTGAAGCTGAATATGTGCATGGAGATATTGGATGGGAATTCTGGTGCAAAGAAGGCAATCCCCTGCCCGACCGTACCATAGAACTGCTGAAAAAGCATAAAATAGCCCTTTTCGGAGCTATTACATCCAAACCAAAAGACAAAGCAGCCGCAGAACTCGCCCCCGAACTTCAGGGCAAAGGATACAACTATTACAGCCCTATCGTGAGCATGCGTCAGAAATTTGATCTCGATATCTGTATGCGTCCTTGCCAGACGTTGCCCGGCAATCCGCTCAACTTTGTCCGTAGAGGTAAAGGTGGCAACATTGAAGAGCCTGTGGTTGACGTAATGATTTTCCGTCAGAATACTGAGGGACTTTACGGTGGTGTTGAATGGACGAACCCCGGCGATCAGGTTTATGATGCACTGATGACCCATCCAAAATTTAAGGATAATTTTGCGTGGTGCCCTCGACCGGAACTGGCAGTTTCGACCAGGATCTTCACCAAAAAATACACCACCCGCATTGTTAAAGCAGCATTCGAATATGCTCAAAAGCGTGGTTTTAATAAGATTACTGTTTGCGAAAAGCCAAATGTGATTCGCGAAACTTCGGGAATGATGCTCAAAATTGCTCAGGAAATGAGTAAAAATGAGTATCCGAATATCTGGGTTGAAGATGTAAATATTGACGCCATGATGATGTGGTTGACTAAAAACCCTGAAAACTACAATGTAGTTGTGGCAGGAAATATGTTTGGCGATATTGTTTCCGATGCATTTGCCGGACTTATTGGCGGACTTGGCTTTGCTACCAGTGCACAGTTCAATCCTGAGCTTGGCATTGGCGTTTTTGAACCCACCCACGGATCAGCACCAAAATATGCTGATTATGAAACCAGCATCGTGAATCCGATTGCTATGATTCTTTCTGCCGTTATGATGCTTGAGCACCTCGATGAGTGGGATATGGCCAATCGTATCCGTAAAGCTGTGAGCGAAGTGGTTGCCGAAGGTAAAGCCAGGGCGTATGACATGCTGAAACTAAAGGGAACACAGGAGGTTATCAATCAGGGCGCAGCCTCTACACACCAGATGGCCGAAGCGATAATCGCGAAACTTAAATAGTTAACCATCTCTTTTTTAATACTTTGCTCCCCTTTGTTTAACAACAAGCAAAGGGGAGCTGATTAAATAACCACCAAATTTTATAGTCATGACACCTGAAATTAAACCCGAATTCGTAAACCAGGCTAAAGAATTATGGCCCGAAATTGAATGGATAAACAATGCACTCTTACGCGAAACCACTACTAATACCTGGGCACTGGCGTTGCAAAAAAGTGTACTTACACCAGCCGATCTCAATACTATTCCATTTACCCTGCTTGCCGGACCCGATCTTAAAGTAACTTTTATGGGCCACAAACGTGCCGTGGTTCACATTGCCAAAGACTGTGGCAACCAGATGAATCTGTTTTTCAAAACCGACCTTCCGGTTGATATGGACGTATTGATTGCCGGTGCCATTCTTGCCGATGTTGGTAAACTGCTCGAATATGAAATGAAAGATGGAAAATCGGTTCAGGGAAGTTATGGTAAATACCTCCGCCATCCATTCTCAGGTGTGTCGCTTGCCGAAATGTGCGGCGTTCCGGCTGAAGTATGCCATATTATTGCAACCCACGCTGGTGAAGGCAATATGGTGAAACGATCTACCGAAGCCTATGTGGTTCACCATGCTGATTTTATGACTTTTGAGCCATTCCGTGAAAGACTGAAAATTTGATTTATTAACTTCTGGAACCAGATATTATGACAATAATTGAAAAAATTCTTGCCAACCACTCAAATCAGGCAACGGTAAAACCTGGCGATATAATTGATGTATTTATCGACACCCGTGCAGCCCGCGATTTCGGAGGCGCCAATGTAGTTAAAAACCTGATTGACAATGGACTGACCATTGCAGATCCTGAAAGAACCGTATTCACCTTCGACTGCAATCCCGGTGGATCGGATCAGAAATATGCTGCCAACCAGCAGTATTGCCGGCTCTATTCGCGACAGAATGGAATTAAGGTTTACGATGTGGATGCCGGAATAGGAACCCATCTTGCCATTGACAAAGGACTTGCCTATCCGGGATCTACATTCGTTTCAACTGATTCGCATGCCAACATCATGGGAGCCATCGGTGCTTTCGGCCAGGGAATGGGCGATCAGGATATTGCTGCTGCCTGGGCAAAAGGTGCGGTTTGGTTTAAGGTTCCTGAATCGGTAAAAATAAATCTTAAAGGAAAACGTCCGGCAAACGTAACAGCCAAGGATATTGTCCTGAACCTTCTAGCCGTGTTCGGAGCCAACAAACTGCTTGGTTTCAGTGTTGAAGTGTATGGCGATGCAGTTGAGGAACTCACTCTTGACGAACGAATTACCATTTCTTCCATGGCTACAGAAATGGGAGCTATTATCGTGCTTTTCACACCCAACAACAAGGTACTGAATGAACTTGAAAATCTGACCGGAAAGCGTTTCGAACCGGTTATTGCCGATAGTAATGCTGTTTATACCCAGGTTTTTGATATTGACATTTCTGGTTTCAAACCAATGGTTGCCAATCCAGGACATCCGCATGACAATGCAACGGTACAATCGGTTCTTAAAACCAAAATTGATTCAGCATTTATCGGAAGTTGCACCAATGGCCGCATTGATGACCTGCGCGTTACCGCGGAAATTCTGAAAGGCCGGAAAGTAGCTCCTGGTGTAGTGTTAAAAATTGTTCCTTCAACTGATCTGATCTGGCAACAGGCACTTGACGAAGGCTTGATCAAGATTTTTAAAGATGCCGGAGCTTTGGTTTCTAACGCGGGTTGTGCAGGTTGTGCCGCTGGTCAGGTCGGACAAAACGGACCAGAGGAAATTACCATCAGCACCGGTAACCGCAATTTCTCTGGCAAACAGGGCAAAGGTTTTGTTTATCTGGCATCACCTGCAACCGTTGCGGCTTCTGCAGTAGCAGGTTATATTACTTCGCCCGACGAAATCCCTGCTGAGCCGGCTCTTTTTGCAGCAAAAGCAAATGCTACTGCAATGGAGGCCAAAGAAAAACCTGTACGGGTCGGGGTGAAAACCACTGTTGAAGGCCGTGTNNGGATATGAAGATTTTGCAAAAAAAGCCAAACCGGGTGATATCGTTATAACAACCAAGAACTTTGGTGCAGGAAGCTCGCGCCAGCAGGCGGTGGATTGCTTTAAAGCACTTGGTGTTCAGTGTATTATAGCAGAATCGTATGGTGCAATATATGAGCGCAATGCCATCAATGCAGCCTTACCTATACTCACTTATAAAGCTGGAATGCTCGAAGAAATGGGCCTCGAAACAGGAAATATGTTGCAGGTTGATTTTATTACAGGCAAACTAACGAACCTCAGCAATGGGAAATCAACAACCATAAACAAATTTTATGACGCCCAGCTCCAGATTTACAAGAATGGCGGGCTTTTATAATTAACTTAAAATCAAGCAATGAAGCCGGCTCATTTGAACCGGCTTCATCTTTTTTTTACTAATGAAATTTACCCATCTCTTTTTCGACCTTGACGGAACGTTGATAGACTCAAAGCCCGGAATCTTCAATTCACTTCAACATACCCTTGAGGAAATTGGCATTTCCCGGTCGGATTGGCCGGACGATTTCAACCCGTTTATTGGCCCGCCACTGCGTGTTTCATTCAAAACTTTGTTTGGTTTCGATGATGATATGGCCGAGAAAGCAACAAAGATCTACAGGAAATATTACAGCAGCAATGGTATCCAGGAATTTGATATCTTTCCCGGTATTGCCGAAGCATTGACTGCTCTTCACAAGAGTGGTTTCAGTATTAGTCTTGTCACCTCAAAAGCTGAAGTTTACGCTTCCGCGATAATACAAGAAACCGGCTTTTCGGCAATCTTTCAAACCATATCCGGATGTGAACTGAACGGTGACAGAAGTGATAAAGCAGAGCTTATAATGTACACCCTTAACAAGTTAGGCATTAATCCTTCCCCTGAAATTCTGATGATAGGCGACCGTAACCACGACCTGATCGGTGCCAGGACTGCCAGAATATCTTCGGCTGCCGTGCTTTATGGTTATGGAAGTTTAGAGGAACTTACCACTGAAAGCCCATTACTGTTAATTCATTCACCAGGCGATCTTGTTTCTAAAATCACCTGCGAAAACTGAGGTAATAAAAATATGATAACCTGAGTATAAGGGCATTAAATTAATCTTAATTTTGCTTCAGTTTGAGTATTCCCGTTATTTTACGTTTTTAAAATTTCTTGAAAAAATCAGTATAAACAATCCTTCAAATCAATTAAATCACCAAAACACTCTCCTAAAAATGAGAAAAATCTTTACCCTGTTGCTCGCTTTTGCAACTATGGTGGCCATGGCCAACCCTGTTGACATGAAAGTAGCCGAGAAAGTGGCTGTTAATTACTACACCCACTATGCCCCTTCATCCATTCATGATTATTCATTAAGCGGATCATTCGCAACCACTTATGAAGGCACAACCACCTATTTTACATTCGCTTTTACTTCTGGTGGATTTGTAATGGTTGCTGCCGATGATGCATCGATTCCTGTGTTGGGCTATTCTTTTGAAGGTGTTATATCACCTGATGTTTACAATCCGGCTGCAGAAGCATGGTTCGAAAACTACAACAAAGAGATGGTTGAGATCACAAGATCAAAAATGAGCAACCTGGAAACCCGCCCTCAATGGGACAACATTCTTACCAACAATATGGAACGGGAAGTTCTGGATGTAAACCCGTTATTAACCACCACCTGGGATCAGGGTTGTTATTACAATACACTTTGTCCGACCGAGACAGGTGCAGGATTTGGCTCATGCAACCATGCCTGGACAGGCTGTGTAGCAACAACCATGTCGCAAATTATGAAATACCATGCTTTTCCAGCAAATGGCATTGGATATCATTCATATACCCACGCAGATTACGGTCTTCAGTCAGCAAACTTTGGAAGTACAACCTACAATTATGCAGCGATGCCTAACAACGTTACCTCAGCAAACACTGCTGTTGCAACACTTATGTATCATGCAGGTGTTTCTGTTAATATGCAATATGGCGCTGATGGTTCGGGCGCTTTCAGCGAAGACGTACCCTTCGCACTGGTAAATTATTTCAACTATGCACCAACCGTTGAGCTGAAAAGCAAAACCAATTATCCGGTCATGGCGGACTGGTATGCATTGCTGCGCAATGATCTCGATGCCGGCCGCCCTGTTTACTATGCAGGTTCAAGTACTGCCAGTGGCGGACATGCATGGGTATGTGATGGTTACAGAATCAGTGACAACAAATTTCACTTTAACTGGGGCTGGTCAGGTTCCTATAACGGTTATTTTGCTATCGGATCGCTCAACCCGGGCGGAAATAACTTCAATGATGACAATCGCATCATCATCGGCATTCAGCCAGGAAATAATACTGCTACATGGTTAGAGCACAATACCGGGTTCTCGGCAGCATCACGCGGAATCAACTATATGCATGCGGTTTCCCCTTCGGTTGCATGGGCTATTGCTTATGATGGTTCTGGTGGCGCTGCAACCATCAATGAATTTGCACGCACCACCAACGGTGGAGAAACCTGGACTACCGGACAGGTGCTGGGTGGAACTACTTATGGACTTGGCAACATCTGCGCATTAAATGAAAACATCGCCTATGTTGCTGTTTATAATGGCGTTGGCAACCAGGATAATACCTGCGGAGTTTATAAAACAACAAATGGTGGCCTTACCTGGACTCAGTTGCCCGGCGCACTTCAGGGCTCTGCCTCATTTGCCAATAACGTGTATTTCTGGAACGAGCAGGAAGGCATGTGCCACGGTGACGTAAGAGATGGATATTTTGAAATTTATACGACCGTTAATGGTGGATCAACCTGGCAGAGGGTTCCACAGGTAAATATTACCGGCGGCACGCCAGCAAGTGGCGAAGGCGGATGGACATCTGTAATTGAAGCTACCGGTCCAAATACCATTATGTTTGGAACCAATAAGAGCAAGGTTTATATTTCTGATGATCGTGGAATGCACTGGAGAATTACCAATGCCAACTACACAGGTGCCACCAATGGTGGAATAAACCTGATTGCTTTCAGTGATGCCAGCAATGGAATTGTAGCACAATCAACAGCTCCGATCACCTACAGGAAGACATCAAACGGTGGAGCCACCTGGGAAGCCTTTACACCAACCGGTCCATTCCTTACCAGCGACCTGATGGCTGTTCCGGGCTCACCTAATACTTATGTTTCCACTGGTGCTGCAACAGGAGCAACCGGAGTTTCTTACAGCTTTGATGGCGGATTAAACTGGACCTATTTCGGTGGAACTTCAAGCAAGCAATTCTTAGGCGGCGATTTCTACGACAATACCTGTGGCTATGCCGGAGGTTTTAATGAAAATCAGTATAACGGCGGAATGTATAGAATGATAGGTGAACTTGGTGGCAGTGCTGTAGGAGCAATAGTATCTATAACTCCCGTTGAAATTGATGTCACCATTCAGGTCGATGAAATTGTAACCAACCCACTCACTATTTCGAATACAGGAGACGCTGCCCTTACCTGGAATATTGAGATTGACCCTGTTACCGCTACATGGCTGAGTGTAAATCAGACTTCGGGCACTATACCTGTTGGTCAATCAACAGAAGTTACGGTTACTTTAGACGGCACCGGATTATCAGCAGGAGAATATGATGCATTTATTGTTGTTAACAACAACAGTACAAACAATCCGATTGTTGATATACCGGTTTACCTTACCGTTGAAGCTGCTACTTTACAGGCACCGTCTAATCTGGAAGCTAGTGTTGAATTGAATGATGTAACATTAACCTGGTTAGCCCCCGCCTCTCCGGATGTGCTTGGCTATGATGTCTACAAAAACGACGCAATTATTGCTGAATCTGTAACTGAAACTACATACCTTGACGAAAATCTCGATAATGGAACCTATAGCTATTACGTAACGGCTGTTTATGATAGCGGCGATTCTGACCCTTCAAACATTGTTGAGGTTCAGATTACCGGAATTGGTGTTGAAAACATCAGTACAACGGCTCTTCTGACAGTTTATCCAAACCCTGCAGGTAACACACTCAATGTGATGTCAAAATCAGAAATCAAAAATCTGAGATTGGTAAGTATTGACGGACAGCTTGTTTTTGAGATGAATAACTGTGGGAAAGAGGCCAGAATAAACACTTCTAATCTCAAGAGTGGTTTGTATATGCTCTACATTTCAACAGCAGACGGCCAGTCAACGCAAAAAGTAAGCGTCAGGTAAGACTGATTTTTAGTTAAAAAAGCTGCAATGAAAAATCATTGCAGCTTTTTTTTTAATATCGAATAGGGGTAAAACCGTTTTTAATTGTCTTACTATTATAAAACACTGAATTTAATTTGTTTGAAGACTGATTTTTCAAACGATTAAAGGATAACCCCTCCTCAATCCCTGATTAAATTAGGCTGATTCCACCCCGGAACAGCCTTTTTCTTTTTATCCGGAATCTACATCTTCTCAGGAACATCAATTCCCAAAAGTTTCATCCCGTTTTTTATGACGGATGAGGTAAGTTGCGATAAAGCAAGCCTGAGTGCTCTTTTCGCAGGATTCTCTTCTTTAAGGATGGTTAGCTCGTGGTAAAACTGATTGTACTCGCGGGCGACATCAAAAAGGTAATTAGCAAGTGTTGAAGGACTTAAATCCGATGCAGCCTGTTGCAATACCTGAGGGAATTGATAAAGCAAAATCAGCAGGTCCGTTTCTTTTGAATGCAATTCAGCTACATTCTGAAAAGCGACATCCTCCCCTGCTTTACGCAACACTGATTTTATCCTGGCGTGGGTATATTGAATAAACGGACCGGTATTGCCGTTAAAGTCAATACTTTCGCGGGGATTAAAGGTCATATTCTTCTTCGGATCAACCTTTAGAATAAAATACTTCAGGGCACCCAGCCCAACCATATTGTAGAGCGATTCTGCTTCGCTGCTGTTGAAATCCTCAATTTTGCCTAATTCTTCTGTCATGGCCCTTGCTGTGGCGATCATCTCGTCCATCAGGTCATCCGCATCAACCACAGTGCCTTCGCGTGATTTCATTTTACCTTCGGGCAATTCAACCATGCCATAAGAGAGATGAAAAATACTGTCAGCCCATGGCCGGCCAAGTTTCTGCAGAATAAGTTTCAAAACATCAAAATGATAATTCTGCTCATTACCAACCACATAGATTAGCTTTTGAGGTGCAAAATCATCGGAACGAAGCTGGGCAGTTCCCAGGTCCTGGGTCATATAAACCGAAGTGCCATCGCTGCGCAACAGCAATTTTTCATCAAGACCTTCAGCGGTAAGGTCAATCCAAACAGAACCATCCGCCTTTTTAGTTAAAACACCTTTCTCAAGACCTTCTTCAACAATCTTTTTCCCTAAAAGGTATGTCTGGGATTCGTAGTAAATCTTATCAAAATCAACTCCCAGCCTGCGATAGGTAATGTCAAAACCTTCATAAACCCAAGAGTTCATCCTATTCCAGAGCCCAAGTGTTTCTTGGTCGCGGGCTTCCCATTTTAGCAACATTTCGCGGGCCTGTAGCATCAGAACCGATTTGGCAGTTGCTTCCTCTTCGCTTAAACCATTGGCTTTCAATTCAGCCAACTCCTCTTTGTATTTCTTGTTAAAAAGAACATAAAAATCACCAACAAGTTTGTCGCCTTTTTTCCCTCCAGATTGAGGTGTTTCACCATTACCAAAAAGCTTCCAGGCCAGCATTGATTTACAGATATGAATACCCCTGTCATTAACCAGGTTAACCTTCACCACATTATTGCCTGTAGCCTTCAGCAACTGCGACACCGAATATCCCAGCAGGTTATTGCGGATATGCCCAAGGTGAAGCGGCTTATTGGTGTTGGGAGAAGAGTATTCAACTACAACTGGATTACTCTGATCAGGTTGCTTTATTCCAAACAACTGTGTATCATAATTATCAGCAAGTATTTGAATCCAGTACTCCGTTTTTATCCTGATATTCAGATATCCTTTAAAAACACCAAAACTCACTGTTTCCGGCATCGAATCAAGCAGGGCATTACCAATCATGTTTGCAGTTTCTTCGGGCGATTTACGCGAAATTTTCAGCAATGGAAATACAACCAACGAGAAATCGCCCTGGTTGCGGTAAGCGGGAATCGTGCGTTGAACTGCCAACAAATTAGGTTCAACCTGAGTATTAAACAACTGGTTTACAGCTTCTACAGCTTTAGTAACAAGAATTTGCTCAATCATGAATCTGAATAAAGGATGAAAGCGACAAAATTACGGGATTTTTCAACAATTCATTAACAATATCCATCATATTACTAATCAACACATTATATAATTTCATATTTAATTTTCAGGCAACTCAAATAACCAATTGGTGATAAAAATATCTGAAACTTTTCTTGGCTGTTGTTCTTAAACAATTATATTTGCAACGGTTTTTTTGCGGCAGGTTGCCGGTAAAGGTTCTTAAAGCAGACTCCCAGTTTGCCCGGGCCCGTAGAAGAGCTGAAATACGCTAAACAGGCAATTATTTCACTCAATTAACAATACAAAAACCAATACCAAATGAAAAAAAATGTAATTATTATCGGAGCCGCCGGAAGGGACTTCCACAATTTCAACACCTACTTTCGGGGCAATGCAAGCTACAATGTTGTTGCTTTTACAGCAGCCCAGATTCCTGATATTGATGGCCGTAAATATCCAAAAGAACTGGCCGGCGCTGATCTGTATCCCGCTGGAATTCCAATTTATGCCGAGCAGGATTTACCAAAACTGATCAAGGATTTAAACGTTGACGACTGTGTTTTCTCATACAGCGATGTGCCTTACCCAAGGGTTATGAGCATGAGCGCCATCGTAAATGCTGCCGGAGCTAACTTTATTCTGCTTGGCCACAAAGACACTATGGTTAAAAGCACCAAGCCTGTAATTGCAGTTGGAGCTACCCGTACCGGATGTGGCAAGAGCCAGACCAGCCGACGCATTATTGAGATATTGATGGAAAAAGGGCTTAAGGTTGTTGCAATCCGCCACCCGATGCCTTATGGCGACCTGAACGCACAGAAAGTTCAGCGTTTTGCTACAGTTGAAGATCTGAAAAAACACAAATGTACCATCGAAGAGATGGAAGAATACGAGCCACATGTTGTTCGCGGAAACGTGATTTATGCCGGTGTTGATTACGAAGCAATTGTTCGTGCTGCCGAAGTTGATCCAAACGGTTGTGATGTTATCCTGTGGGATGGCGGAAACAACGACTTCCCTTTCTACAAGCCTGACCTTACCATTGGTGTTGCCGATCCTCTCCGTCCGGGTGCTGAAGT
Source organism: Bacteroidales bacterium UBA5537 (assembly GCA_002426025.1). Classification (GTDB taxonomy): domain Bacteria; phylum Bacteroidota; class Bacteroidia; order Bacteroidales; family Lentimicrobiaceae; genus Lentimicrobium. Next base: position 26,142 of record DINP01000120.1, on the reverse strand, counting down.
AAGTTATTATCCTGGTGAAGTGGTTGCTCGCATCTCAGATGTTATTGTTATCAATAAAATTGATTCAGCCAGCCTTGAAAACATCAATGAGGTTCGCGCCAACCTGGCAAGAATTAACCCGACTGCAATTATTGTAGATGGTGCTTCTCCTTTAACTGTTGACAAACCAGAACTTATCCGCGGAAAGCGCGTACTGGTTGTTGAAGATGGCCCAACCCTAACCCATGGTGAAATGAAAATTGGTGCAGGTGTTGTAGCTGCGCTCAAATTTGGTGCCGCCGAACTGGTTGACCCACGCCCATATACCGTTGGTAAACTCAGCGATACTTTCAAAATTTATCCTAACATTGGCACCCTATTGCCAGCTATGGGATATGGTGATGAGCAGGTTCGCGACCTTGAGAAAACTATTGAAAATACACCTTGTGATGCAGTTGTAATTGCAACACCTATTGATCTGAGCAGGATTGTTAAAATTAATAAACCTACCGTTAAAGTTGGTTATGACCTTCAGGAAATCGGCACTCCGAATTTGACCGGCATCCTTGACGAGTTTGTTAAAAAACACAATCTGGTTAAATAATTTGAAGCCCCGTTTATCGGGGCTTTTTTTTTAACACTTTTTGAACAATCGGCATCTAATATCCTGTTGTTAAGTACTTTTGTAAACAGAGAAATCATAAACCAAAATAAAACCATGAAAAACCGGAGCCTGGTATCTATTAATGATTACACTAAGGATGAGTACCTTAAAATACTCAATCTGGCAGAAGAATTTGAAAAACAACCAACTCAGCGTATACTCGAAGACTACGTGGTTGCGACCCTGTTTTTTGAGCCATCAACCCGAACAAGACTGAGTTTTGAAAGCGCGGCTTCCCGTTTGGGTGCAAAGGTTATTGGCTTTTCGGATGCAACCAGCTCAAGCGTATCGAAAGGTGAATCGCTAAAAGATACTATTCTGACAGTATGCAATTACAGCGACATTATCGTGATGCGCCATCCCCGAGAAGGAAGCGCCAGATTTGCAAGTGAAGTTGCTACGGTTCCAATAATCAATGCTGGCGATGGCGGCAATCAGCATCCTACGCAATGTCTGCTCGATTTGTATTCCATCCGCAAGACCCAGGGCAAACTCGATGGCCTGAACGTGGCTTTTGTGGGCGACCTCAAATACGGACGTACCGTGCATTCTGATGTTATGGCGCTCTGTAACTTCGACACTACCTTTCATCTTGTTTCACCAGTTGAACTGAAATTGCCGAGTTATGTAAAGATGCATATCAAGAACAATAACCTGAAATACCATCAGTACACTGATCTGAATGATGTAATGGGTTTTGCTGATATCATTTACATGACCCGTATTCAGAAGGAGCGCTTTTCTGATCCGATAGAATACGAAAAAGTTAAAAATGCATATATCCTCACTGCCAGTATGCTCAACGGCTGTAAAGAAAATATGCGTGTGCTACATCCGCTTCCACGTGTGAATGAGATTACCGAAGATGTGGATTCAACCTCCCAGGCTTATTATTTTCAGCAGGCTTTGAACGGGGTTTACGTTCGGCAGGCGCTGCTGGCTACAATTCTGGGTGTTAAATAAGTTGTCCAAAAAGGAAAAAAGAAGAAAATGGAAAACGAAAATATTAGAAAAGAGCTGGTTGTTTCAGCCATCGAAAACGGTACAGTGATTGACCATATACCCTCTAAAAGTGTATTCAGAGTAGTGAAAATGCTGAATATTGATGCTACTGATTCACAGGTAACTGTGGGCTTAAACCTCGAGAGCAGGAAGTATGGCAAAAAGGGGATCATTAAAGTTAGCAATGTATTTTTCGAAAAAGAAGAAATCAATAAAATTGCCCTGGTTGCACCTACTGCCACGCTGATTATTATCAAAAATTATAAGGTAATTGAAAAAAGGCATGTGGAAATTCCGGATGTTATCCGTAAGTTTGTGAAATGTGTGAACCCGAATTGCATAACCAATCATCAGCAGGTTAGCACAAAATTTAATGTTATTGACAAGGAAGACCTGAAACTCCAGTGTCATTATTGCGAGAAAATAACCGCGAAAAACTACCTGGAGATATTGTAAAACCCGGTTGCAGATATAACCCCTGCTGTTCCGGTGCATTGCCGGACTGGCGGGGTTTTCTATTTAAATTAACCACTATGAAAAGACATCTGTTATTACAAAGTTTCATTCTTGTGATTGCGACAGCCATCGCGCAGAATCCAACTTCAAACAAAGGAATGTTTAAGGTTTATGAACCTGGTTATTATCAGAATTCCATCCTGAAAGGAATTGAAAAATACGAAAACGCCCAGACCCCGGTAAAGCAAGAAGCCACTTTCAAACTTGACCCGAAAGGTATTTTCATCCCTACTGATAAAAGCTACTTTAAAACAAGCTGGCATCAACAACCTGTTTCGCAAGGAAATACAAATACTTGCTGGAGTTATTGTGCTACATCAATGCTCGAATCGGAAATATACCGATTAAGCAGGCAGGAGATTAAACTCTCCGAAATGTTTACCGTTTACTGCGAATATATTGAACGGGCGCAACAATTTGTGCGGACCAGGGGTAAAATTGAGATTGGGGAAGGCTCTGAAATGAACGCAGTAATAAAAATAATGAAGAAATACGGTGCGATGCCTAACTCAGTTTATTCAGGCTTATTGCCAGGGCAGGAATTTCATTCGCACGATAAAATGTTTAAAGAAATTAAAGCATTCCTCGAAAGCGTTAAAACCCGCAATGCATGGGATGAAACCACAGTTGTTAATACGGTGAAAAGTATTTTGAACTACTATATTGGAGAACCTCCTGCTGTATTTAACTTAAAAGGAAAGGGAGATTTTACGCCAAAACAATACCTTGCCAAAGTAGCCAAAATTAATCCCGATGACTATGTTGATGTGCTCTCCTATATGCAAAAACCATATTGGAAGCAGGTCGAATTCCAGGTTCCTGATAATTGGTGGAAGGATGCAAGTTATTACAATATTCCACTTGACGATTATATGAAGATTCTTAAAAAAGCCATAAAGGCAGGAATCACTGTTTCAATTGCCGGCGATGTTTCGGAAGCCGGATTCCTTCCGCGGGAAGCAAATGCTGCCCTCGTTCCAACTTTCGATATTCCTTCCTTATCTATTGATGAAAATGCCCGGCAATTCCGCTTCAGCAACGGTACGACTACCGATGACCATGGTATGCATGTGGTTGGTTTTATGGAGCGGGAAGGCACAACATGGTATCTTCTCAAAGATTCCGGTGCCGGTTCGCGTACCGGTGGCCCTGAAGGCAATATCAATTTCGGTTACTATTTCTTTCACGAGGATTACATCAAACTGAAAATGATGACGTTTCTGGTAAACAAAGAAGTAATGAAAGACCTCCTGCCAAAATTCAGTTTATAAGAAAGTCTGTTGGGGTGGAATGATGGCATTAAACCCTTGAACTTTTAATTCCTGAACTGCTTTTTTTCTACCGCAGAGTTCGCTGAGACAAGCGCAGAACTGCTGAGTTTAAGTTGATAGCATTAATACTCTTGAACCCTTCTACTTTATACTTTTTACTTTAGACTTTTTACCTCCCAAATGCCTTCTCACATTCAAAAACTAATCTCCGAAGGGGAGCATCAGCAACTCGACTTCAAGTTCGGGATAACCGACTCGAAGAAGATAGCCCGTTCTCTGGCAGCATTCGCCAATACAGATGGTGGAAGATTGTTGCTTGGGGTAAAGGACAACGGCTCTATTGCCGGAGTCAGGTCGGATGAAGAATTTTACATGGTCGAAGCGGGAGCAAGCCTGTTTTGCAAACCTGAGGTCTATTTCGAACTGAAAGAATGGACGGAAAATGGGCGAACTGTGCTTGAGATTATCATTCCGAAAAGTTTGGACGGCCCTCATGCAGCGCCTGACAAAGAGGGAGTTTACAGGGTTTTTGTCCGTGTTGGTGATCAGAACTATCCGGCAAACGGGGTACTACGCAAGGTGTGGAAAAAGCAGAACGATCCCAAAGGCGTATACATTGAATATACGCAGATTGAGCGCACCCTGCTGGCTTACCTTGAAATTCACGAAAAGATTACACTATCGGCTTTCAAAAAGCTCTCTGGCTATTCCTACCAACGATGCGAGCATTTGCTGGCCGATTTTATAGTGTTGAACATTATCAAAATGAATTACTCAGGAACGGGAGTCTATTATACACTCAATCCGGAATTTAGCTCTAACCTGAATCGCCAATGGAAGTAAATTTATTCAATACCTGCGGCGTTCAAAGGTTCAATGCCTGCGGCGTTCAAAGGTTCAATACCTTCGGTGTTAGAGGTTCAATACCTGCGGCGTTCAAAGGTTTGAATATACTGAACCATGTTAGACAATGTTGAACTGTTTTGAACTATTTTGAACAATCTTGAACTCTGGTTTTTATGAAACGAATTGGATTACTCTCAGATACACATGCGTATATAAACCCTAAAGTTGCTGAGTTTTTTGCTGAATGCGATGAGATATGGCATGCCGGAGATATTGGCGACCTCGAAACAGCAATGATCCTAGCATCAATGAAACCACTTAAAGCGGTTGTCGGAAATATTGACGGGAACGACTTGAAGTCATTCTATCCTGTTTACCAGGACTTTATGTGNNGGTCATTCGCATATCCTGAAAGTGATCAACGACCCTAAAAACAATCTGTTACATATCAATCCGGGTGCAGCCGGAAAATCAGGAATGCACGTAATAAGCACTCTTATCCGGTTTGTAATTGACGGGGAAGAAATTAAGGATCTTGAAGTAATGGAATTGCCAAAGAAACACTAGTTATCTCAACCTGTCGGCAGCCCGAACCAGTTTCTCATCTTTCATTATACCTCGGTTTGCAAGAACAAACATAACCAGACCAATTAGCAATAGATAAATTCCTACCTGGTTAAAATCGGGTGGTGTTGAGGTGAGTTTAGCCAGCATATTGGCAAAATAGAAAAATATCAGCGCAATCAGTACCAGTGTCAACACAATCCCAAGCCTTGCGAGTTTCATCTGCAATTTTCTGTTTTTAAATAGAAATATAGTTGAAACAGCCAGAATAATTGCAATTGCATTAATTATCTGTAAAGGAAGTAAGGTTAAACCACTGATTTCCAGTTTTGGTGCAGAATTATCCTGAAATCCTTTCAGATATACCTCTAACCATATCTGACCCTCGTTAATAAAGGTGATAAGCGGAAAAAAGAATGCCACTGTCAGGGCTATTGCTGCAATAGCGAGATAAACTGTCTGAAGTCGTTGAATCATATTGATTTTTTTTGATCAGCAAAGATAAAGACAAGTTTGTAAAACCTGCTAGCCTTTTATGAATAAAAAAGAAAGGTATTTCCTCATATTCAATTTCTCTTGTAAATTTGCACTCCAATGAGTATAAAAAATATCTATAGAATACTTTTCTTGTTACTTTGCATCCAGGTTGCATTCTATGTACTTAGCTTATTTGGCCGAGCCACAGATATAGATGATGCATGGCTTGGTGAAATTTCATACTGGATGTCAAAAGAAGGCCATGCACGATCGGAACTGATGCGTGGATGCACAATGCAGGAAAATAGAATACTCATACATCACAAGCTACTTACCTTGCATGGTGCCGCTTTTATTAAAGTCTTCGGATTTTCAGTTTATATCTTAAAAGCAGTAAGCCTTTTGTACTTTCTGCTCTTTTATGCAGTTTTCAGTTTTTACACACTGCGCCATAAAAAAATATTGAATCGCAAACAGTTTGTTCTGGCTTCGCTTCTCATTTTCTCATACCATTATCTATTTAAGTTTTCCTTCATCTTCAGACCTGAAGTAATGATTATGTTTCTGTCATTCATTTCCTTTATTCTTCTGGAAAAAATTATCAGAAAACCCAATAGTATTATCTGGACATCTCTGGCAGCAGGCGTTCTTGGCGGACTCTGCGGAGTTGCACATCTGAATGGAATTGCAGTAGCTGCGGCCGGAGCGGTTTTACTGTTATGGAACAGAGATTGGAAGGCTTTCTTTATCTATACCGCCGGAGCCATAATGGGCATAAGCGTATACTTCTACGATTTTACGAAAGATTACGGATTCCATTTCTGGAAAAGCCAACTCTTTGATTCTATAATGGGTTCAGGGACAGACTCAACGGATATAGCCGCTTATTTGTTTAACAACCTGTTGAAAGAGCATATGCGCTTTTTCCATGATCTTACCATCATTCCTTTCAGTCTGTTAATTATCGTAACGCTGTTCGCAGGATTTAAATACCTCGTTGGAAGCCATAAAACCATGGCTCAATATACCCTGCTCCTATGGTTGTTCATTGCAATTGCATTCACACAAAAGTCGCGACAGTACACACTTATTTATTTCCCTTACATGGTTATATTTCTAACCCTAACACTTGACAAATTGATACATAACCAGCATGGTCTGGCTGCTTGGGTTTATACCAGATTTGGAAAAATAATAATGCTGCCACTTTTCATATTTTTCTATATAGGCACTAATATCTATAATATCCGGACATATTCAGAGCAGCCCAACACAGAATCAAATAGATGTATTACGATACAATACATAGCCGAAGACCCTTCAACCCTTAAAATTGTTGCCCCAATGGAATTTATCTTCAATGAGATTGAGTATTACAAACGGATTCAAGGTGAACGATTTTATACTACAATGCAAAAACTTGACACTTCAATCAATGGTAGAGGGTTTCTGAAGAAAGCAAATGAATTCGATATCGATTATATTATATTGTCACCAGTATATCGACAGAATCTCGGCGTTGAAAATATGAGGGAAGGAGATACCATGTCAGACTTTAGATTGATTCATTATTCTGAAAATCTAAGTATTTATAAACACAAAATGCTTTCCATTCCAAATAATAAACAATTACAATTTGGTACCTTCAAATAATTCAGAAATGAAGTTGAACATAGAATCAGTAGCCCATTGCCGTAACATTATCTGGGACTGGAACGGAACCCTGCTCAACGATCTTGACGTATGTGTTAATTCTATCAACCTGCTACTCGAAAAGAGAAACCTCTCAACATTGGATAGACTAAAATACCTCGATATTTTTACTTTTCCGGTAAAAGACTACTATGAAACGGTGGGATTTAACTTCAATGAAGAATCCTATGAGACTGTAGCCGTTGAATTTATGGATCACTATTTCAATCTGGTAAAGACTGCCGGGCTACATCCTTATGTTGAGAAAACCCTGGCATGGTTCAGGGAAAGTGGACGTGAACAGATCATCCTGTCGGCCATGGAACAAAACGAGCTAAACAGACTTGTGAAGGAGTATGGAATTGAGGATTTCTTTACGAATGTCTTCGGAATCAGCGACCACCTGGCGCATGGAAAGCTCGATCTGGCAACATCTGCAATAGAAATAACCGGTTTCAACCGGGAGGAAACCTGCCTGATTGGCGATACACTTCACGATGCAGAAGTGGCCAACAAACTGGGAATTAAATGCTTACTAATTGCCGATGGTCATCAATCTGAAGTTAGACTAAACGAATCAGGCTTTCCCGTAATAAGGAACCTTGCTGAAATACAAAATATCTTCGGAAATAATAACTAAGAATGAATATCTAATAACGCATGACCCAAGATGTTGAATGCTGAACTGGTCGCTCCCTCGCCTATTTTCGCCCATTCTCTCCCTCGCTATTTCTCCTCTTTCACCAACTTTTCCCTTGCTTTATCATAATATTCCTCGGCAGATAAAAATCCATTTGACCATACTTCGCGCTTTTCGGCCACACCTTTATCGCTGATATACATCCAGATTCCATCCTTGAAATTGTTGACATAAGGTCCTGAAATCATTACCCTGCCATTGGGATGAAAAAAAGTAGCCAGGCCTTCAAGCTTTCCGTTTTTATAGGTAGCCGATAATTTAACAGGTCCGTCGAAGAAATACTGCTTCCAGGGGCCTTCCTTAACACCGTTGCGGTAAGTGATTTCTTCAAGCAGGGCACCATTGGCATAATATGTTTTCCATACACCTTCGGCCACACCATTGCGATATACTTCTTCAGAAATCAGCAACTTATCTTCATTGTAAAACTTCCAGACACCTTCACGCTTTTCATTTACATAAAGCCCTTCCGACATCTTACCACCTGTTTTAAAATAAGTTACAGTAAAGGAATGGGTTCCATTTTCACTGAAATCAGATTCAGCTTTTACCGCTCCGGTAGAATCATAGTATATGAAATGCCCTAATGGTTTATCATCCAGGAAACTGCCCGAATAAATAAGCCGCCCTTCTTTATCAGCCTTTTTCCATTCTCCTTGCTTTTTACCTTTAGTGTCTGTTTTATTGATATCTGAACTTCCGTTGGATGTTTGCGCAATCAGGCAATGTAACTGAAATACGAAAGTAACGATCAGGAAAATGATGCTTTTTTTCATTCGTTTTGTCTTAGTCAATATTAGCACAGGAGAACTCCTGCCGGGATCACATCAATCTCTTTTGTAAATTTGTTGCAAATTTACAAAAAAGTAACCCCCTGACTAATGCCTTTTTGACGTATGCAGAATTATTCATCCAGATTACTTGAAGAAGCAGTAAATGAACTCACCCGTTTGCCGGGAATCGGACGGCGATCTGCAGTCAGGCTGGTACTGCATTTGCTAAGGCAGGATAGCAGTCGCTCGGAAGCCTTGGGAAATGCCATTCTCAAGCTGCGAAGCAATATAAGGTACTGCAAGCGCTGCCACAATATTTCGGATGATGACATTTGCAGTATATGCAACGACAACAAACGCGACAACACTTTAGTCTGCGTTGTTGAAGATATAAGGGATGTGATGGCAATTGAAAATACCGGCCAATTCAGGGGATTATACCATGTGCTTGGTGGAATTATTTCGCCAATGGATGGAGTTGGCCCCAATGACCTAAACATCGAATCATTGATTGATAGAATTGATAATGAGGATATTAACGAAGTAATTATGGCTTTGCCAGCCACAACCGAAGGCGATACTACAAATTACTACCTTTTTAAAAAAATAAAGGATAAAATAACCACCATTTCAACCATTTCGAGAGGTGTTGCCATAGGTGATGAACTAGAATTTGCCGATGAAATAACCTTAGGCAAATCTATTACTAATAGAATTCCATACGAAAAGCTGAACGATTAGTACCTATCATTCCAAAACAATACGAATGTTGCCATTGTTTAATTATCCGGAACCGATTTCGGTTACCAGTAAAACTATTTTTTATCCAATAATTTCATAAACACATGGCTCTCAATATAAAAGTACACAAAGCAGACAATCGTGGCTCAGCAGACTATGGCTGGCTTAAGGCAAGATACAGTTTCAGTTTTGCCAACTATTTTGACCCATTGCGCGAAAGATTTGGCGTTCTCAGGGTGTTAAACGATGATATTATTGACGGTGGAGGCGGTTTCGATACACATCCGCATAACAATATGGAAATCATTACCATACCACTGAAAGGAGCCTTGGAACACAGGGATAGCATGGGAAACTCATCCGTTATCCGCGAAGGAGAAATTCAGTATATGTCAGCCGGCAGCGGTGTTCAGCACTCGGAGCGGAATTATTCAGACAGTGAGCCTATTAACCTGCTGCAACTATGGATATTTCCCAAAACAAAAAATACCAAACCGCTTTATGATCAGATTAATCTGGAAGGCAAAAGGATTCAAAACAGCATTCAAACCATTGTTTCGCCTGAAGGAGGTAAGGATATTATCAAAATCAATCAGGATGCCTGGTTAAGTCTGCTTAATTCTGATGCGGGATTGAAGCATAACTATGAACTGCACAAGCCCGATAATGGTCTGTTTGTTTTTGTGATTGAAGGGGAAACTGTGATTGGCGAAAATATCGCCCGACATCGCGACAGTTTTGAAATAAAAGGTGTTGAAGAGATTACTCTTACAATAAATGCGCCTTCAAAACTATTGTTAATTGAAGTTCCTGAAGATTAAGCATCCGCGTATTCTGTTTCTGCTACAATCCGTACTGCTGAATGCTTGGGTCTTCAACAAAATCGAAGATACTCATCTGCTTTTCGCTGATGGAAGGTTCTGCCTGTCGATGTGCACCGTAACCATTGTTTGACAGGTATAAAAGTATGGCCTTCTTGTACATATTTACCGGCGTGGTCTTATGCTTTCTGCAGAATGCATCAACCCGTTTCTTTTGCTGGTAGGTAAGTTTAAAATTAACCTGCTTGAATTTCCTGACTTTCCGCGTTTTCCGTTTAGAGGCCATAGGCTTTGGATCAATAGTGCAACGAATATAAACAGAAAATCAATACCCACACAATCAGATGTGTGAAGAAAATTTCATGGGATTAATCCGGCAATTACAAATTGAAAGAATTTTAACGTACTCACTCCCTGATCACCTCTTTAATATCATCAATAATTTTCCGGGCAAGCACATCGGCTTTGGCTGCCGAATCGCTTTCGGAGTAAATCCTGATAATTGGCTCAGTGTTCGATCTGCGCAAATGCACCCACTCGTTGCCAAATTCAATCTTCACCCCATCTTCTGTATTGATGGGCTGTTTCTTATATTTTTCTGCTATACTTTTCAGGATATTATCAACATCCATCTCGGGCGAAAGCTGAATTTTGTTTTTTGAAATAAAATAATCAGGATAGCTTGCGCGGAGAGCTGATGTGCGCTTGCCCGAATGAGCCAGTTGGGTAAGAAACAAGGCAATGCCAACCAGTGCATCGCGTCCGTAGTGCAATTCAGGCAAAATCACACCACCGTTGCCTTCACCGCCAATTACCGCGTTGACCTCTTTCATCTTTTCAACCACATTTACTTCACCAACGGCAGATGCATAGTGCTGTCCGCCAGCCTTTTCAGTAACATCGCGCAAAGCACGCGTTGATGACATATTGGAAACTGTATTACCAGATTTCATCGAAAGCACGTAATCGGCGATGGAAACCAGGGTATATTCTTCACCAAACATTTCGCCATCTTCACAAACAATTGCAAGCCTGTCAACATCAGGATCAACCACAAAACCAACATGGGCTTTGTTTTTTACAACCAGTTTTGAAATCTCTTCAAGATTTTCGGGAAGCGGCTCGGGGTTGTGTGGGAAATGCCCGGTGGGTTCACAGTACAGTTCGTCAATCGTCTCTACACCCAACGACCTGAGCAACAATGGAATGGCAATGCCTCCGGTTGAATTTACAGCATCTATTGCAACCCTGAAACGGGCCATTTTTATGGCAAAGGAATCAACCTGCGGTAGGCTCAATACTTTCTCGATATGCTTACGGATCTGGCTGTCATCATAAGAAATAGCGCCAATTTTATCAATTTCTGCAAAACGATAATTACCGCTTATAGCAACAGCCAGTAATTGTTCGCCCAATTCAGCATTAATAAATTCACCATCGCTATTAAGCAGTTTCAATGCATTCCATTGCCATGGATTATGACTGGCCGTAATAATAATTCCACCATCTGCATTCAGGTCCTTAACGGCCATTTCAACAGTTGGTGTTGTTGATAACCCTATATCGGTTACATCAACGCCCATGCCGCAAAGCGCACCACAAACAAGGTTATTAACCATTTCTCCGGAAACCCTTGCATCGCGACCAACAACAACACGAAGGCGTTTATCGGGTTCGCGTTTCAACAGGTAAGCAAAAGCTGAGGTAAATTTAACAATATCAACCGGGCTGAGGCAGTCGCCGGGTGTACCACCAATGGTGCCGCGAATGCCCGAAATGCTCTTTATCAATGTCATAACAAACTTTAAATTTCAGAAGCAAAAGTAAATAAATATGCAATACACGAAAACTGCAACTGCTTCTCAATGAAAATGCAGTTTATGACTTAGTCGTTTATCGGTACTTCAATGCATAACTTCCGCAAATATATTTTCGATTCTGCAACAGATAAGGTTTATTAACATCAGAATGTACATAACTTATACTGATGGGTATTGAGAAAGGGGGCGGAAATTTCGTAATATTACAGTACAGTCAATTGGTGGTATTAATGAAGTTGCAAGGTCATTAATTTAATCATTCAGGCCTAAGATGATAATTTTGATTAATTTTGTACCGGATTTTGCCGGAGAGCATTCATCCAAAAACTGAACAATGAACGATTTTTTTGAGCACGACGACGATAATTCACTAAGCGACCTTCTGGAACGCTTTGATGCTATGCTTAGTGAAGACAAGCATTATTTCTTCGACGTAGAGGAGTATGAAGACCTGATTGATCACTACCTGATGAACAATGAGTTGGGGAAGTGTACCACGGCTGTTCAGCTTGCAATTGAGCAATATCCCGGCCATTCGGGCCTACTTATCCGGCAGGCACAGTTGCTTGTTTCGTCGAATAAAGCTGAGAAAGCACTCCGGGTATTAACCAGGGTCGAAAACATGGACCCAACCAACAGTGAAATTTATATTACGAAAGGAGCCATCTATAGTCAGCTTAAGCGCTACGATGAGGCTATCCGTGAATACAATAAGGCAATCAGCGAAGACGAAGATCTTGGCAACATCTATTCGAACATCGCTTTCGAATACGAAAATTTAGGCAATTACGACAAGGCCATCGAATATCTGAAGAAAGTGCTTGAAATTGAGCCCGATAATGAAACAATCATTTTTGAACTCGCGTTTTGCTACGAAATAACAAACAAGGCCGACGCAAGTATTGAATATTTCACTGCATTTATTGATAAAAACCCTTATTCAAAATTTGCCTGGTTTAATCTCGGGGTTGCATACAACAGCATCGAATTGTACGAGAAAGCTATTGAGGCATTTGAATTTGCCATCGCCATTGACCCTGCTTTTTCATCGGCTTATTTCAATAAAGCCAATTCGCTTGCCGGAATGCAAATGTATCGTCAGGCAGTTGAAGCTTACCGCGAAACATTTGAACACGAAGATCCGGAGGCTCTTACATACTACTACATTGGCGAGTGTTTTGAAAAGTTAGAAGAACCTGATGAGGCAATCACCCATTTCAAAAAAGCAATTGATATGGACGAAAACATTGCCGATGCATGGATTGGGATGGGCGTCTGCTACGAAGAAAAAGGAAATATGAAAGCGGCTTTACGTTATATCCGCCGCGGCCTGGAGATTGACCCTGAAAATCCTGAATATTTAGCAACTCTGGCAGTTTGTCAGCAACATGCAGGTTATTTTACCGAAGCTGCACAAACATTTACAAAATCAGCACAGATCGACCCATTGGATCAGGAAATCTGGCTCGATTTCTCAGCGCTCTTCTTTGAAATGTCAGAATATGAACATGCCATTGAAATACTGGTTGCTGGTAAAAAGCATCAGCCTGACAATACATCCCTTGATTTTAGGATGGTAGCTTACCTGTTTGACCTTGGCAGGATTAAAGAAGCCAAAGCCCTGCTTACCGATACCGTTATGAAAGTTCAGAATCCGAAAGGCCTGAAAGAGTTGATTGAATTTGCCCCGCACCTCTTGAATGATAGCTACATTGCTGATTTATTGGTTCAGGTTACACGGGTTGACGATCTGCTGAACTCCTGATTGGTTCAATATCATCAGGCAAACCAGCCTGCCACTTACACTAATTCCGAAATTTGTTCAAAAAATGGCACTTCGCAAGTATGGTCTGATTGGATTGCCTCTTGAACATTCATTTTCCAGACTTTACTTCACAGAAAAATTTTCAGCCGAAAATATTGAGGCCGAATACAATCTTTACCCACTCAAACATCCTGATGAATTTATTCAACTTATCAGAAGTGAAGGTAATCTGACTGGCTTAAATGTTACAATACCATACAAAGAAGCCATAATCCCATTTCTGGATGAGCTTTCGCCTGAAGCACTGGCTATAGGTGCGGTAAATACCATCAGTTTCCGAAAAAACAGAGAATCGCTATGGCTTTGCGGGCACAATACAGACGCTCCGGCATTTGAGTCTGAAATTCAGCATTTTACCGAAAAAATAAAGGGAAACGCTCTTGTACTTGGGAACGGTGGCGCTGCAAAAGCCGCTGTTTATGTTCTCAATAAACTAGGCTGGAATGTAAAACAGCTTGTGAGAAGTATGGAGAAAATCAGAAATACTTCTTCTGAAAGCGATTTAAAAATGGAAAGCTTTCTTTCATACGATCAGGCTGACCAAAAACTGCTTAAAGCAACTGTTCTGATTGTTAACGCTACCCCTGTCGGGATGTATCCTGAAGTTAATGGACTTCCTCCTATTCCGGTTGAATATCTATCCAAAAAACACTTGATTTTCGATATGATTTACAATCCTGAAACCACACGATTAATTCAATCAGGGAATGATTGTGGTGCAAAAACCAGCAATGGAATGGGAATGTTGAAGAAACAGGCCGAACTATCATGGAAAATATGGCAAATTGAGAATAATATTCAGGTGATAGAATAGCTTCATCAAAAATCAAAGCACGTTGAAAAAAGGTCATTTTCAGTAAATCAAACCATTTAATTATGGTATTGCAAACTGTTTAATTGCATTATTGTAAGGCTTGTATTAAGCTTATATAACTAATCTACAAGCAGTTTACATCAATGTACAAACGCAATCCTAAATTTGCTTAATTTTGATAGTTTGCTATTCAGCAGATTATAAAACTTAAAACTATAAATCCGGTTATTTAACAAACCCCAGTTATGAATTCAGATATCTCTGACAATAAACCCGCTAAGAGATTTTCCGGAAAAATTGTCGTAACAAAACCGGACCTTGCCACCAGCCGTTTTTCAATTCCACGCGAAGGTTTTTCTCTTAAAGGACTTTTTACGCTCGTGGTAATTGTCTTTTGGCTATTGTTGATTTTGGTTTGGACAATACTGCTATTGCAATATGCCGCAAACTGGGCGCTTATTTCAATCCCATTCTGGCTATTGGGAATTGTAACACTCAGGTTATCGCTGAAAGTGATACTTGCATCCCAGGAGATTATTGTAAATCCGGAAGAACTCACCATTATAAAAAAAGAGAGTTCAAAAACTTCGCATATTACGCTAAAAAGAGATGAAATTGAGGCTGTTGCCTATGTTGAAGGAGCGTTCAAATCCTTGTCGGGAATTACCAGAAAAGGCATTTATCCGGCTGTGATAAGCAAAAACGAAGCATTTGGTTTTGGCGAACGTTGCACAAAAGAAGAGAAACAATTTCTCCTCGAAAATGTGAAATCCATTTTAAAGCTCTGAAAATCTGACAGATGAAAAAATCCATAAAATCTATTGATCACGACATTATCCGGGAAATACTGTTTAAGTCCGACAACCGGGTTATTTTTGAAAAAACCAATGTCGTTCCGGATGAAACCGAAATGCTGGAAGAACTCAAACAAATAATTGATTACGAAAATCTTACGCCTAAATCGGTTCTTGGTCTCGACATATATCAGTACAGTTCGTATGGCGAATTCGAACAGATGCTAATACCATTTCTTTTTAAAACAATGCTTTCAACTACCATTGATTTGTGCATTGATAATCACCCGTTTATATTTCAAAAATACACTAAGGAAAAAATTGAAAAAAGCTTTATCAGCACCGGTGACGGAGGATTCCTAATTTTCGATACTCCCCTGCACAGCCTGCTTTTTGCAAGTAATTTTGCCATTGTATTGCGCATCTACAATGCATTTCACTTTTTTCCCCGCTTAAGGAAAATAATTGGCGGAATCAGTGTCAGGTATGCAATCACGTACGACAAAATCTATTCCTACTGCGACAATCATTATGGCAGGGCAATTATCAACAACGCCCGCATTCTTTCGCGCGACAGCCTTAACCGCTGCCTGATTGACGAACATGTTCACCGCTGGTTTACTGTAAATATTGATGGCATCGAAAACCTTCAGGTACTTACCATCGAAGACATATCAAATATTCACGAATTTAGTTCTGAATACAGCCGTCTGCCGCTGGCAACTAAAAGTGATAAAATATTCGGGCGCGAAGCCAACCGCCACGAGGGAATCATCAACTCCGATATCCTTAAAATCGGAAAAATCAAGGCAAAGGAAACAGATATTCACATCTACAACCTTCATCTTCAGGTAAGTATGAGCCTTGTAAACAGCGACGACGAAAACCAGAAAAAAATAGTAACCATCAGCCTGGGAAATCTGAATACTACAGGAATTTGATTTGTGATTTGGAATGACGAATNNCTTTGAAATAAAGATAAAATGTGTGCACTTAAAATTTTGCCGGTAGAGAAAATCAGGGAAGCGGATGCTTATACCATTGCCAATGAGCCAATTCGCTCACTCGACCTAATGGAAAGAGCAGCCAATGCCTGTTTTAAATGGATATCGAAAAAGATTCCAACTTCTAAACAAATCAGGGTTATTTGCGGAATGGGGAACAACGGTGGAGATGGATTGGCCATTGCCCGGATGTTATGTAATGCTGGTTACGATGTTGATGTACTGATAATCAGGCATTCAGAAAATGCAAGTTCAGATTTCAGTGCGAACTTTAAACTTTTGGGCGATATAACTGGCTTGGTTATTACTGATATTTTTGAAACCGATCCGGAGATTGAAATTGAGGAAGAAGATATTGTGATTGATGCCATTCTTGGCTCAGGCCTTAATAAGCCTGTCTCAGGGTTCTTAGCATCTGTATTTGAGCATATTAACAAGAGCAACGCCTTTGTTATTTCCATTGACCTGCCTTCGGGGTTATTTGCAGATAAACCTGTTGATTTGCGGAAACACGCTATTGTAAAAGCCGATTATACGCTAACTTTCCAAATGCCGAAAATGGCATTGTTGATGGCCGAAAATGAAATATTCACCGGAAGGTGGAAAGCTCTTGATATCGGTTTGAATCCAGATTTTATTGAATCCTGTGAATGTAATAATTTATTGGTCGAAACCACTGATTGTCGTAACCTATATCGGCCCAGGGCAATTTTTTCACACAAAGGGAATTATGGACACGCACTTCTGATAGCAGGAAGCACAGGTAAATTAGGTGCTGCCGTTTTAGCTTCAAAGGCTTGCCTGAGAGCTGGTGCCGGACTGCTTACAACCCATGTACCCGGTGATGGATTTCTTGTGATGCAAACTTCCGTAAACGAGGCTATGGTTAGTATTGATGCTGATGACCAGCATTTTACAACGCTACCTATTCTTGATATTTATAATGCGATTGGAATCGGGCCTGGCCTTGGAATGGAGGCAGAAACCCAGGCGGCTTTTAAATTACTTATACAGCAAACATCAGTGCCATTGGTAATTGATGCTGATGCGCTGAACATATTGGGCGAGAACAAAACCTGGATTTCTTTTCTGCCTCACGGAAGCATTCTTACGCCGCATCCGAAGGAATTTGAGCGGATTGCGGGCCCGACTTCCAACCATTTCGACCGCCTTGAAATGCTTCGGTTGTTTGCCATGCGGTTTAAGCTGTTTGTTATTCTGAAAGGTGCCTATTCAGCAATAGCTGATCCTGAAGGGAATATTTATTTCAACCCCACAGGCAATCCAGGCATGGCAAGCGGCGGAAGTGGAGATGTGCTTACCGGCATCATTCTGGGATTGCTTGCATCTGGATATCCGGCACGGGATGCCTGTATTCTGGGCACCTGGCTTCACGGGAAAGCTGGCGACATTGCCGCACAAAAACTCAGTCAGGATGCTATGCTGCCCGGGGATATTGTAAAATATATAGGAAAGGCTTATAAAAAAATCAATTAGGCTGAACTTCAACAAGATCATCCTCAAGCTTAAGGTTATCAATAATAAAACCCTGACGCTCCGGAGTGTTACGACCCATATAAAATGAAAGAATTTCTGGTATTTCGGCTGATTTCCTGAGTAATACCGGATCAAGTCTCATACTGCCTCCGATAAAGTGCTTAAACTCATCAGGAGAAATCTCACCAAGACCTTTAAAACGGGTTATCTCAGGATTCGGTCCAAGTTCAGCTATGGAATTGAGTCTTTCTTCTTCCGAATAACAATAATTCGTCTTTTTCTTATTTCTAACCCTGAAAAGTGGCGTTTGTAGTATATACAAATGCCCTGATTTCACAACATCAGGATAAAACTGCAGGAAGAAAGTCAGCAGAAGCAACCTGATGTGCATTCCATCCACATCGGCATCGGTNNTTAAATTCATCATTTTCATAAACAACCCGCTTGCTTAATCCATAGCAGTTCAAAGGCTTCCCTTTGAGACTGAATACAGCCTGCAAATTCACATCGCGCGACTTAGTAATTGATCCGCTGGCCGAATCTCCCTCGGTGATAAACAGTGTAGTATCAAGCCTGCGAGGATCGTTGCTGTTGTAATGAATACGGCAATCGCGAAGTTTTTTATTGTGCAGACTGACCTTTTTAACGCTATCCCTGGCCAGTTTTTTTATATTGGCCATCTCCTTGCGCTCCTTTTCACTCTGCATTATCTTGCGCAGCAATGCCTCGGCAGTATCGGAGTTCATGTGCAGGTAATTGTCTAACTGCTTTTTCAGGATGTCGCTGATGTAGTTGCGGATAGTTTGCCCATCGGGCTCCATGTACTGCGAACCAAGTTTGGTTTTAGTCTGTGATTCAAAAACCGGCTCCTGAACCTTGATGCTGATCGCTGCAACGATAGATTGGCGGATATCTCCGGGATCAAAATCCTTCTTAAAGAAGTCGCGCATGGTTTTTACAAGCGCTTCCCTGAAAATTGACTGATGAGTACCACCCTGGGTAGTATGCTGGCCGTTAACAAATGAATAATACTCTTCGCCATATTGCTTGGCACTATGTGTAAAAGCACATTCAAAATCCTCCTCTCTTATCTGGATAATGGGATAAACGATAGGATTGCCATTGTTGTTACGTTCGAGCAGATCGAGCAGCCCATTTTTGGCCTGCATTTTATTACCGTTAAACCAGATGGTCAGACCGTTGTTAAGGAAAACATAGTTCCAGAGCATTTGCTCAATGTACTCGGGCAGAAAGTGAAAATTCCCGAACAATTCCTCATCAGGAATAAAGGTTATTATGGTTCCGCTTCGCAGTGAGGAAGCTTCAACTTTGTGATCTTCAACTATTTCGCCACGTTCAAATTCAACAATTTTGGTTTTTCCTTCGCGCACACTCTGCGCTATAAAACTCCGCGAAAGCGCGTTCACCGCCTTGGAACCAACACCGTTTAATCCAACCGCTTTTTTAAAAACCTTGGAATCGTACTTTGCACCAGTATTAATTTTTGATACACAATCAATTACCTTGCCCAAAGGCATACCACGGCCATAGTCGCGGATAGTAACACGTTGTTCTTTGATTGCTACTTCAATCGTACGGCCATTGCCCATTACAAATTCATCAATGGCATTATCAATGATCTCTTTTATAAGCACATAGATACCATCATCCTGAGATGAACCATCGCCCAGTTTACCGATGTACATCCCCGGCCTCAGACGTATATGCTCTTTCCAGTCGAGTGTACGTACGCTATCGTCGGAATATTGGCCGGGATTGCTTGGTGTGTATTCAAAATCTTCCATAGGGGTGCAAATATAACTTAAAGTAGCCGAAGGAATCCGGTACTGTTAATATTAAAATCGGGTTGTTGAAAAATAATTTTTTATTCGTCAGGCTTTAAAACCCAGGCTCCTGTATAAAATGCCTGNNGATCGTTTTTGTCTTTACAACTTCAGGGATGGGTTTATCAACAACATTATCAACAGGCATGTTTGAAATGGTATCTTTCAGGCATGGACCGAAATCTTTCTCGGGATCATCACCTTCACCAAACCACACACAGGCATACTCTCCATAAAAACCAATTCCCAATGCTTTCCACGCTTTTGTCCATTTGCCGGTATTCAGCAGATAATCATTCGTAAGTCCCAAACCTTTCCATAGATCAAAAGCATCTGTAGCCTTTGCCTCTTCACCACCTGAATATACCATTTCCCAACCCTTTGATTTATAACCGCTTATCTCCTTTGGCTTTTCATTCATGCAGAGCAGGCGGTTTTTGTCGTGGGCATAGCAGCAAGGCTTCCATTTGCCCTTTGCCGACCAACTATGTGGATTGCAACCACCAAAATCGGGGCGGTTAAAAGACAAATCCATCGAGTGTATCCGGGCAACGTATGAAAGAGATTTAGAGAATGGTATAACCGGCAATTTATGAATCCGGCGGTAATTGTTTATCAGATTATACAGCGCAACTTCTTCGCTGGAGGCACAATGGTCTTTAACAGAACCCAGGTTTATCACCTGCGTAATACCTGTAAAAGGCATAAACAACGCCATTACAAAAAGTATCCTGATCAAAAACCTGATTGCCATTATTTTAAACTCTCAAATTCTACAATTATGTGTCAAAATTACGAATTCCACTGTTAACCGCAAACCTCAAACGGATAAGTTTATTTTATCCCGAGTTTTGTAATATTATAAATATCAAGCAATTTCTGTTTATCAGTTGTCGAAAGACCATGCCATCTGATACCCCTGACTGCCCCTTCGAGAGCATACAGCGTATTTATGCAGGTTGATGGATCGAGAGCTAACAAGGCAAGAAAAGCCTGTTGCGAGCCAGCATTCTTCAAATCATCCTCATTCTTAAAACCCACTGCTTCGAGGCGCATTGCCAGTTGCGGACCAATATTGGGCAATTTACTTAACTCCATATTAAAATCTTTTCAGTATTAATCAGTTTCAGAGCCCTGCTTCAGCAATTTCCAAGGCTTCGAAAAATCGGTATTGAAAGGTTGTACGCTGTGCCAGTCTGCTCCGGAAGTCTTCAAAAAAACAACCAGTTGATACAGCATACCGGCAAAATAGGCTGATGATGCAGTTATTCCGGCACCGGTTATTCCCATAACAGGAATCAATGTAAAACCAAGTATAAGCGTGAATATCAGACCGATACCAGATGAAATAGTATTGTGCCATGGTTTTCCGCTTCCTGAAAAATAGTGACTCAACATCAGCGAAATGGCAACCGCCAGAATCCCAACCGAAAGACTGAGGATTACCTTATGAAGGTTGCTGAAATCGCTCCGGAATACCAACACGAAGAAATCAGAAGGCAACAACAACAGCACCGCAATCATAGCCATGGTAAGCAGAGTTGTTATCCTGATAAAGGCAGAAGTGAGGTCGCGGGAATAAACCGGATCACTGCTGTTGGCTATTCGTGAATACTGGACCATGGCTATGCTTTTTGAAACAATCCAAACACTTTCAGAAATCTGCACACCAATAGAAAATACCCCAAGTGTGGCCCGGTCGAAATACTTTTCGATAATATAGTAGCTCAGCCTGTAGTTAAACAATTGCATTACACCAGCTGCCTGCAGGTAGCCTCCAAAACGAAAGGTCTCTTTCAGGATGGATAAGTCCCAGGAAAAACTCCATTTTATGTGTTTAAAGATAAACGCCAGGCTGATTAACAAAACGAAACCGAATGAAATATAAAGAGAATAAATATAGGCATCAACACTCAGCCACTTATTGAAGAAGAACAGAAAAGCAAGAGAGAATAACAGTATAATTGACTGGCTCACGGCCATAATATTAAAGTGCTTTACCCTTTCCAATCCGAGCAGAATATTTTGATTTACTGTAAAATAGGATTGTAAAATTGAAATCCAGATAAGATCGTTCACATATTCGACTGGAACAAGAGAGAGACTACCAAGAATAAGGCTTCCAACTGAGGAGACCAGAGCAATCCAAATCCAGGCAGGTACAAGCAACTGCAACAATGGTTTACGAGGAACCAGGTAAACCAGTACACTACCGCCTAGCAGAGAACTAAACAACTGATTAATACTGATTCCCAATATGATAAGCGAAATAGTTCCCATTCCTGTTGCGCCCAGGCTACGTGCCGAAATCCACACCACCGCAAGGTTAATTAGAGCTATAATAAGCCGTGAGGCAGCAGTTGTTAAAATCTTTCGGATCATCTGACTGGATTGGGATTGGATTTAACCAGCCTTAACCGCCTCTTTAGCTGCCACTTAAATGATGCTGGCGAATAAACATGTTTTTTACAGTCAAAATAAAGATAATCACCTGCAAACGAGATGGTATGCAGGCCTGAGAAGCCTTTGGGAGGAGATAATGTTGAAACCGGCATTTCGAGAAACTCTTTGCCGGTGAGTAACTTAACCTCATTTATAATTACCTGCGCACCATAGGTTCGTGAACAATCTTGCGCTGGCCTGTATAGTTTACCATCCAGCATAAAAAATGGCCCTGCCGGACGTGCATTAGCAATATCAGCTTTAACAGGATTCAGTTCATGGGGCTCAAACGGCTCATCGAGGCTATCGGAATGCCAGATATTGAGTTCTACATTGGTAGCATGCGCCGGAGTAAAAAACAGGTACCAACGGTTCTGATGTTGAATTAGGGTTGCATCGGCAGCCGCAATTCCGGGAAGCAATGTTTTGTGGTGAACAAGTTTACCTGAAATCACATCAAACTTGTACAATTCAACACTACCATGATGAAGCGATTCGGGCATACAATAGATATTGTCCTCTTCCCTGAAAAGAAATGGATATGACAAATGCCAGGGCTCAGCAAGCACTTGAACTACTTCGGAGATACTGTCTTCGCGTTCACTAAACCAGACAGAAGAAATTTCAGCTTTCCGCAATTTGTAGTTGTAATCTTCGAACATCAACAGCAAACGGCCATCATCCTTTAGTGCAAAGCTATCCGCAAAATAGCGGTCTCTATCTTCTGTTTTAATCCATTTTACATCTTCATTATCAATAATATAACCCAAATCACTAATCAAATTGGCTGCCCGGGTTTTTACTAATCCGGTCTGCCACTTTTCTGTGTAAAGTATCTCCCTGAAATGGAATTTGATCTTGTTGAATAATTGCTTTACCAGGAAAATGGCAAAAGTCATATTAGCAGGTTCCTTGTAAACAGGAGCCTTTGGGATTCCGCCAACAGCCTCAAGCGGGAAGGTCTGCTGAGTGATGATTTCGTTGCAAACATCAACCGGCCATTTTTTCGACAGGGTTATAGTTTGATCGAGATTGGCACTCCATGAGTGGGCGATGGTGGGAAAATATCCTTTTCGCAAAATTAACCCTCCATCGAGTGTTTCGGTAAGTCGCTGAAAGATTGCACCGGTAACCGGATCGTTGTAGAGGATTTCATAAAATGCAGGTGGAACACCGCGATATTTTTGTTCATCGCCATGATGGAATGACCAGATGCCATAAAGGGCACAGTTTAATATTTCGCCCCGCACAATTCCAAATCCGAATTTCAGGATAAAATCAGGCTCTAGTTTGCGGATACTGTCAATATCTGATTCAGAAAAATACTCGCTGTACCTCCGTTTTACTTCAACACGACAATAAAGGCGGGGCTTATCGCCGGCCAGATTGCTGAAATCGGCAGGCCTGAAAACTGAAGGCCTGAAAATATATCGGTAATACTGACGAAACAGGAGTTTTGTCCATGGATATTTCAGCACTCTTTTCAGCAAACCCGGCCTGGCCAGTGATTCACCATCGCGCAGGATTACAGCAACCAGCGAGGCTTTTCCGCTGTTGATCAGCAATTCGAGTGCATCGTACTGCCACTGTTGTAGTACCATAGTGTTGCACATGATCGCGAACCGCAACTTTGTGTTGTCTGTTTCTGCCATTATTGCTTCTTTTCAGGAATAATGCTGTAAAGTTCCGATAATTTATCAGCAACAGCGACAAAACTAAACTGATACTCAACCCTAAATCGCATGGCAACTCTGTCAAAATCTGACTGATGCTCAATTACTTCCTGCAGCGCATCAGCGAAAGCAATAGAATCGCCAACCGGAACAACACGGCCTGAATCCATTTTAATGAAAGTCTGAAGATCTGCAACATCGGTAGCTACAACAGGCACCCCACAGGCCATAGCTTCGTAAGCTACAATGGCAAAGGTTTCATAATTGCTTGTGATTGCCAGGCACGAAGCCTGCTGAAGCTCATTTGCCAAAGCCTGCCCCTGAAGCATTCCGGTAAAACGNNCAGTGAAAATGCATCAATCAACATTTTCAGGTTTTTCGATTTCTCTTCAAAACAACTTATGCTGACGATCCTGAATTTCCCAGCCACTCTTTCCGTGATGTTAAAAAGCCCGGTATCAACTACATTTGGAATCAGAATAAAATTTCCACCCAGCGATTGCTGTTTCATAGAAGCAGCCAGTCGGTTTGAAACCACTGTAACTTTAGCAGCCTTGCGCACAACAAAGCGGGTTATTACTTTGCGCAACCAGCCTTTATACTGAAAGTTCTCAGCATAATAACGCGACCAGTGTTCAGTAATCACAAACTTAATACTCCATCGCATAGAGTACCAGAAAGCAAGTAATGCAGTCCGCGTGAGCACATGAGCATGAATAAGCTGCGGCCTTCCATTTTGCTGCACTGCAGTTTTTACAGCAAGGTTCCAGGCGATTATTTGGCGGGTTATCCCTGAAATTCCATCCGCGGGACGGTAACTCACAATTACTTCTGTGAGATTGTTTTCAGAACNNGCCACGCTTATCTTATAGCCAGCCGAAACAGCCGCCTGGGCGTGCTTACGCACAAACAGCCCCAGCATTGGATCGGCCTTTGAAGGATACCAGCGTGGAATAAACAGAATGTGTTTTGCTTGATCAGTATTCATACATTGACAATCAGCAGAAAAGGCCGACCAGGAAATCAGAGTTTTGAACTGTAAAATTAGGGAAAATATAGGGACAATGGTGTATGGCCTTAAGCAAACAGTGTTTTAATCGCCTTGAACAATAAAAACGAAATACCGGAAGTATCGGTTTTCGTATTACAGAAAACAATTGCAGCAATTAAGCATTAAGCAACACCCTGAATAGAACAACAATTACACCTACCAGAAAAATGGTGGTAAATATCAGCTTATTGTGTCGTGCCAGCCAGTTTGGAATATAAATATCGAAGTTATCGCGGTTTGAATCAGAGTATTTCCTTGCCAGTAGGGTGAGCGGACAAAACATTTTAAATATAAGCAGAACAACTCCTTCGCCTATAACCAGCGCGATTGCTATCCAGGTGAGGTAATTAATATGGTTGCTGATGCCTGAATAGACAATGTAAAAAATCACAGAAACAAAAAAACAGCCAGATCAGCGTATGAATCAGCTTTATAGCTATTAGTTTTTGCGATGGTTTCATTGGGGGGTGTTTAGTGGGGGTTACGGTTGAGTGTAGCAGCAGTAAGGGATTGCGGGCTTCATTCCTGTCAAACTGCGCCGAAGTTTGAGCGGGGCAGAATGCTTGATTGACCAAGGAAACCCTTATTGCTGCTACACTTTGTTATGTGGCGTAATTTATTCATTGTCAGCTCTTTCAATATCTTAAACCAATGGTAATAGGTATCAGGAAGGATTGCTGAGTGTATAGCATTCCTGATTTCACGTAGAGTCCGAATTTTTCAGTCAGTTTGTAATTTAATCCTATACCTAATTCAGTATGCATTGTCCCTGTCCCTCCATCGTACTGGTTCCAAATATGGTCATAACCCAATTTTACATTCAACAAAGGTGTTAGTTTAGTCTTTAAAGGTAGATATTCCAAGTCCACAAAAGCCGAAACTCCATTAGTTCCGACAAAATTCAAGTAGCCAAGACCAAGACCTGCAAAAATTTTCTTGTTTGCAAAAGTCAGTCCGTTAATTAGATTAATGTCAATTCCATTGTCGTTAAGATAATCTCCTTTCCAACCAGGTCCTGGGTCAACTTGAACTGTATTATATCGAAAGTTCATATATCCGGCTTCGAATTTTCCAGAGTAATTAATCTGTGCCTTTGCTACCATAGAAAGAGCAAGCAGTAAGATAGTTGTTGTCAGTAAATGTCTCATGTTTAATTTTTGTTTTTTATTATGCCACATAACGCCCGGGCTTTGCGCAGNNTCTATTAAACTGGCAACCAACGGACGGAACTATATGCAGTTGCCGACTGCGGGCGGTTTTCCTGTCGAGCCGCACCGCCGCTGTTGCGGGCTACACGGCTTGTTGTCAGCACGGAAACGGCAATTGACATAT
>DINP01000080.1 GCA_002426025.1 Bacteroidales bacterium UBA5537 | reverse complement strand
TGAGATCGGGAATCCAAGCTCTGGTTTTTTTCTACAATTTTTACCTGTCTGCCAGTGGTAAACATGCAGGCTTTTAGCTTTTTACTTTAAACTTTTTACTTTCATTTCCGTATATTCCAGCTAAATAATGACTGTTAAAAGGGAGGAGTAACGGGCAGCGAGAGTCAAAAAGAAATGTTCTGGCTTTTGTCAAGGTGAACCAGGTGCATAATCTTTTTGGTTATACGGTCGGAGCCATTCCGAATAGACCGAAATCTTATTTAAAATTACTTTAATGATATCGTTACCGCTTTGGCGGTAAAATGTAGTTTTATTTGCCCGAATTGAATTCATTATTATAGATAATTACCTTTATAGCAGTAATATATGATATTATTATAACAAAACGAATCCTAAAGAGTCTAATATTGCTGTTATGGCAGTAATAATTAACTAAATAATTTTTATTTTATTAAAAAATGCTTATTTTTACCGCAATAAAAGTAAAAATGGCACAATCTCAGGAATTAGCAGAATTGATCAGGCTGCATAGAAAAGTAGCCGGATTAAGTCGTATTCAGTTAGCAGAACTCGCAGGCGTTGGCAAAACTGTGATTTATGATATTGAGAAAGGAAAAGAAACCATTCAATTGGACACCTTGCAAAAGATTTTAAAGGTACTTAACATAAAAATAGTTTTAACCAGTCCTTTACTTGAGGATTTGCAAAACAGTAAAAATGAGAAAGGCTAAGGTTTTCGTTAAAGGTGTTGAAGCAGGAATTCTTACCGAGTTCATGCAAAATACAGCGTATTTATTTGAATATCATGAGGCGTATGATGGTCTTGCAATTTCACGGACAATGCCCGTTAAGGTTAAGGTTTATAAATTCAATGAGTTTCCGCCATTTTTTGATGGCTTATTACCTGAAGGATTTCAACTGGAAGGCTTGCTGAAAATAAAAAAAATTGATAAGAATGATTGTTTCTCTCAATTAGTTGCTGTAGGAGAGGATATGATAGGCGTTGTTACTGTAAAAGAAGTTACAGAATGAACCATTGCCCGATAACATATGTACCTTGTGGGGATAGCTGTTATAGCGATGCAGGTCTCAGGCTTTTATCGCCTGGGTTAGAGACATTAAAAAAAATTGAATACACTGCGGCAGAGCAAAGAACAGAGGCATACAACCGTGCAACAAAAATGTCAATCCAGGGTGTACAGCCAAAGTTAAGTGCAAAATTGAATATTAAGGAAGGGAAATTCGATATCATCAACACAGGAGGCCGGTTTATACTAAAACCGCAGCATCATCTATATCCGGAAATGCCGGAGAATGAAGACCTGACTATGAAACTTGCAGAAATGATTGGTTTGGATGTTCCTTTACATGGTCTGATATGGTCGAAGGACGGATCACTGACCTATTTCATCAAACGTTTTGACAGAAAGGGAAAGAATGACAAAGTGCCTGTAGAAGATTTTGCCCAACTGGCAGGAATGAGCAGGGACACAAAGTATAACTACAGCATGGAAAAGGTTGTTAAACTGATCAATGAATATTGTACTTTTCCTGCAATTGAAAAGCTGACACTATTTAAACTTGTTATATTTAGTTATTTAGTCGGCAATGAGGATATGCATCTGAAAAATTTCTCCATTATAACCAATAATAACAGCGTAACGCTCTCCCCCTGTTATGATCTTGTTAATTCAACTATTGAATATAAAAAACAGGATGAAGAAATAGCGTTGCCCCTGAAGGGGAAGAAGAAGCATTTAACACGTAATATTCTGATTGACTATTTTGGAGTTGAAAAATGTGAGTTAAACCCTAAGAGCATAGACAAAATTCTGGAATCAATCTCATCCGCAGTTGATAAATGGTATGAATTAATAGAAATTAGTTTTTTATCCAAAGAAATGAAAGCCAGATACCATGCTTTGTTGGAAACGAGGCTCGGAATTTTGAAAATTCGTTAAACTGAATTCTCCTTTTCTTTATACCCGATAATATCGTTTTTTCAAATGTTTAATTAACCCATTGTAGCCCCACCAGTGCTGCGAAAATCGTAAAAAATCATCCCCTGTATTTTTTAGAATTCTGTATAATGCAGATAACCATGGTAATACAAATTCATCAATGCTCTGTCGGGGCTTAATTCTATCATCGCAATTCCTCCCCCCGCAAAGTTCCTGAACACCAATCCACCGCTACCCAAAAACCAACTCCTCACTCGTTTTAACAAATTCGTTAAGTTGTCTCTTTGCCTCCTTTTCNNGTCAACATCTGCTTCCGTATTCTGTATTCCGAAACTGACCCGGCCAATACCTTGCAGGTTTAGGATTGGAACCAGTTCAACTGCAAACTTTTGTATCTTTTCCTGTAAAGGGGTAAAGCCGCTCAACTGTTTAATAATCAGGTGCGCACAAAGGCAACCATAGCGAACACCAATACCGTCCGATAAAGCCAGCCTGCGGGCAACAGTTGAAGGCATTACAGATTTGACAGTAAAACCAATCACTCCGGTTCTCCCGATGCGGCCCTGGGGTTCGGCAGATTGCATTCCGTAAAGTTTAATGCCGGGGATTAGTGACATCTCTTTCAATGCTGTGGTGGTGAGTTTCTGTTCTTCTGATTCAATAAGGTCAAATCCTATCCGTTGCAGCAACAGCAATGCTTTGCCAAGAGCCGCAATTCCCCCTGTGTTTTCTTCGCCCGATGTATTTATCTGTTCCATCTCAGCGGCATCAAATTGCAGCAAACCCCTGCGGGCGATTAATACACCGCTGCCAAAGGGTGCATAAAGCTTATGAGCGGAGAAGGCAAGCAAATCAATGCTGGTGGATTCCATACTGATTTCCCGGTGTGCTGCCAGCTGGGCTGCATCAACCATCAGCAGTGCTCCGTATCTGTGTACAATGGTACTGATGGCCGTCAGGTCGTTGCAGGTTCCCAGCACATTGGATGCACCGTTCACCGTAACCAGCCTTATGCGTTTCTTTCCATGCAGGCTCTTTTCGTTGTAGTCCCTGAGCAAGGATTCCAATTCATTCAGATCGAAAATCCCTTCATTGTCAGTCGCAAGCCTGATGATGGTATGTCCGGGCATTGTCCGCCAGGGGAGATCGTTGGATGAATGTTCCAGCACAGTGGTTAGTATTACAGGTTCTGTTTCCCCGGAAGGGTAATTTCCCAGTCCGGCGGCTGCCAGATTAATAGATTCGGTGGTGTTGGACGTAAAAATAATATCGTAAACTGATGGTGGCGCACCCATTGCTTTGGCGCAGATTTGCCTGGCTTCCCCAACCATGATTTTACCAGCCTGTCTGTTAAGCCGGTATGCCTGCCTGAAGGCCTCCCACGCAGGCCCGAAAGCAGGGGTACTGGCACTGTTGTCGAGGTTGATAAATGTTCGCAGGCCTTTGGTGGTCGGGACCAGCACATTTTGGCCTATCATGGTTCCCCGAAGTGCCAGCAGCAATTCCGATCCGCGCAAATCTTTCAGTTCACCGGAATACAGTATCTCAGCAGGGTTTGTATTATTTGTAGAACTCCCTGCAAAAACATCCTTACCGGCCCGTTTCATAATCTGCAATGCCTTAGCAAAAGCGATAACATTGATGATGGCAGGAGTGCCAGCCTCGAATTGATCGGGATGGCCAGCCCACAGTACCCAATCGGGGCCATACAGTTTGGTTGTGCCACCGCCGGTTTCAAAAGGCACCCCTTTGGGTAATGCAGCCCTTTCAGCAACTACGGCAGTTATACCCAGCGAAAGTCCGGTATCAAGGCCCGATAACATTTTGAAACGCTCAGGCTTCAGCATACCCGAAAAAGCCACTGCCCGTTGTTGCGATAAAAAAATCACCTCGTACTTTTTCTTTTCAAGTCCCAGATAATCCAGTACAATTTCCCGGGCTTTTTCATACAGATGTGTCGAAACCGCTGAGAAATGGCCACTTCCGCGATGTACGTTCGAATACCTTTCAAGGGCTGCAAGTATGCTGCGCTCAAGTTCAGTAAATGCCTGGTCTGTGCTATGGGTTGAAGGGGAGGTTTGCTTTGTCGTGATTTGGCTGTTGTCTGCAATCGTTGTTTTGTTCATTATATCGGTTTTTATCTATTACACTGGGTAACTTATGTAATTGAGTTCAAAACTTTATTTTTTCGGGAGCTTCTTGTCAGGCTCAGCTGCCAGCTCAAAAGAGAACACCTCATCAAGCGAAACATGAAAGGTGAGTGCGATCCTGAAGGCCAGTTCCAGTGTCGGGAAGTACTTTCCTTTTTCAATGGCTACGATGGTTTGCCGCGAAACACCGGTTTTTTCAGCCAGTTCCTGCTGGGTCATTTCATCGGCGAAAAACCTCAGCCTGCGTATATTGTTCGTTATAAGTGCTTTTGTCATATCAAACTCCTTTCCTGTAGTAATAGAGCCTGAGAATCTCATTCACCACACTTGCCACAAAACCCGATGAAATCAGCACTACAATCATTACCCATGGCTTCATGCCTAGTGCCAGGCAGCCCATAGCCAGCATAAAACCAATAAGAAAAATATAGTGGGAAATCTTGATAGCCTTAAGTTCAATAAGCTTATCGCGTTCATCTTCAATAGGGTCAATATCTTCATCACTTGCTATTTTGGTGACGATGGCAAAAACTATCTGTATAATAATCTGTATCACAATAGCAACCGGTATAAGAATCAGGAACGATTTCCCCAAAAACCTCAGGTCGTTCAGCACTTCAGTGTTCCCGGCTATGTATTTGTAATACACAACCATAGAATATATACTTAAGATCAGCACCGAGCCGATCAGCGAAACGAGAATTCTTCTTTCTTTCAGATCCATGATTTCCTCACTTTTAGAATACAACACAAAAGGTCAATTATTATCGACACAAAGTTAAATATAATAATCATAATGTCAAATATATTTGACATAAAAATGCAAATTCATCTTTTGGGGAAATCGAGCTGCATAATTTATTCAGGCTGATACTCTTTTAAAATGATACTAAGTATCTGATCTACTTATAATAAAAGAGCTATATGGGAATATTCAAATTACGCAAATCCGGTAATCATAGTCCTTCTGTCGGATGATTTGTAGCCGGTTTTTCTTTTGACTATTCAACGGATATTCTAAAAACCAATGCCTGTGTTGGCAGGCCTTTTTGCCCGAATGCTTTCGGCATTTCAACTGTTTTAGCTCCGTTTTTAGTTTTTACCGGAAGCGCTTTGGGATATCCCAACAAGTTGATTTCCTTACTGTTTCCAACGAAGCCTGCAGGAATTTCAAGAAATTCTGAAAGTTTTTCTTCTTCTGATAAGAGGTAAAAGGCAAACCTGCTTTTTTTGTCTTTTGATTGTGTAAAGCAGAAGTTTCCTGTCTGATAAGGCTCAAGCGGCATAGTCTCATAAATTGCCGATGAATTTACATCCATCCAGTTACCAATCTCCTTTAATCGCTGATAAACTTCCGGCACCAATTCGCCGGTTTTGTCAGGTCCAATGCCGAGCAGAAAATTGCCGCCTTTGGCAACGATTTTGATTAATGTTTGAATGGCCCAGGTTGATGATTTATAACGTTCTGCCGGTCCGGTTGAATACCAACTGTCGCCCAGCGTAATACAGCTTTCCCATGGGTAAGCAGGTATTTTATCGGGAATTTGTTGCTCAGGAGTGCGGTAGTTTTCGAATTCCCCATGAACTGTTCTGTCAACAATCAGCAAACCAGGCTGTTTTCTCCGCGCCATTGTGGCAATACCCGGCATATTTATATCCTGAACCCATTGGTTTTTCCCCAGCCATGGCCTTGTTTCTTCGGTCAGCGTTCCGGCTGGCCTAACCCAGCCGCCATCAAGCCAGAGTATATCAACTTTCCCATAGTTGCTCATCAGTTCATCCAGCTGTTTGTAAGTGTAATCCTGAAAGCGTTTCCACCTTTCGGGATATTTTTCCGGATCGTAATTAACATTGCGGTCCGTGGGCGGGAAATAGGGCCACCAGTAATCATCGTTGTGCCAGTCGGGTTTGCTGAAATAGACACCGGCAGCCATTCCCTCTTTACGGAAAGTACTGAACACTTCATTTGCAACATTTGATCCCGGATTCTGAGCGAAAGCACTGGCTTTATCAGTTATTTTATAATCGGTGTATTTGCTGTCGAACATGCAAAAACCATCATGGTGTTTTGTGGTGAAAACCACATATTTCATTCCGGCATTGCTGCATGCCTTTGCCCATTTCTGAGGATCAAACTTCACCGGATTAAAGGTTTCGCGGATTTTTTCATACTCCTTTACATACTGAAAATAGTCATCAGCATAAGGGCCACGCCTTTCACACCACGATTCATTTTCAGGACACAAACTCCAGCTTTCGACAACTCCCCACTCACTGTAGGCTCCCCAATGGATGATCACTCCGAATTTCCAGTTCTGCCATTGATTAAGTTTTGCTTTTACAGCGGAGTCTGTTGGCCAGATGTATGGAAACTCCTGTTCCTGCGCCTGCAGTTTTAAACAACCGGCCAAAACGGACAACAACAAGATTAGGATAAGCGCAGTTATTGGCGATTTTTTCATTTTTATCTTCCTTAAGTGGAATAATCAGGATTCAGTTATTGATTTGTAAATTTCAGTTTCCTTGTTTTGATCGGGTTCACAACCCCCCTTCACCCCGGTAAAGTCTTAATGGTGATTTTAATTTTACTTTTAGTACCGTCAGGTACTTATCAAAATCATTTACAGGGGGTTCGATATAAACAAGACCGGGAACAGCGCTCCACGAAATTTTCCCTACAATTTTCCATTTTACAGACGAATCGGAACCAGGCACACTGATATTTTCAATATCGCTGGAAAGGCCTCTGATCGTGACTTCTTTCTGTGGATTCCCGGCCAGGAAAAGATATAGACAGGTACTGTCTTTCGAGAGTGTTGAAGGACCGTAAAAATGTCCGGCAGGTAATCCGGGAACGGTATTAAATATGGCTTCATGGTGTTTTTTGTTCCAGGCACCCAATTCTTTCAGCACCTTAACCGATTCTTCGGGAATACTTCCGTCCTCTTTTGGTCCGAAGTCAAGCAATAAGTTGCCTCCATTGGAAACTACATCCGCAAAGATGGTTATCACCTCGTAAGGCGTTTTAAAATTCGTATCAGAAGGCTGAAATCCCCAGCTGTCATTGATGGTCATGCATAGTTCCCACCACTGGTATGCGGGACGTGTAACCGGGAAATTCTGTTCAGGGGTCGAATAGTCGCCATAGCCCTGCAAACGTCCGTTTATAATAGCTTCCGGGTTTCGTGTTAATATCATAGAGCGGATCTTCTCTGATTCCCATCTTTCAGCGCTTTGCTCCCAGTCGCCATCGAACCACCACAAATCAGGGTTGAATTGTGTCAGAATTTCACCAATCTGGCCCTGCATGAATTTTCTGAATTTGTTCCAGCGCTCATAATCCTGCTCAATTTTGTATCTGACACTGTCTTTTAAAAAACCCGGATAATCAGTATGAGACCAGTCGATCAGCGAAAAATAGGCTCCGCACCGTATGTTGCGTTTTCGCAATTCTTCAAAAAAAGGTCTGATCATATCCTGCTTCGCCGGTGAGGATTTCAGGATGCTCTGATTGTTCAGTTTCGTATCGTACATGGCCACTCCATCGTGGTGCTTGGTTGTAATTACTGCGTATCCGGCACCGGATTCCTGAATAAGATCTGCCCAAAGAGCCGGGTCATAATTTTTCAAAGTGAATCCATCAAGCTGTTTCATGTAATCTGGAAAGCTGATCCGTTTATTGTGGAAACTCCATGATTCGCCCACTCCATTTACCGAATAGATTCCGGCATGGATAAATATGCCGAGTTTGGCATCGGCAAACCACTGCATTTTTCCCTGAATTTCCTTAGGATCAATTTTCGGCTGACCATAACCCAAATTTGCGGTAAGAATTAACAGGCCGATTAAATAAGTTTTAAGACGATTTTGCATATCACTGATTTGAACTATTCAATTACTTTTAAAATGATGCGTTGCCTGATATCCTTCGACGAGGCGCCAATCATAATCCGGAAATCGCCCGGCTCTACCACCTTTTTAAGATTGATGTCAAGCATAGAGAGCATTTCAGGATTGATCTCAAACCTGACTTCTTTCGTTTCACCGGGTTCGAGATGAATTCTTTGAAATCCCTTGAGTTCAGTAACCGGACGGGCTACCGATGCAAATTCATCATGCAGGTATAACTGAACTACCTCATCACCGGCTAATTTGCCGATATTGGTGATTTTAACCGACACAATGGTTGAATCGCCGGAGACAATAGTTTCTGAACCCANNCCGAGGATGCCGTCAACTTTGTCTGTCCAGTTATTCATGGTAATGGCGCTACCGCCAACCAGCACAACGATGGTAGGCTTGCCGGTTGCTGCCACCCGTCTGATCAATTCTTCCTGTCTTCCCGGAAGGCTTAAGTATGCACGATCACGAAACTCGCCTTCCTCAATTCCGGCAACAACTACCGCAACATCGCTATCGGCTGCCAATGCAACCGCTTTTTGAATCTCTCTTTCCTGATTATCCGTTACACCCACATTCCATACCAGACGAAACCAGGCATTTCCGCTTGGCTCATAGTAGTCTATTTCGATGTCATACGCTTTGTTTTTCTCAAAATGATAATCCACGAGTTTTGTTTGTTTTGTCNNTTATTTTTCCCGTCCAGCGGACTGAATAAAAATCATAGGATAATTTTTCGGGATCTGGCGAAAACAAGGTCCATTGAAACTGTATCTTCGGGTCGCGGCGGCTTATAACAGGCATACCTTCAAAACCTATATTGTTGAAATAGTCTCCCTTCAGCCCAGGTTGTGTTTTGCCATCAAAAATGCACGAAAGAACCTCCGAAGGAACTGTCACATATTCAATATTTTCCCGGTCACAACCCTGTGAATATTTCACATTTATCTTTTCTCCAACTTCTTTCCGGATGCCCTGAAGGATGCTCACTTTCCCGTTTCCCGGACCGCTATAGCCACCCAGGCGGGCTTCGTCTGCATCAGGTCCGCTTACAGCAATGGATTGAATGTTTCCGGATAACGGCAAAACCGATTTTTCATTTTTAAGAAGCACAATTGATTCAAGGGCAGCCTGTTTAGCCAGGGCTTTGTGTTTGGGATTTCCATTCCGCTCATCCGCCAGGCTTGCATCCACATGAGGGTTCTCAAACAGACCAAGTTCAAATTTTATCCGCAATACCCTTGCAACAGCCTCATCAATTGTTTTTTGATCAATAGTTTCGTCGAGGAAGGGTGGTGAAAAAAGTTTGTAGTGATCATAGCTGGTTTGAAAAATCACATCCTGTCCGCCTGCCATCGATTTTGTTGTTGCATCGGCATAATCAGTAGCAGTAAAATGCAGGACATTGGCACCTCCGGTACCTCCGGCATCTGAAATTACAAAACCAGGAAAGCCCCACTCTTCTTTTAAAATCCCGCGAAGCAACCAGTTGCTGGCTGAGCAGGGTGTTCCGTCATATGAATTGTAAGAGGTCATCAGTGATCTTGAACCACCCCGTAGAATGCAGGCTTTGAATGGCGGTAAAATGATTTCGCGCAGATAGCGCTCATTGAGGTAAACAGGATAACTATCGCGGCCGCCATCGCCTACATTGGCAACAAAATGCTTGGGGGTTGTAACAATTCCTTTTTTTTCGAAAGCCGAAACATAGGCCACACCCATTTCAGACACCAGAAAAGGATCTTCACCATAGGTTTCCTCGGTGCGGCCCCAGCGTACATCCGTTGCTATATTTACAACCGGCGACAAAATTTGCCTGATTCCGCGCGACTTACATTCATCCGCAATCGCTCCCGAAACTTCGTGTATTAATCGGGTATTCCAGGTAGCAGCCAGTGCAATCGACTGAGGGAAAGCTGTTGCGCCTGACCTGATCAGTCCATGCAGGGCTTCATCAAATGGAATGATAGGAATACCAAGGCGGCTTTTTTCGATAAAATATTTCTGGATTTTATTGATTTTATCAGCAGTTTCTCTGGCAGAATGGTCATTACCGTAGCTTAACATTTGCCCGCTTGCATCAACATTCTGCCCGGAAGTATTCACCTGCAGACCAAAAATTCCGGTTTTGTATTTTGCTGTATCACCGTTCAGGTCACCCGGAATCATAAACAGTTGCCAGAATTTTTCTTCCGGGGTCATGCGCGACAACAAATCCTGAACCCTCTCGTCAACCGGGAGTTTCGGGTCTTTGTATTTCTGTCCGTAAGCTCCTGTAAGAGACAGCATTAATATCAATAAAAAATACGTTTGCTTCATACGAATCTGATTATTTTCAGCTATTTAACCACAATTTCATCAACAAACACCCAGGAACCTCCACCGGCCGAAGGATGCCAGTTAAAAAGACGGATCGTTCCCTTAACATCGAATTTTACAAAGCGGTATTTCATGTTTGTGGTGTTGAAGGTAAACAGGTGGTTAACTTCTTCGCGTTGCTGATCGCCTGCAATATCCAGCTTTTCAACGAATTTATAGTCAGAACCATTCTCAGACACAAAACAACTCACCGAAACAGGGTGTAAAATCCAGCTTTTCGGATCCCACAATGTACTGATTTCAATGCCTGAAGCGGCCACCTGATCTTCAAGATC
This sequence comes from Bacteroidales bacterium UBA5537, assembly GCA_002426025.1. Lineage (GTDB taxonomy): Bacteria > Bacteroidota > Bacteroidia > Bacteroidales > Lentimicrobiaceae > Lentimicrobium. Next base: position 7,935 of record DINP01000080.1, on the reverse strand, counting down.
CAGCACCAGGGAAAAATCAGCCGATTCCCATCCCAGCCAATGGACCTTGAAATCATTGGCTCCCCTGACGCCATTGGTAAGAAATGAAAGATCTCCGTCACTGTATTTGGCTGACGGCAAAGGACTGGCAGTTACTTTCTTCCTGAATGCAAAATTGCCTTTTACCTGCACATCGATAAACCGTTTGGTGGATTGATAATATGCCTCAGTTGTCAGTCCTGATTCATTCACGTATCTGCATTTCGCATCTTTGCTGGTCTGATAAAATGATTCAAGCATATCTTTCATGCTTTGAACAGGAATAAAATCACCATTCACTTCCTGATACCATCCCCGGGGGCCGAACATATCGCTTTTGCCGATCTCCATTATTGCATATTGTATCGGCATCCTGGCCNNAATTGTACATGGCTACATTTTCCGCCGAAAGAAATGTTTTACGATAATTTGTGGGAGGGCCATAAATATCGAGCCATTCACCGGTTTTCAGAACTTCACGCTGCAACTGATCTATGTATTTTCTGATCAGGGAACCGGCTGGCCCATAGAAACCATCTGTGAATTCCTTAATGATCATGGCTGCATCCGCATCAGGATTCCAAAGCAGTTTTGCCAGCAGATAGGATTTTAATTCGGAAAATTCGTGACCAACGCCCGTATTTGTTTGCTGAAAGTGCTGTGCCACATTGTTTTCAGTGAAAAGCTGAATATTTGGCTGGAGTACATGCAGATTTGGAAAAGGGCTGATGCTGTGCGCGAAGTCGACCGTGTAGTCCCAAAGATAAATCTGATGGCAGATTTTGCCCCAGTCTTCCAGATCCTGAAGAAAGGAAATGCTTGAAGGATCGGAGGCGATGGGCAAACTGCGGTTTAATTCAATGGTGCAGAGCATCACCTGAACATTAGTCAGCGGTTTTTCTTTTACCGGTGCTTTGCGACTGTATTGATAGGCCAGTGTTGAAATAACTTTATCAGGAAATTGCTCCGCGATCTGGTTTACAAACCTGATCACCGGTCCGGCCGGACTTTCCTCTTCTTCAATAATCCTCTTACAATTATCGCACTGGCAATAGGAGAAATTATCATTCTGACTGACCGACCAGACCTTTTTACCGGGCTGCAGCGACATTTCCTGCCTGAGTTTTTCAGCCACGAGCTGTAAAACTTCCTTATTTGAGAGACAAAGCTGATCGATGCACCGTTTGTCGTTCATTAAGGCGAAGTATTCAGGATGTTTATCAAAATATTCCTGCCAGGGAAGCAGTTTGTTAAATGTATGAACATAGTAATTATCGGCAAATACATCGTTGATATCATCCAGTCTGTGAAAATCCTTATAGTTTGCATCATGGGTAAATTCACCATGAACGTTGCGGTATGTGTTGGGAGTAGAATCTTCGATTTGGATGACCGGCAGAGAAATTTCTTTAGCTTCAGGAATAACCACAAAATCAGGACTGTAGTATCTGACTCCCATAAATTTTTCAAGCAGTTCACTTACTCCATAAATACAGCCTTTATCCCGACCTCCTGAAATAAAAAGGTTATTTCCTGACGAATTGATCGTAAAACCATCTTCACATGCATGATTATCCGATTTTGATATATAGATGCATTTTTCAGTGGCCTGATTGTCGGAATAAACAACAGGTAAGACACAGCCGGAGATTTTTTGTAAATGATTTTTTAGGAAATCAGCGGCCCGCACTTCCTCTTTGGAAGCATTTTCCGGGATTATGATCGAATAATCGCTTTTACCATCCGAAACCAGTCTGATGGTGCTTTGGGCTGTCAGAAAGTTGGAAAAAGCAATAATAAGTGCCGCAAGGATAAATAGTTTTCCTCTCATTGTTTGATGTGGATAGCTGTGTTTATTGTTAATTCAACAGTTTATGCATTGTTCTGCGAGGAATTCAATTAATTATCTCTGTGTTCTATCTTTTTCTTTAAGCCTTTTATCGGAACACCGAACCCATCGCTCCTTCGCTGTTTTTCGCTCCCTCGCTCAGTCGCTCTTTCACTCCCTCGCCCCATCGCCATTTAGAACGCACCTGCCTGTCGGCAGACAGGGATGACACGGATTTGAAGAGATTTACACGGATATTTATTCTGACTTCAATTGGGTAATATCAATTGCAAATCCCAGAACGAAAACCCCTGAACGCCCGAAGGGCATTGAACTTTTGAACGGCGAAGCCATTGAACACAAAATGAGAAACGAAAAACTACCTCATATTCTTAATCCCACTCTCCATCGCCTCTGAAATACGGTCAAAAACCTCATCAAAACTACCGCGGCCATCAATTTTAATCACACCGTGTAACTGATTGTACTTTTCAATTACCGGAACCGTTTTGGTTTCATGTTCCTGCAGGCGTTTTACAATTTTGGCGGTAGAGCTGTCGTAAGGCATGCAGGCAGCGGTTTTGCTTCTGGCATCCAGGCGGCTGATCAGTTCAAGGGTAGGCACTTCTATTTCGATAATTTTTGAAATCGCGCTTCCGTATTTTTTCAGTAACCCATCCAGAATATAGGACTGTACTAGTGTTCTGGGAAATCCTTTAAAAATAAAGCCCTTAACCTCTTTCGAACTGGCCAGTTTCTTCTCAATCAGTTGAACCACAATTTCGTCGGGCACCAGCTGGCCATTTTCATAGAGGTCTCTGATCCTTTTGCCGGTTTCGGAATTGCTGGCAATTTCCTCTTCGAGCATGGCTCCGGTGGCCACATATTCGAGGCCAAACTTTTTTGCAAGAGCCTTGCCCTGCGAGCCTCTTCCCGATCCGGGATAACCGAACAGTACAATATTAAACAGGCTTTTGCTTAGCTCCTGGTTAATAATCCGGGTAATGGAATGGTTAACTTTTTCGATGGTTTCTATACCATTTACCTCGTGATATATGCCCTTGTCGCGATAAAATTGCAGAACGGGCAGCGTTTTCTCGTTGTACTCTTTCAGTCGGTTACGGATAACCTTCTCATTATCATCGCTTCGCCCCGATGATTTACCCCTGTTTAACAATCGCTCAACCGAAACCTCTTCGGGCACCGCAAGGCTGATAAGGCAATTCAATGAAGTGTTCAGCTTCAGCATCAGCCCTTCGAGGATATATGCCTGGATATAGGTACGCGGAAACCCGTCGAACAAAAAGCCGTTTGCATCGGGATTGTCGGTAATAGTCTTTTCGATAATCTGAACAATAATCTCATCGGAAACCAGACCGCCCTGCGCTATAATACTCTGCGCCTCTGTTCCCAACCTGGTTTTATCTGCAATTTCCTTCCGCAACAGATCGCCGGTTGAAATATAAAACAGATTGTACTTATTGATCAGAAATTCTGATTGTGTTCCTTTTCCGGCTCCAGGAGGGCCAAATAGCGCTATATTTAACATAATTGTTTATTATGCTTCAAAAATAGCAAGAAAATCGTTGGGTTTTAATATGAACATATCGTAGAGATTCGATGCTTCGCGTCTCAGCATTTTAATCGCCATCAGACGAATAAGCAGAAACCCAAGTTCATATCATTGGAATAACGCAAAACGCAAGGTCATACCTCGGAAATACCGCAGATTCACGAGATCGTATCATAAGAATAGGGTAGAGACGCGAGGCATCGCGTCTCTACTTTATTATCAATCTTTGGTAGCCTATAGAATTTCCATTTTTCACTCTGACAAAGTAAATTCCGGCAGGATAACCCGAAAAGTCATATTCACATGATCCTTTGCCATTCAAATTCTCCTCCAGCACTTTTGCTCCATGAATATTGAAAACAGAAATCAACCCCTCTTTTACAGGATTTACAACATTCAGCTTAAAGTAACCTTCAGTGGGATTGGGAAATAAACTGAAACCAGCCCGGGTATTCAATGGTTTTTCATTTAAAGATGAAGGTTTTTCAAAGCCGGATATCCGGATAACTTTATTGCCACCGCCGAAAGTAGAAAAGAGGAAATCGCCAGTCAGAGGGTCTATCAGTGCACCTTCAGCCCCTGTAAGCCCGGATACCATTTCTCTGGCAGTAGATGGAACTGGAAGGCCGTAATCTCCCACGTCAAAAACAACTACGGTTCCGTTTGCATAAGAGGAGATGGCCATCGAAAGATTGGGAAATGCTGCTGATCCTGCCGGAATATAGGCAATCCCTTCAGGGCCCGGAGCCACACTATGGATAGTAACTTCAGCATTCTGATTAGACAAAATATATTGCCCGTTGGCATCTTTTGTAAAGGGAACATTGTACATAATTGCGGCATTGTAGGATGAAAAAACCAGCCCTCCTGCTCCCGGATATCCTTCAGGAATAAAGGCCAGAGCACCCACTGAGGACGCTATCCCGTAACCTGTTAAAGGAATGCTGATATAAGAGTTATCGGGTAAAATCTGGCCAAGTTCATTCATGCTATACCTGGTAAACAGGAGCGTTCCATACTGGTCGAAAATAATACCGCCGTCATTGTTGGGCGCTTCTCTGTAAAGGACTGCAGCTCCACCAAAACCGGTTATTTGTTTTGTGTCCGGGTTTCTGATTAAGGCAACAGAATAGAGTGCTCCGCTACTATTGTTAGCATTTCCACCAATATAAAGCGTATTCGGTTGTTCCGGCCTGATGGTAAGCCCTCCGTATTGGGAGGGTAATTGCTCAATGCTCCCCAGGTCGGTCAGGGTATATCCAGCAGTTACGAATTCCGGGGTCAGGCTTTGGGCATTTCCCTGGTAAAATGCCAGAACAAAAACTGCCAGCAGGCCATTTTTCATCATGAAGGATGAAAATTTTGAAAAGGAATGAGTAGAAGTTTTCATTTTGATAAATTTTTATACCCAAAGTTAATCATGAATTTAGTCAATCCGATATCCCTCAGATAAACTTTAACACAATCTTAACATCATTGCTTTTTAAATCAGAATGGCAGACCGGAGAGGCATAACATCTTTGGGTTGTGATGGGGGAGATACAATAGACCATATCATAGAATGCCACAAATATGCGCGGACACATCATAAGAATAGTGTAGAGAAGCGATGCATCGCTTCTCTACACTATTAATTGTTCGTTCTTAACTATTAACTATTAACTATTTTCACTTCCATTCCGGCAACCTACCCGGTGTATAAGGCACTCCGGCTTTCTCCATTTCTGCTTCAATTGCAGGCAGGTCAACCTCGCTGATTTGTTTTATCTGGGTATAAAGTGCAGGGAACTCATCACGGATTATTTCATAACTTCTGCGGTGTGTTGTGGTTGGTGCCGAAGTATTACCGTAGAATGCGTAAATAATGTTTCCAAGGCGTTCGTTGATAGAAACCGGTGCCGGTGGATTCTCCTCGCGGCTGGCCCTGGGCTCTTTCCCGTTAAAGGCATACAGAATATCATCAACTTTCAAAGAAAGCGCATTCAACTTTGCTTCAATTGCGGGTGATGCACCAGGAGTCTGGTGAACGGCCTGCATCATGGTGGCGATTTTATCTGCAAGCTCTTCGGTAAAATTATCCGTACCCTGCACAACGCGGATCAACTCTGCAACCTTCTGCTGGAAGGCAACGAGTTCGGCGCGGTCTTCCGCCGGAAGTGTCGTATTGTTAAGCACTACTGCTTTAAAGGGTTTTGGTCCGGTAAGGTTCTTTGTTTCACCGGAAGCAAACATATCCATGGCAACAAAGTATTTTCCGGGCATGGCAAAGAGGCCCGAATTGCCTTCCTTAAACGGATCAAATTTTCCGTCGCGGTTGCGTAACGGTGATGTTGTGGCATAACGCAGATCCCAAACAATACGGTTTAATCCCTTTGATGGTTTGCTGTAGAGCCTGCGCACTACATTGCCTGATTCATCGGTAATGGTAAAAATCAGGTAGGGCGCAATCTCATTCTTTTCAGCACGAAGTTCAGCTTCGGTCGGCTGTGGAATGCGCTCTCCTTTTTTGAAAAGTTCTTTCTCCTTTTCCCTGCGTTTTTCAGTCAGGGTTTTGGGAACTTCTTTCAGCCAATAAGAAAAAGTGGCACCAAATTCAGGGTTTTTGGAAGCAAAATAGGTAGAGCCCTGTCCGTATTTCCCGCCGGTTTCAACAAACATCAGGGCGTCTTTAATATCAAATACATGGGCATCGCTGTCCATGATAGGTTTGCTGATGCTGCGCAGAGGCGAATAATTATCCAGGATGTAAAATCCGCGTCCGAAGGTAGCCAGTACCAGGTCGCTTTCACGGTTCTGAATGGCAATATCCTTTACAGCGATAGTAGGCAACCCGCCGTTTAGTTGTGTCCATTGTCCGCCGCCATCAATGCTGAAAAACAGGCCAAATTCTGTGCCAACAAACAGCAGGTCGGGATTAACAAAATCCTGTGCAATGGTATGTACCGATCCGTTTTCCGGAAGGTTTGAAGTAATGGATGTCCAGGTTTTGCCTTTATCGCTGCTCTTGAGCAGATAGGGTTTGAAATCGTCGCGCAGGGTATTGTTGAAGGCCGCGAACACAACATTTTCGTCAAACTGAGAAGCTAAAACATCCGATACATAAGTAAACTCAGGCACGTCGGGGAAATTTCCGGCTTTGCGCCAGGTTTTGGCATCCTCGCTTATCTGGATAAGGCCGTCGTCGGTTCCGGCATAAAGCAGATTTTCTTTAACCAGCGATTCGTTGAGTGAAACAATTAGTCCGTAAAGTGAAGTAGAAACATCCTTTGCAACAGCATCAGCACTCCAGTATTTACCCATTACCGGCCAGTTGTTGCGGTCGGTGCCGGTGGTCAGATCATCAGAAATAACCTGCCAGGTATTTCCCCTGTCGTCGCTGCGGAAAACTTTATTGGCTGCAGTGTATAAGCGGGTATGCGAAAAGCTGCTGATAAACAATGGCGTATCCCAGTACCATTTGTAGGTATCTTCGCCNNGCTTCTGCGTAAACAATGTTGGGGTCAGTCGGGTCAACCGCAGTCCAGAAACCATCGCCGCCATTGGTAACAAACCATTCATCATTTACAACGCCATAGTTGCTGGTGTTACGCGAAGGGCCTCCCATGCTGCTGTTATCCTGTGTGCCACCATAAACATAATAAAAGGGCTCGCTGTTGTCAACGTTTACACGATAAAACTGGGTAACCGGAAGGTTGCTTTTAAAGTGGTAATTCTGTCCGCCATCCCAGGATTCATAGATGCCGCCATCGCCCCCAATCAGAAAATGATCGGTTTGTGCCGGATCAATCCACATGGCATGATCGTCCACATGGCGTTTGTTATTGCCGATGCTGCTCCAGGTTTTGCCGCCATCAAGGGTGTATTGCGAAACTGTTTCCACAGAAAACACCTTATCCACATCCTTAGGATCGCAATAAATCTCGTTGTAATACTGTCCATAGGCATAGTGGCTGCTCATTTTTGACCACGAAGCGCCGCGGTTGGTTGAACGGAAAAATCCGCCTGACTCATTGGCAGCTTCAATAATGGCATAAATATAATCGGGGTTTACAGGAGAAATGGCCAGGCCAATTCCGCCTACATCTCCACCCGGAAGTCCGGAAGTCAACTTTTCCCAGTTAGCCCCGCCATCGGTTGATTTGTAGATGGCCGATTCAGGCCCACCGCCGATTTTAGTAAAAACATGCCGGCGACGCTGTTCTGAGGAGGCATACATCACATCAGGGTTGCGCGGGTCCATAATCACATTGTTAACACCGGTATTTTCGCTGATGTTGAGCACTTTGTTCCATGTCTTTCCACCATCGGTCGTTTTATAAAGTCCACGATCTCCGCCCGACCCCCAAAGCGATCCTTCGGCTGCTACAAACACAATATTGGTATTGCGTGGGTCAATGGCGATCATCCCTATCTGACGCGAATCTTTCAAACCCATATTTTTCCAGGTTTTACCACCATCTATGGTTTTATATACACCGTCGCCATAGCCCAGTGCCCGTTGGTGATTGTTTTCACC
>DINP01000145.1 GCA_002426025.1 Bacteroidales bacterium UBA5537 | reverse complement strand
CTGGCATTTATCCAGTTTTCATCGGGCAGCACCGGCGATCCGAAAGGCATAATGCTTACCCACAACAACCTGATGGTAAATATGGATGCCATTCGCATTGGCCTGAGCATAAAATATCCACACGATCTTGGCAACTGGATGCCCCTGTTTCATGATATGGGCTTGATAGGCTATCATTTTACTGCCGTTTATTGCAGCATTAACCAATATCATATTGAAACCATTGATTTTATCAAAAACCCCGGTCTTTGGCTCGATCTCATGAGTAAAATGCAGGTAAATATTACCGGTTGCCCGAATTTTGGGCTGGCGCTTGTGGTACGCTATCTTGGCCGGAAGAAAAACCTTCCCGAATGGGATTTTACCCGTTTAAAAGCACTGCTCAACGGGGCTGAGCCCATTTCAGTGCAGATTATGAACGACTTTACTGAGCTACTGAAACCCTATAATTTCAGAACCGAAGCAATGATGCCGGTTTATGGAATGGCAGAAGCAACATTGGCTGTATCTTTTACTCCTTTGCTAACTCCACCAGTGGTTACTGCTTTTGATGCTTCGCAACTCGATCGTGAAAACAGGGCAGTCAGGGTTGAAAAGGACTCCACTGAAGCAAGGTTGCTGACAGGCGTAGGCATTGCACTGAATGATACTGAGATAAGGATTGTGGATGAGCATGATCATACACTCGAAGAAGGATTGGTGGGACATATACAGTTGAAAGGCGCTGGTATCACCAAAGGATATTACCAAAAACCCGAAGCAACTGAAGCTGCTTTTTGCGATGGATGGCTTCGTACCGGCGATATAGGATTTTTCTTTGAGGGAAATCTCTACATCAGCGGAAGACATAAAGACATCATTTTTAAAAACGGAAGGAATTACTTTGCCAACGATCTGGAAGTAATGGCCTGCACCCTTGATGATATCAGCTATGGGAAGGTTTGTTTTGGCGGCACTACCAGCAAAGAAACTGGCCACGACAAAGTTATTGCTTTCCTGGCAGGATCGCCGGGAGAGAAAGCTGTGGAAACTTTCAGGCAATTGCGCAACCTACTCCGTGCCAATCTTGGCATTACAGTAGATGAACTGGTGATGGTAAAATCGAACGAAATACCCAAGACTTCGAGCGGTAAACTGCAGCGTTATAAGCTGATGCAGCGCTACATTGCCGGGGAGTTTGATGCGGTAAAGATCCTGGCTGAGAAATAAGACTTTCCCTTTCCTTTATTTTTTGAACCTCAAAGATAAAGTAGTGCACTAAGTTTTTTACCATGTGTTATTCTATGTGGTCTATGTGCCTATGTGGTTAAAATATATGACTTACGGAATTGAATTGCATAAACTTTCCGTAGAATAGCCTTCATGTCTATTCTGTAATTAGCTTTACATCCGTCCACTAAACCGCGCAGCCATTTTTTTCCAGGAAACTGCATAAAGAATTACCAGCACATAATCGGTCAGCTTGAGATAGAGCGATTTCTTTCCTGAATTATTTACAAGGCTACGATTAAGCCCTTCAGGCTTATTATTGATAAGATATTCGAGAACAACCCTGCCATAATTATGATTTGCACCATAAGCCCAATAGGTGGCTTTAAAATTACGGGTGCGCCAAAGCGTTCTGAACATCATTTTGCGGATGTTCTCCTTGTTATACATGCTCAACCATACTTGCTGCATGGTTTGCTGAAGCTCTTCGCGACTTAGTTTTGAGGTGCCTATGGTGGCATACATAAAATGATAGTGTTTCCAGTCGTCGGGATAGTTGCGGAGTACAATTTTATTATCTGAATTCATTCGGTTGTAGAGCACTGTTCCCGGAAGTGGCGTAAGAATGCTTGACTGTATGGCATCAATGCCACTCCGAAGGATAAAATCGCGGCGGGCATAAAGCTCTTGGTGTCCGTCGCTGTCCATTCCAAAAATCATAGCTCCAAGAATCGCTATTCCATGGCGGTGAATTTTTTTAAAAGCTTCCCGGTAAGAGTCAACACCTCTTTTAAGATTGAGCCGTTTTTTCACATCAGTCAGGGCTTCGGTGGTTTCAGCTTCAATTCCAAGCAGAATAAGTGAACAGCCACTTTTAGCTGCCCAGTAAAGCACTTCATCATCATCGGCAAAATTCATAGATGCCTGGCCAAGCCAAAGCCGCTTAATGCCCCGTTTTACCATCCCTTTAAAAAGTCTGATTGCCCGCTCCCTTCCTTGTTTATTGTTGTTTACCAGATGATCGTCTACTATAAACAGCAATGGCCGGGTGGTTTTCTCCATTTCATCCAGCACATCTTCAATGTCGCGTTCGCGGTATTGCTTGCCGCACAATTGAGTTACCGAACAAAAATCACAGCCCATGGGGCATCCGCGCGAAGTTTGAATTAAATCATTTACATAGGGATATTTAAAGATGTCGCGACGCACATGCGGTATTTTCCCGACAGGTACAACCCCTCCTATATATAAGGGTTTGGGAGTTCCTGACTTAAAATCCCGAAGAAACTCAGGCCACACAAGCTCGGCCTCACCTGTTATAACTGTATCAACATAATTTTGTGCTTCATGGGACATCATGCTCACATGCACTCCCCCCATAACTGTATAAAGGCCATTTTCTCGGCAAATGGCAGCAATTTCGTAAGCACGGGGGGCATTAGATGTAAAAGCTGTCAAGGCGACAAGGTCTGCCTTTCTGGGCGAAAACGCTTCAAAACTCTCATCAATGAGATCGATTTCCCAGTTATCAGGGACAAGGGCAGCAATTATACCCAGTCCGATAGGCATAAAACTGGCACTTGGGTCATTGACCAATCCAACGGCATCCTTGTTAATCGGATTCACCAATAACAATTTCAATTTTTTATCTTCCATAAAATATTCAGGCAACATGTAATTTCTTCAGCAACAAATTTAATCAATACCATCTAGTCTTATTCCTAAATCTCAAAATGCAAGGTTTTTAATGCCTGTTAAAAGAAACTTTTTACCTTTGCTCACCTAAAAAGCTACCAATGAAAATTGAAGATTTTATCGCCAGAATTGAGGAAGAGTTTGATGATATTGAACCGGGCACACTGAAGCCTGAAAGTATTTTCAGAGAAGTTTTTGAATGGAATTCCATTAATGCCCTTATCCTGATAGCATTGGTGAAAACCGAGTATGATGTAACCATCAATGCTGAAGATATTGCCAACGCCAAGACTGTTAAGGATATCTACACCATCATTGAAGCAAGGGTTGCCTGAAAAAGNNTTAACTTCAAATTCGCTTTTCTTATCCAAACAGCCGCAACCGCTACCAGAATTCTTGGCCAGACAAGCCAGTGCATTGTATATCCCAGGGTAAGGAACAACAAAGGGTCTTCTAATTGCGAATGCGAAACAGCTACATGATGGTTAAGAAGGTCGGCATCTTCGCGGCTCATCCTGCCTTTTTCTCTCTGGTCGATCATAATTGCAGAACCATAAGCCAGCCCAATCAGGTTGGCGACAACCCACGAAAGGGTAGTACTTTCGGGCAAACCAAACAATCGCATTAGCGGCGACAATGGCTTTTCGATCAGCCTGATCCAGCCAAATTCTTCCATAATCTGCTGAAAAATCAACAAAACATTTACCAGTACCAGTATTTTTATAACTGTAGCTGAAATCGAATTAAACCAATGCAGCAGTGCCGCTGAAAATGCTTCCTGATGCGGCTGAAGTACAAACGTCTGATCAGATATTTCGCCAGGCATTATCATATTCAGCATCCAGGCCACCACAAAACTGCCGGTTATCCTCAGCACCAGCATCCTTAAGACCGATGAACCGGTACGTTTCATCACTGCCGACTCAATCAGGAAACCATGAGAAACAAGACACATTGTTGCCAGAATAATTCCTTCCCTGACCGGCAGATTAAGCATCGCGAGAATGGCAACCACTGAATATATATTTGTGAAAATGCTGGTAATAAAAACGACAGCAGAAACCCCCGGCAAACCAAACAGATTAAAAAGTGGCCCTGTGTAACCTGCAATCAGATTCAGAATCCCGAAAAAATCGAGCAGCATCACTCCAAATGAAACCGGTACGGTAATCTTAATCAGCCACCATGCTGTTTTCAGGCCTTTGGGAAGAGATGATTTTACGCAGAATCTAAGTCTTTGGCTGATCGTTTGTGAGTTCAATCCCTGGTTTATTATAAAACGCAAAGATAGAAATACGGAGAATTGAGAATTGCAAATTTAGATTTACAGATAACGAATTGGCCAACTTCAGAATTCTGACCATAAAATTGACGCTTTTTACTTAAAGCTTGTCTGCTTGTGCATACACGCAGGCCCGCCTGCACTTCGTTTCGTCGGGTAAACTTTTTACTTTTTACTTTGAGCTTTAGCCTTTTCACTTTAAGCTTTCCCTACCTTTGCTCATCCAATATCCGATTCATGTCAAGCCTCGAAGTTATTGCCCTGATTGTTTCCGGTGTTTTTGTAGGGTTTATCAATACCCTGGCAGGTGGTGGCACCATTATTTCGCTTTCTATCTTTATGTTTATGGGCTTGCCGGCCGATATTGCCAATGGCACCAACCGCATTGCTGTTATACTTCAGAATATAACTTCGGTAACAAGCTTCAGGCATCAGAAACTGCTTGATACCCGAAAGGCATTGTGGCTTTCAATACCAACAGTGATTGGTTCCATCCTTGGCGCACAGCTTTCGGTACAGATTGACGAAGCCACTTTCCGCAAAGCGATTGCCGTTGTTATGCTGATGATGGTTTTCTTTATTCTTACCAAACCATCAAAATGGCTGAAAGGACAGGAAGATCTGCAAAAGCAGAAAGTCAGTCCGCTACAGATGCTGATCTTTTTTGGCATTGGTGTTTACGGTGGTTTCGTACAGGTTGGTGTGGGCTATTTTCTGCTGGCCGGCATTGTGCTCGGGGCAGGTTATGATCTGGTGAAAGCCAATGCAATTAAGGTATTTATTGTGCTTCTCTATACCATCTTCGCGCTTATTGTTTTTATCTATCACGGCAAAGTCAACTGGCAGTTTGGCCTTATTCATGCCATCGGCAACATTATTGGTGCTTATGTTGCTTCGCGCTATGCCATTGCCTGGGGAGCCAACTTTATCCGGTGGTTTATAATTGTTATTATCATTATTACTTCCGTTGATTTGCTTGGGATTATTGATATTAAGGGGTTGTTTTAGTGTCGATGCTATGGCTTTATAATTGAATCTGGAATCACATTGCAATCATGTTTCTTTTAACAAGGATAACTTTTTTATCTTTTCATTACCGAAAAGATTTAGCACTGATATACAACCCTTTTGTAATTTTTTATAACTTTATAGCTTCAGTCTGTTTAACCGGCTGTCTGATCTGCAGGTTTTCTGAGATTGTTTTATGAGAAAATTAAATATAGAATCTTATCGCCTTTCAGTGATAATTATTTTGCTACTGGCCAGCCCTATTGTTTCGGCACAACATGAAGCAGACAACTGGATTTATGGATGGGGTTCATGGGTCAATTTTTCATCTGGAGAGCCACTTACAGTGCCCCAATTTAACGCAATGTTTGCCTCTTATGGTTCGACTTCATTATCCGATAGCCTGGGAAATCTGCTTTTCTATTCTGATGGCATTGATTTATACAATCGCAACCATCAGTTAATGCTTAATAGTGATGGGCTAATGGCAGCCCAGTGGGCTACAAATCCCTGTATTGCATTTCCAAAACCTGGCGATCACAGTAAATACTATCTTTTTACTGTTGGTGGTAGAACTGGAAATACAAACAGGGCTGGTGCAGAATACTCGATTATTGATATGAATCTTGATGGCGGAAACGGTGCAATCATTTCCGGACAAAAGAACATCCCCCTACAGGCGGCGGATAGTGCCTATGAAACCATTCAAGGGTTCAAACACGGGAGCAGAGATGCATATTGGGTAATTCTACGCAACCACAGAAGCCCAAATAAATTCCTCTCTTTCCTTGTAGATCAGGCGGGCGTAAATCAAACACCCGTCGTTTCATCCTGCATTCTTTATTTCGAACCGGGCGGAAATCAGTCAGAAATTATGAAGGCTTCTGCAGACGGACGATATTTATTGTTTGCCGATCGTAACGGAACAGCAGGAAACCCCGGCATGGTTGAACTATACAGTTTCAATAATATTACTGGCTTGCTGACTCCTAAACTGTTGTTCAATTCAAACAGTGAAACGAATACCGGAAGCGAATTTTCGGCCAACTCTGAAATGCTCTATCTGAGCAGCAGCGACTTTAAACCTCAGTTAAACGAACGCGAGCGTTGGATATGTCAATATGATATGAGTAAAATAGATAATCTTACCCAGTTTGAGAACAGCGCTTACAAAATGGTTAATGACACATCCATGTTCCCTTTGGGAAACCTTTTACTCGCAAATAATGGCAAAATATATTTCATTCATCCTGACCTTAATAATCCCTCATCTCCAGGATTCCTTTCAGCAATAAATAACCCTTCACAACAGGGTGCAGCCTGTGATCTTCAGTTAAAAGTGGTTGAAACGGGTGATCTTTTTGAGGGCCTTCCCACTTTTATCAGTTCATTTATGTCTCAGTTTGAATGGGAAGGAAATTGTTCAGGCGATACAGTCAAATTTTTGTCACGTTTCAATCCGCTTCCTAATTCAATAGTATGGAACTTTGGTGATCCGGCCAGCGGTTCAGCCAATACAAGTACTGAGTTGGATCCGGTGCATGTATTTTTTTCAGAAGGTGAATATCATGTTTCAGTAACCGTAACATTTCCAAGCGGCAATCAGCAAACTTCTAACCGTACAATTACTATTTTCCCGTCCCCATTTGTTGAACTTGGTGAACCAATTATAAAATGTATGGATGAACCTGTACTAATTTCACCCGGAAATGGTTTTGCAACTTACTTATGGAATGATGGAACTGTCGGGCAGTCTCTCTCTGCTGTTTACCCGGGATTGTATTGGGTTGAAGTAACCAATGGTGGAGGCTGTAGTGCCCGGGATAGTGTAATGGTAACTGAATATCCTCCAATTCAACTTATTGATGATCAATTAATTAATAGCCCAACAACCTGTAGCGGGCAAACTGGTGCCATCACCGGAATTCGGTTTCAGGGGCAAGCTCCCTACTACATTACATGGACAAATCTTATTTCGGGGAATATAATAGGGCATAGCCCTGATCTATATAATCTTGGCGTAGGATTGTACCAGATCAGCCTCACCGATGGGAATGGCTGCCACATGCCAGACTCAACTATAGAAATAAAAGATGTCGGCAATGTTCTAATTGATACAGTGACGAATACAGGTTCATTCTGTAACTCAAATAATGCTGAAATAAATGTAGTTGCCGTTTCAGGCCTTGGATCGCGGATTCAATATTTTATCAAACACAACAATGACACTCTGATTCAATGGCATAACGGCATATTCCCCGGATTGGGCCCCGGCGTTTATTATGCCTGGGCTTCCGATTCAAGTGGATGTACCTGTGTTTATGACCAGCCTATTGTTATAACAAGCCCTGATGGACCTGTAATTAATGAACCAATCGTTCTTCCGGCCACTCCAGGGCAAGCTGACGGATCAATTATCCTTTCGGCAACCAGCTTGGTTTGTGATACCCTTTTCTACACAATTGAAGGAATTACCCAAATTAACGATGGTTATTTCGACAATCTTACTACAGGTGATTATCTGTGTGTGGTTACCGATGAATTCGGATGCAGTACATCTGTATTGGTAACGGTACCACCTTTCGATATTCAAATGCTGCAAGCAATAGCTGGTGAAGATGCGACCTGCCTGGGCCATTCAGCCAGAATACCTGTATATGTGAGCAATTTCAATGGCGTAAAATCATTCGAAACCATATTGATCTATAATGAGAATATAATGGATTGTATTGGCTTTACCAATGTTCACGACAGCCTTATGGGGTCTATAATCCCTTTTTCTATTCCGGTTGCTGGTCGGGTTGCTATTTCCTGGACAGGTGTCCACTCACTAAGTTTGCCTGATAATTCTGTGCTGCTCGAATTGGTTTTTGGTTCCAGGGATACTGGAAATTCTTTCGTAAACTGGGATGTTGCACCTGGTGTAAATCATTTTCTGGATCACAACGGACTGGAAATCCCCGTTAATTATGATATGGGATCCGTTGTTGTCAACAATCCACCAGTTGCTCTCTTATCTGACAAATTGTTATGCGAAAAAGATGATTTTAGTTTTCAACCTACAGTTACAGGAGGCACCGGGACGCTCGATTTTGTCTGGCAATTGCCATCCGGTGATAATATAAGCCAGCAGGAGCTTATTGTGAACAATGCTTCTGCAGAAAACAATGGTACTTACATATTTAAGGTAACGGATGAACAAAACTGTGCTGATACAGCGACTTTGCATCTTACAGTTGTCCCATCGCCAATAATCGGGTTTTTCGGCGACACCATCCATTTTGAAGATCAGTACCAGCTTGAAGCCCCTCAAGGTTATGCGCATTATCAGTGGAGTTCAGGTGATACGTTGTTCTATTTGAATGTTAGCGTAGAAGGCTTATACTCTATAATTGTTAAAACTACTGAAGGTTGTAGTTCTATTGATTCTGTGATGATGCTCAAAACAAACTTTTTGTTTGAGATTCCTAATGCTTTTACTCCTAATGGAGACGGAATTAATGATTTGTTCAGGCCTGTAGCAACAACCGAATTAATTAATGAATTCAACCTAAAAGTGTTTAACAAATGGGGACAAATGGTATATAATTCAGCTGGAATAAATGAAGGATGGGACGGGTCATTCAAAGGGTTGTCCTCACCGGCAGATTTGTATTTCTGGAAGATTATTTACCAGACTTTATCAGGAAGAACCGAAGAACTTTACGGAAACGTTATGCTCATACGATAATACATCAGATTAGGGATATCATCAGATCATCGAAGGATCAAAAACATTAATAATCTCAGGATCTGTTTTAAACAAAACAGTTGCGGCTGATTTTTCTGGATAATCCATATGTGCCAGCACATAGCGCATGGCTTCTATCCTGGCAACAGGTTTGTTATTGCCCTTCACTATTACCCATGGATTTTGAATACTGTGGGTATGGATGAACATATTGTTTTTGTAAGCCGTAAATTCATCCCACATTTGTTGGGCTTTCAGATCAACCGTGCTGAGTTTCCACATTTTCAGGGGATTGCTGATACGGTCTTCGATGCGTACTTTTTGCTCAATAATATTAATTGAAAACCAGAACTTGATAAGGATAATACCATCTTCCAGCAGCATCTGTTCAAAAACCGGAGCCTGCTTCAGAAAGAGTTCGTATTGTTCTTTAGAGCAAAATCCCATAACCGGCTCAACCACGGCACGATTGTACCAACTTCGGTCGAAGAAAACTATCTCACCGGGATTGGGCAACTCTTTGATGTATCGCTGAAAATACCATTGNNAGTTCAATCTGCAATTCCCTCATTTCCGATCTGTAGCGGTTTCCCTCACTGATTGATTTTTGCATCTTCAACTGAGCTATAGACAAGTAAGATTCAAATGCTAATTAATTCGTTTACCGTTTTTATCAAAGTTTATTTCCATTTCGTTCCAATCCTTGCTGTAAACAAATATCTTGAAGTTTGATACATTACCCGGCAGCTTCACTTCAAATATACTTCCTTTCTGCCAGGTTGCAAATTCTCCGTTTTTCAGACTATCCTGAATTGCATTGGGTAACTGGTCAAAAACTATGGCCGTTTCTGTCCGTAGCCATTTACCTTTCTGATCAAAAAAAGCATCATAATATTCATCACCCGATTTAAAAGAAACCAGCACCTCCTGATCTATAACTGAATAGCTTATTTCACTTGTTTCAGCGTATTTAGCAATAAATGCAGACTTAATTTCCGGTGGAAGTTTATCGAGCCCTGCATTTTTCACCTGCCCGATAGCAGGCGTAAAGGCTGAGAATAAAACCATCCACAAAAGAAACCAAAAATATTTTCTCATAAAAAGTTACAGATTTTGTAGGTTGTTGATTTTGTTATTGATAAACCACTGGCTACTGCCAATTATTATACGAATTTAAAGCAATTTCAATGAGCCGGATTAGACCGCAAAAAGATTTTATCAACACTAAATTAACACTAATTATATTGATAATCATCCATATATAAGACTTGTTTAAATTACATGTGTTTAAGATTCTAAGAAACAAATAATAATTTTCCTATCTGCTGAAACTGAGGCTGAAAAGTGATGTTAATTGAGGACAATAAGAATGGCTGGAGAGCGAAAGGAACTTTAATTAAAATTTTGGTAACCCAATTTATTCGGTTTTGAAGTGTTTGAATATGATGGCAGCTTTTGACTTCCCGATTAAAGCCTCCAGTTCTTCGATGCTGGCCAGTTTTATATTTTTTACAGATTTGAATTTTCTGAGCAAAACCTGTGAAGTCGCCGGTCCTATTCCTTCAATATCAGCGAGACTGGTTTTAATAGTCCCTTTTTCGCGTCGCTTGCGATGATGGGTTATGCCAAAACGGTGGGCTTCATCGCGCATTTGCTGAATAACTTTCAATGTTTCTGATTTCTTGTCGAGATGAAGCGGGACAGAATCGCCCGGGAAATAGAGCTCTTCCAGGCGTTTTGCTATACCAATCAACTGGATTTTATTTTGCAGTCCGAGTTTATAAATACTCTGCATTGCAGCACTTAGCTGGCCTTTTCCGCCATCAACAATAACCAGTTGCGGCAAAGGTTGGTCTTCCTCAACCATACGGCTATAACGACGGTATACCACCTCTTCCATAGAGGCAAAATCATTTGGTCCCTCCACAGTTTTGATGTTGAAATGACGATAATCTTTCTTTTCGGGCCTTGCATTGCGAAAAACTACCATTGCTGCCACCGGATAAGTTCCCTGTATATTCGAATTGTCAAAACATTCTATGTGAACGGGTAACTCTTTAAGATTCAAATCTTTGCGAATGGTTTCAAGAATGCGTTTGGTATGCCTTTCGGGATCAATCAGGTCCTTTTGCCGTTGTTTATCAAGCTGGTAATACTTCGCGTTTCGCTCCGACAGTTCAAGTAATTGCTTTTTATCACCGCGCTGTGGCAATGTGTAAGTAATATCCGGCAGGCGGAATTCAGGCATCAGGGGTAAAATTATCTCCTTAGCACCACTGGTAAATCTGGGATGAAGATCTGCGATAGCGATGGATAAAAGTTCTTCTGTTGTTTCGTCAAGTTTCTTTTTCAATTCTACCGTATGCGATTGTATAATGGCTCCGGAAGCAACCTTCACAAAGTTGACATAGGCAAATTGCTCATCTTCAATAATAGAGAACACATCAACATTATTTATGGATGGGTTTACCACCAGCGATTTACTCTGGTAGCGATCAAGTAATTCAATTTTATCCTTTAAAATCTGAGCTTTTTCAAAGGCAAATTCTTCAGCATATTTTTTCATCAGCACAACCAGCTGATTTTTAACCATGCCAATGTTGCCCTTAATGATACTCCGTATGCCATCAATTGTCTGCATGTAGTTCTCTTCGGTCTGAAGTCCCTCGCAAGGGCCAAGACAGTTGCCGATGTGATATTCGAGACAAACCTTGAACTTACCTGCCTGTATATTCTGATCATAGAGGCTTAAGTTACAGTTGCGTAAAGGGTATAACTGCCGGATAAGATCGAGCAGGGTGTTCATCATTTTTACCGAAGCATAAGGCCCGAAATACTCACTACCATCTTTAATAAGATTACGGGTTGGGAAAATCCGTGGAAAAGGTTCCTTTTTGATGCAAATCCAGGGATAGGTTTTGTCATCTTTCAACATTACATTGTAACGGGGCTGATATTCCTTTATCAGATTGTTTTCAAGNNATCTTTGTTAAAATAGGATAATACCCTTTTCTTCAGGTTCTTTGCCTTCCCGATATAGATGATTTTGCCATCCTTATCAAAATACTGATACACTCCCGGGTTTGAAGGGAGGGTTTTGAGGAGAGAAGCTAGGTTGGAGAGGGACATTTTGAAGTAAAAAGTCTAAAGTAAAAAGTTAAAAGTGAAGCATTTTTGTTCCAAGAGGCGTTGTTTACTAGTTGTTTCTGCTTGACTTTTTACTACAAATTGCACCAAGTATCCTTTTTAACTGTCCGGATTCATCTATCAACTCCGTTAATTCGGGTGGTCGTTCTGAAGAGCTGATTGTTTGATCCAATATTTTAAGCCAATAATTGCTTTCCCTCATTTCTTTCAAAGATATTTTAACCTTATTGGTGAAATCAAGCGTTGAACTCGCACCTTGGCTTTCCTCATAATTTGCACCGGCTGATGTGGCCGATTTAATCAATTGATTTTTGATTATTCTATTTTCAATTGTATTATCGAACTTCCTTGACATTTTAATAATGTTCACAGAAAACACCAACAACCGATCAGATAAATCATTCATCATCAAAGCTGATTGAATATTTGAAAATATGAATACTGATTTTACCTAGGATACTATAAGCAATGCTAATATAGTCAAATAACTCTTTACTTTAGACTTTTTACTTTAGACTTTTTACTTATCCGTCTAAGTGCTTAAACCCCTGCGCCTCAATCGGATACAGGCTTCCGCCATTGCTGATCAGATATTCACCTTCGGCTTTTTCGGTCATGTGGCCGATAATGTGAATCCCTTTTATCTCTTTNNGCTGCTGTTGTTGGGTCTATCTGAAATTCCTTTGCTACCTCAGCAGTAATCACATCAATAGGCAGCTTATTTTCGTAGATGCGGCAGCCCAAACCCGAATCTTTGGCGATATGCAGGATTTCACTTGCCAGACCATCAGAAATATCAATCATGGCCGTTGGTTTAATTCCGGCTTCAATTAGCTTTTCAATGATATCTACCCTGGGCTCGGGTTTCAGTTGACGCTCCAGCACGTAATCATTTCCGTCAAGGTCGGGTTGCATTTGTGGGTTAACTTTAAATTCCTCTTTCTCGCGCTCAAGTAAAAGCAATCCCATATAGGCACCACCCAGATCGCCACTGACACAAACCAGGTCGTTCTCGCGGGCTGTGTTGCGATAAACCACATCTTCCTTTTTGGCTTGTCCGATTACAGTAACTGATAAAAACAATCCCGAAACCGATGAGGTAGTATCGCCACCAACCAAATCAACCTTATATCGTTGGCAAGCTGCCCTGATGCCCGCATATAATTCATCCAAAGCTTCTACTGAAAAACGGTTTGAAACCGAAATTCCGACAAGAATCTGTCTGGCAATTCCATTCATGGCAACAATATCGGATATATTAACAGCAACTGCTTTATAGCCCAGATGCTTAAGCGGTGTATAGGTAAGATCGAAATGTACCCCTTCAATCAGCAGGTCTTTAGAAACAAGAGTTACACTATCGCCATTGTCAATTACGGCTGCATCATCACCCACCCCTTTCAGGGTGGTGCTGTTGAATGGCTCCAATCCGGAAGTAAGGTGGTCAATTAGTCCAAATTCGCCAAGAGCAGACAATTCAGTTCGTTGTGGAGTGTTATCAGAAATCATAATCTCATTTTTAGGGGAAGCAAAGGTAAGTATTATCAACAGATTTGCTTATTTTTCAAGCTATGGCTGATTACATAAACGTCAGAAAATAAGCTGAAGATGATTGAAATTCAGATTGTCTGAACCTTATTCAGGCCGGTGGCAAAAACGATAATTTTACAAATTTAACAGAAACTGCTCAGTATTTTCTGGCGATATTACTTTGTATTCCACATCAGGATAAGCATTGGTGAATGTTTTGGAAATTGACGGAATTTTATTTGGATTAAGCTTAAATTCAAATGCAAAAAGCTGTGAACCCCTTTCTTCTATGTAATCAATTTCCTGTTGCTGAGTTGTCCTCCAGAAGTATGAGTTATACTCAATATCGTTGTTTAATAAATACTTTTGTCGTTCACTCATCAAGAAGTTCTCCCATAAAGCACCTGCGTCGGCCCGCATCGAAACCGGCGCAAAATTTCCCAAAACAGCATTTCTAATGCCATTGTCGAAAAAATAGATTTTTCGGCTCTTCTTTATTTCATTTCTTACGTTCCGGCTAAATGCACTTAAACGAAATATAATATAGGCTTTTTCAAGCAGATCAATGTATTTTTCAATTGTCCCTCTGTCCGAACCGAGTAATTGGGCCAGTTCGATAAATGAAACTTCATTACTAACCTGAAGTGCCAATGCTTTGAGGATTTTTTCAAGCAACGAGGGCTTCTTTATTTGCTCAAGAGCAAGCAGGTCTTTATATAGAAAACTCGATGCCAGCGATTTGAGCAATTTAACTTCTGTTCCGGGATTCTGCACAATATCAGGGTAATAACCAAATATAAGCCGATGCTCAATCAGTCTTTTTTCCGGTAAAAATCCATGATTAGCAACCATTTCCTGAAATGAGAAGGGATGAAGAAAAAATTCGAACTTCCGTCCTGTCATTGGTTCTTTAATTTTATCAGCAAGTTCAAAAGCCGATGAGCCAGTAGCAATTAGTTGCACCTCCTTAAAATTATCGTGAATAATCTTTAATGCAAGACCGGTTTCTGGAATTCGCTGAGCTTCATCAATTACAATTATTTTATAATTGCCAATTATTGGAATCAATGATGTGGTATTCAGACTGTTGAACATATTTCTAACATCTGAATCATCTCCGTTTAAAAAAAGGGTCTCTGCCTGGTAGTCCTTCACCAATTGCTCAACAAGCGTGGTTTTACCAACCTGCCGCGCTCCATAAATAATGAGTGCTTTAGATTTGAACAGATAATTTTGGAGAATCCCTTCTATATGCCTGATAATCATTTTACTGAATTTTTACAAAGATAACACTAAATTTGATCCAAATCGCATATTATTATGTTTATTTGCGATCACAATCGCATATTATTATGTTTATTTGCGATTCATAGACCTAAATTACGCTGTATTGGAATAAAACTAAAGTGGATGAAGTATAAATTGATTGGTTCTGAAGAAACTGTACTTTCAAGCCAACTGCATTATCACGACTGACAATTTCAGTTAAATGTTTGCAACATATCATCCTGCCATTTGTTAAGCCTATCAGCATCCTGACAAAGGCTTCAATTTAAAAACCAAATCAAATTTGCATGGATTAAAGGCTGGCAAATTTGGTCTGGTAAGGCCGAAAATTAGTATATTTGCGGCNNAAAAAGAACGAACCGGAATGGCTACTGCAATTCAGGTTGGATTCCTACCATAAGTGGCTTGGGATGACAGAACCCACTTGGGCACATCTGCATCACCCTCCCATCAACTATCAGGATATTATCTATTACGCCGCTCCTAAAAGGAAAAAGGAGCTCACAAGTCTGGATGAAGTTGATCCTGATTTGATTGAAACCTTCAACAAACTGGGTATATCGCTCGAAGAACAAAAAAGGCTTAGCGGAGTTGCTGTTGATGCGGTAATTGATTCCGTTTCTGTGAAAACCACCTTTTCGGAAACACTTGAAAAACAAGGAATTATTTTTTGCTCATTCAGCGAAGCTGTTCAAAAAGTTCCTGATCTCGTTAAACAATACCTCGGATCAGTAGTTCCATCGGATGATAATTATTTTGCTGCACTTAATTCGGCAGTTTTCAGCGATGGTTCATTCTGCTATATCCCGAAAGGTGTTCGTTGCCCGATTGAGCTTTCTACCTATTTCCGAATAAATGCAGCCAATACCGGTCAGTTTGAACGCACGCTTATTATCGGCGATGAAAATAGCTATGTGAGTTATATGGAAGGCTGCACCGCTCCTATGCGCGATGAAAATCAATTACATGCTGCCATCGTTGAAATTATTGCTTTAAAAGAAGCTGAGGTAAAATATTCAACTGTTCAGAACTGGTATCCTGGTAATAAAGAGGGCCTTGGCGGGATTTACAATTTTGTTACCAAGCGCGGTATCTGTAAAGGCAACAATTCAAAAATTTCCTGGACACAGGTTGAAACTGGTTCGGCCATTACCTGGAAATATCCAAGTGTAGTGCTGATGGGTGACAATTCGGTAGGTGAATTTTATTCGGTTGCGGTAACCAACAATTATCAGCAGGCCGATACAGGCAGCAAGATGATTCACCTGGGGAAAAACACAAAAAGTACCATTATTTCAAAAGGTATTTCAGCCGGGAAAAGCAGCAACAGTTACCGTGGACTGGTAAAAATGACCAAACGTGCCGACAATTCCCGAAACTTTTCGCAATGCGATTCGCTTTTATTGGGCGATAAGTGCGGTGCTCATACTTTTCCTTACATCAAAACGGAAAACAAAACTTCTATAGTTGAACACGAAGCTACAACCTCCAAAATTTCAGACGATCAGCTATTTTACTGTAATCAGCGCGGAATCAGCACCGAAAGTGCCATCGGCCTTATTGTTAACGGCTACGCCCGCGAAGTGTTGAAGCAATTGCCAATGGAATTTGCTGTTGAAGCTCAGAAACTGCTCTCAATCAGTCTTGAAGGAAGTGTTGGGTAATTTCAGGTAAAAAGTTTAAAGCTCAAATTTTAATTCAGCAATCCAAAATTCTTCAGGGTTTTGCTAACAAAATAAAAAAAACAAATCAATTTTATGCTTAGTATTAAAAATTTAAGGGCTTCCATTAATGGAAAAGAAATTCTGAGAGGAGTTAATCTTGAAGTCAGGCCCGGAGAAGTACACGCGATAATGGGACCAAACGGAACCGGTAAAAGTACCCTGGCTTCGGTTATTGCCGGTCGTGAAATATATACTGTTGACGAAGGTGAAATCCTTTTTAAGGGTAAAAACCTGCTCGATATGCCGGTTGAAGACCGTGCCAGTGAAGGAATTTTCTTAGGATTTCAATACCCGGTTGAGATTCCCGGGGTGAGTATTACCAATTTTATGCGCACTGCTGTAAACGAGCAACGCAAGTATCGTGGACTTGACCCTATTCCGGCCAACGAATTTCTGGCAAAAATGGAAGAGAAAAAGCGCATGCTTGAAATCCAGGCAAAACTTGCCAACCGGTCGGTTAATGAAGGCTTTTCGGGTGGAGAGAAAAAGAAAAACGAAATTTTCCAAATGGCCATGCTTGAGCCAAGTCTGGCAATTCTTGACGAAACCGATTCAGGACTAGATATTGATGCCCTGAAAATTGTTGCCAACGGGGTTAACAAATTGCGTACACCCGAAAATGCTTTTGTAGTAATTACCCATTATCAGCGCCTGCTCGATTACATTGTACCCGACATTGTTCACGTACTTTTCGATGGTCGCATTGTTCGCTCGGGCGGAAAAGAACTTGCCCTCGAACTGGAAGAAAAGGGTTATGAATGGATCAAGGCTGAACTTGTTTAAGCCTTGTTCAATAATTATTCGAAATGGACGGAGCAATAACAACAAATTATAACACCAAAGAGGCCCTGCTTAATCTCTATAAAGAGAAAAGCAGCATTATAGGCATTCACGACAGTGAAAGGATTGCTTTGCTTAGGGAAGAGGCCATCAGTGTGTTTGCACAGAAGGGATTCCCAACAACAAAGCAGGAAAAATGGCGCAATACCGATATCTCGAAAGCACTTAACCACACTTTTACTTTTCAACTTGAACCTGATTCACGCGAAGTTGATCTGCAGGAGATTTTCAAATGCGATGTGCCGGGATTTGCAACACACATGGTTGCGCAACTGAACGGTTGGTTTATTGACAGGGGGAATAAATTGAAACAGGCCGATTCAGGGGTTATTGTGTGCAGCCTCGATGAAGCTTTTAAAAAACATCCTCAGCTTATTGAAACTCATTTTGGGAAGTATGCTACTGTAGGTGATAACAGCTTAACTGCGCTGAACACAGCCTTTTCCCGCGACGGCGTTTTTATTTATGTGCCTGATAACGTGGAAGTAAAAGAAACCGTTCAAATGGTTGACCTGATCAACTCGACTGATAGTGTTTTTGTGCAGGCACGAAATCTGATCATACTCGGGCAAAACAGCAGTCTGCGCCTGGTGCAGTGCGATGATTCTATTGATGACAATGTTGGTTTTATCAATTCGGTAACCGAAGTGGTGATAGGCCGTAATTCATCGCTCGACCATTATAAGCTNNCTAGTGTCAGACTGAATGGTCGTGGATCCCATGCTGATGTGTTGGGCGTTTATCTGATGGATCGCAATCAGCATATAGATAACCAGGTTTTTATTGACCATGCTGAACCCGATTGCACCAGCAACGAAATGTTTAAAGGCATACTTGACGATCACGCCAGCGGGGTTTTCAATGGCCATATTCTGGTGCGTCAGGATGCACAACGAACCAACGCTTATCAGAACAATAAAAATATACTGATTTCGGATAAGGCCGTTATTGACACCAAACCATTTCTTGAAATTTATGCCGACGATGTGAAATGCAGCCATGGGGCAACAGTAGGCCAGCTCGACCAGGAAGCGATGTTTTACCTGCGATCGAGGGGAATTGGTATGGAAAATGCGAGAATGTTGCTGATGTATGCGTTTGCTGCTGAAATCTCTGATAAAATTGCCATTCCTGAACTCAGGCTAAGAATTGACGATCTGATTAAAAAACGGCTAAGGGGCGAACTCTCAATCTGCGACCAATGTGTATTGCATTGCAACACCAGGGAGCAAAAAGTCTCTTTTGAAATAGATATGAGCAGGATTTAATTTCGGATTGCAGATTGCAGATTGTAGAATTGGCAATTTTCCTTATTTTTATCTGCATTCTTGGTTCTGCGAAACGAAATTCGGATTTTTTTCTGAAAATTATCACTAAACAATAGTAATGGACACAAAGCCTGACCTTTTAAGCACTGCATCCGAAATAGAGAAAATCAGGGCTGGTTTTCCGATTCTTAGCCGGACTGTCCACAATAAGCCGTTGGTTTATTTTGATAATGCTGCAACTACTCAGAAACCGCAGATAGTGATTGATGCACTGGTAAATTATTACACTTCGCTCAACTCTAACGTGCATCGTGGAGTGCATTTTCTAAGTCAGCAGGCTACTGCAGCATTTGAAGAAGTAAGGGGAAAACTCAGGGATTTTTTGAATGCAGCGCATTCCCATGAGATTATTTTCACCCGGGGATGTACCGAGTCAATCAATCTTGTTGCATCAACCTGGGGCAGGGTTAATATCAAGGCTGGTGATGAAATACTAATTTCAGCACTGGAGCATCATTCCAATATAGTTCCCTGGCAAATGCTTTGCGAAGAAAAGGGAGCAAAACTCAAGGTTTGTCCTATTCTTGATGATGGCTCACTCAATATGACTGCCTTTACGCAATTACTGAGCGAAAAAACCAAACTCGTAGCAATTACACATATTTCAAATACACTCGGTACAATTCTTCCCGTTAAGGAAATAACCCGCATAGCGCATGAAAAAGGAATTGTTGTATTGGTTGATGGCGCTCAGGCCCTTTCACACATGCCGGTTGATGTGCAGGATATTGGCTGCGATTTTTATACATTTTCAGCGCATAAAGTTTATGCTCCAATGGGTATTGGTGGCTTATACGGACGAGAAGACTTGCTGAATGCAATGCCACCTTATCAGGGCGGTGGTGAAATGATAAAGAATGTTACCTTCGAGAACACAACCTACAACGACTTGCCGTTTAAGTTTGAAGCTGGAACGCCAAATGTTGGTGATGTAATTGCCTTTGGTGCTGCCATAGATTATTTGAAGAATATCGGACTCGATTTTATTGAAGCACATGAACAGGAACTATTACGGTATGCTACTGAAAAACTAAGCAGCAATCCGCTAATCCGGATTATTGGCAATGCACCCGAAAAAGCCAGCCTGATTTCTTTCCTTATTGATAAAATCCACCCTTATGATGCAGGGACAATTATTGATCAATTAGGCATTGCAGTAAGAACTGGCACACATTGCACCCAACCATTAATGCACAGTCTCGGTATTACGGGAACAATTCGTGCTTCATTCGCGTTTTATAACACCAAAGAAGAAATTGACCGTTTGATTGATGCCATTGCAAAAGTAGAATCGTTTTTTCTTTAAATTCGTTACTGAAAAACAATATTTACATGAAAATAGAAGAGAGTACCAGCGCTATAGTCGATGAATTTGGCAATTTTGACGACTGGATAGACAAATACAATTACCTGATCGAACTCGGAAAATCGCTTCCGCTGATTGATGAAAAACACAAAGTTGAAAGTAACCTGATCCAGGGCTGTCAGTCAAGAGTATGGTTACATGCCGAATTCGATGGCACAAATATTAATTTTACAGCCGATAGCGATGCGGTTATCACCAAAGGAATTGCCAATCTGCTCATCAGAACTTTTTCGGGGCATACTCCACAGGAAATTATGGATTCATCTACCGAATTTCTGAATGAAATAGGCCTTACCGAGCATCTTTCACCAACCCGCTCTAATGGGATGCTATCCATGATTAAGCAGATTAAAATGTACGCTTTGGCATTTAAAACCAAACAGTCAATGAGTTAAGAATAATTGCTTTTCACTTTGAGCCTGTCTGCAAGTCTCAGTAAGGCCAGCTTTTCACTTTTTACTTTGAGCTTTTTACTTTTATTACCATGATGGATCACGAGAAAACCCTCTTACTTGGTAACCAGATTATTGAACGCCTTAAACGGGTGTTCGATCCTGAAATTCCTGTAAATATTTATGATCTGGGACTGATTTACAACGTCAGCATTGATGGTGATTCAGTGGCGCATATAACCATGACATTGACCGCGCCTAACTGCCCGGTGGCTGAATCTCTCCCCGTCGAAGTTAAAGAATCGGTTATGGAAGTTCAGGGAATTAAAGACTGTGTTGTTGAAATAACCTTTGAGCCGCCATGGACCAAAGATATGATGTCGGAAGCTGCTATGCTCGACCTTGGATTTTTGTAGTTTTAATTTATTGAATACTGATTAATTCCTTTTATAGAAGGTTTTAATCACCTCCACAATGTATTCAATTTCATTTGTTTCCAACCTAAAATAAAACGGCAGCCTGAGCAATGTTGATGCATATCTGTCAGCTTCGGTCAATTTGCGGCCATCGTGCCGGCCTTTAAAATATGGCGATTTGTGTAGGGATAGGTAATGAAAAACAGCCTGCACCCCATTTTTGTGCAGGTAGGCAAGCAAGAGATCCCTTTCGTCTGAATTCCGGGTNNAATACTCCTGCCAGATTTGCATTCTTTTTTGCTGAATTAAATCGAGATGCTCTATTTGTCCAAATAAAAATGCTGCTGTAAGTTCATTGGGCAGAAACGAACTTCCCAGGCTTACCCATTCATATTTTTCAACTTCGCCACGTGCAAAGGCAGCCCTATTGGTTCCTTTTTCCCAGATGATCTCTGCTTTTTGAATCAACTCAGGGTCGTTCACTACCAGCATACCTCCTTCACCAGATGTAATATTCTTGGTCTCATGAAAGGAAAAAGCAGCCGTAACACCAAAGCTTCCGAGTGGTTTATCTTTATAAAAGGCATCTACTGCCTGCGCGGCATCTTCAACTATTGCCAGATGATATTTTTCGGCCAAAGCCGATATTGAGTCCATATCGCAGGCAATTCCACCATAATGAACAACCACAATAGCACGGGTTTTTGGAGTTATGAGGGATTCAATTAATTCAGGATCAATATTTGGATTGTCGTGTCCACTATCGGCAAAGACAATTTTTGCGCCTCTGAGGGCAAAGGCATTGGCTGTTGAAACAAAAGTATAGGAAGGAATTATAACCTCATCATCAGGCTTAATGTCAATCAAAAGCGCGGCCATTTCAAGGGCATCAGAGCAACTGGTAGTAAGCAATACTTTTGGGAAACCAAATCGCTTTTCAAAAAATTGCTGGCAATTACGGGTATAATTCCCATTGCCCGAAAGCTTACCAATAATAGCAGCCTCTGAAAGATGGAATGCTTCACGCCCGGTAAAATGGGGCTTATTAAATGGGATTTTCATGCCAGATGCTTTTCTGGCTGCTAAAATAGCCATTTCCCGATCAAGAAAGGTAATGATATTTCAGAATTAGCCTTTGTAGGAATACCGTTATTTCGAAATACTAAATGCCTGAAATTGTAACGGAAGGTTTAATCTGACCATTTCACTTTATCAGGAAAAGGAATGTTAAATTCTCTGATTTGAATTATGGCGTTATATTTGCATTGTGATCCGACGAAATTACACATTGATAAAATCTAAAATCAATCAAAATTCAACAATTATGAAATTCAGTATTTTTTGCATTGCCCTGATCTTCTCATTTTCAGCAGTTTCAGCCCAGGTAAGCACCCCTCAGAAGCAGTCAACCAAACAGGTAACGCCTGCTACTCAAAAAAAGCCTGTTACACCGGTTAAGCCTAAAACAAATGCCGATGTTGCCCCGAAGGTAACACCCGTTTCCACAACTAAAGATGTTACCGGGTTCTGGCTCACAGCAAACAAGGCATCTATTGTCCAATTTTACAGGGAAGGCAATGTTTATATGGGTAAAGTAGCCTGGCAAAGACAAAATAAAGACAAGAGCGGCAAACCTTTAACCGATGCTAACAACCCGGATAGAGCTAAAAGAAGCAACCCTATTGTTGGCACCCAAATGATTTCAAATCTTAAATATAACCCAAGTACAAAAACCTACGAAGGTGGCAAGGTTTATATGCCGCAGACGGGTAAAACCTATGATTGCAAGGTTAAGCTTAAAAATAACAACGATCAGATGGAAATTACCGCAACTGCAGGCCTGAGTATGATCAGTAAAACCTTTATCTGGTCGCGTACTACCGGAATTCCATCCAGAAAATAAACAAAGTATTCTTTTTGTACAAAATTTACTTTTGCCGGATATTGACTTTCATTGGTCAATATCCGGCATTTTTTGATGTATTTAATCTCCTCCTTATTACTTTAGCTAAAGTCCGATTCGGTTCAAAGACTTATATTTGCCGATCTTTACTTTTTCAGGATGGTGCAAAACTCAAATATCCCTGTTTTCTTTATTATCGGGAGACCCAGGACCGGTACCACCCTGCTTCAATCGCTGTTCGATGCCCATCCTAACATTCAGATACCCTGGGAATGCCAGTTTGTGCTTAATCTCTATCCAAGATATGGTGAAATTTCCAATTGGTCTGAAGATTTGCTTGAACAATTCTATGCAGATTTGCTAACGCAATGGCAGTTCAGCACCTGGAACATTAACCATGAAAAACTGAAAAATGAACTGCTGCTTTGCGCTGGTGATAATACCTACAGGCAGATTTGCCAGGTAGTTTACCTGAACCATATTTCACTGTATCCGAAAGGAGATATTGAGTGGATAGGCGATAAAAACCACGGCTATACCATCTATACCGATCGTCTGAAGAAATTATATCCGGAAGCAAAATTCATTTATGTACTACGCGATTACCGCGACAATTTCGATTCGGTGAAGCGGGTTGATTTTGAAGTTCCAGTAGTTTCGCTTGTTACCTATAAGTGGAAATACTTTTTTAAAAAGGCCCTTGCCGCTTCGGAGCGATATCCAGGCGACTTTTACTTTCTTCGCTACGAAGATCTTGCGGCTGAACCTGAGCGCATCTTCAAAGAGATATGCACCTTTTTAGGAATAAAGTATCTCCCGTCTGTTTTTGATTTCTATAAAGTAAAAGCGAAGGCCGAAGAGACCTACCCCACCGATATTCTGGAGAAGCATCACAAAAGCCTTTTCAACCCGATAAATACCAGCCGGCTGGGCCTTTGGAAAAAATCAATGAGCGAAAAGCAGGTACGCATTGCCGACCTGGTGGCAGGTAGTTTTGCCGAAAAGGCCGGATATAAAAGAAAGTATAGGAATTACAGCCTTTGGATTGCCTTGCTGGCTGCACCAGGAATTTTCTATGCAAAAACGATTTATCTGCTCACCTGCATAATTGATCGTTTTCCTTATCGCTTGCGCGAAAAGTTACTTAGCAAAGGGCCTTTGTTTCTTGCCCGGCTATTTACCAGTCTGTTCCGTAAACGAGCCTGATTGCCGCTGTTTCAAATCAATGGCCAGTTGTCGGGTAAACAAATCGGAACCCTTTACATTCAAATGATCGGGATCGAAAAAGTATTCCGGATGACCGAAAAACATGCTGTGGTAGTCGAGCATTCCCTGATAGGAAGAAAAACCTGATGCAATAGCTTCAACTTCTGAATAGAGCAGGACGGAAGGTACGATCTTCGTTTCTTCGGCATAAAACTCCTGTGAAACAGGATATCGGATTAAGTAAACCCTTACATTGTAGTCCTGACAAAGCTGGAGCATCATTTTAAAATATGCTTTGATGGTCGGGTCAAAATAAGCTCCCCTGGTTGAAAACAGGTTGGCCTTGTCCCATGCCAGTTTCTTACGGTTTGGTTCATCGGCGAAGTTCCGGTAATCGCGGTGCGGCCGGTAGCCATTGTGCATTTCCAGTGTCCTGATTTTCATCCTGTAAACGATGGATAGCTGAATGTCCTTGTAATTTCCGGCATAAGAGAAAAATTTGCCCTCCAACCACTTGGTCAGCACTTCTCTGTCGCCTTTGATGCGCGCCAGTTCAGGATAATTGATGTAATTTATCCAGTATGAATTGTATTCATAGCGTTCTGCGATTTTTGGCCCGTATGTCGAAATATCGGCCTGCAGCAGCAGGTACTCTGGCTTTTTGTCTGTTTTTTCAAGGATGTGCTTCAGCTTATAATACGATTGGATGTAGTTTTCGCTGGGCGAACCGTAATTGAAGCTGTTTTCCAGAATATATGTATTGATGCAATTGTGTGAATTACCCAATGAGAGATACTTCAATGTATCATTATAGCTGGCAAATTGCTCATCCATCCGCCTGTTCAGGATATTATGCACCGAAAAAGCCTTGAAAGCCTGATCAAGGGCAACATTTATCAGCAGCAAAAGCGCGATAAACAGCAAGGCTCGTTTGGCAAATTTTCCTGTCATTTTATAAGATCAGAATTGGAAATAGATGAATTTCTGCTGATGTAATACGCCAAAAAGCAGAATAAAAAAGATAAACCCGGCATAAACCGACCAGCGGATAAAGATAGGTTTGGAGGCAATTTTTAGGATCAGGTTATGTTTCGCGTGATATTGTTCTGTAACCAACAACGCAATAATCATCAAAATTCCAAATGTCAGTTCGTTGTTCTTCAACATAAACCGTAACGATTCCCCTGTATTGCTGAAATCAAAGGCTCTTGACAACAACAAACAGGCATCGCTGAGGGTGTTGGCCCTGAAAAAGAAGAGCGACAAGGTAAGCAGTGAAAAGGTGTAAAATATACCGATACCGGCTTTAACTTTGGGGAAACGGTTAATCCCCAAACGGTCATAAACCGGAGCAAGAGGCTTCTCTGTGACCGACTCAACAACCAACATGATACCATGAAAAATCCCGAAAAGGATAAATGTCCAGGCCGCGCCATGCCACAGTCCCATCAGCAGAAAGGAGATGATCAGATTGCGGTATATTTTGCGGTTTATTATTTTCTTTTCCCTGATGTAAGGCATGGAATAGAGCACGTAATCGCGGAACCAGGTGGTAAGAGAGATGTGCCAGCGGTTCCAGAAATCGCGGAGCGAACGGGCAATCAACGGGCGGTTGAAGTTGATCATCAGGTCATAGCCCATTAAGCGGGCTGAGCCACGGGCAATATCGGTGTAGCCCGAAAAATCACAGTAAAGTTGGAAAGCAAACAACATTGTTGCCAAAATAACCGGCAAACCATTATGTTGCTCAGGGTTTTCATACACATAGCTGACAAACATCCCGAGGCGATCGGCAATCACCAGCTTTTTAAAAAAGCCCCACAGCATCAGTTTGATTCCGCTTACCAGACGCTCCTGATCAAAAGGCAATGGCTTGTGTATTTGCGGAAGCAGGCTGGTTGATCGTTCAATTGGCCCGGCTACCAGTTGCGGGAAAAAAGAAACATACAGCGCGAATTTCCCCAGGTGGGTTTCCGGCTTCTTATATCCGCGATACACATCAATGGTATAGCTGAGCGACTGAAAGATGTAGAAGGAAATCCCTACTGGCAACAAGATATGAAACAATGAAAATGGCTGTTCGGCGCCCATTTCCCCGAAAAGCATATTTATACTGTCCGCAAAGAAGTTCAGGTATTTAAACCCCGCCAACATGCCCAAATTGACCAGAAGGCTCAGTATCAGGTAGCGTTTTTTCTTTTTCTTCAATGGTTCCCGGCCGATTTTCAGTGCCACAAAATAATCAACCAGTGTAGTGAAGGCAATAAGAACCACATACTCGGCCTTCCAGCACATATAAAAAAAGTAGCTGGCCACAAGCAGTAGCAACCAACGCCATTTTACCGAAATGGTAAAATAGAGTACCACAACAATCGGGAGAAAAATCAGGTATTCGAGGGAATTGAACAACATGGATAAGCCGGGTTCGAAGCTGCAAAATAAAGCAATTTTAGTGAGATTAGTCCCTACACAGTAAAACCAACCAATTATTCCTAAATTTGTCGCCTTCGACCTAAGTAAAGCTTATAAATGAGTCATCCCATTGTAAATCAGCCTCTTTCCGACATTCCGATGTTTTTTATAATCGGCAGGCCACGTTCGGGAACAACCATGCTGAGGATGCTATTCGAAGCCCACCCCAATGTACTTGTTCCGCCTGAAAGCCCGTTTATTCTAAACCTTTATAAAAAATACGGCAAAGTAAACCACTGGGATAAAGAGCTAATTAAGGCATATTGTGATGATGTTTTAAAACAGCGTTACTTCGAAAAGTGGCTGATTGGAAAGGATGAATTGCTGAAAAATCTGATGGAGGCCGAAGGGGAACTGTCGTTTCAAACGATGGTGAAGAAAACCTGCCTGGCTTATCATTCTGTTTATGACAAGCAGGAAATCAGGCTGATCGGCGATAAAAACCCCGGTTATTCGCTCTATATAAACCGCATTCACAAGCTGTTCCCTGAAGCCAAAATCATCCACCTTACCCGTGATTACCGAGATAATTACCTTTCGCTGATCAACGTAAACTTTGAAGTTCCCATTGTACCGCTGGTGGTTTACCGCTGGAAGTTTGCATTGCGTCTGGCCCGCAAACTTAAGAGAAAGCATCCCGAACTTGTTTATTCGCTAAAGTACGAAGATCTCGCCGCCAACCCTGAAAAGCATTTCAGGGAATTGTGCTACTTTATGAATATTGAATTTAACCCATCTGTATTATCGTTTCATGAGAAGAAAAATGAGTTTGAAAAGGCTTATTCCGGTTCTCAGGAAATCAATGTTATACATAAAAGCCTGCTGAATCCCATTTCAACCAGCCGCATGGAGTTATGGAAAACTCAGATGGCCAAAAAAGATATCCAACTTGCCGATCTGGTTGCAGGAAAAACAGCTGAAGAAGCCGGTTACAATAGACATTTTACCTCCTTTGGGCTGCTCATTTACCTGAAAGTACTACCGATATTGATATACGGATCCATCATGTATCGCCTGATGCTGCTGGGCGACCATCTGCCCCATCGTATGCGCATCTGGTTGAACCAGGTACTGGGGATTTTCCTCAAAGTTTACTGGAAACTTAATAAACGAAAAGTCAATCCTTTGAAATAAATTTTATTTCCAGTTTTTCTGAACTCTGATCTTCGCCTTCCGACTTCTGTCGTCCGACTTCAAATACAAACCAGCCCTCCTTGTGTTATAATCAATGTTAACTGTTCATTATTAATTTTTAACTGTTAACTGATTCCCCCGGACTTTCCTATTTTTGCANNTACCGATCAGGACACTTACACCTATACACTTGCAGAAATATTACAGATGCGGGCAATTGAAACGCCTGAAGAAACAGCCTATATCTTTCTTAAGGACGGTGAAGAAGATGAGGAAAGAATTACCTATACTGAGCTTGATAAAGCAGCAAACTTTGTTGCGCATCGCCTGCTCGCCATGAACATGAAAGGTGAACGGGCATTGATGCTTTTCCCTCCGGGACTTGAATTTGTGAAAGCTCTTTTTGGATGCTTTTACGCCGGGGTGATTGCTGTGCCAGCCTATCCGCCAAGGAAAAACCGATCACTGGAAAGAATAAAAACCCTGGTTGTTGATTCAGGTTCGCGCGTTGTTATTTCCACAGCAGATATTTCACAGTCAACCGAGCGGTCATTCTCCGATCTCGAAGAATTGAAATCGATGCAATGGTTGGTGATGGATGATTTGAACACCAATATCCATCATGAAACCCGACCATCGCCTCCCCTGCCTAAAGATGTTGCTCTTTTGCAATATACATCCGGCTCAACCGGAACGCCAAAAGGCGTTATGGTAACCCACCGTAATATTGTGCGCAATGCCGATTTTATCCGTCAGAGTTTCAGCTTGTCGCGGAAGAGTGTTTCTGTAACCTGGCTGCCCAATTTTCACGACATGGGACTGATTGACGGCGTTTGCGATCCGGTTTATGTGGGATATCCTGGCATATTGATACCACCGGTTGCTTTTATTCAAAGGCCTTTCCGCTGGTTGAAAGCCATCACAAAATACAAAGGCACCCATTCGGGCGCTCCAAATTTTGCTTTCGATCACTGTGTGGATGGCATTTCAGCTGAAGAAAAGCAGCAACTCAATCTCTCATCATTGAGTACACTTTATTGTGGTGCCGAACCCATCCGCAAATCTACTTTCGATCGGTTTATAGCTGCTTTCCACCACCAGGGATTTAAGGCCAATATGCTCTATCCCTGCTATGGTATGGCGGAAACCACACTGATTATTGCCGGGCCACCCGCTCAGCGCGGATATGTATCTTTAAGTGTTTCGGGCAGTGCGCTGGAACAAAACAGGATTGAGCCCATTGCTG
>DINP01000079.1 GCA_002426025.1 Bacteroidales bacterium UBA5537 | reverse complement strand
AGCAGTATTACCATTACCATCAGAATAAATCCAGGTTATGGTATAAGTACCCTGCGATGCATAACTTAAAGGATCAGAAGTAGTTCCGGTCACTATGCCTGCGCAGTTATCTGTAGCTGTCGGTGGTGTTACGCTTGCATCACATTCACCAGAAATATCAGGTAAAAAAGTAACATCAGGCACCGGAGCTATAATATCAGCAATGGTTAATACTGTAAATGAAGCAGTTTTTGTACATCCTTTGCTGTCTGTAACTAATACTTGATAAGTTCCAGCAAAGAGACTGCTAATATCTTCACTACTGCTGGTAAAGCCATTGGGGCCGGTCCAGTTAAAGGAATATGGTGGGGTTCCCCCGTTTACCGAAATATTAACTGAACCATC
Source organism: Bacteroidales bacterium UBA5537 (assembly GCA_002426025.1). Lineage (GTDB taxonomy): Bacteria > Bacteroidota > Bacteroidia > Bacteroidales > Lentimicrobiaceae > Lentimicrobium. The sequence continues at coordinate 5,474 of DINP01000079.1, read as the reverse complement.
AGGTATATTCTGACATGAATTGTTTATTACACTGGCTGTCACTGAAATTGCTGGCGCAACAGTGATCATTACGTTATCTGAAGATGAACATCCGTTTGTTCCGCTTACAGATAGAGTGTATGTGAATGTTCCGGAAGTAATCGGGGTAAATACCGGATTGGAGATATTTGGATTGCTCAAACCTGTAACCGGAGTCCATGTAAAAGATAGGACTTCACCAGGCCGGGCCGTAGCTGAACCCTGAAGTTGATGGGTCTGGCATAGGCCAATGCTTGCATCATTCCCAGCATTAACATCTGCAGGAGCATACTTTACAATAACAGTAGCTGTTGCGTTGCCAGTACATCCGTTTGACCCGGTGCCGGTTACAACATAAGAAGTATTGGTTGCCGGTGAAACGGTAATTGATGCTGAAGCAGTACCACCCGGATTCCAAATATAGCTTTGTGCTCCTGAGGCTGTGATAGTGGTACTCGTGCCTGCACAAACTTCAATTTCAACTGGATTTACAGTTATTGTTGGTGATGGATTTACAGTAACAACAACCTGATCGCTTGATGGGCATTGTCCCAAAGCATTGGTTACTGTAAGTGTGTATGTAGTTGTGGAAGTCGGACTTGCTATAGGGTTGGCTATATTAGGATTATTCAGTCCTGTTGTTGGGCTCCATGAATAAAGTACACCACCCGAACCATTTAATTGTGTGCTGATTCCGCTACAAATGGTTACATCTGGTCCGGCATTGGCAACAATAGGTGATGGACTACCAACGGTTGCTGAACCTGAAACCGGATCATGGCAACTTCCTGGATCACGCACCAGTATTGTATAGTCTCCGGCACTTAATCCGGTAAATGTATTAGATGTTTGCCAGGATGTTCCATTATTTTTCGAATACTCATAAGTACTGGACCCACCTGTTGCATTCACTGTTATTACGCCATTACTCTGGCCATTACAGCTCGAATTCTGAGCAGCTATTGATGTAATTGACACCAGTTCATAAATATTAAGGTTTTGCTGCACATAAACTACAGTAGATGCGCATGGACAGGAATTAAGCACCCTGATTATAAAGGTTTCAGCATTATCCGCAATTCCATCACTTACAACGTAATACGGAATTTGATAGGTTGCCTGTCCTGCAGGAATAGTAATCTGGGTAGGAAAAGGTTGTCCACCAGTTGTCATGATGTCGGTTCCGTTTATGGCAGTACCCGAAAGAATAAGACTAACTGTATATGGTTCGGAAAGGTCTGTAGTATGCCTCCTTACAAGAAAATAATTATTATTACATCCTTCAAATATATTGTTATTAAACTCTATATTATTGCCAAAATTTGTCAGTGAAATTGTTTCAGAATTGAAACTACGAGCCCCTAAAAATACACCAGCATCCCATTTCTGATCCGATGCATCGGCAACAGCCATTTTAATCCGGTAAGTTTCACAAGGTGTAACCGGATAACTTGCCGTGAGGACCACAGTATATCCATCGTATTGCATGGTAAGCGAGCCGGATGGATTGTTTACATAGTACTCCTGATTATGAGCAGGATAGGCCTGATTATCAATGTTTGTGCCTGCCGGATGAATGGTATTAATGGTAACAGCCTCACCATTGGGTAAGGCAGCAAGGTTAACCGCATTATTTGTGTAAGGGCCAGAAATACCCGGGCCACTCAGGAAAAAGCCAAAAGCATCGTTGAAATTAGTATGAACATACTCCAGGTATTCCTCAGAGGCAAAAACATATTTAAACTCAACAACATTACCGGCCGGTATAAAATCAAACTCCAGCACAGATGCATCGTACATGGTTTTACCTGTAATTGTCCTGAGATCAGGATCTGAAGCCTGACTTACCATCTCATCGCTTTTGCTGCCGGTATTATTTGGCCCCATTGCGGAACTTATTTTTCCTGTTGAAAGTACCAGGCCTTCCTGAAGCGGAAAGCTGGAAGTGCCATTGGAAAAATATCCGAGCATTCTATCACCTGCAGTAGTCCCCCAACTGTGATTGACCCAGGCATTGTTGTTGTTTCTGTTGTAATATCCAAACCTGACATTCTGGGCTTGTAAACAACCGGTAACCAGTACATTCTGCACGAGCTGAGATGGACTCATAAGGTTATAGGTAGCATTCTCTGCCACCGAAATAGACCCGGCAGGACTCAACAACATATTTCCGCCCTGAATTGCCTTAATTCCATTCAATTCCTCTTCAGGAATCCTGACAGGAATCTTGTCGTTTATGGTTAAACTCTGTGCAAAAGTGTTTGTTGCAACCAAAAGAGTCACTATCATAAAAAATAGAACTCTCGCTCTGAAACTCTGTGTAATAGTTTTCATACGCTTATAATTAAACTTTTGTTTTCCTTTTTCTTCTGTCAGGCGACAGCATCATTATTTCCTGTAACCAATTGATTAAGCTTCCTCCCCTCAAATATTAATCAGAAGCAAATGCATTTAAATTTCTATTTCAGATTTAATTCATTATTAATATTATAAAATCTGATAATTAAAAATTCTTAGTTATTCCAAAGATTACATAGAACTAATCGAGTACAAATTTAGAGTGACTTTTTCCTAAACGCAATACGGTTTAATACTACTTTTAAATATTACATTCAGCAACCAATGCGTATTTTCACTAAGAAGGGAAGTATGACAAGTGCAATATAAAGGGCTAAAGTTAATCAAACAAAGAGTACTATTAATAAAAAAGGATAAATCAATCTGGTCATTCCTAATCAATAATCTTAATGCACTTCATGGTAAATTATTTTTTTTCTCAAGTACGAAATGTCGATAAAAGCTTTAAAAATAGCAGTTTATCAAATTTTATTTTATTTTTTCTCAAATTTATTAATTTTCAAAGTAAAAAAAAAGCGGGAAAATCAGACTACCCGATCTTCCCGCTGGAAAACAAATATAAAGGAAACTTAGGGGGCTGTTGAAAAATGTTTGTTATTGCTTATATTTGTTTACAGTATTTTTTAATTGTAATACCTGTTTATCCAAGAAACCCGAAATAAAATTTTAATCTCATTTTGATTTCCCGGAGCGGCCGGCCGGTAACGATTCAAACCCCTTAAATCTTTCACCGGCAGCCGTTTTCCGGAAAACCTATTTTTGTCCTCTAAAAACAAACAACGCCATATTAATCTGTCAAAATTCTGATTCAACTATTTGATTAACTAACTATTTAAGGATAATAAAATCTATTAAACGAGGAATAAAATAGTTGTCAGAAACTGATGATACAAATGTATGGCGGTATTAAGGNNAATACGACAGCCTTTTAAGGAAAACTAGTATCAACTATATCATTTTTAGGAGATTAAGCTCCTTTTCATCAAGGAAACGCCACCTTCCGCGAGGCAAATCTTTTTTGGTAAGGTTGGCGAATGCCACCCTGTCGAGTTTTACTACCTCATATTCTAGTGCTTCAAACATACGGCGAACTACCCGGTTTTTCCCGGAATGAATTACTACGCCAATGTTCTTCTTATCGCTGCCAGCGCCGGTATATGCTATTTCATCGACCGCCATAAGGCCATCTTCCAGTTCAACGCCTTCTGAAAGTTGAAGCATATCGTTTTTCGACAATGCCTTATTTAGCTCGACATGATAAACCTTTCGAACTTTATGCCCCGGATGTGTCAGCTTTTTGGCCATATCGCCATCGTTGGTAAAAAGCAGCAATCCGGAAGTATTGCGATCGAGCCGGCCTACAGGATAAACCCGTTCACGACAAGCATCTTTTATCAGCATCATCACTGTATTGCGCTCCTGAGGATCATCAACAGTAGTTATATAGCCTTTGGGCTTATTCAGTAACAGGTAAACTTTCTTTTCAATATTAAGGGTTTCGCCTCCAAACTGAATTTTGTCTGCGCGGGTAACCTTGGTTCCAAGCTCGGTTACAACCTCACCATTTACCATAACAGCACCAGATTCAATCAAGGTATCAGCTTCACGGCGTGAACAAATACCTGAGTTAGCAATGTACTTATTCAGTCGGATAGTACCATCATCTGCGAAACTTTTACTCTCTTTAGGCTTATATGATCCTGAAAATTTATCCTTGTCATAACTACCCGGTTTTCGGGGCGCTGAGCGACTATCATCAGACTTAAACTTGCGGGGTTCATCAGTATCCTGAAATTTCCTTTTGGGCTTATAACTTCCATCACCTGCTCCATCTTCGGGCTTTCGGCTTTTGTAAGGTCTGTCACCCGATGGTTTGCTGTCAGAAAAACGTCTTTCACGGGGTGTTTCTCTTTCGCCTTCGCGCTTCCATGGCCCTGAAGGCTTGTCGTCTCTGCTTCCTCTGTAAGGACGGGGTGAATCTGTACTTCCCTCTTTCCCATCTTCGGGTTTACGGCTTCTGTAAGGTCGGTCGCCTGATGGTTTGCTGTCGGAAAAGCGTCTTTCACGGGGTGTATCTGTATCGCCTTCGCGTTTCCAGGGCCGTGAAGGTTTGTCATCTCTGTTTCCTCTATATGGACGGGGTGAATCTGTACTTCCCTCTTTTCCATCTTCAGGTTTACGGTTTCTGTAAGGTCTATCGCCTGATGGTTTGCTGTCGGAAAAGCGTCTTTCACGGGGTGTTTCTGTATCGCCTTCGCGTTTCCAGGACCCCGAAGGCTTGTCGTCTCTGTTTCCTCTATATGGACGGGGTGAATCTGTACCTCCACCTTTTCCATCATCAGGTTTACGGCTTCTGTAAGGTCTGTCGCCTGATGGTTTGCTATCAGAAAAACGCCTTTCACGAGGAGTATCTGAACCACTATCGCGTTTCCATGGCCTTGAAGGTTTGTCGTCTCTACTTCCTTTGTATGGGCGAGGAGAGTCATTTCCTTCACTCTTGCCCTCATAGGGTTTACGGCTTTTATATGGTCTGTCACCGGAAGGCTTGTTATCTAAGAAACGTCTTTCACGGGGAGCATCTTTCCCTGTTTCACGCAACTTATATGTTCCGGCACCTTTTGCTGAAGTTTTCCCAGCAGGTTTTCCCTTGCCGGCGCGCCTGTTAGCAGGGGCTCCATCGGGTTTTTTGTTTTTCCCTGTACTTCCTTCGGCAGGGAATTTTCTCATTGCACTCATTCAGTATAATTTAGGCGACAAAGTTAGCGAAGAATAGGATACCGCATCCAGAATTCTCACATTACTGAAAATCAAATATTTTCAGTATCAACAAAATACAAATCCAATCTTCTATAAATAGAATAACCGATCTTTTTTGCTCAAAACAGCCGTAGTTAGCGGAAAATTTCGTATATTCGTAACACTGATCTTTTGCCGCTTATTAATTCCGAACTTCACCTAAAAATACAGGCCATGGATACTTCAGATGAAAAAATTATCGTTATTGCCCGTCACTCATATTCAAGAGCTTTGCTACTGATGTCGCGGCTGGAAGCTGCCGGTATTGATTGTTTTCTGTCGAATCAAAACCTGCTGCAGGC
>DINP01000018.1:10688-20011 GCA_002426025.1 Bacteroidales bacterium UBA5537 | reverse complement strand
GGTTTATTCATCAATTCAGATTTTCGCGTTTAATTCCAAAGGTGGCTTTTTTCCATAGTTTGCGCGATTTCTCGAAAAGACGCCCGATAAATGATGGAGAAACCCTTTCAACAGCCCAACGTGCGGGCTTAGTCCCAAGTATCAGAAACAACATACTGATTATCATTTCCATTAGGTATCTGCTTAATGGAAATCCTGATAATGTATATCCATAGTCCGGCACACTTTTGCCAAGCCATTTCCTGAACTTAATCCTGATAAAAGTGCCGCGTTTCTTTAAGTCATAGCCATGCGAATGCATCGTAATGGCATCATCGCCACTTATCGGAGCAAGACTAATCAACCCCTCCTTTTCCATTTGAAGTAGAATTTCCTTACCTGCATCGGTCCGGGAAATAACCATCGAAAAACCTTTACCACGCTCCTCATAAACCGGTGCCCATGCATCACCTCCCGAAATATCAGTAAATTCATTGCTCAGGTCACTGCATAACAGGCTGTTTTTCAGGATGTGAAATGGGATTAAGTAGTTTGCATGAAATTTCGGGAGTTCGGCTACCCGGCCATCGCTCATCTCCACCCGCATATTGCCGGGCCATTCACCATAGCGAAAATATAAGCTAATGATATTTTGATAGTCCCTTATTTTATAAGACTTTAGAAAACTTCTTACGGATGAAAAATGGAGGGTATTCCCATAAAATGGACCGAAAATATATTTAATCGGGGCAACCGATGCATCACCCATTTTTTGCAGTTTTCGGATACTCTGCACTTGTCCCGGAAGTCCTACATAAGCCAGCTTGCCTTTAAATTCCTGAATCCGGGGCAAAATTTCGTTTACCGAAGTGATGATGTACTTACTTTGGGCTGCGTCCAGAATTTCGGCTGGTGTGGTTGCAATAAAAGATTCAGCCAGCCAGGGTTTCTCCTTCGACATACCTGTAACTACTGCCCCATCTATCCTTCCGGTATTCAACAACCAGATCAGGATTGCCGATAGCATGCCTCCACTGGCACCTGCCTGCCTTATCTGTTCATTGACTGAATGGGCGATGTAGATGCCGTTATATGGTCCGGTGTAAGTGTGAAACGAAGGGGTTTCCTTATAAAAATATTCGCGGAAAGCCGGGAAATCAAAACTCTTGCCCGCACAGGCATTCAGCAGTTTTGCAGCAAGCGGTTCATCAGGCTCTTGTAAAACCACCGGCCTGTATTCGCCCTCGCGATCGGCAAATACAATTTTGCCTTCCGAAAGCCCCACGCAACTGCCACAACGATTGCACAGGTCGGAGCGCATAATTTGCCGGAGCGCATCAATACTTTTCACAGACATAAAATTGTCGTATTCCAAGTTCAGAAATAAAAGTTCCCTGCATCCGCTCCATAAGGCGTTCGGCAACTTTGCGCAGACTACGTGGCCCCACAGGAAGCAATACGGTTCCCTTGTGTTTAATAAGTTTCCAGCCTGTGTGTTCAAACATTGCTTTCACTTCGCGTGAATGCAAAAAACGGTGCGGGCCTTCGCCATGTCCACCAAAAAGGGCTGTAAAAATCTGGTAAGGTATTTCGCTGGTCGCAGGAGGGCAACTCAATACCATTTTTGCATCGGGGGTAGAAACCCGGTGAAGTTCACTGAGAAATGCAAGCGGTTCTGCAACATGTTCAAGGGTTTCGAGGCAGATAATTCGGTTAAACTCTTCGTTATAAAAGGGAAGTAAACTGTAGGAACTCAGTTTAACCTGATTCAGGTGCGGACGGATTTCTGCAGCAACTTTCATTAAGCCCGAAGAGATTTCGGCATTTGTTATCCTTGCCCCAGGTTGCTTCCTTAGCACATAATCAGCGGCTTCTCCATCACGGGAAGTGATATTCAATACACTGGCATCCGCAGGCAAATCGAGGTATTGAATGGTTTCGCGAAAACGCTGATCGTGGGTATCCTTAACCTTATTGTTTTCCAGCACATAAATGTGGGCAACATTGTCCCAATGGGCCTCAACTTCACTATCATTCCATTTATTGCGGTGCTTATCAGCCATTTTCAACCTTTTTTACGGTTCAGGATGGCAATCTGGTCAGCCAGAAGGCCGAAAAAGAACATGAACATCCCCAATGAAATCATCACTGTTCCTGAGTTGGGAAATCTGCCAAAAATGAAATAGCCGTTTACGCCCCAAACCAAACCTATAAAGGTAAAAAAGACGCTTGCCGGAAAGAAAACCTTGAGTGGATTAAACAACATGATAATCCTGAAAAGCAACAACAGTGTTTTGGTGCCATCTTTAACAAACTTCACATTGCTGCTACGGCCCACCCTTTCAACTACATTAATCGGAAAAGTGGCAATACTATATCCTTCTTTCAAAAAAGCCAGGGTTGATGTTGTTGAAAAGGAGAAACCATTAGGCATCAGGTGAATCAGGTTGAGGATTAAATCGCGCTGAAAACCACGCATTCCCGAGTTGTAATCAGGCAACTTCTGATCAACCAGCATTTCACCGGTTTTACGGATAACCCATTTGCCGCCTTTGCGGCTCCCCACCTGATGCGATTGACTATCACGCTCCCCAATAACCATATCCGAGTCTGCAAGCAATTCATATATAGTATCAACATATCCCGGATCGTGCTGTCCATCGGAGTCGAGCATAATTACCTTATCGCATTTTGCTTTTCTGATTCCCGTTTTTAGTGCTGCTCCATAGCCCTTATTCGTCCCATGTTTCAGCAGTCTTACAGGGTAACCGGCAATAATATTGGCAGTGTTATCCGATGAGCCATCGTCAACCACTATAATCTCATATTTAAGATTGAGTCCTGAAGAGATTATTTTATCGAGCAAAGGCCCAATACCAGCCTCCTCGTTAAAAGCAGGAATAATAACTGAAGCTTGAAATGCATGGTTTTGATCCAATGTTATATGCTTTAAGATGTTAAACCTGCAAAGCTACAAAATTGCGGGGGTTAGCAAATACATATTTCCATTATACTAAAGGTCAACAGCCTGATTCGGGAAGCAATACTTAAAATTGAGAAATGAATAAACGAGTATTGGTATATTCCACCTTAGGCTTATTCAAAAAACTACAAAGGGCAATTACGCCTTTCCAGCAGTTATTTACTTTATCTGGTCCGCAAGGAGCATCAATGATCAGGATCAGTATTCTTTGTGCCATAACAGTCAGATTTCGAAATTAAAATCGAAAGAATTTCAGAGAGATGACATTCAACAACAGGAATGATTATAAAAAATAAGCCGGAAGACTAAGAACTAATCTCCCGGCAAAAAGCAGTATCAAAGAATTATTTTCCAGCAGCAGCAATTGAATTGGCAATATCACTCAGCCTTTCCGAACTAAGTTTTAGCTTTGGCTTGCTGAAGTCAATATCATAAATTGAATTGATTGGAATCAGGTGAATATGGGCATGAGCCACTTCGAGCCCTATGACAGCAATACCCACTTTTGTACAGGGTATAACAGCCTTAATTGCTTTTGCCACCTTTTTTGCAAAAACAAAATAATCGGCATACAAAGGATCATCAATATTGAAAATATAATCCACCTCCTTTTTAGGAATAACCAGGGTATGTCCTTCGGCCAATGGATTAATATCGAGAAAGGCAAGAAACTGCTCATCCTCAGCTACTTTGTAAGCCGGGATTTCACCATTTACAATCCTGGAAAAAATGGAAGCCATAATGGTTGTTTTAAGGGTTTATCGGACTATATCAACAATCTCAAACGTCATTTTCCCTGCCGGAACCTGAATTTCTACGCTTTCGCCCACTGATTTTCCGAGCAGGCCTTTGGCAATCGGAGAGTTAACCGATATTTTACCAAGTTTCAGATCAGCCTCATTTTCAGGAACAATGGAATAGGTCATGGTGGCATTATTCTTTGTATTCCTGATTTTAACGGTAGAAAGTATCAAAACTTTGGTAGTATCCAGCTTGCTTTCATCAATAATTTTAGCATTGCGGATGGTCTCCTGCAATTTCGATATTTTGAGCTCTAACATGCCCTGAGCATTTTTGGCTGCATCGTACTCCGCATTTTCCGATAAGTCGCCCTTATCGCGCGCTTCGGCAATCTGCTGTGATATGGATGGCCTCTCGACGCTGATGAGCTGCTCTAGCTCAGCCTTCAATTTGTTCAGACCTTCTAATGTGTAGTACATTTCAATAATCTTTTGGGTGTTTTGTCACTATATAATAAGAAGAAAAGACCCTTTTATCAAGGGTCCTTTCAATAATATGTCAGGATACAGAATCCCTGTTAAATCAACTTTTGCTTACAGGTTAATTCTGGCTCCAATACTGTGTGTACCGCTAAAAGGATCAGTAGCTCTGTAGGAGTAATCAATAGCAATTGATGAGCCTTTCTCTTTGTTAAGAGGAACTGCAACCGTAAAACCGGCACTTGGCCCTGTGAAGGCTGAAGTACGGTCAGTGTCGCTTGTAATGCCCTCTTCGTAAGTATATCCACCCCTGAGCATAAGGTATGATTTCAATTCATACTCGGCACCAAAAATAAACTGATCTTTGGTAAATGAGTTAGATATAAAATTACCGGCTATGGTTAAGCGATGAATATCAGCAAACAGAAAATCATAAGAGGCTCCCATGGCTAACTGGGTAGGTAATTCAAAATCGGCCGAACGTTGTTCAAGGGTAAAATAGCTTTCCTGGCCAGGAAGCAGACTGCGGAATGACAATCCATCACCATTAAAACGCATGGTAGGTCCTACATTGCGAAGGGTAATACCAAACCTTGCATTATCGCGAGGACCGGTAACATACTGGATACCTGCATCAATGGCAATACCCTGGGCACTTACGTCAGAAATAACCTCAGAAACAATCTTGATGTTGATTCCACCATAGATACTGTTTGAGAAGGCTTTGGCATAAGAGATATTAATATTCATGTAGCTTGGGGTGAAATTACCGATTCCACCTTCAGGCAATTCCTCGGTTCTGATTGGAATATCGCCAAAATTCATAGACATAATTCCCAGTCCGATTACACCACCGTTACCCACTTTTTGGGTAAGTCCAAAGGTATTGATGTCAATATCACTCCCTTTCAGCCATTGAGTGTGTGAAAATATCAGTTCGGTGCCGGTTGTGTGTGCAGTACCAGCCACATTGGTAAATAAGCCCTCAAGCCCTTTTACACCAGATACATTCACGCCACCCCAACCTGAGCTACGGGCCCAGGGGTTAATCAGTAATTCTGATGCCCCTGCCTGACCGGTCCTGTCTTTGTTTCCGGCAGATAGCTCATTAAACGGTATAATTAGTAATCCCGTTAATAAAAAGGCAGCGAAGTATTTAAAGATCTTGTTCATAAGCAATAGTTTGAATGTTTTAAATTTTTCAGATTCTTTACTTCTTTGCATCAGAATGCGTTAAGGTCAATTGGTCTGAGTGAACCAAACCACTTAACAATTTTCTCACCAACACCGTCAGCTTTCACATGGATCAGGTAAACACCGCCAGCAATTGGAATTCCGGCATAGTTTTTCAAATCCCATTCAATCGCTGTACCAGTTTCATCCTTCGTAAATTGTCTGATTAGTGATCCATTGGTAGCGTAAATACTCACCGTACACTTGCGTGGAAGGTTGATAATTTTTACCCTGTTGTCCAATTGGTTGGTTTCGTAGCTTGAATAAGCATAATAAGGGTTGGGAACGACGCCAATCAAATCGAGTTCTGATTCAGCCTTTGCAACATTATTATAGGTAGTTGCAATAGTCTTTGTAGCGAACTGGTACATGGGGAAATTCCGGTTCTGATTGTCATTGGCCATCATAGCACTGTCGTGCGTGGTGCTGTAATAGCGTTTGTATGGTTTAGCAATCCTGATACTGGCTTTTACATCTGTTGAAAGCCACTGCTGGCCAGGAACTGCCATTGGAATGGTAACCCACATGGCACTTGAATAAACCAATGCACGTTGGGTTCCGCCACCAAGTGTAACCGGAATGCTATTGCGCAGTTTTTTACCTGCATCGTAAGCCGGAATATTGGCTATTGGAATAGATTTACCTTCTGTATGAGCGAAAATATAAACGTAGTGCATTCCACCAAGGGTAATTTCATTGGCCGTCCCAAAATTTGAACTTGGATTAAATATCATATCCCGTCCGTTTTCACCAACAAGCCATGAGTTCTCACCAAATACAATATTGAGGCGTTCACCTGTTTCGAGGTTAATTGCATACCCCGGGAACCAACCCATACCCGTTTCGGCGATATAGTTTGGTGCATCAGGATTTGTACTTGCGCCACTGCCAACCGGTGCCGGATTTCCATCCTTATCAACGGACTGGGCAATCCTGATGTTGAACCTTTCAGCCCCTCCTTCGGCAAGAGTTCGGTCAGCACACATTTCAATAACCGGACAACGGGTCCATTTGGTTTTATCAGCTGTCATCACTACATCAACACTGGCTACATCAGAAAAACTAGCTGCAACTTTTGATATATTTCTGAAGGCGGGAGCAAACTGTGCATCCTGCTCAGATGAAGCTGTCATAATGTAGGGAGCCCATGTACCTCCAATAACCTTTTCATAATTTGAAGCCGGATCAAATGGTTTGCTCGGCATATTATAGTCGTTGTTTGCCGGATTGGCAATATCGGTAACTACGCCAGACCTGATCCAGTTTAATGATGGAACACCGTCAATATCCGGAACACCGGCAACCCAGATTTTTGAACTATCAGCAAAGATATATTCTGAGTTTAATACACCATTGTTTTCAGAAATGATCTCATATATCGGGTCATTGTCAGCATTAATACCAACTTTATACGGACCGGGATCCAACAACTGTCCAATAGTAACAGAGATTCCAAGTTCAGGGAAAAGTTGCTGGTTTTTATATGCAATGGTTGTATCTGATTTATAAACTATCCCTGTATTAAGGTCAGTTAATTTCCAGGTGGCTTTATAACTGATTGTACTATCGGCTCCAATCCTAAGGTAATAAGGAACCAATGAGTCAAAAGCAAGCGTGTATTCTGTATCCTTAACATTTAACGGATCTATTACCCTTACGTCAATCGGTCCCAAACCTTGCTTGTAGGAAGGATTATAAGCGATCGGATAATTTGCACCACCAAATACATTCAGTGAGTCTATGGGTTGCTTTGACAGAATTTCCTCTACCGTGGCATCTGATAGCTCAAGAATATTACCACCGTTACCCTGACCCTGCAGGCGGGTGATTTCAACACCATCACCAAAGTCAGCACCGGCAGCGGTCATGCCAACCGGTTTGTGAGGAATCGTAGGATAAACTTTGATGTTTTTACGACCAGCAAGGTAAACGCGTTTCTGACCTGCAAGACCAACTATTCCAGCTTCTTGAGAACCGGGATCAGCACTGTATTTCATATATTCATTATATCCATAAGCAATAGCAAGATAATAATACTGCTTATGGTTTACCAGTGACTGTCCGGTGAACGCATCCTCATTCAGACGGAATGTATGATCAACACCAAGATCTGCACCATAAACTTCTTCAACAGGAACATTCGCATTCAGCGCCTGATCGAAATTGTGGTTAACCAATTGACGAACACCATTTTTAACATCACACTGATATACAATCCTTGCCAGTTTCTGGTCGTGAATATCAGCAACTGAAACTGTGGCATCTTTCAACTGGAATACCTGATAACCTTCAAAACGATAATAAGGATCAAAATCATAACCTGTACTGTTTGCTACTGCAAGGATAGCAGGATCTAATTCTGTATAACTTTCGTTTATATTGTTACCAGCATCATTGGTTTTGCGATTTGAGATATAGAATATCAATTCTTCATCCAGTTCTCTGATGGTCAGATCTGGAGCATTCGGACCACTAACAACAGCAAAACAGTTATCGAAAAGTAACTGGCATTTGTCGTCAACTACCTGCAACAGTTTAACTGAAGCCCATGGACCGCCCGAAGCAGCACGAGCCCAGGGAATACCCACAGTAATATAGTTAACAGCACCTGGTTCCAGAACGAAAGGTCCAGCCGACTGCATAAAACGACGGTCTCCCTCTTTGTTCTGAGCAACTTCTTCTGTCCAATATTTAGGACCATTTGGAGGAAGCCCTTCGGTACCCCAATCACAAACATCAGTATCGCCAGGGAACATAAAATCACATTCAGGACCATAAGCTCCGGTAGAAATGTGACCATTTCCGCCGTAAAGCATCTTGGTATTATCAAGCCAAATACCTTTCAGGTAGTTATAGTATTGAGGAGCGTATTTAGGATCCTGCATGTAAGGACCAGGGGCGTCGGCGTTATTATGGTAAACAAACCGGCGCATTCCGAAACGTTCATCATCAACAATACCATTACCAAAGTTTACACCGTTAATAGCTTCTGACTTAATAATGAAGTTTCCACTAAGTTCTCCATCTTCACCATACTGCATATTAAGTGAAGAACCGTGTAAGCCTACTATACTACAATCGCCATTAAATGAAGGGCCCAATTTACCATCACCTTTAAATGAAGGGTTATCAGAACCGTCGGGATCCATATAAGGTCCCTGGAAAAAGTCAACTCCAATCGCCGGTGGCTGATCGCCATAAGCCCAGAATTGTCCGTCACCATCTTTTGGTTTTCCGTTGTAAGAATATCCAAGACCACGGTCAACATCGCAACCAACATAGTCGTCGGTAGCAAATCCGAGGTCAGTGTCAACCCACTGACTAAAATACGTGCCGGTGAGACGATAGGTTGAGCGGTTTATAATTTCATAACTATAAAAAGTCATGTTGTTAATCTCATCGTTGGTGGCAAAACCAAATGCCTGGGCACGGATTTCAAGACCAATAGGAGTTCCTTGTGTTTCAGTATGGATATTTCCTTTATCGTTAAAAACCCACCACAGGGTAGCATCTCCTTTAATTACCTGGTCAGCAAGCAAACCGCCATTTACAATACCTTCTTCAGCCTCTTTGGTAGGCGTGGTTGAATGACAGAGTTCATTTGACAAGTCATAATAAGGATAATCCCCTTCTTCAGGATTATACTCTCCATCACCACTGCGATCGAAGAAAGGAGCCAGATAATAACTTTGCTTCTGACTCGGATCTCCATGTGCAGGCCAATCAGCAATTGAATTAGGAATCTGATAGCCGGGATAAGCTGCCTTATTATCCCACCACGCTACAAATTCGTCAATCTCAGACCTTGAGATGGCATACAGCTTATCCCTTGCAGCACATTCAGCTTCACTGATAGCAGCAGTTCCGTCAATGGTAAGCGGTCCTGGCCAGAAGTCATTACCTGAACC
>DINP01000018.1:8046-10648 GCA_002426025.1 Bacteroidales bacterium UBA5537 | reverse complement strand
ATTAAAATACCGAGCAAAACGACGAATGGTATGCGGAGTATATTTTTCATAGTTTGATGATTTGCTTAATCGTTTCGTTTATAAGTATTGATCCTTACCTGGTAGTGAATTAAAAGTTGAAAATAAGACCAAGTCTGATCTGACGCGGAGAACTATAGTTACCAGGACTGTTAACACGGATGCTATAAAGATCGCGGAAAGCCTGAGGATCGAGCTGAGTGTTGATCAGGTTCTGATATTCGGCAGCAGCGAGATAACCATCATCATCGGCGTTACCGGTTGCGCCATAAACACTCAGAATATTCTGTGCATCGAAAATATTAAGTACCTGTAAATACACATTCAGGTAGGATGAACGTTTTTCACTCCATTGAATATTGATGTCTTTATCAATACGACCGTCAATTCTGAACTGCCATGGTAAACGCGATCCGTTGATAGATCCTTCGATAATACCAGATTGTCCAATTGGAACAATCTTACTTGAGCGGGTGTAAGGAGTACCAGAACCACCAAATACGGTGAAGTTAACACCGGTATTTTTCAGCAATTGTGTTGTTTTAACAACTTCCTTCCCGGCAGCATCAGTTTTCGTGCGTCTGATAACCGGTCCACTATACTCTTTACCTTCTGTAAAGCGATAGTCAAGCATAAGATTAAGGGCATGACGGCGGTCGAAACTCAGTGGGAACAATGTACGAAGGTTCGGCTGACCAGTTTGGATAAGACCTTTGGCAAAATCAGGATTAGAACCGGTACCATTGGCAAACTGAAGGGTATAACTGGCCCTTACACGAACATTGCTCGTCCGGCGAAGGTCATAGGTAATGGTCATACCTTTTACAGTTGAGAAGTCAATGTTGTTATAGGAGTAGTAAGTCTTTGGATAGGCTGCTGTGTAGCGGAAAGACTGAATCTGATCCCTGATTTCACGATAGTAAGCAGAAAAAGTCATCGATGAACTGGCAGTAATCCTTTGCTGGAATCCAAGCTCATAGTCAATGGTTTTCTCGGGTTTCAGGTTCGGATTGCTGATATCAGGACTACCGGTAATCGGCAGGAAGTAATAATCCAGCGGGCTCATGCGCAGCGCGAAAGTCGGCCTTTGGGTTAATACATCATAGTGAGCAAAGAAAAGGGCTTCATCAGAAATCGGGAAAGAGAAAGAGATACGCGGCATAACCGAGACCTGAGGCTCATAATCGCTGAATGCATCAGAAGAAACTGTAATATTGTTTTTGTCCTGAAGATAAGGAGTAACTCCATTACCTGCATCGAGTGCAATTGAAGGATCGGTAACAACCAAACCTTCTGCATTGTACCAGGTATCACCACTGCGATATCCCATAATGGTGGTAGGTGTGCGCACATTATCAACATAAACAGTATAATCACTACCCATATTCTGTGGATGACTTCCAAGATCATTTACCTCCCCAACTGTTTTTGCAGCATAGAGCGTATAAGGATCAGTAAGTACTTTCTGGTTTGCATCAAAGCGGTCAATCCTTACACCAATATTGAAGATCAGATCGTCGAAGGCAAATTTATCCTGAATAAAACCTGCCATATATATAGGTGTAAATGGGGCAATCTCGCGGGTAAACATCCCGTTCTCATCACGCTTGTTAAAGAAGTCATCGAAACTTGGGCTGTCTTTCAGTTTGGTTTTATCACCGATATAGGTATAACCGCTATAATTGGCAAGCAGGTTACCGTTGTCATAAAGTTCATCTGGACTGAACATATCAATTGACAATGCCTCACTAAGTGCCACAGTATGAAGCTTTCCGGCGGCATCGTAGTAGTTCATGGTGTAGCTATTGATGTCATAGGAGTCAACATCAATCCAGTCGGTTCCATCAATTGGTAAACCAAGTTTGGTTCTCAGGCTTTTGTCAAAATAGCGTTGCGATTGTGCATCATATTTACGATCAAAATAGATAGTATCCTGAAAAACTCCATCAAGGGAAACTAAATTCGGGTTCTGAACATCAAGCTGCTCAATGTGTGCATTGGTGAGTCCACGCATCTGACTCCAAAGCCCAACCGGTGCGTAAGTGTAAAACCGGTCAATACGCTGCTCGTAGATAAAACCAAATTGCAATGCGTGGTTTCCTATATCAGCAGAAGCATTGGCATTAATGGCATACTGTTCGTTGTCAATCTGGGTATAGTTGGTTTGAATACTACCAGGGCTTCCCCAGATGCCATAAACAGATGATGGGCCCATACCGTTGAGCAATCCGCCACCCGAAATAATATTGTTGAGATTATCGTGATAACCAAAGGTAGTAGGATAAAGTTCGTAATACTGCCTGGTATAATTTGAGGTAATCTCATTAACTCCCGATTGTGTGAAAGCAACAAGGGTATCTCTGAAACCATTGTGGATATATCCGGTAAGTCCTGAAACTGTATCCAGTCCGAATTCATAAGACCTGATTTTTGAGGTCTCATATTTTCCAAGATAACCATAGTTAAAAAGGTTGTCTTTATGGTCAGGATCCTGAACAGTCTGATTGTATTTTGTATAGTCGGCCTGAATTGAATAATAAACATTTCTGACCAAAGATTTACTATCTTTTGCGACAGGGAACCG
>DINP01000018.1:0-7991 GCA_002426025.1 Bacteroidales bacterium UBA5537 | reverse complement strand
TATATTCCTGTGGCAGTGGGGCGGCTATCTTTATTATAAGTAACCTCACCGGCTATAAAGTAGCCCAGGATAGAACTTTCTTTTTCATTATTTTCATTTCTGCTCCACAGCAGAGGGCCCTGCATATTAAGTCCTGCACGATTGTAGCCAAAAGCATCGAGGTATTGCGATGTTTGCAACTCAACACCTGCACCAAATTCGCGACTAGGGCCTTTGGTCGTAACATTGATAATACCACCGGTTGCATCACCATACTGAGCCGGAACTCCCGAAAGGATTACAGAAACCTGCTCAATGGCAGACTCGGGAAGTGAAGAGGAACCGCGAACCCTGATACCGTCAATGTACATTACGGTACCTTCGGCACGCTGACCACGCACACTGCCACGCTCACCATCGGCCGAGAACACACCTCCCACAGTGGTTGCAATGGCATTAGCTGAACGGTTAGGCATTTTGGCAATTTCCTCTGATGTAACAGTAGCTCCTACCGAAGTTTTATCCTTATCAATTAGAGGAACTTTGTAGTCAATTACTTCAAAAGTAGCAATCTCAACCATTGTTGATTCCATTTCAAGATTCTGAAATGAAATCTGGTCAGATTTAATAATTACCCCTGAAACCTGAATTGGTTTATAGCCAACAAAAGTGGCTTTCAGGTCGTATTTACCCGGAGTAATGGGCTTGATGGTGTAGTTTCCATCAAAATCCGATGTAGTACCACCTGCTTGCGTACCTCCCAGTTCAACGATAATATTCACGAATGGGATTGGTTCCTTCGTGGTTTTATCGATCACTTTTCCCTTTAGGGTTCCTGACTGAGAGAATACCGACAGGCTTGCAATCAGCACTAACCCAATAGTTAGCAGTAGATTTCTGATCATACCAATGTAATTTAACGTTTAGATATATTTGTTGTGTGTCGTGTGTGCCTTTAAAAGTGGGTAAAGGTACTAATAAAATAAGTTAAGCTCCAAAACTTTTAGAGCCTGAATTGAACAAATTTAGAAATTGGTTAAAAATAGCGTGGATTAAGAATCTCAGCGTAAATCACTGCTTTTTTAATATCAAAATCACCGGCAATTGTAAAACTCCACTCTTCTGTTTCGTTGTCGGTTTCTTTCTTAATCCAGGCCACTTCTTCGTTATTATCTTTCCTGCCGGCATATTCTTTTTCAAAATAATTGGCAGGCACCTCATCTACAATTACTTCCAGCGATTTAGCCTCCGTTTCTGTTCTAGTATTAGCAGTTTTAGCAGTGACTGGTTTATATTCGGGTTCAATTTCTTCTTCCAATTCAGTTTCTTCAGGTTGAAGCAAAGGTTTAACCTCGCCACCCAACAGGATTTCTTCTAGAATAGACCTTACCGGACGGGGTTCCGGTGTTTGAGGGACGCCCTGATTTTCACGGGCAGCTTTTTTTCTGTCCTGTTTTTGCTTATTAGAATACAACGAATAAGCGACCCATGCAACACCTATTAATATATAAAGAATATCGTCCATCGCAATTTTTCAAAGTGTTTAATTTGTAAAATTAATAAAGAAAGCATTACAGCGCTAATAAAATTTCATATTTAATCAAAGAATGCAGGGATTTACCCCCCGAAAAATATGCTTATACCAAACAGCCTCTGCTACTACCACTTTTTAATTTTGTTCCGTTCCTTAGCTTTTCGCTTGCTTTTTTTCATCATTTTGCGAGTATCCGGTGGCTGATTTTTAAAATGGGCTTTTTCAAGTGCTTTCATCTCTTTAGCTGCAGCCTTATTGTCTCGTCGCTCTGAGGCCATAGCCTTATCCCGGCTGCTGGGTTTAATCAGGCTGCAACTGCTTACTAAAAAAGTGAACAGAATAATAAAAATCAGGTTTATCTTTGTGTATGTTTTCATTTTGACGATCGTTTTCAATCAGAACGGAAATTACACAAAATATTATATCCTGGTCTCCGTTCCTTTAAAACATTTATTTCCTTTTATGAAACGAAAATTTCTCTTCCTGGCTCCGCTGCTTATAATTTCATTGATACTCAATTCCTGTGGCAAGGAAACCGAAAGTGACAATATACCTTACGTTTATGTAAATTTCACCATCTATCCAAATACGCTTGATTTTATTCCTGATGGCGGATGGGCCTATGTAACAGGGGGATATAAAGGAATTATCATCTACCGGCCAGCACACGAAGAGTTTATGGTTTTTGAGCGCACCTGCCCGTTTGATCCGCTACAGGATGATGCCCGTGTAGAGGTTGAAGAATCAGGGATAATTGCCATTGACAAGCATTGCGGCTCAAGGTTTCTGCTGACCGATGGCTCACCAATTGAAGGCCCTGCAAGGGTGGGTTTGAAACAATACCGTTCGAGATACGATGGCTATTCGTTGATAATTTCGAATTAAAATCAACTTCCTATGCCTGCAAATACTATATGCAAAGATTATTAAATAAAAATCTCTGAACCTCAAAAAATAAAAATTCTTCCCCTGAAAACTGCTGAAACAGTCACAAAGGAAGAATCTCTAATCTTATTCCTTAAACTTTTTATTTTAGACTTTGAGCTTGACTGCTTGTGCAAACAAGCAAGCCCGCCTCCACTTTGTTTCGTCGGGTAAACTTTTTACTTTAGACTTTTTACTTTAGACTTTAGCCTTTTTACTTTGAGCTTTAAGCTTCCCCTCTAATATCTGTAATGCTCAGGCTTATACGGCCCTTCTTTGGGCACACCTATATAGGCAGCCTGCTCATCGGTAAGTTTGGTAAGTTTCACACCAATCTGTTCGAGGTGCAATCTTGCAACCTCTTCGTCGAGTTGTTTCGGTAGCCTGTAAACACCCACTTCGTAATTGTTTTTCCATAATTCAAGCTGAGCAAGGGTTTGGTTTGAAAATGAATTACTCATTACAAACGAAGGATGTCCTGTTGCACAACCAAGATTTACCAAACGGCCTTCGGCCAGTAAAAAGATGGCATTGCCTTTTGGGAAAGTATATTTATCAACCTGAGGTTTAATATTAACTTTTTTCACACCGGCAGCCTTATTCAGTTTATCAACCTGAATTTCGTTGTCGAAGTGTCCGATATTACAGACAATACTTTGGTCTTTCATCTGCATCATGTAATCAACGGTAATAACATCGCGGTTACCGGTGGTTGTTACATAAATATTTCCTTCTTTCAGGGCTTCTTCAATCGTGGTAACTTCAAAGCCTTCCATTGCAGCCTGCAGCGCACAAATAGGATCAATTTCGGTAACAATTACCCGCGAACCGTAGGAACGCATAGAACGGGCACAACCCTTACCAACATCGCCAAAACCCAGTACTACAACAACTTTTCCGGCAAGCATAACATCTGTGGCTCGTTTAATACCATCGGCCAAAGATTCGTGGCAACCATAAAGATTGTCGAATTTCGATTTAGTTACCGAGTCATTAACATTAATCGCCGGAATAAGCAATTCTCCGGCTTCCATCATTTGATACAGGCGATGAACCCCTGTTGTGGTTTCTTCAGAAACGCCCTTCAGTTCTTTTACCACCCTGTGCCAGCGCATGTTATCTTCAACATACACTTCCCGCAGTGTTTTCATTACTGCCGCTTCTTCATCGTTTGAGGTGGCTACTTCAAGCAGTTTTGCATTATTTTCGACAGCAAACCCTTTGTGAACCAGCAGTGTGGCATCACCACCATCATCCACAATTAAGTTTGGCCCGAGGCCACCAGGGAATGAGAGAGCCTGCAAGGTGCACCACCAATACTCTTCAAGGGTTTCACCTTTCCATGCAAAGACAGGAATACCGGCCTGAGCAATGGCTGCAGCGGCATGATCCTGGGTTGAGAAAATATTACAACTTGCCCAGCGGACATCTGCGCCCAGTTCGACCAGGGTTTCAATTAAAACTGCAGTTTGAATGGTCATGTGGAGCGAACCAGTGATGCGTACATTCTTCAAAGGCTTCTCTGCAGCATATTTTTTGCGGATCGCCATTAAACCCGGCATCTCTTTTTCGGCGATTTCGATCTCCTTACGACCAAATTCGGCAAGGGTAATATCTTTTACTTTATAGGGAAGTACTTCAGCAATAGTGTCTTTCATGATTGTCGTAATTTTTCAATTTTGGGCTGCAAAGGTACGTATTTGTTTGATGCAAAAAAACCGGCAGACCATCCCTGGTTTCATCAGATCATCCCAAAATTTGAAAATGTGGCTAAAAACGGATGGCTGATACCGCAGTTTTCCGTATCATTGCACTTCTATTTTAAATGAGTGTTATGACTGTTTACCAAACCTTTCTGGACAAAAAAACTGCAGGTCAGAAACAGATAGCCGTACTTATTGATCCGGATAAACTTGAAAATAAAACCATCAGCCAAATTGCTCAGACAGCCTTTGACAGCAAAGTTGATTACTTTTTTGTAGGAGGTAGCCTGCTTATAAATAACCGTCTTGATGATTGCATAAAAACCCTTAAAGAAGCCAAAGATATTCCGGTAGTGCTTTTCCCGGGCAATACACTACAAATGAGCTGGAAAGCCGATGCCATTCTTTTTCTATCCCTGATCTCAGGCCGAAATGCCGAAATGCTGATCGGGCGCCATGTAATTGCAGCTCCTTACCTTAAATTGAGTCCACTCGAAGTAATTTCAACCGGCTATATGCTGATTGAAAGTGGCCGGCCTACAGCCGTTTCCTATATGAGTAATTCAGATCCCATTCCGCACGACAAAGATGATATTGCCATGTGCACCGCCATGGCCGGCGAAATGCTCGGAATGAAACTGATCTTTATGGATGCAGGCAGCGGAGCCGAAAAACCGGTTTCACCTTTTATGATAAGCCAGGTAAAACAAAGCATAAATGTTCCTTTGATTGTTGGTGGCGGTATCCGCACACCCGAAAAGGCAGCCGAAAGCGCTGCAGCCGGGGCCGACCTGTTGGTGATTGGCAATGCCTTCGAAAAAGACCCTGGTTTGATCAGGGAAATAGCCTTCTCCGTTAAAGAAAAATAAATCAAGTTAAACTTACCAATTTTAAATTATGCGTAAATTTTTAATTTTCCAGCTACTACTCTGGGTTTCGGTTCTTGCCTCAGCGCAGGACAAAATGCTTGTTCCCGAAGAAATTGCAACCAACCGCAACCTATATCCATCAGGCTTAAGTAATCTTTCATGGAAAGGCAACAGCGATTTTTATACCTGGCAGGACGTAAATTCAGTAATACAGGGATCAGTAATGAATGAAACAACTGATACCATATTCAGGTTAGCCGGAATAAATCAAAAGCTCAAAGGGCTGGGTAAAGATGAACTTAAAAGATTTCCCCGCATAAGCTGGTCCAACGAAACTACTTTTACCTTCAGCACCGGTAATGAATGGTTTGAATACAATGCTTCAGCAGATAAATTCAGACAGCTGTTCAGCGTACCTGAAACTGCTGAAAATACAGATATTTCATCTGGCGAAAAATACATTGCTTATACCATCGAAAACAACCTTTTTGTCAGTGATGGTAATTCGCAGATTACAGTTACCAGTGATGAAAACAAGGGAATTGTAAATGGCCAGTCGGTTCACCGCAACGAGTTTGGCATCAGCAAAGGTACATTCTGGTCGCCGGAAGGTAATTTACTGGCCTTTTACAGGATGGATGAAACGATGGTTACTGAGTATCCACTGGTTGATGTTACTGAACGGATAGCCAAGGTCAATAATATCAGGTATCCAATGGCCGGCATGACCAGCCACGAAGTGAATGTTGCCGTTTTTAATCCGGCATCGGGCACGCTTACATTTATTGAAACCGGCAAACCTGCCGATCAGTACCTGACAAATATTGCCTGGAGTCCCGAAGAAAATTCACTTTTTATTGCAGTGCTTAACCGCGACCAGAACCACATGAAGCTGAACGAATACGATGTGAAATCGGGAAGGTATATCCGCACACTATTTGAGGAAAAGAACGATCGCTATGTAGAGCCACTGAATGCTATGGTTTTTGTTCCCGGAAGCGATGGTAAATTTATCTGGCAAAGCCAGCGCGATGGATTTAACCATCTGTATCTGCATAACCGCGACGGAAGCCTGGTAAAACAACTTACATCGGGCAAATGGGTAGTGACCAGTTTTATTGGTTTTGACGAGAAATCAAAAGGCATATTCTACACTTCAACTGCAGTTAGTCCGCTTCAGGACCAGCTTTATTATCTCGATTTAAAATCAGGTAAGGCTACTCGGCTTTCTTTGGATGAAGGCGTTCACAACCCGATTGTAAGGGCTGATGGCAAATTTTTTATTACCCGATTCAGCAATCCTGCCCTTGCATCAAGAACTGAGTTATCAGATAACAGGGGCAAAAAAATAAAGATGCTTCATGAAGATATCAACCCACTGAAAGACTACAAAATGGGTGAAACCTCTGTTTTCACGTTAAAATCAGATGATGGTGCCGATTTGTATTGCAGGTTGATTAAACCAACAGACTTCGATCCGGCAAAAAAATATCCGGTTCTGATATATGTTTACGGAGGGCCTCATGCGCAGCTTGTTACAGGCGACTGGCTGAATGGAGGCGGATTGTTTATGCACTATCTGGCCGAAAAAGGATACATCGTTTTTACCCTCGACAATCGGGGTTCTGCCAACCGCGGATTCGAATTTGAAAGCAAAATCCACCGGAATCTTGGTGTTCTGGAACTTGCCGATCAAATGAAAGGAGTTGAATATCTGATGTCATTGCCTTATGTTGATGCTTCACGTATCGGTGTTGATGGCTGGAGTTACGGTGGATTTATGGCGATTACCATGAAGTTGAACCATCCCGAAATATTTAAGGTTGCAACTGCTGGTGGACCTGTAATTGACTGGAAATATTATGAAATTATGTATGGCGAACGTTACATGGATACTCCCGAGCAAAATCCTGAAGGCTATGAACATGCCTCACTTCTCAACCAGGTTGATAAACTCGAAGGCAAGCTGATGATCATTCATGGGGCACAGGACAACACGGTGGTTTGGCAGAACAGTCTTCAATTTCTGAATAAGTGTATCGAACTGAAAAAACAGGTTGATTATTTTGTATATCCAACTCATGAGCACAATGTAAGGGGCCTCGACCGGGCGCATCTCTACCGGAAACTGGCAGAGTATTACGATTTGAATCTGTAAAAAGCTAACTATTCCTTTTGGAAATTATTTTTTACACCATGTTACTACCACGTAATGAGGCACTTGTATTGCTTCATCAATATATTAAAAACGACAGAATGATCGCCCATTCGCTTTCATCTGAAGCGGTTATGAGAGCACTGGCTATAAGGCTTGGCCGCGATGTGGAAAAATGGGGGCAAGCCGGACTTCTGCACGATCTGGATGTGGAAGTTACCAATGCCAAGCCAACAGTTCATGGTCTTGAAACAGCGCGCATCCTTACAGAAATGGACATTGATGCCGATGTGGTGGATGCGATAAGAATGCACAATGAAATGGCTACCGGCCAGAAAAGAAGCACCGAATTCCAATTTGCACTGGCTGCAGGTGAAACCATCACAGGACTTGTAACTGCTACAGCCATGGTTTATCCCGACAGGAAAGTTGCTTCGGTAAAACCGAAATCGGTTGTCAAACGGATGAAGGAAAAGGCTTTTGCTGCATCGGTAAACCGTGAAAACATACTGGAATGCGAACAGATTGGAATTCCACTTGATGAATTTGCAGCATTGGCCGTTGCCGCGATGACTGAGATTGCCGGAGAGATCGGACTTTGATGAGTTACAATTTACGATTGACGAATTACGTATGTGATGGCTGAGTAGTTGCATTGTTAATGCTCCTGAACAAAGATGAACTTTAATTGCAACGTATCGAAGCCACGATTGACGAATTGGAAATGGCACAGGGCTCAGGGCACAGGGCACAGGGAATGGAGCATGGGGCACAGGTCTTATTTCGGTGGTCGAGCGGAGTCGAGACCATCCGAATGCTGGGTTCAG
>DINP01000012.1 GCA_002426025.1 Bacteroidales bacterium UBA5537 | reverse complement strand
CAATAAACAATACCTGCTTTTTACTAATATCCATGCCTGCCGAAACGCTTTTTATTATCCAAAGTGCAAAAGTAAGAATTTAGAACGAGCCGGGGCTGTCTGTTTGCGTCGGTTATAATTGATGGGGTTTGGAAGGCTTCAATGGTTGGGAGAAAAAAAAGGTTAACCATATAGGCACAACTTGTCCCGGCCATTTTGACGGGATAGGGCACAATAAGCATTTGAAGAATATTTTGGGTTAAGGTTGAGGTTGAGTTGGTTCAAATTCCTAGTATAAAAAGAAATAATTGCACAGAGATACACTGAGGAATCACAGAGGAGGCACGGAGAAAAAAAAGGTTAACCACATAGGCATAACTTGTCCCGGCCATTTTGACGGGATAGGGCACAATAAGCATTTGAAGAATATTTTAGGTTAAGGTTGAGGTTGAGGTTGAGATGGTGAAGCAATAGACAATTTAAGTGAAGCAATGGAGAAATGAACTGCCTCAATGTCAGTTTTATGCGAAGCAATGGACAAATCATGTGAAGCAATGAGCAAATGAACTGCCTCAATGTCAGTTTCAGGTGAAGCAATGAACAAATCATGTGAAGCAATGAGGAAATGAACTGCCTCAATGTCAGTTTCATGTGAAGAAATGAGCAAATGAACTGCCTCAATGTCAGTTTGAGGTGAAGCAATGGACAAATCATGTGAAGCAATGAGCAAATGAACTGCCTCAATGTCAGTTTCAAATGCTTCAATAAGGAAATGAGGTGGTTCAATGGCAGAAGGAAATTCTACAATGGAAGTATAAATTAGATTGTGTAAACAGGTTTTGAAGAGTATTAGAGGTTAAGGTTGTAAGATGGTCTAACCACAATAGCCACAATAGGGCACAATAGATTTTTTTATAAACTTTGAGAAGTTACAAAATTTATCAGGCCTTTTCAGGAGATTATGCGAAGGAGTACATTGTAATAAAAAAAAATGATTCTGAACTTCGGCTTGATTTTGGAATAGAGAGTATTGTTGATTTAACCTCAATTCTTCATCAGATTATACTAATGAAAAAAGGCTGCCCCTTTCGGAACAGCCTTTGGTATGTTTTCGGGAAATACTATTTCTCCATTACAACATCAATCTTCATTTTATCACCTTTGGTATAAAGGCTTACAATTTTAATAAGGCCAACTTTACCAGCCTGGGTTTTGAAAAGAAATACTTTATCTGCAGTAAGCTGATTCACTTTGGTTGTTTGAAGTCCAAGGTTAAATGCAGGGAACTGATAGTTTGTTCCGATGGCATCAAATTGGGCAGCGTTAATTGAAACTACATTGAAACGGGTCTGGTTTTTATTTGTCCAGAGGTTCAGTTTAAGATCCGAGATCGTATTGGCATCAATATCATCTGGTGCAGCAATGGTATTGCCATTAACAGCTCCCTTAAAGAACAGGAAGTCAATCTTGGCCTGAGTTGAAGGGATTGTTGATGTTTGTGCAACATTGTAAGCTACACCTTCAGAGGTAGCAAAGAAACTACCAACACCATCATTCCATGAACCGAGTTCAATGTTTGAGTACTTAACAGTTTCAGGACCTTCTACATTAACAATAAAGCTTTTTTCAATTACAACACCACCTTTATCGGTGATTTCAAAAGAGAGTCTTCCTGAACCAATGCTAGTGAATTGAATGCTGGTTTCCCAGTTGAATGAATCAGCATTTAAAGTAGTGTCCTTAATTGTGTTGGGAACATTGTTGGAAGTAAGTGTGCATTTGAAACGGGTAAGTTTATCGTTCGATACACTGCTTTTACCTGCAACAACGCCAAATTTAATAGTGGTGCCAACCAGAATGGTAGC
Source organism: Bacteroidales bacterium UBA5537 (assembly GCA_002426025.1). GTDB lineage: Bacteria > Bacteroidota > Bacteroidia > Bacteroidales > Lentimicrobiaceae > Lentimicrobium. Next base: position 31,179 of record DINP01000012.1, on the reverse strand, counting down.
ATCAGCAGAAGTGTAACCAGCGCCACCTTTAAGTGTAAGTGATGGTCCCGGATCGGTCTCTTCGTCCTTTGTACATGATGAAACAAAAACAGCAGCGGTCATTAATAAGGCTGCAAACAGATAACTGAATTTTCTCATTTTGTGTTAATTTTGGTTGGTTTATAATTTATGTTTAAGCAATCCTTTAAAAATCAGAACAAAGTTACAAAAACATTTGGGTTAATAACATAGCAAAAGTTATTCCAATTCTTTCATTTCGGCCACTAAACAACTATTAATCGTAAAAGTTTTGTAAAACCGCTATTCTGTTCGATTAATAAACAGAACATATTCAGTGTAGCAATTGTTTGGTCAGTTAGAAAAAAACCAATTTCAAATAGCTGTTATTCATGGCTTTAAAATAAATGCATCATCATTATAGCAGTAGCACTTTCCCGTAAATCCATGCAACAGTTTTCGTATCTGTCTGATTACCTGAACTATATATATATTGTTCTGTTTTTCAATCCTTTATTCTTTAAGTTTAAACACTTCAATTAAAGTCTATCAGCAATATGTTGAATTAAACTCAACACTTTAATGGTTAAGGACATTGGAAACAGCACAAAGGGGCAATCAGGTGCTATAGTTTGACCAGTTAAAATACACGGAGTCCTTTTTGTTGCTCTTTGCTTTTGCGTAATCCATAGTGTCTGAAAATAAATTTACTGCGGAGGTCGCTGTGAACCCGCGGAGAGCCGCAGAGAAAATGGGGCTTTTGTTATAAAACTGCGCTGATACAAACCAAACTATTTATACATGTGGGGTGAAAAATAGTTCGGAATATTTTCCCTGTATTGCTTTTTTATTAACCAAGGCTGCCGTTACTTTGCAGTACAATGAAAAACATTCAAAATACACATAAAACCAGGAGGCTGATGTGGCAACAATAGCAACTACAGGCAACAAAGGCAAAGGAATCAGGTCAGATTGTCAGTTAACCCTTGAAATCAGACAAAGCGGCGGTATTGACATTCAGCTTGTAAGCAAGGTGAAATCCATGTATGGGGAATCTATCCTCAGACTGTGTAACGAAATACTGAAATTCTATGGCATTACTGATGCCAGGCTTGAAATTGAAGATTCCGGAGCACTCGAATTTGTTATTGCAGCCCGGCTCGAAGCCGCCGTCAGGCAACTTACCGGCAGCAAACAGGAGTTCCTCACTGAATTTATGGAACAGAATAAATATCAAACTGCCAAAGACCGCGACCGCTTTTCGAGGCTTTACCTTCCGGGAAACAGCCCCAGCCTTATGATTAACGCGGGTGTTCACAAGCCAAACGGTATTATCCTCGATCTGGAAGACGCCGTTGCAGTGACCAAAAAGGAAGAAGCCCGTTACCTGGTGCGCAATGCACTGCGCAGTCTCGATTTTTATGGAGCAGAGCGCATGGTAAGAATAAATCAGGTTCCGGCCGGACTTGCCGACCTCGATTTTATTGTTCCCCATAATGTAAACCTGATTCTGGTTCCTAAATGCGAAAGTGCCGATCAGGTCAAACTGGTGAATAAACGCATTGATGAAATAAGGCAGGAAAAAAGCATTAGCGGAAAAATCTGGCTGATGCCCATTATCGAAAGTGCAGCCGGTGTGCTGAAAGCGCTTGAAATAGCTACTTCAGAAAATGTTGTTGCGATGGCCATCGGCCTCGAAGATTACACTGCTGATATAGGAACACGCCGCACCAACGAAGGAACTGAATCGTTTTTCGCAAGAAGCATGGTGGTAAATGCCTGTAAAGCAGCAGGTATTCAGGCTATTGATTCAGTATTCTCCGATATTGGCGATATGGAAGCACTCAAACAAAATGTGTTGAGGTCGAAAGCTTTGGGTTTTGACGGCATGGGTTGTATCCATCCAAGACAGATTAAAGTGATTCACGATAATTTTGCCCCTGATGAGCAGGAGATTGACAAAGCCAAAAAGATAGTAAATGCTTTTATAGAGGCCACCGAAAAAGGGCTGGGTGTCGTTTCGCTTGGAACCAAAATGATTGACCCTCCGGTTGTTAAAAGAGCTCAGCGAACCATCAACCAGGCCATTAATATGGGCAAACTTGCACCAGACTGGCGCAATGAATTTCTGACTGTTTAAGCAATTTTTGTGATAAATTTCTGACAAAAAAAAGGCAATATGTCGAAATACGATAAAATTACTACCAATGCCGTGGGTCGTGAAGTCCCGCAGATTATCAACGGTAAAGAGGCTGTTCCCTTTATGGGTGTAGGAAAATTCAAGCCCACTGGCCGGAAATATGCGCCACCAATCAGCAGCTGCGCCGATTATCCCGATGATGGCAATAAGGTTGTTGCTTCCATACGCGAGGCACTGATCAGATGCGGAATAAAGGATGGCATGACCCTGTCAACACATCATCATTTCCGCAATGGCGACCTGGTTGGCAACCAGATATTTGATGCTGCAGCAGAACTGGGAATTAAAAACCTCACCTGGGCGCCCTCCGCTTCGTTTGAGTGCCACAGCCCGTTGATCAAGTATCTTGAAGATGGCACCATTCACCATATTGAAGGAAGTATGAATGGTGCGCTGGGTAAATTTGCCTCTGAAGGCGGAATGCAGGGCCTGGGGATACTGCGCTCACATGGAGGCCGGTATCAGGCCATTCAGGATGGAGATCTGCATGTGGATATCGCGATTATTGCTGCTCCCACTGCCGATGCATTTGGCAACGCCACCGGCGATCAGGGTTCAGCTGCTTGCGGACTGTTAGGATTTGCCCTTGCCGATTCGCAGTATGCCGATAAAGTAATTGTTGTTACTGACAATCTGGTTCCTTTCCCTTGCGTTCCCTGGCAAATACATGGCAATTATGTTGACCATGTAGTTGTACTCGACAGGGTTGGAATTCCTGAAAAGATTGTATCCGGAACCACAGAAATCACCAAAAGCCCCGACCGCCTCCTGCTTGCTGAGTTAACCGCTCAGTTTTGTGATGAAACGGGTATTGTGCGCGATGGTTTTTCATTTCAGGCCGGAGCCGGCGGAACCGCGCTTTCCATTGGGGTTTATTTTGCTGAAATGCTTCGCAAACGGGGTATGAAAGCCCGTTTTGCCCGTGGCGGAAGCAATAAATACCTGGTGCAGATGCTGGAAGAGGGCCTGGTTGACTATATTCTCGATGGACAGACTTTCGACCTCGAAGGGGTGAGATCAATGCGGGAAAACAACAACCACCTGAACACCAGTCCTTTTACAAGCTACAACTACCATGGCAAAGGAAATTTTGCCTCCATGGTTGATGTAGTAATTCTTGGAGCAACAGAAGTCGACATTAACTTCAACGCCAACGTGGTTACACACTCCGATGGTTATCTGCTTCACGGAATCGGTGGCTGGATGAACTGCCTGTTTTCAAAATGTGTAATCCTTCCCATTCCGCTTTTCCGCGACCGTATGCCGGTAATCCGCGATCAGGTTACCACCATCTGCGGCCCCGGTGAACTGATTGATGTGATTGTCACCGAAAGGGGCATTGCCATCAACCCGCTGCGAACCGATCTGATTGATAAACTCAAGGGCTCGAAACTGCCGATAAAAACCATTCACCAGCTGAAAGAAGAAGCTGAGCGCATTTGTGGAAAGCCTGCCTTGCCGGTTTTAAGTGATGAATTTATAGCTGCCATCAAATGGGTAGATGGTACAGTAATTGACGCTGTGAGAAAAGTAATAAAATAACCTGATGGAATGAAGTTTATTTGACAGGCTGAAATAGCGAGGCCGCCGCTCAAAACGACGGCCTCGCTACTTTTTTGGGCTATAGCTTAAAAAAGATTCATCCTTCCAATTAAAAAATATTTTAAGCATTTACAATAAAAAAACACAGTAACAAGAAACCTTCTTTAAAAAGTAAAAATACTTTACTACTCGTATGGCACTGTTTTTCAACTACATAAACCAGTATCTAAATTCAGTTTTAACCAATAATTGCATTTTTTTGCTTTTTAATATAAAAATGTAGTAAATTTATCGCTGTTAAAATCTTTTACATCTGACTATTTTATACTGATTCGGCTCTGAATACTAAGACAGATTGTATTCTTATTCTTTAAGGCAGTTCCTAACCAATCCACCGCAAAATGAGTAAAATTCTGGCAATTGATGATGATTCCATTATCAGGACCTTACTGACAAACATCCTGACAAAAGCAGGATACGAAGTGATTACAGCATCCGATGGTGAATCGGGTCTTGAACTGGCCGCAACCACAAATCCTGATCTGGTTGTTACTGATTTCCAGATGCCCGGCCTGACTGGCCTCGATGTGGTAACCGAACTGCAACGGACACAACCGGGACTGCCGGTAATTCTGCTGACTGCGCATGGCGATGTGGCACTTACCATCAAATCTATTCAGTTGGGGGCTTATGATTTTATCGAGAAGCCCATACAGATGCAGGAACTGCTTGATGTTATCCGCAATGGCCTTGAAGTATCGCGGCAGAGCCGTAGCCTGACCGAGGCTATTTCGCCCGAAGTTAGAAAGGCCATAGAAGATAACCTACTGGTTGGGAAAACGCCGGTAATGCGTGAAATCTTTAAAAATATCGGAAGAATTTCGCTCAACAAGGTAAATGTATTGGTTACCGGTGAAACCGGAACCGGTAAAGAGTTGATTGCACGACTGATCCATTTCAGCGGTATAACCAGAGAACATCCGCTGGTGGTGGTGAATTGTTCCAACCTGAACGAAGGGTTGCTTGAGCACGAACTGTTTGGATATACGCTGGGAGCATTCCCGGGAGCGATGAACGATAAAAAAGGGAAATTCGAGCAGGCAGGTGAAGGAACACTGTTTCTTGATGAGATTTCGGAACTGACAGATAATATACAGACGAAACTCCTTAGGGTACTACAGGAACTTGAGTACGAAAAACCAGGTTCTGACGAGCCTTTGCCAATGAATGCAAGGATTATTGCAGCAACCAACAAAGATTTAGAATCGCTGGTCAGAAACGGAAAATTCAGAGAGGAACTCTATTACCGCCTCAAGGTATTTACGATAGCTTTACCACCGCTTAGAAATCGCAAAGAAGATATTGGAGAGCTTGTTAAACACCTGATGGGCAAGCTAAATCGAAAACTGAACAAGCGTGTGCTTAAAATCGGAGAAGGTGTGCTTGATCTGCTGCGTGATCATGACTGGCCAGGCAATGTGCGCGAGTTGGAAAACACACTGATGCAGGCATTTATTATGACCCGCAGCGATGTACTTGAAAAGGAACATATTGTGCTGTCATCTTCAATCGATGGTGCCGGAGGAGAACCATTCGAGCTTAAATCAATTGCTGATATCGAAAAGGTTCACATTAAAAAAGTTCTCGATAAAGTAAAATGGAACAAGCAGGAGGCATCGCGCATACTCGAAATTACCCGCCCTACCCTGAATGCCAAAATCGAAAAATACGGTCTGAAGCATAATTAAATTCTGCAACTCCCATATTATCCCAGTTTTATTTATCACACCTGATTAATGCAGAAAAATGTAGCGACAAATACCGTGGCTATCATTTTGCAAATTATCGTACTTATAGTAATGTACATACGGTGTTTGAATTTCAAACCACAACAAATTATTCGTTGTTTGTAAAATTTTAAGTGCTATTTCTCAGGTTCAAGTCCCAAAACAGAACAATGTAAAGTTATTTTACATATCTAATATGCAAAATATATCACATCTATATATCTCATTATCTGTTAATTATATACTTAATTACAAATATAAAATAATTATTTTCACATAAAAGTAAATTATTTTCACTTTTTACTTGACTTTTAGATTTCAGCGGCTTATATTTGGTGAGTAGTCAAAAACGAAACAAAGTTTTTTTACAATGACCAATGCACGTTTAATATCCATCACAATGCTTCTGACCTTGTCGGGATTGTTTTGTTGTGGTCAGGTTCGTGTAGTTGGACATATCAGTGCCGAAGTAGTTGAATCTGTTTCGGCAAGTTGCATCTGCAACAATGATATGGCGCTAAACGTGCAGGAATTAAAACAATTTGATATTGGAGAATTCAGCATTTCGGGAAGAGCATCGTCAACTTATGCTTTAATAATTGACCATGCCAGTATCAGCAACAGCAGGGGTGATTCCTTTACTATTCAAACTACAACTGCTAATGCTGAAATGCCAATGATTGCTGATCAAGACGGAACTCAATCGCTGACTTTGATTGCTGGTACCGATGAGATGCTAGCAAAAGACCAATATCGTGGCAACTACGGGGTAACGTTTGCCTATAATTGACATTGACTACCAATAATAAAAAATCAGATGCAGACCATGAATGGGGGGGGCGTCTGATTTTTTTTGTGCTGGATTTCTAAAAGCTTTTGGCGATTTCAGTTTACTTGTTTATCCAGAAAAGTGAATCCCGTATTTCATTTCTTTAACCTGCTTCACCCTAACCCGGAAATTCCTTTTTGTAATCTAAGCTTGAATTAATATTAACAAGCACCTTAGGGTTTTCGGTTTTTATAAGCATTGTCCTGAACGACCTCAGAAAATCATCTATCCGCAAATCAATAGCCATATTCTCTAAAATGGCCCTAAAAACTTCCGGACTCAACAATACCGGATGACCAGTCTTTCCTGAAAACTGAGGAATTACCACATTGGCCTGAGCACAAACAGCTGCCATCGCGAAAAGCAACTCAGAATCCACATAGGGATTATCAATATTCTGAAAGAAAACATAATTACCTTTTGTGGTGTTTTGCAATCCGGTCTTCAATGAATAAAACCGGCCCCATTCAGGATATAAATTCACCACAAAGCGCACATTATCAGGCATATCAAGGTGTTTTACCTCTATTTCCTTCATCAGGTCACTACTTACTATAACAATAATTTCGGTTATCCCTGCGCTGCTATATTCCTTAGTAATTTTTTCTATAAAAGTTGTTTTTCCCCTCCCATACAACAACAGTGCTTTGTGTTGTCCCATTCGCCCTGAGAAACCCGCCGAAAGGATGATACATGATGTTCTAGCCAGGGAATTCATGGAATGCATTATTTTTTACCTTTACAAATGTAAATATTTAATCCAGCGAGGCATGATCCATTCTACTGAGTTTTCTACAATACCTATTGATCATTTGTTTAAACTGATTGATACCGAATACAATGAGCGGCAAGAAATTTTTGGCATTCCTGAGGAGTTGTTCTTCGTTCCGGAGAAAAATACGAGCATCGGGATGAAGATTTTCGGCCATCCAATGTATACGCCCATTGGTGTTGCCGCCGGGCCTCACTCGCAAATGGCGCAGAATATCATTGCTTCCTGGCTTTGCGGGGCAAGTTATATTGAATTGAAAACCATTCAGACCCTCGACGAACTCAATGTGTCGAAACCTTGTATTGACATGCAGGACGAAGGTTACAACTGCGAATGGTCACAGGAGTTGCGCATACACGAATCGTTTGAAGAGTATCTGAAAGCCTGGATTATCATCCACCTGTTACAGCACAAATTCGGACAAAAAAAAGGCGGATTTGTGTTTAATATGAGCGTTGGCTACAACTATGAGGGCATACTGAAAGAAAATGTGCAGTGGTTCCTCAGCAATATGTCTGATTGCAGCGAAACAAAAGAGAAGTTTATCGGGTTACTTAAGCCTTTTTATCCGGCAATCAATCAATTAGATATCCCCGACTGCATTTCCGACAATATTACCCTCAGCACCATGCATGGCTGTCCGCCGGATGAGATTGAAAAAATCGGGCACTACCTCATGAAGGAAAAGCATCTTCACACTTACGTCAAACTGAACCCTACCCTACTGGGGAAAGATATGCTGCGCGAAATTCTAAACAAGAAACTCGGTTTTAAAAACGATATTCCCGATCTGGCTTTTGAACATGACTTAAAATTAAATGACGCAATTGGCATTATTTCGCGCTTACAGCAGACAGCAGATCAGGAAAAACTGTATTTTGGCCTCAAACTTACCAATACACTGGAGAGTACCAATCACAAGGAAGTTTTTCCGGAGCATGAAAAGATGATGTATATGAGCGGCCGGGCACTGCATCCCATCAGTATCAATGTTGCCCGCAAGCTGCAGAATGAGTTCAATGGCAAACTGAACATCTCTTTTTCTGGCGGAGCCGATTGTTTCAATGTTGTTGATATTCTGAATTCAGGGTTGAAACCGGTTACTGTTTCTACCGATCTGCTGAAGCCCGGTGGCTATGGCCGATTGCATCAATACATCGAAAATATTATTGCAGATTCAGGCAATCAGCCAACGCAACCCCTTGACCACCTGAACAACTACGCTGATACAGTAGTGAACCAAGAAGCCTACAAAGCCGATCCTTTCGCCGAAAAAAACATAAAATCGACCCGAAAGCTAGGGCTTTTCGATTGCATTCATGCCCCTTGTGTGGATGAGTGCCCCACCAATCAGGATATTCCTGAATACATGTATTATACATCCATCGGCGATTACCAGAAGGCGCTGGATGTAATTCTGGCTAAGAACCCGTTTCCCAATGTATTGGGATCGGCCTGTGATCATATCTGCCAGGCAAAATGCACCCGCATCAATTATGATCAGTCTCTTAAGATCAGGGAGATAAAGCTGTTTATTGCGGAAAACGGAAAAGCTACCGACATCAGCCTTGCGCCTGACAACGGACAGAAAGTTGCAATTATCGGAGCCGGGCCATCTGGTTTATCCTGCGCCTATTTTCTGCGACAGGCTGGCTTTTCGATTGAGATATTTGAGTCGAAACCCGCTGCCGGCGGTATGGTTTATGATGCCATTCCTGGCTTCCGAATGAAAATGGATCTGCTCGACAGGGATATTGACCGGATTAAAAAACTGGGTGTCAAAATCCACTATAATTCAAAAATTGACCGTATCACTTTTGATAATCTTCGAAAGGATTTCAACTTTGTGTATATCGCAGCCGGAGCCCAACGCTTCAAGTCGCTGCAGATGGAATCGGAAGATGCCTCAGGCGTGCTGGATGCTTTTGATTTTCTGAAGGCGGCAAAAAAAGAGACGGTATCTGATTTAGGAAAGCACATACTGGTAATTGGCGGTGGAAATACCGCGATGGATGTGGCGCGCACTGCCAAACGCCTGGCCGGAAAAGATGCTTCGGTAAAGGTACTTTACCGCCGCACCCGCGCTGAAATGCCTGCCGACCGGGAAGAAATTGATGCGCTCTTCGATGAAAATATTGAACTGATTGAGTTGCTTTCGCCTGAAAAAATAAATATTAAAAATGGCCGCATTGTTTCGCTCTCCTGCGCGAAGATGAAACTAGAGCATGCTGGCAAAGGGAGCCGGCCAAAGCCTGTAAAAACCGGAGAACCACTACTTGAATTTGCCGCCGATACACTGATTCCGGCACTTGGTCAGGAGATTGATATTGACTTTGCCAGTCCCGAAGAATTGATGACAAAAGACAACTCCTACGAAACAGCATTGAAAAATGTGTTTGTCGGGGGCGATGCAATGCGGGGCGCGGCTACGATTGTAAAAGCGGTTGGCGATGGACGGAAAACAGCCATTCAGATTGCGGCAAAAGCCGGTATTATTCTACCTTCAGAAGCATTACAATCAGAAAAGCAGCTTTCACACAAGGACCTGATCATCAAAAAATCGAAACGGGTTAACATTGCTCCGGAAATTGCAGGCTACCAGGCGATTACACATCCCGAAAAGGCGCAGGCTGAAGCCTCACGATGCCTGTTATGTAACGAGGTTTGCAGCGTTTGCGTGAGCGTTTGCCCAAACCGGGCCAATGTGTATTATCAGGCTGAAACGGCTGAAATTCCTGTCTGGAGAATTGATTTCAACGAAAGCAGTTATGAAAGCATTCAAACTGACACGATGTATGTTAACCAGAAGATACAGGTATTAAATATTGCTGATTTTTGCAATGAGTGTGGAAATTGCACCACATTCTGTCCCTCTTCGGGCAAACCCTTTCTGGATAAACCCAGAATATGCCTTACTGAAAAAGCCTTCAAGCAAACGGAAAACAGCTATTTCCTTAAAAAGGATGGAGATAAGGCTGTTCTTTTATACAGGGAAACGGATCAAATTTCACAGCTAACCAGAATCAACAAGGTTTACTCGTTTAAAAGCATTGAAATTGAGGTTGATTTTATTGGGGAGGGTTTTATTCCCGAAAAGGCAAGAAAGTTAAAACCCGGATTGAATTCAATTGAGCTGAGCAAAGCGGCGAATATGAAATTTCTGCTTGACACATTGGTAAAATCTGAAACACTGGTTTCATCATAGGATTTCTGAAATTGCACTTCTAAGCGGTAGTTGTTTCAGAGTTTCATCGGAACTTCAAAAATTACCTGTGTACCAACACCTTTGCCTGCTCCATTTTTCAGATCAACAATAGTCAGTGAAATTTTATTCTTTCGTTTTTTGTTAAGTACATCGAGTCGTTCGCGGGTAATAGAAGTTGCCATAGACTTATGGGCTTTATCCGATTTTGAAAGGATTTCCTTTGCTTTTTCGCGCCCAACTCCGTCATCCTTGATTTCATATAGAAAGGAGCCCGTATTTTGCCTGAAGCTAATCTCAATCAGGCCTTTGGTTTCCTTGTGTCTGATTCCGTGTTCGATTGCGTTTTCAATAAATGGCTGGGCAATCATGGGTGGAATCACAAGTGTGACCGTATCAAGTGCATTGTCAATATATAATATAAAGTCAAACTTTTCGGGAAACCGGACTTTCTGCAACTCCATATAATTTTCGACCGTTGCAATTTCATCTTCAAGCGTAACAAATTCTTTAGTACTACTGCTCAATATATTACGCATAAGCTTGGCAAAATGGGCAAGATATTTATTGGCCATATCAGGCTCATGACTTAGGATATAACTCTGAATACACGAGAGTGAGTTATAAATAAAATGTGGATTCATCTGCGAACGAAGCAAACGTTGCTGAAGTGCAATGCTGCGTTGCTTTGATTTAATGGTTCTCTGACGCATTAGAAGCAATAAAACCACACTTATTAGTAACATAAGTCCGGCCAGGCCAAAAATTATATACCGGGATTGTAAAATATTAGTTTGCTTTAGCTCCATTTCACGCTCAAGGGTCTGAATTTGCTGATCTTTACGAACTGTTTCGTACCGGGTATTCAGTTCGTTGACTTCACCACGCCTGTTTATTCCGGTAAGCAATTTTTCAGTTTCAACGCACATTGACAGATTCAAGAATGCTTCTTTAAAATCACCTCTGGCCACCATAATTTCGCTTAGTTTCCGGTGAGATTTAATAATAATTTTATATCCTGCAACTTCATAGTAATCAGGGACATTCTGATTCGGTGTAAACCAGAAATCTATATTTTTACGAGATTCACGATAAAAAGAGTGATTTTCGGCAACCCAGTGCCCTTTTATAATTGCGTTTTTGAAATAATAGACCGCGCTATCCGCCCAACCTCTGGCATTATAATAATTGGCAAGTTCAATATAAACATCAGCAAGGTTCATTTCTTCCCCATTATTTTCTGAGGCTTTTTTACTTAACAAAAAATAATGGAAAGCAGAATCAGGTTTTTTCAACTGCATAAAGCTCCTGCCAATACTGGTTAAATCACGGTCAATAATCAAAAGATTATTCTCCTTCCTGATTATATCTGCTGCTTTAAAACAGGACAATGCGCTATCGTACTTTTGAATTTCAAAATAACAAGAACCAAGATGAAATAAGTTGAGTGCCCTTGAAGCAGGAAAAATACTATCATTAAGTCCGGCATATTTTTCAGCTTCAATAAAATAAGGTATTCCAAGCCGGTAATTTGCAGTTTGTTTACAAACCCACCCAAGTTTTATCAGAAGATCAAAGGTAAGCACATCGCTTTTGGATTGCAGCAGTAGATGTTTTGCTTTAAAGGCATATTTTAATGCAAGCTCTGAATTGTTGGAGTAAAGATAAATAAGCACCAACAGCTCAATAGATTTGAGCCACATTTGTGGGTCTTTAAGTTTTTCTGAAAGGTCAAGTGCATCCAACCCATAGCTGACAGCAACTGGAAAATTACCCCAATGAAAGTAAGCCAGACCAAGATTGTATATACTGGTCAGGAAAATACTTTCATCATCTTTCTGCTTCACCAGTTGCTGCGATTCAACTGAATATCTGATACTCCTTTCGGGATCAGATATTCTGCAATTATAGGCCAGTTGGTTCAGGATTTCTGCCTTTTCTTTGCCTGTTGCCCGGGGTAGCTTCTCCATCAGCAAAGCGGTATCAATCTTTTGCGGTATATAATAAACCTGGGCAATAATCATCCCCTGAAAAGCAAAACCTATCAGCAACAATATCGCTTTTAGCAGAGAACGATAAAACATGATGAATATGATTAACATACCTTGCTGATTCAAACCCAATCCGGCAAGGTTCAGCAATTTTCTTTCAAACCTACGGCTGTGTAAGACGATCAAACATTTCCATCAGCAAATCTTTTTTACGCGATGCAACCGGAATTTTAAATTCACCGGTCAGTATAATAAAACCACCATCCGCCTTATCGAATCTGTTGATAAATTTCATATTGATCAGAAATGACTTATGGACTCTGAAAAACCCAAAATCAGTGAGTAAATCTTCGTATTCTTTCAGGGTTGACGAAACTACGACCCTTTTACCCCCGAAAATATGAAGCTCAGTGTAGCCGCCGTCAGATTCGCAGTAGAGTATTTCATTCACATCAATCAGATGAATACTGTCACTGGTTTTTACAATCAGCTTTTTTGCAGATAAATCCTGCGATTGAAGGTGATCGTTCAGTGTGTTTAGTTGGGTATTGAAATCATCCTGGAATATTTTACCGGCTTTCCCAACCGCATCAATTAATTCATCTGGATCAACCGGCTTCAGGAGGTAGTCAAGCGCACTGAACCGGAAGGCTTTAATGGCAAACTCGTCGTAGGCGGTAATAAAAATAACTTTAAAGTCAACAGGATCAAGTTGTTGAAGAAGGTCAAAACCTGTACCATCTTCCATTTTAATATCGAGCAAGACGAGATCGGGGTGATATTTTTTTATGGCTTCAATACCTGATTTCACCCCATCAGCTTTAGCCACAACCTCCATCCCGGGACAATACTGTTTTACCAGATTTCCAAGAGCGAGGCGCATATGCGGTTCGTCATCAATAATGATGCTGCGGAGCATTGCTAAATCTCTTTTGTCCCTAAAAATAGACATTTTTATCTGTTATCACAAGTTTATATCGAACCAACTTCCATGCTATCATCATTTTAAGAAAAAATGATGTGTACTTTTTCTTCTGTTTCCATTGCTGGCAAAAGGTTTTATCAGCTTTACGGATTTTTTCCTTTTGTCATTTTTTTTGCGAAGAAAAAAGCGAAAATAAATTGTCGGCAAATAAAAGGAAGTAAAATTCGCCCCACCTCTCCTTTTCTTAACCTACTTTACCTTCACAATTTTCTTTGTGATCGTTTCATTGCCAATTTGAATCCGGCAGAAATAAATGCCGGGAGGGATTCCATGCATATCCAGCGAGAATTGTGTTTGTACAGCAGATGTATTTTCGAAATGCCAGCTTCTAAGGCAAATGCCGAAGATGTTGAAAATGCAGATATCAATTGGCCCCTTATTGGTCTTTGCTATCCTTAACTCTGTTTGTTCAGAGAATGGATTTGGGGCCAAAATGATTTCATTATTGAAAACGATATGCTCAGTATGAACTGTTGCGCAGGCTGCATCTACCTCCTCAGGGCTGTTGCAGCCGGGGGCGTTGTCGTAGATTTCAATGTTTCCGTTAGGGGCTGCCAGGTAATCGCAAATACTTTGTACTTCGCAGATGGTTAATAAATCATTGTTATGAATATATAAGCCTGTGATTGAACCAGCATCAATATTTTCCAGTCCTACAAGGCTGGCTAGGGCATCGTTCCCCCTAATATCGAGACCACCCCCGATGGAAGTCACATTATTCAATCCTGTCAGGCTGGTCAGGGCATCGTTTCCACAAATATCGAGATCACCCCCAATGGAAGTCACATTATCCAAACCCGACAGGCTGGCAAGAGAGTCGTTTAGTCCAATTCTAAGACTTTGTCCGACATAGGTTAAATTTTGAAGCGCTGAAATATCAGTAAGAACAGGATTTGGGTTTCCCCAGCCATTAAATTCAATACCGATGCTAAGATCACCTGCAATTGAGATTAAATTTTCAAGTCCTGAAATGTTAGTCAGTGAATAATTCCCCATTATTGCAAGAGATCCTCCTATGCTAATTAAACTATCAAGTCCTGAAAAGCTGGATAAACCAAGATTTGAGGATACATAAAGGCCCCCCTTAATGGTTTTTAATCGTTCCAATCCTTCGAAGTTATTGAGTGAGTCGTTTAACCAAATCATCAACGAACCCCATTCATTCTGTCCAATCATTTTCAGATTGTCCAACCCTGACAGATTTTTAAGTAAGGGATTGCTCTCTATATTTAATGTACCATAAATAGAATCTAAAACACTAAGGCCATTCAAATTACTGATATCATTTCCGAAAATAGCAACATCCCCTTCTATTACAGAACAACCGGGAAAGTTGGTTTGGAAATTATCAATTTGTGCCTGGGTGGTAAATGTGATGCCATCCGGCAGGCAGCCCTGCGAAAAGGCAATACTGAAACTGAAAGCTACTGCTGCGATAATCAGTGTAAGTTTTTTCATGATAAATTGTTTTATGCCAGGGGCGCTGTATAAGGCAAGGTAAAAGCCACATTACCCTATACGCCATACCCTCAGCTATTGAACTTTTATTATTTTCTTTGTTACTGTTTCATTGCCAATTTGCACCCGGCAGAAGTAGATACCTGCAGGAAGTTTTGAAACATCATGATTCCTCCTGTATTTCGTTGGCTGTTGCTTTTCCATAGTAATGATTGCAAGCTGCTGCCCATAAAGATCAAGCACGCTGATATCCACTATTGCCGGTTCCTTCAGCTGATATTCAATAAACAACTGATCTTTCACCGGATTGGGAGAGACTATCAACTGGATGCTGTTATCTTCCAATAACGGCACGCTTAAAGTCTGGAAGGAATAATTAATAATGGAATCCATCCAGTGCATTCCGGCCATCCAGGTATCTGCATCCAATACATGGCCACCCTCAAAGAACCGGTAGTCGTAGTTGATTCCATAAGCATCTAGGCTGTCCATAAAAACCTGGTAGGTTGGATAAGTACACATATAATCCGTTGTACCGCATCCCAGAAACCAGGCAAGTTCCTCTGAACCGGGCAAATCTTTTACCTTTCTGCTGGCATCGAAATTATACCACTTGTTTAAGATACTATCAATCCAAACCCCTGAAGTATCAAAAGGAAAATCAACATAATAAGGCGGATTATTCATATTGGGTGAAAAACCTCCGCACATGGTAAATACCAGCTGTGTATTGGTACCTCCGGTGAGTTGAGGTATATAATTGCCATGGTCCTGATAATACATATCTTTCCAGGAATTCAACAGGGTATCTGGAATTGCTAGGAAACCAATGTACGGGAAAGCGGCCCTGAACATTTCAGGGTAGGTAACAGCAAGTCGCGCCGAACCAATTCCGCCCATGGAAAGCCCTGTGATGAACCTGAAGTTCTTGTCAGATATTGCCCTGAAGTTGTCTTCAATAAACCCGATCACATCCTGCATAATATAATCCTCATAATTGCCATAGAGCGCAGAATTAACATACATGCTACCCATATATGGTTCGCAGGAGCCATCGGGCTTGACAAATATGGCCGGTGGCGAAGTAAGGGTAGAATCCTGATTGTGCTGGTAAAAATATAGGTTGGTTTCAGTACCTCCTGAACTCTGATTTCCTCCTGCTCCATGCAGATAATAAATTACTGCATACTCTTGTTCCAGGTGGGCATAATAATCAGGTGGAAGGAAAATTTCAATTTTTTTAACCTCTTGCAATGCTTCACTGTAAAACGAAGCACTGATTCTAATGTAAACCTGTGCCGTAGCAACTGACACTGACGCCAGAAAAATCAATAAAGTTGTCAATAATCTGAGATTTTTTTTCATAATGACCTCCGGAGTTGATTTGATGTGTTTCGAAAATTCATCTTAAAAAATACGACGTGAAATAACCGGATATGAATAAGATTTATAAACGCCGGGGAAAAATGAATAAACGCCGGATTCTCAGCGATGAACGTTTTATAAAAACGAGTTTATAAGTGCAGCCACTCAAAAAAACTGCTTCAATGGAAAGTTGAAATCACCATTGAAGCAGTAGAATGCAATTAATATTCAACCGGCTATTTTATAACCAGTTTGCTAACATTATTTTGTTCACCAGCATCCATGCGCATCAGATAAATTCCTGGTGGAATCGCAGAAAGATCAGGGCTAATGGTGTAAATGCCGGCTGGTTTGCTTTCCTGCTGAATAACAGCAACCTCTTCACCCAGCATATTGTAAACTTTGAGGGTGACGAAAGAATCGTAGGGCAGATTGTAGTTGATTAGAAATTGTCCTGTTGAAGGATTCGGATAGGCCGCAAATTCAACATTGCTTTCTTCAATAGAGGTTAGCATCTCCTCATTTTTGAAAAAACTGGGTTTGTTTAGCAATGAAACCATGGCATGGGGATCTGATATATGGGTAGCGTGGCAGGTTTCTTCGCCGACAAGCACCTGATCATCACCGGAAAACTGGCATATACGGGTGGCAAAAGTCACGGATTCGCCTATAAGGGTTTGCTGATGCTGCTCGCCACCTATGTCGGCAATTATTATCCCTCCGGTTGCTATCCCGATTTTCAGGCTGAAAGTTTGATCCGGATATTTATTTGCTAAAGAGGAAGTCAATTGGTCTTTTAATTTAACGGCTAATTCCAGTGCATTTCTTGCAGCCGTTTTATTTGTTTTATTGGAATAAAACAGAACTAGAAATGTATCGCCGGTATAGTAGTTGATTTCCCCTGATGAAGACGGGTCGTATTTTCAACAAGGACATGAACCTCCTTTATCAGGGAAGTGATCTCCTGGGAACCCAGGTTTTCAGTCAATGACTGAAAGCCCAACAATTCTGCTGATAATATGGTGGCCTCTTGTTTCAAAATCAATTATATATTTAAGGGAACTTTTTCTACATAATTTAAGGTACTCATCCAAATCCCACTGCAAATCCATTTCTTCAAACATGGTTTTGGCTTTTTCGGCGGTAAAAAAAGACATGAATTTATCCCTTGAAAAAACCCCTAAAGTACTCTGATGTAGCCGGGTTGATGTATCTGCTTTTTATTCATGATCGCAAACATCCCCTATTCCATCACCATCGGTATCTTGTTGGCCAGGGTTGTAAGTAAGCGGGCAATTATCATTTACATCAAGCACTCCATCATTATCATCGTCATCATCAAGGCAATCAGGAAACTGATCTCCATCTGTATCTGAGAAACCTTCATCGATTAATCCGTTGCAATTTTCATCGATACCATTGCATAGTTCCGGTGCTCCCGGATTAACTGAATAATCACTGTCATTGCAATCGGTGTTATCCGAAACCCAACCTGCTTCCTGAGTGCAACTTTGAATAGCAACATTTGGATTTCCATATGTATCACTATCATTATCAGCATACCAGGTAGAAGCATCTATTGCATCCGGCTCATCAATTTCCTGGTCACAATCGTCATCAATACTATTGCAAACTTCCGCTGCACCTGGGTTCACATCTGCATCGGAATCATCGCAATCGCCTCCAAATGTAACATAACCCGGATAATAGCTACCACTACAATCCTGTATTATAAAATTATCATTGCCATATTCATCACCATCATTATCCTGATAATAAGTCGTGAGTTCGGAGGCACTTGTTTCGCATCCATCAATAAGATTTCCATTACAATCAAAATATCCCGGTTCGCAGCCTAGAAAACTGCAAGTACCATTACCAGAGTCGCATGACCAAAAGGTATGTGGTCCAAAACAAGGAGCCATATCGTCATCAATTGATTGATTACAATCATCATCCAAGCCATTACATATTTCCTGGCCACCGGGGTTAATATTAGGATTTGAATCATCACAATCATCGGCATTTTCAACATATCCGGGAGGCAGTGTGCAGTCCCATCCAGTATAGGGGTTGCTTATATCACCATAACCATCATCATCTGCATCGTAATAGCCTGTTACTGTAACGTTTTCATCAGTTTCTCCATCGCAATCATTATCCTTACCATCGCAGGACAATTCTTCCGGTTCATAATCAGGTCCATAATCACAAACCCAGCCTTCACTTCCACCGCATGTTGGGGTTACACCATAGCATACTCCATGATCCTCACAAGTTATGGATGGTGTTTCGCCTGAACCATCAATAGTTTCAGGGTTGCAGTCGTTATCCTTTCCATCGCATATTTCCGGAGCATTCTTAAAAATATCCGCATCAGTATCATCACAATCTGTTGAATCAGCCACGTACCCTATAGGTGGCGATGCCATATTTGGCACATACAATGGTGATCCTCTATCACCATATCCATCATTGTCACTATCCAGGTAGTAATAAGTACCTGGCTCTGATCCAGGCACAGAAGAATTTAGTTGGAGCCAACCTGTACTCATATAAAAAACAAAGGCATCAAGGTCAGTATCGTAAACCAGCAAACCTGGTGTAAGAGGTGAGATTAAATTTCTTTGCTCTGTTGTCATTCGCGGGACTAACATCCCTTTTGTGGTGCTGCTAACATCAAGCATTGCGGAGGTATGTGGAGCAGTTCCATCATCATTAATTGCCACCCCCTGACCGAAAATATTATGGAAGCAAAAAATAAATATTACAATAAGTAAATAATTAGTGGTTTTCATGGTAATGAATTTTAATTAATATGGACTTCAGCAATTTAAAGATACAGGAGGGAAAAGGTTAACATGAACTAGATTTATAAACGCCGGGGAAAAATGAATAAACGCCGGATTCTCAGCGATGAACGTTTTATAAAAACATGTTTATAAGCGCAGCCACTCAAAAAAACTGCTTCAATGGAAAGTTGAAATCACCATTGAAGCAGTAGAATGCAATTAATATTCAACCGGCTATTTTATAACCAGTTTGCTAACATTATTTTGTTCACCAGCATCCATGCGCATCAGATAAATTCCTGGTGGAATCGCAGAAAGATCAGGGCTAATGGTGTATATACCAGCTTGTTTGCTTTCCTGCTGAATCAAAGCAACCTCTTCACCCAGCATATTATAAACTTTAAAACTGACAAAAGCAGCATCAGGCAGATTGTAGTTGATTACAAATTGTCCTGTTGAAGGATTCGGATAGACCGCAAATTCAACATTACTTTCTTCAATGGAGGTTAACATCTCCTCATTTTTGAAAAAACTGGGTTTGTTAAGCAATGAAACCAGGGCATGGGGATCTGATATATGGGTATCGTGGCAGGTTTCTTCGCCTTCAACCAACAGGAATCTTTTACCATGCTTATCTCTTGTAAGGTATTGATAAAGAGCCAATTCCTCTGCAGGCAGCATCATTTTGTCGAATTCATCGGCCATAATTGTTAGCTGAACGCCATGGTTTGGCCTGAAGATGTCGGCTTCAGCAGTTACTCTTGGCATATAGGGATAAGGCAGACCCGGGGGTATTTCGCGGCCGGCAATCTGATAAACCAATGGCCCGGCTTCTATACTACAATATCCATTCGCCAGGACTTCAGCAGGCGTTGGAGCACCGGGAACCATTTCAGGTGGTAAATAACAGCATGTATTGGTAAAAAACAAAAATGGCCAAACATAGTAAGGCACATCAAGAATCAGGCCCACGCCAGGCACATATCCGGCATAAGCCGCCAATGCATCGGAACCAGGACCATAGATAAAAGCCCAATCAAGTGGCGCAGGAATGGCTGGTGCAAGAAGTATGGCGTTTTTAATACCGAATTCAATCTTCATATTGGAACCTTCAGCTACAAGATTGTCCTGCAATTTAATAACCTCAATTCCACCAAGGCTATGTCCCATGATTGTTTTGGGATGAATATCCAGTTCATTGTTCAGATAAGCGATTGCTCCGCTTATCACATTTACAAAGTCTTCAATATACATCTGATCCAACAGGAATGGGATTCCCGCTGCATTTAAACCCTCGGGCAGGCCGCTTCCTCCCCTTCCCGGCATATCAATGGCAAAAAATTCGTTGATATGGGCACCCTGAGGCCCGTTTAAAAACAATTCTTCTGCAAAAGGTTTCCAGCAGTTGGCTGTATGTATCATCCCTTCAACAGCGAAAATCTTTCCGTGATCGTTCCAGTTTACCGCATTTTCATTTACATACACGTTCACATTGATATCAATGGTAACACCAGGTTGAAATTCAAGGTCTTCAATCAGGATATTGTAATCCATTGAAGTTTGCGCACCTGCCGTAAAGGCAATGCAAAGAACAAACACAGTTGCAAAAAATCTTAATAATCTTTTCATAACTCCTCCTTTTTTGGGTTTGTAATCTATCAATCAAAGCTACAACGCTGAAAAGGGAGGTAGGTGTCAGATTTATAAACGCTGGTAAAAAATGTATAACCGCCGGTATTATAAGGATGAACGTTTAATAAAAATACATACAGCTATGTATACTGTCCGTATTTAAACACTGAATTCAATCTGGGAATACACCGGCACCTCCCGGAATCAGATTCCGTTCTCAATCTTCATCACAAAAGCATAAAGTTATGTTATTGAGTGTTTTATAAATTCAATAAGACATAGATTGAGGCGGTATTTTTATCCCAGATGGAAAAAATATCTAATCTTCGTGCAGGACATATCGATTTATTTCGTATATTACGAACGTAAAACCATTAAAATCAACGTCATGAAAAAACTGTTAACGGTATTTTCTATTCTTATCAGTTGCGGGCTGCAGGCCCAGCAGGATCAGGTAGAAGTAAAGCTGTGGACAATCTATCCTGGCTATGTAATTACTAATGAGAACGACACCATCCACGGCTACATTAAATTAAATAACTTTATTGATAATCAGCGCAAAGCACTGTTTTACAACAGTCCGGATGATGAGAATTACGCTGAAAAGTACAAACCAAAGGACATTAAGGCCTATAAAGTGGGGCCCAGGTATTATGAAAGTTTTAAATTCTGGCCCGAGACTTCAGCCAAAGGTGTACACTTTTTTCTTAAAATAATTGATGGTCCGCTCAGTTACTACAAATGGTATTACGAGTCAACAGAAGATTCGAAAAAACGAATCGTAGTGGACGAAGAGAAACAAAAGATCACCAAAATTGACCTGAGTTTTAGTGAGGACAAACTTTACACGCAATCTATCTTCATGAAAAAAGGAGAAGAGGCTGAAAAAATGAGCAACCTGAATTTTAAAAAATCCATGAGCAAGTATCTGGACGACTACCCTGAACTGGCAACCAAAATTGCCAATAAGGAAGAGGGATACAGGGCCTGGGATATCGAAAAGATCATCGGTGAATACAATGCCTGGTATCGCAATAACCATTGATTTAACTTTATTTAAACAGGCTATTCCTGATCTCTGAACGATTCTGACAGTTTCAGGAATTTGATGATCAGCAAACAAATGAAGAATGATTTAAAGGTAAGCATGCTTACCCTGGACTGATTATGCAATCACGTTTTTATCTACCTACTCCGAATCCCTCTATTTACTTTATCCCCTTTACATTATCCAGCTACATTATTTTTGGCATAAAAGTCTGCAAATCAATCAGGAGAGAACAATTGCAGTAGTTCAGTCAAAAAGTATTACATAATGTGTGATCAACTCTATTACATTTTTACCTTTGTACTAAATTCGAAATTCATGATATCACTGACTAACAAGATCGTAAACCCGGCTGCACGACTGAAAGCCATAGAACGATTCCGCGAAAAGGGCATTATTCTGCCAACCTTTGCTCAAATGCGAAATCCGGAATTAGTTCCTGAAAAGATAAAAGATTCCCTGAAAAGTATCGGTCTTTGGGATCTTCACCCCTTCAACCTCTTCCGCATCACCTGGAAAAATGAACCTGTTGAAAAAGGGGGCCTGTTTGGTGATGTAAATTATTTAGAGATTCCTGAAGCCATCACTGGAGTAAAAGCAAAGATTGTCCTTCTAGTTGGAAAGTATTTCCCCACAGGAGCGCATAAAGTTGGTGCAGCTTATGGCTGTCTGGCCCCTCAAATTATCACTGGTGGATTTGACCCATCTTATCACAAGGCAGTCTGGCCATCAACCGGAAATTATTGCAGGGGTGGAGCCTTCGACTCTTACCTGATGGGTGTTACTGCTGTTGCTATTTTGCCAGAAGAGATGAGTAAAGAGCGTTTTTCGTGGCTCAGGGAAATTGGCGCCGAAGTGATTGCAACCCCGGGCTGTGAGTCAAATGTGAAAGAGATTTATGACAAATGCTGGGATATCCGCCGTAACCGGCCTGATTGTGTGATTTTCAATCAGTTTGATGAGTTTGGCAACCCAATCTGGCACTACAACATCACTGCACCTGCAGTTGAGGAAGTTTACAATTTTTATAAAACGGCCAACAGCAGTTTGGCTGCTTATGTTTCAGCAACAGGATCTGCCGGAACCCTAGGCGCAGGCGATTACCTGAAAAAGTTGCACCCACACATGAAAATTGTTGCATCAGAAGCACTGCAATGCCCTACCCTGCTCACCAATGGGTTTGGCGGCCACCGCATCGAAGGCATTGGCGACAAACATATACCCTGGGTGCACAATACCAAAAATACCGATATGGTTACGGCCATAGATGATGAGGATTGTATGCGCATTTTCAGGCTTTTCAATGAGCCGGAAGGACATAAATACCTGAAGTCCTGTGGTATTGATCAGGCTCTGATTGATCAATTGCATCTTCTCGGGATTTCCGGAATCGGCAACTTGCTTTCAGCAATAAAAACGGCGAAATACTATGAAATGACCGGTGATGATGTGGTGATTACCCTCGCCACCGATGCCGCCGATATGTATCATTCGCGTCTCGAAGAACTGACTACTGAAAAAGGCAGCTACAGCCAGCTTCAGGCAGCCAAAGACATGGAGAAATGCATACTGGGACAGGGAACTGACAATCTGAAAGAACTTGGATACTATGACCGCAAGGCCATACACAACCTGAAATATTTTACATGGATTGAGCAGCAGGCCAAAGAACTCGAAGACCTGAATCAATTGTGGTACGATCGAGATATCTGGGAACAGCAGTTCAATCAGGCTGCCAGATGGGACGAGATGATTAATGATTTTAATGATGAAACCGGGTTGCTGAAGAAACTTTGAAAAGAATTTCTAATGTCAAATTTCTAATTTCTCTTTATTGGTCATTTGCATTTGCTTGAAAAGGGGCGAGAGACGTGGGACGAGTGGACGGATACTGGCTCTAAGCTCTGCGCCCTGTGCCCTGTGCCAAATCATCAATCGTCAATCTAAAATCGTAAATAAAAAATGTCTTCCTCCTTCACTTACCAATGCATTGATTGCGGCACGCAATTTCCTGGAAAAGGTATAGTTTATATTTGTGACACATGCGTTCAGAAACAGCAGGCAGGCCAGCCACCATTGGGAATTCTGAAGGTAAACTACAATGCAGATTTATTGAAAGGAATCTCGTTCAAGACTTTACAGGAAAATCGTTTTCTGGATATTTTGCCCATTGAGAAACTGAGCAGNNGCGAAATCAAACATTCGCTCTATCTGAAAGATGATGCTCAAAATCCGACCTTTTCATTTAAAGACAGGGCATCGGCCGTCGTTTCCGCTTTCGCGAAAGAAAACAATATCGAAACCATTGTTGCTGCTTCAACCGGAAATGCAGGCTCCTCACTGGCTGGGATGTGTGCTGCCCAGGGGCAGGAGGCGGTGATTTTTGTTCCGGCAACGGCGCCCAAAGCCAAGCTCACACAGATTCTGATGTATGGCGCGGTATTGGTTCCGGTTGATGGAAACTATGACAAAGCCTTCGACCTCAGTATTGAGGCAAGCAAGCGGTTCGGTTGGTATAACCGGAATACAGCTTATAATCCGCTAACGATTGAAGGAAAAAAAACAGTTTCCTTTGAAATATTTGGTCAACTGCATCAGCAGTTGCCCGACAGAATCTTTGTTCCGGTGGGCGATGGGGTAATAATTTCAGGCGTTTACAAAGGTTTTGAAGATCTGTTGAATCTTGGAATTATAAAAAAAATGCCTATCATCGTGGCAGTGCAGGCCAAAGGAAGCAGCAACCTGATTAACAATCTCGGCAAACCTGAATTTGTGGCCAGACCATCATCAACCATTGCCGACAGCATATCGGTTGATATTCCCCGTAATTTCATGATGGCGGCAGATTATCTGCGCAAATATCAAGGTGAGACCGTCATAGTGAGCGATCAGTCAATTCTGGAAGCCTCGGCTATATTAGCAAAGCACACCGGTATCTTCACCGAGCCGGCAGCTGCGGCGGCCTATGCCGGATACCGCTCATTGCTGAAAAACAACCTGATTCCTGATGGTTCGTGCAATGTGGTTTTGTTAACCGGCAGTGGCCTGAAGGACCTGAATGCTGTTCAATCATTGTTAAAGATTCCTGAAGCTGTTGAGCCCACAATGGATGCTGTTGAAGCTTTTCTGGATGGAAAAAATTAAAATATATGATACAGTTTAAGCTGAATGGTGCGCCTATCCGATACGATGGAAATCCNNCAAGCATTTGTAGAAAAAGGAGCAGTACAATGCGGGTTTTGTACGCCAGGCTTTCTGATGCGGACCAACATTCTGCTAAAGAAAAACCCTACGCCCACCCGCGACGAGATCAAACATGCGCTTACGCTGAATCTATGCCGCTGCACAGGTTACGTTAAAATTATTGATGCCATTTTTGAAGCTTCACAGCGCTTGCAGAACGACGTCGTTGTTCAGAATATAGATATCCCCGGATATGTGGGAACCTCTTATCCGAAATTCGAAGCCTTCGAAATGGCCATCGGGCAACGGAAATTCGTGAATGACCTTGATTTTGACGGGCTGCTTTTTGGTGCGTTGAAATTTTCTGATCATCCGAAAGCCATCATAAAAAAAATTAATACCACCAAAGCATCTGATTTAAAAGGAGTTATCAGCGTCATTACAGCGGATGACATTCCCGGTGAACGCTATGTTGGACTGATTCAAAAAGACTGGCCGGTGATGATTGCCAAAGGCGAAACCACCCGTTACATCGGCGATGTGCTTGCAGGCGTGGTTGCCGAAACAGAGGAAATTGCACGACAGGCAGCAAAACTTATTGAGGTCTCTTACGAAGTACTTGATCCTGTGACGGATCCGCATGAAGCCATCAAACCCGGCGCAGCTCAGGTTCATCCCAATCAGGAAAATTTGCTGGAGATATGCAGGGTTTATCGTGGTGGCAATGCCGATGAGGTGATTGAAGGATCAGATTTCGTTGCCAGCGGTATTTACCAGACACAGCGCATCGAACACGCTTTCCTCGAAACGGAAGGCGCAATTGCCATGCCCGAAGGCGATGGCATCCAGCTGTATTCAAACGGACAGGGCATTTATGTTGACCGCCGTCAGGTGGCTTCCTTGCTGGGACTTCCAGAAGAAAAAGTCAGGGTTACGCTGGTTTCTACCGGTGGAGGCTTTGGCGGCAAAGAGGATATGACGGTTCAGGGCCACGCTTCATTGTTTGCGTGGATTTTAAAACAGCCTGTAAAAGTGATTCTCAGCCGTGATGAATCCATCAGGATGCACCCGAAACGCCACCCGGTTTATATGGATATTAAGATCGGATGCGATAAAAACGGACAACTCACAGGATTAAAGCTTTATGCGGTTGGAGATACCGGGGCTTATGCTTCTGTCGGCACTAAAGTGATGGAGCGGGTGGCCGGACATGCCACGGGGGCCTATTATTTCCCATGCGTCAACATTGAAGCGCTGACTGTTTACACCAACAATATCCCCAATGGAGCCATGCGCGGTTTCGGTGCAAACCAGGCGGCTTTTGCCCTCGAAGGCTGTATTGATGAATTGTGCAAACTCGGCAATTTCGACCGTTGGCAATTCCGCTATGACAATGCCTTGACAGAAGGCAAAATGACGGCCACAGGCCAGGTGCTAAAAGGCGGTGTAGGTGTGAGGGAAACCCTGAATGCTGTGAAACCTTTTTACGATAAAGCCCGGTTTAAAGGAATTGCCTGCGGCATTAAAAACAGTGGAGTTGGGAATGGAATGACCGATTCGAGCGATGTTATTATCGTAGTTATTGCAGAAAACCAGATACTGCTTCAGCACGGATGGACCGAAATGGGTCAGGGCGTTCACACGCTGGCACAACAAATACTCTTTCAGGAAACCGGCATTGATCCGGGTTTGATTGATGTTATTGTTGATACAAAAGCCGGAATTCCAACCGGGATGACGACTTCTTCAAGAGCCACTGCCCTGTTGGGCAATGCCATTCTTGATGCCTCGATAAAAATCCGTGAAGACCTTAAAACACATTCATTGAATCAACTTATTGGGAAAACATACAAAGGCAATTACACCTGCGACTGGACTACTAAACCCGGAGCTGATGTGAAGGAGGTGATCACACATTTTGCCTATGGCTACGCCACCCAACTCGTTGTATTGGATGAAAATGGCGAGATTGAAACCGTTTATGCTGCGCACGATGCCGGCAAAATCATGAACCCAATTATGTTTGAAGGACAGATAGAAGGTGCAGTTCACATGGGTCTGGGTTATGCTCTATCCGAAGATTTACATATGGAAAACGGTCATCTGGTTTCCACCCGGATGCGTGACCTGAAAATTCTGAGAGCCAAAGATATGCCGGAAGTGGTAGTGCTTGGCGTGGAGGTAAAAGATCCTGTCGGCCCTTACGGCGCCAAAGGCCTGGGCGAAATCGGGCTGGTTCCGACCGCTGCAGCAGTGGCGAATGCGTTTAAGGATTTTGATGGGGTTAGGAGGTTTAGGCTACCTTTGAATGGGAAGAAGGTATAGAATTTTACGATTTACGGTTTACGATTTACGATTTACGAAAAGGCAAATCACAAACTATGACAAGTGAAGAACTAAAAGATAGATTTAGGTTATTTGCTATTAAATCAGCAATAATAATAAAATCACTACCTAAAGATGTTGTTAATTCAGCCTATTCAAATCAGTTGATCAGATCTTCAAGCTCAACCGGAGCCAACTATAGGGCTGCCTGTAGAGCGAAATCAACGCCTGATTTTATTAACAAGCTAAAAATCGTTGAAGAAGAGACGGATGAATCAATTTATTTTCTTGAATTAATTAAGCATTTCAATCCCAATTACAGTGAACAAATTGATCCTTTACTGAAAGAAGGTAATATCCTGCTTTCTATCATTGTAAAATCCATTATTACCTCAAGATTTAAAATTGAAAGAGAAAAAAAGCGGTAAACAAGAATAATATCAAAATCACAAATCCACAATCGTAAACCGTAAATCGTAAACCGTAAACCGTAAATTGTAAATCATAATTAAAATCAATGCCATGTCAATTCTACTCAAAAACGGAACCTATATTAATCCTGAAACCCTCGAGTTCACCACTTCACATATTTTAGTTGAGGAAGGTAAAAACGGTGGAATCAAATTTATGAAAGAGATTCCGTCCGATCCAAACATCAGCATCATTGACTGTACTGGCAAATACATCACCAAATCGTTTGCCAACGGGCATCACCACGTTTATTCAGCATTGGCGCGTGGCATGGGTGCTCCGAAGAAAAATCCTGAAAACTTCAACGAAATACTGGAGTATGTCTGGTGGACGCTCGACAAAGCCCTTGATCCTGAAATGATAGAAGCAAGTGCACTTTACACGGCTATAGCCAGTCTGAAAAGCGGAGTCACCTTTGTTATTGATCATCATGCATCGCCAAATGCAATTGATGGATCGCTTGAAATTATTGCCAATGCCTTTGAAAAAGCAGGAGCATCGCATTTGTTATGCTACGAAATTACAGACCGTGATGGTCCTGAGAAAACCGAGCTTGGTTTAAAAGAAACTGCTTCATACCTCAAAAGCCATCAAGGATTGATAGGGCTGCATGCATCATTCACCGTATCAGACAATACTTTAAAAAAAGCTGTTGCTTTGGCGAAGCAATTTAATACCGGAATTCATATTCATGTGGCGGAAGCCGAAAGCGACCAGAAACATTGTCTTGAAAACTACGGAATGCGGGTTGTTGAGCGCTTGCAAAAGCACGGTGCACTTGATTCTGGAAAAACCATACTAGGCCATTGCCTGCATCTGAACGATAATGAAAAGAAAATATTAAACGGCAGCCCGGTTTGGGTTGTGCAAAATACTGAAAGCAACCTTAATAATAAGGTTGGATTTTTCAATGCAGCCGGTTTGGGAGATAACATTATGATGGGCACCGATGGCATGCACAGCGATATGCTTCGTTCTGCTAAAAGTGCATTTTTTGTCGGACAGAACTTTGATACGATAGGTTACGATAGTGTTTACACCCGTTTTCGCAATACCGACCGGTATCTGAATCAAAACAATTTTGAAGACCATGGCTCCAACAATCTGGTGGTGCTTGATTACGATACACCCACACCTTTCAACACGGGAAATTTCTATGGTCATTTTGTATTCGGCCTTGAATCAAAACATGTATGCCTTGTGCTCTCAAAAGGCCATCTGGTAGTCGAAAATGGCAAGGTACTTACAGTTGATGAGGACAAAATCCTCCAAAATGCACGCTTGCAAGCGGAAAGACTTTGGAAGAAAATGCAGTAGAAGCCATTCTTTACACTAATTTTGCACCCCTGTCAAATTAGCCTTCTAATAGAGGCGAAAATTCTCTTTATATATGGATATCAGCATATTACAATGGATTGGCTACNNAAGGAAATACAACGGTTTTTCCCCGGATTTACCTATAAGCCAGAAATGAACACAATCACATTCTTTATATTACGCGATATGGCCGTTGCCGGGGTTTTTTTGGCTCACCGCGAAAAAGACCATTGCCTCTCGGTTGGCCTCGATTACGTAATTCCGGAATACCGCGATTTTAAAAACGGCAAGTTTATTTACCTTCGACTGCGCAACAAGTTTATCAGCGATGGTTTTACCAAAGTAATTGCTGAGGGAAACAGTGTAAAGTATGCGGAATATTTGAAAAAACTCGGCTTTACACTAAATGACAGCGGAAGGTATGAAAAGAAACTTGTTGAATAAAAAACCGGCAAATTCATCTTATCTTAGACAGGATTAATCTTTAAACATGAGCCCGATTCTGATTATAAACGGAACTATTGAAACTTCAGCCAAAAGCTTAAGAGCAAATGTTACCATCAAGAATGGCAAAATATCAGCAATTGGCAATCTCAATCCCTCTCAATATCCTGACTACCATATTATTGATGCTTCAGGTAAAACCATTTTGCCGGGCGGAACTGATGCTCATGTGCATTTTGAATTGCCCACCCCCGCCGGACCTTCGTGCGACAACTTCCTGAGCGGAAGCCGGGCTGCCATTGCAGGAGGAACCACTTATTTTATGGATTTTGTAACGCCTTCTCGAGGCCAATCACTAAAGGAAGCACTCACTGTGAGGCAGAAAGAAAGTGAAAAAAGTTTACTTGAATTTGGTCTCCACATGGGCATAACATGGTTCGATCAGAGTATTCCTGATCAGATGCATTGGTGTGTTGAAGAAGCGGGCATCCGATCTTTTAAAGCCTATCTGGCCTACAAAGGAAGCATCGGAATTGAGTATAATGAANNCTGAAAAAGCAACAGGAATTTATCCGACAGGGAAAAACCGCCCCACTATACCATGCGCTTTCACGACCCAATGAAACCGAGGCTGAATCTGTCAGAAAAGTGGTTGACCTTTGCCGTAAAACCGGCTGCAAAACATACATCGTACATACATCTGCAGCACAATCGCTGGAACACATCCGAAAAGGTAAAGCAGAAGGCCTTCCTCTCTATTGTGAAACCTGTCCACAATATTTGCTGCTTGATGAAACAGCTTATAACCAAACTCTCCCCGATTCATTAAAGTACGTTATCAGTCCTCCCCTGCGCAGCAAAGATGATCAGGAAGCGCTGTGGCTCGCCATTCAGGATGGAACTGTAGATACAGTTTCAACCGATCATTGCCCGTTTAATACCCTGGGGCAAAAAGATTTGGGCATCAATGATTTTACCAAAATCCCCAACGGGGCTGGTGGCGTGGAACACAGGTTGGCATTACTCTATACATATGGAGTGCTGCAAGAAAAAATCAGCCTTCAGAAGTTTGTTACGCTTATTTCAACCAATGCCGCCCGTATTTTCGGGCTTTATCCCCGAAAGGGTGAGATGGCTGTTGGTTCAGATGCAGATCTGGTTATCTGGGATCCGATTAGCATTTCGGAGATTTCTGTTAAGACCAATGCACAGACATGCGATGAGGATATTTTTGAAGGGACTAAAATAAAAGGAAGCGCCTGGAAAGTAATGATTAAAGGGGACTTCTACAATAATTGATTTCCGGCAATTATGGACCAAAGAGTTTTTGCAATCGGCGACATTCATGGGTGCTTCAGCCAGTTTAAAGAAATGGTTGAACGACATATTAATCTTGTAAAAGCTGATAAATTGATCCTTTTAGGCGATTATATTGATCGTGGCAGAAGTAGCAAAAAAGTTATTGATTACATTATTGAACTGCAAAATTCCGGATATGACGTAATTCCCTTAATGGGCAATCACGAAGCCATGCTGCTTGATGCTCTTGCAGACCCACCCGGAGTGACATTGTGGTTTCTGAATGGAGGAACTAAAACAATGCAGAGTTTCGGCATTAAAAGACTTAATGAATTCGATCCTTTTTATATCGATTTCTTCAGAAACCTGCCATATTACTATGAAATTGATAATTTTCTTTTTGTTCATGCCGGTTTTAATGACGAAATAGAGAACCCCTTTAGTGATAAGAGAACTATGCTCTGGAATAGCAGCCAGAGGTATCAACATCCACTGCTTGTTGACAAAACTATAATACATGGCCATCAAACAATAAAACTA
>DINP01000016.1:9798-20659 GCA_002426025.1 Bacteroidales bacterium UBA5537 | reverse complement strand
AGGTAACATTGGTATGATCAACGTTAGCGGTAAGCGAACCGCCTGCCAGTATCTCAACTGTTGTGAGGCTGATAAAGCAATCAACTGCATTAGCATCGCGGATAAATACCTCGTAGCTGCCCGGGGTCAGGTTGGTGAAGTTTCCTGAAAGCTGCCATGTAGTTCCATCAATGCTGAATTCGTAATTTCCTGATCCGCCGCTTTGAGCGCTAACGGTAATGGTTCCGTCATTGGCACCGGTAAATGTTTCGTTGGTAAAGTTAACTGTTGCTGCAAGAATTGCAGGTTCGGTAATGGTAACAGTTGCAAGGGTAATTGAATTGGCAGTTACATCCGCATCACGCATCATCACAACATAAGGCCCTGCAATAAGTCCGTTATAGGTGCCTGAAGCCTGCCATGTGGTTCCGCCGTCAATGCTGTATTCGTAGTTTCCTGAACCGTTTTGTGGGTTTGTGATCGAAATTGACCCATTATTATCGCCGAAGCAGGTAATATTGGTTGATGCCAGATCAGCCATCAACGCAGGTCCTTCAAGTACTTCAACTACTGTTACCTCAACAAAGCAGCCTGGTACACTTGCATCACGGATAATGACATTGTAAGTATCCGGAGCCAGGTTCGGGAATATTGGTGATGATTGCCAGGTTATTCCATCGAGGCTGTACTCATAATTGCCGGTTCCACCTGTAGCATCCGATACGGTTATGGTTCCGTCGTTTGCTCCCGCATAGCTGTTATCAGTATGAGTTACAGTAGCAGCCAGTATATCGGGCTCAGTTATTGTTATGTTATCAAGAATAACAATACAGGCCGGTGCATTTACATCGCGAACTTCAACCACATAGTCACCCGGTGTGAGACCCGTGAAGTTTACTTCACTTTGCCATGAGCCTCCGTTGATACGGTATTCATAATTGCCTGATCCACCTGATATGCCGGTAATCTCGATTTCACCATTCGAAGCACCGAAACAATTGATGTTGAGTTGGGTAACTGTTGCCGCCATCAAAGCAGGACTTGTTACGTTTACCTCTCCCGTAATTTCACAGCCTGATGCATCACTGATTGTGTAATTATAAACTCCTGCAGCAATTCCGGTAAACAGTCCGGTTGTGTTTGTATCACCATCCAATACATAGGTATAAGGTTCGCTGCCTCCCGATGCAGTGAATGTCACAGTTCCATCAGGTGTGCTGTAGCAGCTTGCAGGTGTGGTATCAATATCGGTAACCAGGTTGTTGATTGTTATGGTCATTGATGATTCAGCCGGTGGACAACTGCCTTCCCTTCCGTTGCCTGTAGCTGAAATTGTCAGCGTTACCGTACCATTTAAAATATCGGTCGGGCCGAATGTATAGGTTGAGTTCAATGCAGCTGCATTGTCAAACAATCCATCCCCTGTAGTTGTCCAGAACAAGCCAGAATAATCTGTTGCTGTAGCCATTGCCAAAGTATATGGACTGGCATTGCAGAGGGTGTCGTTAATTCCGGCAAAAGCCTGTGGAAGTTCAAATACACGTATTGTACCCAATTCGATGCTGTCGCAACCATGAATACTTGTTTGCGTAACCGACAGGATGTATTCACCTGCAGCCATATTCCAGACTACGGTAATTGTATCTGCCGTTTCGGGTAAATTGGTAACTGTTCCGATGGGATCGGTAAGTCTCCATGCGTAGGTTGAGTTCTCTTCGCCATCAATTCTGTAGTGCCGCTCAGATCCGACACATACACTATCTATCACATACGTCTGGCCCGCTGCCCCGAAGGCAACTGCAAGCAGTATAGATAATATGATGTGTTTCAATCTGATCATGCTACTTCTTCTTTGATATTGGTTCGTACTGATAAATTCGTGAACTGCCCGGTTTCGGATTCACTGTTACCGTTACCGTGTTCGACGGATTGCTGTTTGTACCGTTTGCATTACTTACTGATGTTACCGTGTAGGTTGTGCTGGTAGTTGGTGTTAGTGTCAGGATATACGGACTTGCCACAATATTGTTGTAAGTGGTTGTGGTTGTGCCATCAAACACATCAATACTCCATGGCCCCGTGCCTGTGAGGTTAATTACAATGGTTGCATCATCCCCTTTACAAATAGGCGATGGATCTTCAAGCACTGCAACCGGCAGTGCTTCCATAACTGTCATCATCCCGATACGAATGTTTGAACAGCCCTTTTCATCAACTGCAGTTACTTTAAAGTAGAAAACTCCCTGGGTAAGCCATGTTACCGAAACAGTAGCACCTGTATTGCCGCCGTTGAAGAAGGCATTGGTTGGCGGACAGTTGCCAGGTGTGGCAGCAAAGTTTAAGCTTACATCGTCGGTATAGAGTTCCCAGGTATAAGTAGTACCAATAATCTCATCAACACCCAGATCAGATGATTGACCAGCATACACACTATTCGTCTGGGCCATAGCAGGAGCTACGGTCAGCAGCAACATTGTTGCTACCAGGAACAGACGTAATATGTTATACAAAGGTCTTTTCATCTTATCTACTCATTGCATTCAGCTCTGAGTGTTTCCGTTATTGGTTTCGTTTCATTGTTTGAAATTGATTTGCTTTTTCAACTGGCAACCATCCTCTTATATAGGTGTGGCTGCCTTCAAAATCAGTTTCAGTCAGTTTTTGTTCAGTTTGCGATTTTTCTTGATTTTTTACGAATTTAAACAAATGATAATCAGGTATTTGCAATCCAAAAATTTCATTCGCAACAGGGCGTACCTCTCCTGTTACCGGTCCAAAGGCCGGTTTTCCAGGCACTGTTCGCCATCGATCTGGCGCACGACTCCTGGCTGCAGAGTCTCTTGGCCGATGTGTTATAAGGTCTCTCAGGGCCATAGGAATCTCTCCCCACTCACCTGTAGTGACCTCGTCCCGGGGTTTGTTTATACCGGGTTGCTCAATAACACCTGGTGGTGCTCCCCTGTTGCCATGTACACGACAGACAGGACCTGACACCGGGCCATGCTTATTGTGAGCATTATCCATAATTCATTAAGAATTAAATGGTTAAAGCAATATGTGAAAGATCCGACTACTTACCATATAGAGCAAGTGACAGTACCACCTGGATAGCAGTGATGCCGGGTGTGATAATCCACAACCGGTTTCCGCGGATAGCTATTTGGCAATATTTATCATTGCATGGTTTGCATCAAAGTGTAGTTACTTGGTGTGTTCGCTGCCAGCTCCTTTTGGATTTGAAAATAATTTTCCTTTCCGGAATGTAAATACAACACACCCGGAAACCCTTGGCGGAACTGGTCCGTACCATATCTAAAGCACATGTATGTCATCGAAATCACTTTTTAAAATGCATTCAATGTTGTAACAAGGCTATGCTACGTAAAGAATCTATACAGTAAAAGCAGAAAATATCCATTCCTGGCTATGCAGGAATCATCAACTTTCAGGAATATAAAGCCACTCCATCGTGTTACTGTATTTGTTGGTACAGCTATGCAGACTTATAATAAGGACAGATCCTTATACTTGGAATCCGGACTTTTTCCTGCAACCCACGGGTATTCAGGTAAAATCCGAAAAGTTAAAAATTCACCAAATCTGCAACTTGTTTTCTTTTTCCTACCCTTTTTCCCCTCTGCCTGCACCAAAACATGCAGACAGAGGGATTTTCAGGTATGAAAAAGCAACAAATGCGTTTAAACGCTTAATCTTTTCAGATTAAGGGAGTTTCTGGATAAATGCCGGCATTGTTGCGCCAGGATTGATCGTAGGACGTGCAAGAATGGTGTAAGTTGCCTGCTTGTCAAATTCTGGAGCTTCAGCACAAGGATCGGGAACTGGACCAGTTCCACCATTGATGTCGCTAACAAGATAATCTGTAGGCAGATAACCATCTATACCAACAAGGATTGGCTGATCAGCCAGGGTTTCAAAGTTGACATTGTCAATCCTGATACGAATAAGGATCGGGGTTCCGGCAACAGCATCAGTAACCGTAGCATTGTCGGTTGAAACAAAGTCACCACCGGCTGTATTACCTGCAGGTACATTAAATGTATGCCATGCACCGGCACCGGTAATATCCTGGTTCCATTCAACTGCAAGGTAATTCTGACCAAGACCAGCAAGGGCAGGAATCCTGATTGAAGGCCTCCACTCACCAAGGATACCACTACCGGTAACCCTGTAGAAAATGGCATTTTCACCATAGGTAATGTTAACAGAAGCTGCAGTAGGATCTACGTTCGGGGTAATAGTAGCTCCAACGATAGGTGCGGCACATTGTTCAGCATTTGCAAAGGCGGTACCGTTACTTTCAGCACCCTCGATAGCAAGAAGGAAGGTATTGATAGGATCGATCTGCCATACCCTGATATTTTCTGCTGCGCATGAAGGGGTTGAAGTCGAATTTGACTCTGAGTACCTCAAAACCAGGTAAAATGGAGCAACCGATGATACAGCGGCAGGGGTCCATGTAAGGTTAATCTGGTTTGACGTTGAACCAGCGGCATCGTGATAATCTGAATAACCGGCAGTTGCTTCGTCAACGGTGAAGTAAATGTTGGTTTCCGGTATAATCGAAGCAGCATCAAGAATGTTTACATTCTGTGTAACATACCAGTCATAAGCACCAACTCCGGTATAACCAGGGCCAGCGATGGTGACATCATAAGTGTAAGGGACTCCGGCAGCAGGTGTAAAACCATTGGCAACACACTGAGCGTTAACTGAAGAAACACCGGCAAACAAAGCCAGTACGAGAATTAATAAAAGTTGCTTTTTCATTTTTTTTTGTTTTTAGAGTTTGTAATCGTTTAAAAATTGTTGTCTTAGTGATTTTGAAAAAAATGTTTGTTTCATTGTTTGTTAAAAATTGTTTTGTTTTTGTTTGCTGCTTTCAAGCAGCCACTTTTCATGATTTTTCCTGTTTCATAGGCTTGGTTTTAGTTAGTACTTTATTTAACTGGAGACTAAGGATCCGTTATGTCAGGCCGTGGAAGAACGGTGAGAATGACAAAACCGGATGTATCGTTTCCGTGGGCATCGCTCACGGTATAGGTTATTAAATTTTGTCCTAACGGGAAGTTGATCGGTGTTGAAAGGGATATTTGTCCATTGCCTGAAAGCTCTACACTGCCATCATTGCCCAAATCAATTTCCCATGAAATAGTTATGGTACCCGGGCAATTATCGGTAAGGCCAGTCAGGTCGAGCAATGTGTTGCCTGAGGTAAGTATATAATAGTCACGCCTGTCAGGGTTCAGGTCATCTATATAATAGGTGCCGCCCGGATTGTAAATTGCTGAAATAAAGCCTTCTACGCAATAACCATCTGATAAAACCGGCAAGGTGAAGGTTGGGGCTTCATTATCAATTACCGTTATTGTCTGCTGGCAATCGTCGCTCCCTGATACATTAGAGGCTGTCCAGGTAATGGTAGTTATCCCAACATTGAATGTGTAATCACCGATTGGCCCTGTTCCTGCATCAATGGTAGCTCCTGTCATAGACCACGACCAGGTTACCGGTTCTCCGACTGTAACTGTTGGTTCTATTGGATTTACCAAAGCAGAACATATTCCGGCATCAGCATCAACTGTTACATCGGGTGAACAGGTAATTTCAGGAATATCATTTTCGGTTACTGTAACCGTAAACTGGCAATCGGTTGTATTACCGCATTCATCGGTTGCCGTATAAGTTACCGTAGTTACTCCAACATTAAACTGGAACGGAGATGGAATAATTCCGGTTCCTGATCCTGCAGTTGGAGCCGTCATTATCCAACTTACACTTATATTGGCAATAGCTGTACAGTTATCTGAATATACCGGAGCAGTCAGGTTAACCATTGCATTGGTTAAGCCTGCATCGGCCTGTGCATTGATGTTACCGGGGCATGTAGAAAATACTGGTGGGGTCGTATCATCAATGTTGAAAGTTTGCGCGATTTCAGCACTATTTCCACACTGGTCGGTAATTGTATAGGTTCTAACAACTACAATCGGGCAGGTGCCGTTTGGCGATCCGTCAACTGAGGTAACAATCAGACCTGCATCCGATGTGCAATTGTCAGCTATAGCCAAACCAAGAGCTTCAAGTGCGGTAACCGTGTTAACTGCTGAAGGAAGAGCGGTGATTGAGCACCCTTCAATGTTGGTTGCTGAAATTATTCCGGTAATTGCCGGCGGAGTTGTATCCTCAACATTATAGGTATGGGTGATGGTGTTGCTGTTTCCGCAAAGATCAGCTATGGTATAAGTTCTAATGATTACAATTGGGCAGTTGCCTGATGGTGCCCCATCTGATGCAGTTACTGTGAGGCTGGCATCGGGTGTGCAATTATCGGAAATTGCCAACCCAAGAGCTTCCAGAGCCGCAACTGTATTTAATGCTGTCGGGACATCAGTTGCAGAACACCCTTCAATATCAGTAGTAGCAATGGCGCCGGTAATAGAAGGTGGTGTTGTGTCGTCAAGATTAAATGTATGGGTGATAGTGCTACTGCTGCCACAGATATCAGAAACAGTATAAGTCCTGACAATTATTATTGGGCATGTGCCTGTGGGTGTTCCATCAGAGTGCNNGGTAGTCAGTGCTGCAGGAAGATCTGTCAGACTACACCCTTCAATGGTTGAAACCGGTATGGTTCCTGTAATAACAGGAGGATCAACATCATCAATATTAAATGTTTGTATTCTTGATGTTGTATTACCACAACGGTCAGCAACGGTATAGGTGCGGGTAACTACTATCGGACAATTTCCATTCGGTGCGCTATCAATATATGTAACTACCAGATCGGTATTTGCGGTGCAATCATCTGATATGCTTAGGCCGAGGGTTTCAAGTCCGGCAACGGTATTTGCTGCAGCCGGTATTTCTATAATTGAACACCCTTCAATGGTTGTTAATGGAATTGAGCCTGTAATTACCGGATTCACAATGTCTTCAACCAGCACAAGTTCCTCGGCAGTGGCATTACAGCCATTTCCATCAGTAACCATCAATAATAAACTTAAGGGCTGGCTACACAAATCCCCAGCAGTAACATTTATGTTTTGTAAATTGGAGGCAACAGGGATGCTGCCGTTTCCAGAAACACTCCAATCGTAATTTTCCATTCCAGAATTACCGGTATATACATTATCTGAACCGGGGCATACAACCCAATCACCGGTAATATAAGCTGAAGGCAATGCATTTACAACAACAGTTGTTGATGAGGAAATAGCCCTTGTACAGCCGTTATCATCGGTAACGCTGGTTAGGTTGTAGGTAAATGAACCCGTGATGTTGGTTGGAGCGAAAATAAAAGCACTTGTACTGATGCCAAAAGTCGTTATAGTTTGGGTCGGGCCACCATCAAGGTTGTATTCAAAGGTGAAAGGAGGAGTTCCTCCTACTGCGGTAAACCATATAAAAGGCGAACCGGCAAACTGGCAATATCCGCCACCACCGGTAACGGTTGCGGTTGGAGCTGGATTTATTCTAATGTCTAAGGTTCTGGTTTGCGGGGTACATCCGTATGAATCATACACCGTTACCTGGTAAGTTCCCATTGCAGCCAGTGTTACATTGGGGATTATCGGGTTCTGTTGAGTCGAAGTAAAGCCATTTGGGCCGGTCCAGCTAACAATATATGGCTCCATTCCTCCTGTAATATTGGCATTCAGCTGAAGGTTTTCTCCTTCGCAAGCAAGATTGGTTCCTCCCTGTGCTGAAGGTGAGAAGGTGAAGGGGATAGGTGAAAGTGTTCCAAATGAAATGTCATCCAATCCAAAGTCATTTCCTCCGGCTGCTGTTTCAAGGTCAATAATTCTGATAACTGCTGTTGTTGAAGCACCTGAATTCCATGAACCATAAAACCTGTCTTTTGGTAGCCAGGGGTTATTGTTATTATTAACTCCTGCGGTGAGGTTAGCAGTGGTTCCAACCTGAACGCCATTAACTTCAAACCTGAGTTTGGCATATGGTGCAACATTGTTGAGACTTATTGCCCAGGCTGAGAAGTAATAATCTGTATTTGGAACTACGGTAACTGTTTGTTGCCATACCGTTGGTTGGGGCGAATACTTGGCCCCGTTTACGATCATAAAGTTGGCATTTCCAGTTCCTGTTCCTGAAGTGTGATCATAACCCCAGAAATTAGTATGGGTTATTCTTGCATCAGGATAAATAGCGTATTCACTCTCAGGAGCTATAAGTCCGTTCGGGGTTGGATCGTAGGTATAGCCGGACGTAAAGGCGGTATTACCGGCTGAAAAATTGCCATTTACTACCAATTCTGTAGAAACAGAAAGTGAAGCAGTAGCAGTACATCCGTTTGCACCCGTTACAGTAACACTGTACTGGCCAGCAATATCAACCAGGATAACCTGTGCGGTTTGACCTGTGCTCCATAAATAAGATACGCCACCGGTTGCAGTTAGTTGGATGTAGCCCGGTACTGCACAAAAATCTGCAATTATGGCTGCATTCGGGGTGGGAAGTGTGGTAACTGTTACCGATGAATTTGCCGTACAACCTGAAAGTGGATTGGTATAGCTTACAGTATAAGCGGTTGTTTGCGCCTGGGTTAAGTTTGAAGGATTCGGGTTGGTTGAACTGAACCCAGCCGGATTTGATGACCAGTTAATTATTGGGATGGTCGATCCTGATGTCCCTCTTACAGTAACATTGTCAATAGCCCAATACCAACCCCATTGGGCATAGTAGTAAAACCTTATATAAAAGGTTGCATTTCCAACATAGGCACTTAAGTCTATGGTCTGATGCGTAAAGTTGGAGTGACCTCCATCATCGGATACATAAGTTTGAACAGTGGTCCAGTTGGTATTGTCTGTTGATACCTGTACATAACCGGTTGAATTGCTGTAATGCCTGTAAAAATGATAGAAGTCAAGTGAAAGGGATGAATATCCGGTAGTATTCATAGCAGGTGATCGCAGGTATGTTCTGGTTGTAGAACCCGACCCCTGTGCATCACTGTTTGAAAGGTAGAATTGTGAATTATCGTTTGAATGGAATGTGTTGCCGCCTAAAGTATATCCATCTGGCCTTAAGGTCCAGGCAGCGTTACCTGGAGTTCCTCCTGTTGAACTATTGGTTTTTAGCCAGGTATTGGTAGCTCCATTGAAGTTTTCTGTTAAGAGTACTGATGGAGCCCAGGTTAAACTCGAACTTGAAGTCAGATTAAATGGTACACCCGGACATGCTGACATTGGGTTGGCACTGGCACTGACACTAGGAATCGGGTCAACCGAAACAGTAATGGTAAACGGGCTGCTTGTACATCCTCCGGTAGTGGCGGTTGAAGTTACAATGTATTGAACAGTTCCGCTAGTGGCATTACTCGGATTTGTTAATATTTGATTTATTGAAGAACCAGAGCCGGCTGAAGCTCCGGTTATCCCACCTGTTATTGTTCCAACAGTCCAGGAGAATGATGAAGGCGCAGTGGATGTGAGCGCTAAATTGGTATTTGAGCCTGAACAAATCCTTGGGTTAGGATTGTTTGTGATGACCGGTACCGGATTAACAGTAACAGTGATTGTAAAGGAAGCGCCAGGGCAGTTTCCGGCTGATGAAGTTGGGGTAACAACATATTCCACAGATCCGGCAGTCGAATTGCTTGGATTAGTTAGTGTTTGATTAATGTTTGGGCCTGATCCAGCTGATGCTCCGGTAATTCCACCAGTGATGGTTCCAATTGTCCATGTGAAATTACATGCTATAGTTGCACTTAGTGTTATGTTTGGTGATAAACCACTGCAAATAGAGACAGCGGAGGCATTGGTTATTGTTGGCTTAGGATTAATGGTAAGTATAACTGTGAAACTGTTGCCAACACATCCGTTGGAGCTGACACCCTGAACAGTGTAAATTACATTCACTGGTGCTGTTGTGGTGTTAGTCCAGGCATCATTTGCTATTTCATTGGCATTGAAACCTGTTCCGGTTAAGGGATTGCCCGCTGAAGCAGAAAGACCGTTATTGTTGATTGAAGTTATATTATATGTGGCAGCAGCGACACCATTTGTGCTTGATCCTAAAATTATGCCTGAAGCCACATCACTACATATTGCTGCAGGTGCCTGATTATTAATTGCCGGGGCAGGATGAATGGTTATGCTTACACTTAATTCATTGTTCGAACATTCATCTGCTGTAGCTGTAATATCGTAAATAACCTCCGCATCAAGACCTGAGGCATTAGTAATGGTTTGATTTATTGCTGATCCACTTCCTGATGAAAATCCGCTTGTAGAAGAACCACCGTTTAAATATGGATTCCAGGTAAATACAGTTCCTGAAATATTACTGGAAATTACAATATTGGTTGCTCCTCCGGTGCAAATAGATTGTGCAAGAGGGGTCGCGGTAACCGAAATAATCTGATTGGCAAGGATGGTTACACTGTTGCTGTTTGAGCAACCTGTGGAAGTATTGGTTTCTACAAGTGTATAGGTTGTTGTCTCGCCAGGTGATACCTCCGGGTTGGCTTCCGTAGATGTAAATCCAACCGGAACTGATGTCCAGTTATAGGTATTACCGCTGATTGCAGGCGCACCAATTTGTAAAGTTGCCCCTACACATATAGCTCCATCGGGCCCTGTAGCTGCAGCAGGCAACGGATTTACTGTAATACTAAGTGTGCTTGTTGGGCCATCGCCACAGGCATTTTTGGGAGTTACACCAACCAGGCCTGAATTGATTCCTGAGGTAACATCAATTGAATTGGTTCCTTGTCCCGAGTTTATTGACCATCCTGCCGGCACAGTCCATAAATAGGTTACTCCTGAAACTGCAGTTACACTATAAGTATGAGTAGTTCCTTCGCAAAACAGGATGTCGCCTGTGATTGTTCCGGCAGATG
>DINP01000016.1:0-9712 GCA_002426025.1 Bacteroidales bacterium UBA5537 | reverse complement strand
GTTACTGAATTTGTACCTTGTCCACCCGTGATAGTCCAGTCTGCAGGGAACGACCAGGTGTAAACAACGAATGCAACATTGGTTACACTGTAAGTTTGGGATGAGCCCTGGCACACCGGACTGTTGCCATTAATTTGTGAAGGCTGGGCAGGAATTGCAGATTGTGGTGTAACTGCCAGGCTTCTTGGCGGACTTCCCCCGCAGGAATTTCCGGCTACCACCGACACATTTCCTGAGTTAGCCCCAACTGTAACGGTAATAGTTCCCGTTCCCTGTCCTGAAGTAATTGACCATCCGGCTGGAACTGACCAGGTATATAATAAGCCTGAAATCTCTGTTATAGAATAGGTTTTTGATGATCCAATACAGGGAGCGGGTTCGCCGGTGATTGGCCCTGGAATAGCAGGTGAGCTGGTATTAACGGTTATTGCCATTGACTGCACCGGCCCATTGCCACATGCATTGGAAGGGGTAACTGTCAGGTTTCCCGATACGTTTCCAAATCTGATCTGAACTACATTGGTTCCCTGCCCGCTCATTACAGTTGCGCCCGGAAATGCCCATGTATATGTAACTCCCGCGGGAGGTGGAGGCATTACCATAAATGGGTGGGTGCTGTTTTGGCAAACTGCTGTAGTAGCGGGTGAAATAGCTCCCGGAATTCCTGGCAAGGATGAAATAATGGCAGCGAGTGTTTGGTTTGTTCCTGTTCCGCAGGCGTTTGACGGTGTAACGGTTATATTTCCAGATATGGCACCTACAGTAACGGTTACGGAATTTGTATTTTGTCCGGCAGTAATAGTCCAGTCGGCTGGAAATGCCCATGTGAATGTAACCCCTGCAACATTTGTTACGC
Organism: Bacteroidales bacterium UBA5537; assembly: GCA_002426025.1. Taxonomy (GTDB): domain Bacteria; phylum Bacteroidota; class Bacteroidia; order Bacteroidales; family Lentimicrobiaceae; genus Lentimicrobium. Next base: position 8,856 of record DINP01000016.1, on the reverse strand, counting down.
TATAAACCTGTGTCGAACCCTGGCAAGGCGTCGCATTACCGTTTATCGCTGATGGTTGTGATGGAGTTGAAATAGGCGATAATGCCAGTGTTTGTGCCGTGCCATTTCCGCATCCGTTTGATGGAGTAACCGTTACATTACCTGCTGTTGCACCTGCTGTTACAGTTACAGAATTGGTTCCCTGACCTGCTGTAATTGTCCATCCTGCCGGGAATGACCAGGTGAAAGTTATGCCGGCAGTGTTTGTAACAGAATAAGCTTGAGATGTTCCTGCACAAGGTGAAACCGGTCCACTGATAGCGCCTGGCTGTGATGGCAATGAAGAAATAGTTACACCCAGTGTTCTTGATGTTCCGCTTCCGCAGGCATTTGATGGTGTAACAGTTATATTTCCGGCAGTAGCACCAACTGTAACGGTAACCGAATTGCTGGTACCTCCGGCAGTTTGTGTCCATCCAGATGGGAAAGTCCAGTTGTAAGTGGTTCCTGGTACATTAGTAACACTATATGTTTGAGATGAACCAACACAGGGTGAAGCTGTGCCGGTAATGACTGATGGCTGTGCAGGAATTGAAATTATATTAATTGCCGGGGAGGTGAAAACGGAGTTTCCTGGTCCACACGACCCGCTATTCCATGCGAACCAGCAACTCCCTTCATTAACAACATCAAATGTGAGGTTGTTATTTCCAGTAGCCAGCGGGGTTGTATATCCTGCACCTATGTTGTTTGAAGCGGTTATAGTAAAATTATAGGTTCTTGTTTCATTTGGAAGAAGGTTTCCCGCATCGGTGCGTAAGTAGTAATCAGCCCAATTTGCTCCATTTGTATTCCATTTTAAACCAATATTAATATCCGGACTTGCATCTGTCCAGGGTAACAGACCGGTATTTTTTACTGTAACATTGATTGTTCTGGTAGTTCCGGCACACCATGTGTTTGATCCAAAATCCATAGAAATAAACTCAGCCCGATAATTTGGAGTGGGATTCCACGAAATAATTACCAGCCCATTGGCACCAGATCCTCCGGTTGAAGGCCCATTGTCGCTTGCACCCCCACCGCCACCACCATAATTTGAGCCGTTTGAACCTGCATTATTGTCGGTTGATCCATTGCCTCCATTACCTCCATTTGCATTACCTCCATTACCTCCATTTGTTCCAACACCAGATGACCCGTTCTGGAGATTCCCGGCTCCACCACCGCCACCGCCGCCATTGCTGGAAGTTCCATCATCCCCATTTCCTCCATTCCAGTTAATGCGATTGGCAACTGATCCGGTAAAGGAACCTCCACCTCCGGCACCACCGAAGCCACCACTTCCTGAGCCAGGGGAACCTCCTAATCCACCATTGGCTATAATGCTGCCAGAAACATGTGTTGCGCTGGAATTGCCTCCCGGGGTGCCTGACTCATCATCATCCCCTCCATTACCTCTTACACCAACTGACACAGTGATAATATTTCCTGGACTAACAGTTAGGGTTCCGCCACGGAAACCGCCACCACCACCTCCACCGCCACCATCATCGGTGCCGGGTGTATAGGTCCCTGAACCACCTCCACCGGCACCCCAGCATTCAACAGTTACACTGGTAACTCCAGCTGGAACGGTAAATGTTCCATTGCTGGTGAAGGTTTGCGATTGGCTGATTACCAGAACCGGTGAAAGATTCAATATCGAAAGAACAACGATGGTTCTGAATGAAAAATAGGATGATTTTCTGCAAGACATGTGATCGAAAGCCTTGCCAGGATAGCAAAGCAAGAGGTGTAACATTTCTTTACAGAATGTTCCACCCAAGGCTGAGATTCTCAGCGGCCCTACAGGGGCTATTTTTTTACTGACGGTTATTTTCAATGGTCAGTGCGTTTTTCGGCTGCTAGAAACCGCTTGTTCTCAGCATATCAGAATTTATCTGTAGGCTGTATTCGGCCTTCTGTCAACTATTGTAAGGTAAAATGCAGCATATAATGCCTGATAATCGCTACACTGGGCTGCTTTTTTCATTGTGGAGCCAAATGCATGCTGATTCAGATTTGCTGATTTTACCAAATTTCCGGTTGACGCTTTCGTGCAGTCAAAAGTGTTATTAGAAATATTTTTAATGCAGAAGGATATTGTTACCCTTGTGCATTGGATAATCTGAATAAATGATTGCTTGAATTTTATTTCAAGGGATTTTGCTGAATTTGATTTCTTGTTGAATGAAAATAGCCTGGCATTCAGCCTGTTGTTGTTTGCGCTGTCGTAATTTCGGCTTAGCTTCCATTCAACTAAACCAGTTTCTGAAGAAAATAGGGGATAAAGACAAGCCATTGCCGGGGATATGGCAATGGATGTTGAAATCTTGTTAAGGCTTATTGATCGGACATAAGCCGAAAGCCCTGTAAAACCAGTTGTTCTGGCATTTGAGTATAATTCCTTTGTCTCCAAAATTTTCCGCATAGCGGGTTTTAATTCCCGTAATCTGAATAATGCACCTTTGGTTTTTCACCATCCCGGTTGATATTCGCTCTTCCATGCGCTGATTGCTCAGAATCAAAGGGACTTTAGTGTTTCATTGATCTCGGTATTATATATCGCCATATTGCCGAAAGGTAATCCCCGGAAATGCCTGAAAAGTTTAATTGAAACACTTGATATTATTGGCTATGAGGGTTGGTTTAAGTTGGCTACGAGGTATGTGGGTTTTTAAAATATGAAGCGGTTTGCTATACTTTCCATTGGTTGTTAAAAATGTTTACGTTTAATATATTTATCAGTTTATAAGACAATAATTAAACATAATTCGTAAATATCAGATAGTCAATTGTATAAATCAATATTTTATCAAGTTTTACTTGAATTTAAGTGGTTTTCAGTTTATTTGTCCACATTTTCATCTTATTATCAAGTTAATGTATAATAAATTTACACGTTAATTCGAGATTTCCTGAAGGTGAAAAAGGGATAAGGTTGGGTTTATGACCACTTCATGATTGCATCAAAATTTTAATGTTATTTTAATATTGACCCTTCAATCATTTCTTTAGTTCAAACAAACTTTTAATCGGCAAAAACTTTAAGTTGAAATTACGTAGTTGCAGGTACAAGTTTTTTCTGACATAAGGGATCATATCCTAAAAGGCCAAGCTTTATTAGTATTAATACCTATTTTGATCTGTAAAGAGAACAATCTGGACATTTATGTTGTAATTTTCAGCCTCGAAACAGTGAGTATTCGGATGGGTTGTTTCTTTTAAAGGGTATTTAATAAATCCTGAATTGTACTTTTTTCAGTTTTTACCTTATAAAATGAGAATCCGGTTGAATTAATTCCTGTTAAAATAAGTAAACAAAGATTGAGTAACAAAGCGTTTCAATTTTACAATTAGAATTTAAATCGGTATAAATATCAGAGGGACTGGGGAGTCAAGCAATTAAACTGTACATTAAGTTAAAAGGGGTTATTATGCTTCCAACTATTATTAATACCGGGCGAATGTTTATTATAAGGCAGGAAGGGCTTGATTCTTTCGTGTCATACCGCATCAGAAACCAGGAAATTGAAATTTATAACGCTTATGTGCCCAAGGAACACAGGGGTCGGGGCTACGCATCGCAATTGATTCTGCATGGTATTCACTATGCAGTGTTGCATGGTTTCAGGGTTAAAGCCAGTTGCCCGGCTGCTATAGCTTATGTGCGCAGAAATCCTGAATGGAATTATACCTTATCGGAGATCGAAAAGGTAAAAGTCTAATCCCGGGAAAATGTCTTCCTTTTAAGATTTTTTCCTAAATGCTAATATCTGAACTCCTTAAAGATTTCTTTCCATTACAATATTTTTCAACCTATTCACAGGTGAGTGAACCATTTTATATTTATTGCTTTTCAGTAAGCAGAAATGGTTTATTTAGCCTGCTTTGTTATAATTTCGGGAGGAACTGAATAAGCCAGCTTAAAAACTTGATAAACTGTAATTTGTGTTTATTACCTTTGTGGTGTTAAGCAGGAGATGCCTTGCTGAAAGGTAAACTTTAAAGGTTGACATCTGTTTTACAAACACATGAAAGCTGAGATTCTTCAATCCTTCAATAACCGATGAAAAGGCTGATTGCATCGTTACGAACCTGGGGCCTGCACTTTAAGGTGGTCATTCTCCTGGTTATTGCTATTGTTTCAGTGTCTATGGCGGGTTATCTGGTTCGCAAGAATACCGATGTGCTTAAGGAAACCTTCACCATCTTATCGCAGAAGGATCCTGAAACAAACAGGCTTCGGAATTTATTGGCTAACCTGACTGAAGCTGAAAATAACTTCAGGGTTTATTCTATTACCAACGACGAAAGCTACCTCGATCAATACGTCAGCCTGATAAATGAAGTTGCCGTAAGCCTTGATTCATTGAAATCAAATGCTGTTGATAATCCCGTAAAATTATCGAGACTCGATACTGTTTCATCATTGCTGTCAACACGCGAAGAAATGATTGAAGCATATCTTATTTATAAATCGAAGCGGGAGAATTTTGATTTTGCGGAGAAGACGATAAAACAGATAAAATCGGGCCCGCTTGATACCATTCCAAATAGTTTGCGGACTTCAACGAGGGTTGTAACTGTTTATGATACCATAAAATCAGANNAGGGTTATTTCAGATACCTCGCTTGTACGACCAAGTGATTCAGTAATTTTAAAGAATGTTCAGAAAGCATTATCGAATGTGCGAAGGCAGGATATGGCCTCCTATTCGGGGTTGAAAGCCCAGGAATTAAAAATGCTTCAGAATAGTACACTCATTATAAATCAGGTTCTTAGCATTTTCAGACAACTGGAAGTAACGCAAACATTGCTGGCTGAACGCCGCGCGAAAGAAGCAAGGGTGAATGCAGATAAATCCATTGTTCTGATTGTGATTATAGGACTGGTTTCCCTGTTGCTGATTCTGATTTTCGTAATTCTTATTCTCAGCAGTATAAGCCGCAGTAACCGCTTGAAAAGGGATTTAATAGAGGCAAATATAAAGTCAACTGAATTGGCTAAGGTGAAAGAGGAGTTTCTGGCCAATATGAGCCACGAAATAAGGACGCCGCTTAATGCCATTATCGGATTTTCTGATCAATTGAAAAACACACCTTTGAATAAAGTGCAACTCGAATACCTCGGGGCTGTCAGGCGTTCATCGCGACACCTTTTGGGGACAGTTAACGATATTCTCGATCTTTCGCGTTTGGGTGTAGGTAAACTTCAACTCGAAAGAATTCCCTTCCGCTTAAGCGAAGTACTTGAAGATGTCATAATTCCTTTCAGACTGTCAGCATCTGAAAAAGGTATTGAGTTTGAATCATCCTGTAACATGAGCGATGACGAGGTAGTTGAAGGAGATCCCTTAAGGTTGAAGCAGATTTTGTACAACCTTTTGAGCAATGCGCTGAAATTTACTGAAAAGGGCAGGGTGAGTATTTCTTGCGAAACCAATTGTAATGATGAAATCTGTGATGCAGTAATTACAGTCAGGGACACTGGGATTGGAATTCCACCTGAAAAGCTGAATGATATTTTTGAAGATTTCCGTCAGGCTGAATCATCACAGGCAAGACGTTTTGGCGGATCAGGGCTTGGGTTGGCGATCAGTCGCAGGCTGGCACGCTTGAATGGTGGCGATATAACAGTTGACAGCACATTTGGTGAAGGGTCTGAATTTGCGGTTCGCATCCCGTATCCGGTGTCAGATAAACAACCACTTGTTATAGACGATCTCTCATTTTCGGGTAATGTTAGTTTTGAAGGCCGCAGGTTGCTGGTTGTTGATGATGATGTTTTCAATATCCTGCTTGCACGAATTATAGCGGAAAATGCCGGAATGCATGTTGATGTGGCCTCAAATGGCCGACAGGCTATGGAAATTCTGAACGACAGTGAATACGATGTAATTATGACCGATGTTCAGATGCCTGAGATAAGTGGTATTGAACTGGTGCGATATGTACGGTCGCATCCGCAGAAGCGGATTTCAATGGTGCCGGTTATTGCTTTTACTGCTGCTAAAATTTCGCGCTATGATGTTGAATATATGGAAGTTGGATTTAACGAAGTATTACAAAAGCCATTTAGCGAAAATGATTTTCTTTCAAGGATTGCCTCCTATCTTGTAAATGCGGTTCCACTTCCTGATCAAGGTCATCACAGTGATGTTATGTCTGATCGTCTTTATGATTTGCGTCAGATGGAGACCTTTACTTCGGGTAATGTTGAACAGTTATCGAGTATTGTTCGTTCCTTTGTTCACAGCACACAGGTGGCTGTTCAGGAATTGTGGCATTTGTGCGATAGCGATGATTTTCAGGGAATTAAGCTATTGTCGCACAAACTACTGACAGCCTACGGGCATATGGGCGTTTCACTCGCATTGCCGGTATTGAACCAGCTTGAAGCGCTGGAGCCTGAAAATTGCCAGAAAGAAGAGGTGAAATTTTTACTTAAAAAAATCAATTCGATTAACAACAGGTTGCATCCCATGCTTGAAGCCGAATTGCTGAGGTTGTCAGGAACTGAATTTGTAAAAAAAACCTGATAGAAATTGCTGATAACCAGCCTATCAACCTTCAATCCCGTAAAGTCTCATTTTATTGTAGAGCGTTTTCCGGTCAATGTTCAGCAGGTGAGCAGCTTTGGTTTTATTAAAATGTGTCTGCTCGAGCACTTTCAGAATGGTTGTCTTTTCGTGCGTTTCGGCCAGCGACTTCAGATCGGTCATGTTTCTTACGGATTGAGAATTGGCTGCAGTTTCCCGTTGTTGCAATTCTGAAGGAAGATCATTTGGAGATATCATTCCACTTGTACAAAGCAGTACACTCCTTTTGATAATGTTTTTCATTTCCCGTATGTTACCTGGCCAGTTATAGGTAAGGAGCACGTTGATGGCTTCCTTGTCAAATCCGGTAACATTCTTCTGCAATTCCTTATTGGAATTCTGAAGGAAATAGTTGGCAAATTCCAGAATATCTTCACCCCGCTGGCGAAGAGCGGGTACATTTATCTTAAACTCGTTCAGCCGGTGAAACAGGTCTTCCCTGAAACTTCCCTTCTGAACATTGGCGCTCAGATCTTCGTTGGTGGCAACAATAATTCTTACATCAATATCAACATCTTTGGTATCGCCAATCTTTCTGACTTTCCGCTCCTGGGTAGCCCTAAGCAGTTTCAACTGGTTTTCGTACGAAAGATTTCCGATCTCATCCAGAAACAGTGTACCGCCATTGGCCTGCTGAAACTGCCCTTCTTTATCGGCATGTGCATCGGTAAATGCTCCTTTGGTATGTCCAAATAATTCACTGGCAGCAAGTTCGTTGGGCAGGGCACCGCAATCAACTGCTATAAACGGTTTGTTGTGCCGATGGCTTTTCAGATGAATCATTCTGGCCACGTATTCTTTGCCCGTTCCACTTTCACCCTGAATTATAACTGACATATCTGTAGTAGATACCAGTGAAATATATTGTTCGACCAGTAGCGATGCTTCGCTGGTTCCACGCAGATATTTATTGCTACCCGGAAGGCTTTGCGTGCGGATGCTGTTTTCAGTTTTAGTTTCTGGTTTTTTCTTTTCGAGGGCTTTGTTTACGGTTAGCAGAAGTTCATCCGGATTAACCGGCTTTGTAATATAATCGAATGCACCTGATTTAATGGCTGTTACCGCTGAGCGGATATCTCCATAGCGGGTCATGAGTATGGCAGGGACTCCGGGTGCAATCACTTTCAATTCATTCATAAGTACCAACCCGTCGAAATCGGGCAGGCGGTAATCGGTTAGGATAATGTCGAACTGCTGCTCTTTGGCAGCCTTCAGGGCACTACCTGCACTAAAGACTTCCTTCACATCAAACCCTTTATTCCCAAGATACGACTTGAGCATCAGGCAAAAAGTAGGATCGTCGTCAACAATTAAAACTTTGTACATCTANNTACATCTATTCTAAATAAGTCATCCACAGTTTAACAAAGGAATCACATAAAAGTTACAAAACAAGGACCTTCGGATTTACACTGAAGATTATCTCTTTTTAATATTAAGCAAATATAACACCTTATCGCCGGATTCCGAAAGTGGGAATGGCTGATATTTTCTTTCATCTTCCCAATGCCGGCTTAACTTTAGCAGGAAGCATTGTAGTTTTCATCTTTTTCTGTTAAGTTTACCGCTGATTCACAGAAAATATTCAGGCCTTTAATCAACCCAATATGATACATTTCCGATCGCTGCTTGCCGCAATATTTTTATTGTTTTCAGTAAGCCTGATGTCTCAAAATCAGGAATCGGGACTTAAAGCCGATCTCCAATGGCAATTTCGACAGGCCGGAACAACCGAGTGGATTCCGGCTTTCGTTCCCGGAACGGTTCATACCGATTTGATGGCTGCCGGTAAAATCAATGACCCTTATTTCCGACTGAATGAACGTGATGTACAATGGGTTGATAAGGTTAACTGGGAGTACAAATCATCATTTAGTATTACTGAAAACGATTTGAAGCAGCAAAATATCCGGCTTGTTTTTGAAGGCCTCGATACCTATGCTGAAGTATTTCTTAACGAACAACTGATACTGAATGCCGATAATATGTTCCGCACCTGGAAAGTAGATGTGAAGAACTATCTGAAGCCGGGAGCAAACAGCTTACGAATAAATTTCACATCGTCGGTGATAAAAGGCATGGAAAAGCAGGAACTGTTTGGCTATCCATTGCCAGCTTCCAACGATCAGTCGGAGATTGGTGGAATGGGTAAAAATCAGGTTAGCATCTTTACCCGTAAGGCTGGCTATCATTTCGGGTGGGACTGGGGGCCAAGGCTTGTTAGTTCAGGCAT
>DINP01000047.1 GCA_002426025.1 Bacteroidales bacterium UBA5537 | reverse complement strand
TGATTCGTTGATTCGTTGATTCGCTGATTCGCTGATTCGCTGATTTGCTAATTAATTTGATTTTTACTTCACGATCACTCCCATGAAAAAGATGCTGATTTTATTCCTGATACTGATGAATATCTTCGGCTATGCCCAGCAAAAATCTGTTCATGAAGAGCAATCTGACTTCTATAAAGCAATTGGAGCTAAATCCGATAAGCAATATGACAGCATCAATGGTTATGCCGGCAGGCAAATTGTCAATCGAAATGAAAATCAACTTCAGAAACGTGTTTTCGGTTATCATCCATACTGGATTGGCAATGCATGGCAAAATTACCGATGGGATCTTTTAAGTGATCTCTGCTACTTTTCATATGAAACAGATCCGGCCACGGGTAATCCGACAACTACTAACGGATTTGAAACAGCAGCAGTAATAGATACAGCCCTCTCTCATGGAGTAAAGGTTCATCTATGCGTTACCCTCTTTTCGGGACATGCCACTTTTTTTAGTAATGCACTGGCTCAGCAAACACTCATCGGCAATCTTATAAACCTTTTGATTCAACGTGGAGCAAGCGGAGTAAATATAGATTTTGAAGCAGTACCTTCATCGCAGCAGCAGGCTTTAACCAATTTTATTATTCAACTTTCTGATGCGCTGCATACCAGTCTGCCCAGCGCCGAACTCAGTATTGCAGCCCCTGCGGTAAACTGGAGTAACACCTTCGACCTGCAGGCTATAACACCTGCCCTCGATCTGGTAATGATAATGGCTTACGACTATTATTACGGAGGCAGCAGTCTGGCAGGACCCGTTTCGGGTTACTGGCCGCTCACTTCTTCATTTAATTACAGCGTAAGCCGGTCTCTGGGCTATTATCAGTCACAGGGTGTGCCCAATGACAAGTTATTGCTTGGCCTCCCCTATTATGGCCGAGAATGGCCTGTTTCTTCCAATACACTTCCGGCTGGCACTACTGGCAGTGGCACTGCGGTCACCTATCGGAATGTAAGAGGCAACAGCAGCGGTTTTTATACACCCTCCAACTTTTACTGGGATTATCGCAGTTACAATCCTTATTACAGTTATTTTAACAACAACTGGCGACAGTGTTTTTATGATGACACACGCAGCCTTGGAGCCAAATATAATATGGTGAACCGACGCAACATTGCGGGAATAGGTATCTGGGCGCTTGGTTACGATGATGGTTATCCCGATTTGTGGAATCTGATTGCCGATAAGTTTACCGGCAATCCGGTTCAGCTTTGCCGTGATACCATAAACGACAGCGGTGGCCCCTGGTGGAATTATGGAAATAGCGAAATTTATACAGAAACGGTGGTTGTTGACAGTCCCGGACCACTCAGTCTTCAATTTGAGCAGTTCAGCCTTGAAAGCGCTTTCGATTCACTATGGATTTACGATGGCTCTGATGCAAGCGCTGCACTGCTGGTTGCCCTTTCGGGAAATGAAATCCCGACAGGTATTGCCACTTCCGGCAATTCATTTACTATCCGGTTTCAAAGCGATGGCGCTTCCAATCAGGCGGGCTATACGATTGTATGGAGTTGCCCGACTGCTGCAATCAAACATCCTGATATCAGTAAGTTTGCAATATATCCAAACCCGGCGAGCGAGCAGTTGAAAATTATCCCAAAGGAGAACTTTACCGGAAACTGCTCGGCCAGATTGTATGATCTGAACGGGAAACTGGTAAAATCAGTCAATACAGGTATATCACAACTGTTAAGCATTCCGGTAAGTGATTGTCGGCAGGGAATTTATTTATTGCAAATTGTCACTCATGAATATATTTACTCTCAAAAGGTATTAATTGTCAAATAGTTACATATTCGTTCATTATTTCAGTGAGGCATTTCACAGAAATGTGTTTTCTGTTTAAGTAATCCGGAGGGATACTGATGATGACATTTAACTTCAGGAACATTCTAATTTGAAAAAACCAATTTCGCTGCGCCATATCTGTTTTTCCCTCGGACAATGACCGTATAAATTCCTTGCGGCAGGTTATGTCCATTTATGATTATTTTCTGACAATCGCCAGAAGGTATTTCAGTCTTCCACATTATTTGTCCTGCTATAGAAATCAGGTCTATAGCCCATGGACCTTCATTTATCTGATCTTTAGGGATTTCAAGTGAACAGATATCATGAGCCGGATTCGGATAAATTTTAAGACTTAATTCATTTGATACTTCCGCTATTCCAGTGGGATAAGCTACAACTGTACGAGATATAAGTGTTGTATCCGACAGCAGAATAATGTCTTTCCAAAGATGGTGTTCTTCAACGAGTGAATCATTAACTGGATACCCGCATTTCAATCCTTCATAAACGGTGACGATAGTTTCAATATATTCTATATCAAGCTTATATTGATGAATGAGCAATGAATCGATATACAGGTAGATTGTATCCGGTGAAATATGGTAAGAGTACAGCACCTGTAAATTGTTAAGTTCATAAGGTATAACATTCAGCGTATCGTTTGTAATAATAGTATTCAGAATGTTAATATCACTAACCAGCGTATCTACAGACAAAATAATAGAATCGGTATGGTAAATATTCCCATAATTATGATATTCAAATGCAGCTTTAAGTGTATCATGCTGTTGAAGGCCGCACATGAAAAAATTTCGTGGGAAAAGGGTATCTCCTTCACTTTGATTGTAAACATACCAGGTAGTACTATGTAACTCATAATTAGTTTGAAGCAGGCACTCATTCATGGTTGAAGTTGAACTGGTCAAATAGGTATTCTCAAATGTATTGAGCGTATCAATACTATAACTGTTGAACCGGATAATGGTATCCAGATGAGGGGTCCCTGCCGGGGCTGACGAATTATACATAAAATAAGTTGTCGAGTAACCGCTGGTTGAAAGCACATCTTGTCTGTTGTCGTTGTTGAGATCGCCGACTGCCAGTCCATACGGGCCAACATAGTAAAGGGAGCCGAATAATTTATAGTCAGAATAATTCCCTGATTCGTTCTGTTCCCAGACGGAAAAATGACTCCAGGCATCATGTCCAACAATTATTTCATTCCTGCCATCACAATTCAGATCAGCAATCTCCACCGGTGTCGGAATATCATAAGATGGCAGGTAGGTAGCTTCACCCAGCATTCCATCATCATTCTGGTAAGCAATGGCAATCCAGGCTGAATTTCCTCCCATCGTCCCTACAAGATCATTTCTGCCATCGTTGTTCAGGTCACCGGTAGCAATCCCGTGAAACCGTGAATAATAGGAGTTGCTATAGCTATAAGGAACGGGTGTTCCAGGAATACCTGTTATTCTATCCTGATAGTAAATATAAATGGCGGGGCCTATTGATTGCCCCGGCATATAGATGATATCATCCAGTCCGTCTCCATTCATATCATTTACATCAATCTCATCCCAGCCTGCACTCGCCAGAGGGTATTCAACCGGTTGAAATCCACCGGCAGGCAGTTGGTAAAATACTTTTATAAAATTGTCATTCCAGTGACATACAGCAATATCCTGAAGTCCGTCATTATTCAAATCTCCTGTTTTAAGTCCATCTGCATCGTAACCACTGAACATGGTCTGAATTGGATTCAGTCCACCTTCTGCATTCTGATAAAAAATTCCAACTGAATCTCCCAACGTAATGATTACATCGTTTTTGCCATCGTTGCTTACATCAGCGACCTTTACAATCGTTTTGCTTGAGTAATTATCGCTGTATCTGTACCTTACCGGGTCCGAAACCGTTCCATCATGTTGCTGAAGAAATACAAAAACGGAATAATCGTATTCAGGATCAAAATAAAAGGTTGTAGCAACTAATGCATCGGCGAGCCCATCACTGTTTACATCACCAATTGCAACCGATTCAATATCTGATCCGACCGATTTCAGAACAGGACTCGTAAAATCTATTTGTGCAAAGCCATTGATTGTCAGAACAAAACATAGGCCTGAAATGGCAAACAGGGTTTTCATGAAATTATCCTTTAAATTGCTAAGTTACAACATATATTACAGGAGTTTTGCTGGATTTCAAATAAATTTATCATTCTTTCTTTTTCAGGTTTCCAGGGTTAGTCTTTCCCCGAAAGGACTTTTTCATTCAGAAAAGCAAACCCGGCGGGATTAATCCCGGCATTGAATGAAAACTTCCGTTTGCCATTCCGGTCAAAGGCATATACCTTACCATTTCCTGTAAAATTATTGGCATCAGAAATATAAACCAATCCAGAGACCGGATTTGCAGCAATGCCATAAACCGTCTGAATAACCGTTCCATCAGAAATAAACGAGTTTGAAATTACCGTTTCAGTTTTCACATTGAGCATCAACACGCTGCTGATACCACTCGCCCAGTCGTAATTATAAACATACGCTATGTCGCCAGCGATAGAAAAGTTGATGGCCTCAAAATCCTGAAAAGTATGTTTTACATTTCCGGTGGCTGCATCTATAACCTGTAACCTGCTTTTAACATCACTATAATTGCCGCGGGCTATCAGGTAAAGATCACCGTAATTATCGGGAACAATGGAAAAGGGATTGATACCAACTGTTACCTGTTTTTCTTCTGTTAAAGTAATCGGGTCAATCACCGAGAGGGTATTGTTGTAGTCGGGAAAGTTGAGACCGCCCGAGTTGGAAACCCATATTTTGTTCCCGGCAAGGGTAATCCCATCGGGATTAGGCCCAACTGGAATAATCTTCTCAATAGTGAGCGACATTGTATCAATTACGGCGACGGTTCCGTCAAAATTACAGACAAATGCCTTGCCGCCTGCAAACGCAATTTTGCGTGGCTGACGAGGCTGATTACCATCGAATAAAGGGATTTGTTTAATACTCACGCATGTGCGGGCATCCATTACTTCCAATTGGCTCGACACATTTACAACCGCGTAAATTTTACTGCCGTAAATCGCTAGATCGCTACCAGTATCGCCAAGGCCGCGACCATTTTGTTGCATAAAAACATCGCCTGAAACCGCGGAATCGCTAAAGGTAAACCGCGTGATTGAAGCATTGTTACCATTAAATGAGCCTTCGTTCATCACGTAAATTCCGGCGGTTCTTACAAGAGTGTCCTGAACAATGGGTTTATTGTCGTCGGGTTCGTCGGTACAGGAAATGGCCAGCAAAGCCAAAGGCAACAGCAGAGAAAATAGTTTGTAGTTCATTGAAAAAAGTTTTGTTGGTTAGCGTTTTGAGTTATTGTCTTCTGATGGTTGATACTAATAGTTGACTGAAAGTGTTAAATAAAAGCCACGGCCATTCATAGGAAAGCCCCTGATTACTTCATATTGCCTGTTAAACAGGTTTATGCCTTCGGCCTTTATTTTGAAAACAGTTGATTTTACCGCTTGTTGCCAGGAAATGGAAGCGTCGTGCACCCACCAGGATGGCAGCAGGTTGGCAGTAATATTTTCGCCAAGAACATAACGATGGCTGTTATAAATCAGGTTATAACCAATTGTAAGCTGCTTGCCACTGAGCATCACAAATCCCGAAAAGGTTTGAAAAGGTACATAGGCAATTTGCTGTCGGTAGGTTGAAGAACCGGGCAAGCTCATGTCAAGCGCCTGTTGATGTGTATAGTTAAAATTCAGCGCTATCTCCTTGGTTTTAAACAGTTTTGACTTAATTCCAGTTTGTATCTCAATGCCTTTGATATCAACTTTCCCAAGATTGCGCATTGACCAAACAAAGAGGTTTTGTGTGGGAACTGCTACAATTTTATCTTTTACCTGATTAAAAAACAGATCTGTATGCAGATTGAATTGCAAAGTGCCAATCTCTTCCGAAAGGATAAGACCGGCATTCCATTGGTTCACAAATTCGGGTTTCAGCGTCGTGTTTCCAACAAGATTGTAATACAAATCGTGGAAGGTGGGCATCCTGAAACTGTTTTTATACAGCAACCGAAGTCTGATTAAAGGGCTGCTGCTAATACGGGTAATAAATGAAAGTGAGGGGGACAAAGCCGCTATTGTGGAACTGGTTGAATTGTCTGGCTTGCTTTCCTTAACCATACTACCAAGCAGCACAGCCGTTGCTTCTGTTTTGGAAGTTCTGGCCTGAAAACTGATTGAACCAAGTCCGCTAAAACGCATAGGTTCATTTCCGCTGTATTGATCAGACTGCATGTGATTTATCATCAGATCGGCGGCAGTACCCATGCTGAAAATTTCATTCAATGGCATTGAAACTGCCTGAGAGAGGTACAATTCCTGCTGCCGGTAACTATTGTCGAGGCCTCCATCCTGGTTTAAAAATGCCGGATCGCGGTAACGCAAAAAGCTATTTGAAAAATTAAGGTTACTCAGCAACTGCAGGTTTTTACCTTTGCGTGCGTATTGCAAATTGCAAAAAAAATCACGGTTGGTAAGACGTTGGGCAGAATATGGATTATAATAGATTACAGCACCGGGCAGACCCCGCTTAGAGCTATAGAACCAGGATTTAGCCCTTAGAACTGAGCTATCGCCAAAACGGGTTTCTATCCTGAAATTCAGATTAATCGCCTCCATATCTGCATTGTCGCGCATAAGGGTTGTATCAGGCTGGCTTCCATTTTTCAGGATATACGTATAATCGCCTCTTGTATTGTTATAATCGGCGGTAATACCGGCATTTGTGCGTTTCCCTGTTTTCAGGGAAAGCCCCATGAATGGATTGATTACACCAAAGGATCCGGTTTTCAGGCCAGCTTTCATTTGCATGTTTGATTTGCTGAAGTCAGGCGTTACCGAATGGAATTCAAGCAGACTGGCTGATGACTGGGCGCGTGCCGGCTGGCACAACTGCTGCCCTGAACCGATGCTTAGTTCTATTTCCTGAAGTTCCTCCAACGGAATTTTCCCCAAATCTATCTGGCCGGTGGCGATATCACTTAAAGGCGTTCCATCAACAAAAA
Organism: Bacteroidales bacterium UBA5537; assembly: GCA_002426025.1. GTDB lineage: Bacteria > Bacteroidota > Bacteroidia > Bacteroidales > Lentimicrobiaceae > Lentimicrobium. The sequence continues at coordinate 808 of DINP01000047.1, read as the reverse complement.
TGCCTGTATGATTGGTGCCGAGGCTGCGTACGACCACCGTTTTAAGGCCGCCAAGACCGCCATAATCCTTCAGGGTTACGCCAGAAAAATTGCGCAACGCCTCTGCAGCAGAATTTCCCGGCAAAGCATTAATTTCATTGATCGTCATGCGCTGAACCGGCGATGCCGAACGATTTTCTTTTCCTGGTTTCTGCCCGGTAACCTCAACCCCTTTGATGTTCAATGTATCAGCAAGCGGTTGCTGGGCAAATAATTTGCCTGAAACCAGAAACAAGCTGCACCAAAGACCGATAGCAGGGTAGAATTTCATTCAGATCAGTATTTGACCGGCTTTGCCTGAAGGAAAGAAATCCGCTGCTGAGCAAACTCAAAAGCATAGAAAACGGCAAAGGTATAAACCAGATCACCTGCAAGGGTATTCCTGAAGAAGGGAATGGCTGCTGCATAACACGAAACAAACCCGACTTCATTCAATGGATAAATACCGCCTGATATCCAGACCCCAAAATTCGATAACAGGAAAAACACCAGCGATGCAGAAAGGCTTCCAAAGAGCAGGTTTTTTGCCGAAGACTTCCGTATGGCAACCGAGCCTATCGTTACCATCATCGCGAAAGCGAAATAGGTAAAAAATGCACCTTCATAAAACAGGACAAAACTACCGTAGAAGGCGTAGTTAAGGAAAAGGTCGCTGACCCAGAGCGCCAGCAACGGGATTAGGTAAGCCGCCATACGATTGCTGTATCGGGCGCCACCAAATAAGGCCAGTGCAGCCAAAGGTGAGAAATTGAACGGATGTGGTAACAAC
>DINP01000137.1 GCA_002426025.1 Bacteroidales bacterium UBA5537 | reverse complement strand
TGTTACCTTTTAATAAATCAGCCTTCTTTAAGCCCGACTATAATTTTTCAAAAACAGGCGGCTCCCTTAGTCAAAACATCCCTAACCCTTCAAATGGAAAAACTTCAATAAGTTTTAACTTAAAACGTGAGGCTGAAACAATATTGGTTTTATCTGATTTATCGGGAAAAGAGATCAAACGATTAAACCTTGGCCAAAAACCATCGGGAAACCACGAAGCCGAATGGCAACTTGAACCAATAGCCTCCGGACTTTATATTTATTCACTCATCCTCGACGGGGTAATATCTGATGTTAAGAAAATGAGTGTGATAAAATAAGTTGATTGAGGGTAATGGTCTGTTACGAAATAGGAAAAATTTTGGTGATCCGATAATCGCGGCCGACCAGAAAAACTACCACAACAAGGAAGCTAACAAAGTTCTCGAAAAACCGGGCCGCAAGTAACCTCACCCGCATATAAGATCATTGATAATTTAAAAACCGGATGAAAGCCCGGTTTTTTTTATGCAATTTATTGACCTTAAATTTCAACCATTTCAATACGAATAGTCTATAACCAGGGAAGTTGAATTCTCCAGTATTAAAACCTCCTTATTTAGATAGAGTCTAAATTTGATTTATTTTGTCATTATATTGAGTTTTTTTTTGGAATGACTTAAGAAACATGATAAATTTATGTCTGATTATTTACCTAAAAGATATTTTTACGTTTTTGTTATAATGTTCTACTATTAAGAAGAAATTTCTATTGAGTTGTTGGTTGTAAGTTATTAAAACTAAATTTGGAATATCTTCTTTTGAAATTGTTTGTTCTTTATAGTAGTATCATTTATTGAATTAATTGATTTTTCTAATAAACCATTCAATAATCTTTTATTTATTAACAATAAACAAATTTTTATGAAAACCATGCCCCCCCCCCGAAAACTTAAAAAAGTTTGCAAAGCTGTTTGTTTTAGCGTTATTAAATTTAATTTTTATTAACGTTAGTTTTAGTCAAAATCAATGGATTAGCATTGATGGATCATCAACCTCCCAAAAGGAGCCTATTGTACTTCTTTCTAATTCATCAAATCAATCAATCAATTTTAGTTGCGAAGTATTTGGGTTTAATCAAAGTCTTAATACTGTAGCCAATGTGGTTTATCAAAGAATTAGCTTGCCAAATAATACTAAGAATGGTATATCAGGATGTCCTGAATTGCCGATAATAATTAAATTAATTGCTGTACCTGAATGCAGTGGAGTAACGCTTAGTTATAATGTGACATCCACTTTAAGCATGGAAAACTATAATGTGTATCCGGCTCCAGATCTGCTTGAAGAACTTGTTGATGACAATATAATGGTGACGGAAGTTTTTAATAAGAATATGGATATTTATTCAACTAATAGCATGTATCCACAGGAAATTGTTCAACTTGGTTCAACGGGCTATTTTAGAAATCAGAAATATGTACAAATACTTTATTATCCTTTTCAGTATAATCCTGTTACCGGAGAGTTGAGAATAAACAAGACCTGTAATATTCAAATATCTGTAAATGGAGCTACATCAGAAGTTAACAGGCCTACAGGTTTGTTTAATAATGTGGCATCAAATGTATTCTTAAATTATTATGGAGATGGGAAAACGGCAAGCAATACCAATCGCTCAAATACAAACTCGTCTGTATCATGGATTAGTTTAACAAACGCAAATCAATTGGATAATATTGCTGCTGATTATATTATAATAACAGACCCTCAATTTTTTGAACCTAATAATCCTGATAATCAGCTTCGAAGATTAGCATTACACAGAGCAACCAATAATGGATATAACGTTGCAATTCTTAATGTTAGTGACATATTGTCCGATGCTGTCGGCATTCTCCCTTTAAGTTCAAGCGAACCTGATTATTGGCGCGAGCAGAAAATTCGGAATTGTATAAAAAGAGTATTTGAAAATGGGTTAGCACCTAATACCTATGATGGGCATATTGCTTATGTTCTTTTGGCAGGGGATGCACTTTACAATATTTATCCACAGCATAATACAAGCTATGGAGTCCCTTCTTCACATGATGCTACAGTTATACCCTATTCTTCATTTAATTCGAACTATCCTTCTGATCATTATTATGCTTTATTAACTAAATTTGATGATATTTCATTTGATCAGTTACCTGATATTTTTATTGGAAGATTGCCGGTGAATAATAGTACTGAACTTTCCAATATGGTAAACAAAACCATTAAATATGAAACTGAGTTTCCTATTGTTGGATATAGGAATAAACTTCTGTTTAGCAACTCATTATTTAATAATTTAGGACAATTATATATCAAAGGAGAGCATGGTGTCTATTCTGATTTATTACCCGAAATAATTACTGAGCCTTACACCTACTCTATAGTCGATGCAGAGATTGTAGGTTCTTGTGAAGCGAAGAGTATTGTTAAAGACAAAATTAACGAAGGAGTCTTCTTCTTTGACTATTACGGACATTCACATGTTAGCTATTTAGATTTATGCGTTAGTAGCTATCAGGGTCCATTAAGTATTTCTTATTTAGAGAATAATCTTACTAATGACAATATGAATCCTTTTTTATATGCCTATAGCTGTGATGCAGGTTCGTTTAATCATTGTGAATATGATGAAGAGTGTTTTGCTGAAAGTTTGGTAAGATATTCTGATTCTAGAGGTTTTGTTGCTTCATTAGCATCAAGTGCAAAAGCAGTGCTTTATAGTAATAGTACTCCACCAAATGGTATTTGGCCTTTTGGGGTGTTTGATGCTAGCCTTTACTATATTTTTCAACATAGTTCTTCTGTAGCAGGTGAATTTATTCAAGAGGCTAAAATATTTGGGCAGACTTCTATTCAACTTCCTTATCCTAATTACGCAAACGCATCTTTGTACTATACTAATTATTTTGGAGACCCAGCACTCAATCTTATGGCACAAGGTTATCAAATTACTCATAACACTACTTTTTCTGGCGATATAGCAATCTCAAATAGTGTGTTTGTCAGACCGGGGGTAACATTGACAATAAATGGCAACGTTTATTTTGAAACTAATGGAAGACTGATTATTGATGAAGGGGCCATGATAGAGTTTAATAACTGTAATTTTTATGGTAAAGAAATTTTTAATGCCGTTGAAATTAATGGAACTGTTATTAACAATACCACTACTGAGCGACCAATAGTTTCATTTGAAGCACCAGTTGGCAAAACTTTTGGAGGATTAGTTCTGAATAATCCAGCAATAAATATTGTTTTTCAGAAGCTAATACTGAAGAGATCTCCAATTTTTGGGAATAAATTAAGTTCATTTACAATTGAATCTTACTCAAATAATAAGAGTCTTATTGAAAACAGCCCTTTATATTTTCAAGGTGGTAATTGTGATTTAAGGTATACTGACTTCACACTTGGATCGACTGCTAGTTTCAGAAATTATTCTGGAATGAAGACAACAACTCTGAAAATGAAATATTGTAATTTTAGTGGAATTAATAGTGAAGCATGTATTTATATTGGTGATTATTCCAGTTTTGAAATCGATTACAATACTTTTAATTTTGAAAGATTTGATGCCATTAATCTTTTTAATTCTGGTTCAGTTGCAGGGAGGAAGCATACAATATTAGGTAATTCGATTAATTTTGTTGGATCAGAATACAATAATAATAATGGTATCAAAGTTTATCACAGTGTTGTTAATATTGAGAACAATAGCATTAAGAATGCAAGTTATGGTATATCATGTTTAAATAATAGTAATATTAGTCTTCTTGGTAATTGTGAATCAACGCAGGCTTCTACTACTCAACAATTTGTAAATAATCGAATAAATCAAGTATTTGCTACACCAAGGAGTTTTCCATACAGTTTCAGATTTAATTTTATTGATAATACATTAAATTCCAATCCTTTGGTTTACTATAATACACCAGTAGATCCAATGAATCCCTATCTTAATATAAGATGTAACAAATGGGGAGAACCTTTCACACCAAGTTCGGATTTATTTCCTCCCGGATCATATTTCTATTTACCAGAATGGAATTTTAATGGTTGCAATTGCAGCAGCAATGAGGCTAAAGAGATATTTGAATCTGCATTACAATCTACGGAAGATGAAGATTATATATCAGCAGAATCTGGATTTAAAGAGATTGTAGAAAATTACCCAAGTTCAGAATATGCACCTGCTGCTGTTACTGAATTATTAGCTTTGAAGAAAAATGATGATTTTGGTTTCGGAGAGCTTAAAATCTATCTTGATAATAACATTCCTATTAATGATACAACTGAACTTGGCGCACGTTCAGCATTTGTTAAAAATTGGTGCGATATAGAGGCCAAGAATTTTTCAGATGCAATTGCTTGGTTTGAAAATCGTTTATCAAATCCAGAATCGCTATCCGACTCTGTTTTTGCTATGATCGATCTTAACTATACATTATTCTTAATGGGACAAGATTCCTTTAAGTATTCTCCAGAATTTAAGTTTCCAGAAATCATTGCCAAGGATAGGGTTGATTTTCAAAATAAAAAAAGAGGTTGGATTGACTTGTTGTATCAGAAAAATACGTCCGTACAATTCTCAGGTTTTGGATATAATGAAATACACTCAATATCAGTAGCACCTAATCCATCGTCAGAATCCATTGTAGTTAGCTTTACTTCTACATTTGAGAATACGTTTTTGGCTACAATCTATATTAATGATGAAGTCGGTCGTATGGTGGAGATAAAGAAGGGAGTTACAGTAAATAAGGGTCATAACACATTAAAATTAAAGATACAAGGTTATAGACCAGGGGTTTATTTTGTCAATATATTGGACAACAACGGTTTAAATAAGTCGTGTAAGTTCATTAAGTCTGTAAAATAGAATGTTCAATTTGTTTTTTTAACTAAAACCATAAGACAATGAAAACTAAATTTCTCCTTTTCCTTCTTTATTCTTTTCTGTCACTTGTTTTGACGGATGAGGTTAGAGCTCAATTCACACGAGGGCACAATAGCGATGACCTATATTTGACAGGAATAATTGATTCGCAGTTTCAACAAGCACTTTTCAGGTTTACTAATCATGGTGCAGAAATGCAAGTTATAAATGCAATTGATTTTAATAATTTTGACAGTACATTAGTTTGTCTTTTAACATATGTAGTCCCTGATATTTCTGAAGGTAATGTTTATTGTATTGATCGGTATAATGGCACCCCAATACCCTTCTCAATCAGTTTTAATTATGGTCAAACCTGGGCAAATTGTCAAGGAATACCAGAAAATGGGTTTGATCTTGCATCCGGTTCACGACCAGGAGAAGTTTACTTAAGAACAAAAGATCCTGATAATTCACTTTATTTTAGTGACGATTATGGATATTCTTTTGATTTTATCAGGCCTTTGACAACAATAAAAGATATCGAAGTCGGAACTGACCCTGGTGAATTATATATTGTAAAGAATAACATGTTGTTACATTCATTGAATAATGGTCTGGATTTTGATACAATCATGATTGATACTGCGATTGTTAATAATCATGGGATAAAAAAACTATCAAGAGGAACTCAGTCAGGCGAATTATATTTATTTACACAATCAGGCTATGTTAATCATCGTATTTATAAGTCAAATAATTATGGTCATTATTTCAATCTGATATTTGATGAAACAATTGAGCCAGGCAACTCATTCTTATTTACAGCAGGGCGAGATTCATGTTCATTTTATATTGCGCGTATTGAATGGGATGGAGAAAATTCTCTTTACACCATTGAACATAGCAATGATTGTGGGCAGTCTTTCATTGCTTATAATCATCTTGTTACCGGGTCTAATTCAATTAATTTCGAGACAGGAATATCTGTCTTTCCCAACCCAGCTAAGGGCTATATTGTGTTTCAAGGTAGAAGAAATATTATTGGAAAAATTTTAGTTACTGATCTTTTTGGAAAAACAATATTCCAATTTCCGATCAATGGTCAAAGTATTACTTTCAATACAAGTAGTCTGAATCCGGGCATTTATCTTTATAAATTTGAAGGAAATGGAACAGTAAGCAGTGGAAAGTTTATTATAATGCGATAATCGGCGTTAGATATGCTGGAAAAAAAAGGTGCTTTTCAGCACCTTTTTAATGATACTACCAACACGATATGAAAAACGATGGAAAGGAGTATAGAAATCAGCGTAAGGATAAAAACAAGAAAGGTGCCAGTCAGCACCTNNCCTGATTAAATAAGAAAGGTGCCAGTCAGCACCTTTCTTTAGTCGGAGTGGTCAGACTCGAACTGACGACCACTTGCACCCCATGCAAGTACGCTAGCCAACTGCGCCACACCCCGGTTTTGGAGGGGCAAAATTAAACAATTTTTCGCGATACACACAAATTCCTTTAAATTTTTGTTATTCTCCCCGACTGCCATTTTGTCTAATTGTTAATATATTGTTAAACAATGATTTAATATTTTGGCATAAATTTGGCCAATCAAATACGAAAGCATAAATTTGAATACACGAAATCAAAAAAATAAATCAAAATATAACCACAATGAACGAAGAATTTGAGAAAATTGAATGCCTGATTATAGGTTCGGGGCCTGCCGGATATACTGCTGCTATTTATGCTGCAAGAGCTGATTTGAAACCGGTTGTTTACCAGGGCCTTCAGCCTGGTGGCCAGTTAACATCAACCACCGAAGTTGATAATTTCCCGGGTTACCCCAATGGTGTTCAGGGTCCCGATATGATGATTGAAATGCAAAAACAGGCTGAACGCTTTGGCACTGAAATGCGCTGGGGAATTATTACAGAAGTTGATTTTTCACAAAGGCCATTTAAGGTTACAGCTGACGACGGAAAGAAAATACTGGCAGAAACCGTAATTATAGCAACCGGAGCCACCGCCAAGTGGATGGGTATTGAATCTGAGGCCCGCTACAACGGACATGGAGTTTCGGCCTGCGCTACCTGCGATGGTTTCTTCTTCCGTGGACAGGATATTGCCGTGGTTGGTGGAGGTGATACCGCCTGCGAAGAAGCTACCTATCTGGCAAAACTCGGCCGCAAGGTTTACATGATTGTCCGCCGCGATGAATTGCGCGCCAGTAAGGCCATGCAGAATAAGGTGATGAATACTGCCAATATCGAAATTCTCTGGGATAGCGTAACAAAAGAAATTGTAGGTGATGGTAAAACGGTAACCGGTGCATTGATTGAGAATGTAAAAACCGGGGAAGTTAAGCAGATAGATGTACAGGGTTTCTTTGTTGCTATCGGGCATAAACCCAATACCGAATTATTCAAGGGTCAGATTGATCTGGATGAGAATGGTTACATCAAAACGGTTCCGGGTTCAACCCGTACCAATGTGCCCGGTGTTTTTGCAGCAGGCGATGTTCAGGACCATATTTTCCGCCAGGCAGTTACCGCAGCCGGTACTGGTTGTATGGCAGCTATCGAGGCTGAAAGGTTTATTTCAGCAACAGAGTAAACTGAAAGCAATAATAACGAAAAAACAGGCTGCCTTATAGAGAGGTGGCCTGTTTTTGTTAAAGCGGAAAATGCTTTTTATTTCTTTCTGGGCTTATAAGATCCTGGCTTTTTGTCTCTGCGGTTATCAGCACCCCAGCCTGGTTTTTTCTTTCGGTTAAACATTGGCTGACTATCGGGGCTGTCTTTATAACGGTTTCTTTTTACCGGAGCCGATGTCTCAGGCCTATCTGCAGCCTGTTCGATGCGGACACCATCGGGATTGAACTTATCGTTGGCAAACGCTTTCAACACCTTATCAACTGATTTTGTCTCAATATCAACAAAACTGTAACTATCCAGAATATCAATACGGCCAATTTTAATTTCGCGCGAACGGGTAACTTCGTTTATCAGCCCTATGATTTGAGGAGGTAAAACCCTGTCCTTTCGGCCAATACTTAAAAACATACGGCTGAAGTTGCCTGAGCCAAAATCGCCACGGGGTTCGCGTTTCTCGCGAGGCCCACGGCCTTCACGGCCTTCACGACCTTCTCTTCCATCGCGTGAATCGCGTGGTTCCCTTTCCCTGCGAGGATCATCAGTTACATTCAGGTCTTTGGCGTCGCGGTAATATTCGAGAAAGCGGTTAAATTCGAGTGAAACAAAACGTTTAATAATCTGTTCCCTGTCCATCCACTCCAGTTTGCGGTAAATTACCGGAAGGAAAGATTCAATTTCTTCATCGAGTACAACATTTTCCATACGGTCAACGTGGTGAAAAAGCTGTTTTTCGCAAACCTGCTCCCCTGTAGGGATTTTTGCCATAGCAAATTCGCGTTTGATCATCTTCTCAATCTGCCTGATTTTGAATTTTTCTTTCAGATTGATAATGGAAATGCAGATACCAAGTTTATCGGCCCTACCTGTACGTCCACTCCGGTGGATATACACTTCTGAGTCGTCGGGAAGGTTATAGTTGATAACATGGGTAAGGTTGTTCACATCGAGTCCACGGGCGGCAACATCGGTAGCAACCAGCATCTGGAGGCTTCCACTGCGGAAACGTCCCATAACATGGTCGCGTTGGGCCTGTGAAAGGTCGCCATGCAATGAATCGGCATTATATCCGTCGCGGATCAGCGAATCGGCAATTTCCTGGGTTTCGATGCGGGTACGACAGAAAACGATGGCATAAATGCTTGGGTTGTAGTCTGCAATCCGCTTCAGCGCTGCATAACGGTCGCGTGCATGTACCAGATAATACATGTGTTTTACATTCGCGGTGCCTGAGTTTCGTTTACCGACAGTTTTAATTACCGGGTCGGTCATATACTTTGCCAGGATGCGCTCAACCTGATCGGGCATGGTCGCTGAAAAGAGCAGTGTATATTTTTCTTGTGGGGTACATTCCAGAATGGTATCAACATCTTCCTGGAAACCCATATCGAGCATTTCGTCGGCTTCATCAAGCACCACCCACGAAACGTGGCTCAGGTCAACCCTTTTGCGGCGGATCATATCGTTGAGGCGACCGGGAGTAGCAACAATTACTTGTGGGCCTTCTGACAGTTGCCTGATCTGAAGTTCGATGCTGGCACCACCATAAACTGCTGATACCTTAATCTTTGGAATAAATTCGGCAAAGCTCCTGAGGTCGCGCGAAATCTGGAGGCAGAGCTCGCGGGTAGGGCATAAAATCAATGCCTGCGCGTTTTTAATTTCCGGGTCAATGTGATGCAACACGGGTAATCCGAATCCGGCGGTTTTGCCGGTACCGGTTTGGGCAAGTCCTACTAAATCGCTTGGATTGTTAATAAGTGTGGGAATTACTTCTGCCTGCACAGGCATGGGTTCCTTAAAACCCAGGGCTTCGACCGCTTGAAGTAGCTGCGGTTTTAAGCCAAGTTCTTGAAAATTAAGCATAATAGAGTTTACAAATAAGCGCGCAAAGGTAGGCTTTATATGGCTACGATTTTCATTATTTGATAAATAAAGTATTTTTATTATCAATCCAATCTTTAACTGAATTTGTATCTTTGCGGCATCCATAAAATCTTTAACCAATGATCCGTTTTTTCAGAGGAAAATTTTTATATGCCGTTAGCAGCCAACAGGAACTCACACACGACGATGTTCAGAAACTCAATTGGTTGTTCGGTGGCGCCGAATGTCTTGAAGCCCGGTCTGTATCGGGCTTTTTTATTGGTCCACGTCGCGAAATGATTACCCCGTGGAGCACCAACGCCGTTGAAATTACCCAGAATATGGGCATCCAAGGTATAACCCGCATCGAGGAATACCAGGAAGTGCTAGGCCGCAATGCCAGATTTGACCCTATGCTTCAGGTATTGTCCGAAGATCTTGATCAGGAATTGTTCACCATTGTACATGAGCCGGAGCCGGTAAGGCATGTTGAGGATATTGCTGCATACAATAATCAGGAAGGCTTGGCGCTTTCACAGGATGAAATTGATTATCTGAGCGAACTCAGCAAAAGACTTGGCCGGCCCCTCACCGACAGTGAGGTTTTTGGGTTTTCACAGGTTAATTCGGAGCACTGCAGGCATAAGATATTCAATGGTACTTTTATAATTGATGGCAAAGAAAAGGAAGAGACCCTTTTCGCGATGATCCGGAAAACATCAAAACTTAACCACAATCGCATTATCTCAGCTTATAAAGATAATGTAGCTTTTGTTGATGGGCCAAAGATTATGCAGTTTGCCCCGCTCACTCAGGATAAGCCTGACTTTTTTTCTGTCAGGGAAATAGATTCTGTTATTTCGCTTAAGGCTGAAACACATAACTTCCCCACCACGGTTGAACCATTCAACGGCGCTGCAACCGGCAGTGGAGGTGAAATCCGCGACCGCATGGCTGGTGGCAAAGGCTCAATGCCCATTGCCGGAACAGCAGTTTATATGACTTCCTATCCACGGACAAGCGATGCACAAACATGGGCATCAGCCGTTAAACCACGGAAATGGCTGTATCAGACACCCGAAGAGCTTCTGATTAAAGCATCGAACGGAGCCAGTGATTTCGGAAATAAATTCGGACAACCGCTGATTTGTGGCAGTCTGCTTACTTTTGAGCATCAAACTGATGAACGGACCTATGGATATGACAAGGTGATTATGCTTGCGGGAGGCGTGGGTTATGCCCGTAAATGTGACAGTCTGAAAGACAACCCGGTTCCCGGCGACAAGGTTATCGTAATGGGTGGCGACAATTACCGCATCGGCATGGGTGGAGGCGCTGTTTCATCGGTGGCAACCGGTCAGTTCAGCAATTCTATTGAGCTGAATGCTGTGCAACGCTCAAATCCCGAAATGCAGAAAAGGGTTTACAATGCCATAAGGGCTATGGCCGAAATGGAAAAGAATCCGATTGTGTCAATTCACGACCACGGGGCAGGCGGGCATCTGAACTCATTATCAGAATTGGTTGAGGTTACTGGCGGCCGTATTGATATTGATAAATTGCCGGTGGGCGATCCGACGCTTTCGAGCCGCGAAATTTTAGGCAATGAATCTCAGGAGCGAATGGGACTGATTATGCACCCAGAGGATGTGGAAATGCTCAGTAGGGTAGCCGAACGCGAGCGCGCCCCTATGTTCGTTGCAGGTGATACAACCGGCGATCAGCGATTGACTTTTATAAACAATAACAATGGTGAAAAACCGATAGACCTCAGCCTGCACGATATGTTCGGGAACCCTCCCGGAACAGTTTTGGAAGATTCAACGCTGAAAACAGCCTATCCGGCTTTATCTTACAAGGCAGCAGAACTGCGCACCTATGTTGAAAAAGTGTTGCAATTGGAAGGTGTTGCCTGCAAAGATTGGTTAACCAACAAAGTTGACCGTTCAGTGAGTGGCCGGGTTGCGGTTCAGCAAACAGCCGGCCCTTTGCAGTTGCCACTTAATAATCTTGGGGTAGTTGCACTTGATTTTGTTGGAAACAAAGGAATTGCAACTTCTATTGGCCATGCACCTGCGGCAGGTTTGATTGATGCCGCTGCTGGCTCGGTACTTTCAATTGCCGAAGCACTTACAAATATCGTTTGGGCACCGCTTGAAGGCGGACTGAAAAGCGTTTCGCTCAGCGCCAACTGGATGTGGCCATGCCGCAATCCGGGTGAAGATGCACGGCTTTACAATGCTGTGGAAGCGGCCAGTAATTTCGCAATAGCGCTGGGAATTAACATCCCGACAGGAAAGGATTCCCTTTCGATGACTCAGAAATACCCCGATGGAAATAAGGTATATTCGCCAGGAACGGTAATAATTTCAGCAGTTGCAGAGGTAAGTGATATAAGAGCAGTTGTTAAACCTGTTATCCAGCCTGAGTTTACTTCAACCCTGATTTATCTCGATTTCTCGAATGACACATTGAAGACAGGCGGCAGCAGCCTTGCCCAGGTGTTGAATTCACTGGGGAATGAAGCACCAACCGTAAATGATCCACAGTATTTTGTCAAGGCATTTGATGCGGTTCAGACATTGATAAACAGAGGTGTGGTTCTGGCCGGACACGATATCTCATCTGGTGGAATGGTTACGGCCCTGCTTGAGATGCTGTTCTCGCAGCCGGGTATTGGCCTCGACGCCGATTTAAGTGGTTTTGGCGAAAGCGATATAGTAAAGCTCTTATTTAGCGAAAACCCTGGCGTGGTTCTTCAGGTGAATGATCTCGATTATACTTCGGTACTCCTGCACGAAGCTGGTTTAAATTACCAGGTGCTTGGGAAGCCTTCGTTTCGTCGTTTCCTCACCATGCGTTATAACAATGGCATGACTGAGCTGGATGTTGATCAGATGCGGAAATTCTGGTACAAAACATCTTACCTGCTCGATCGCAGGCAAAGTGGCGAAGATTTTGCGCACGAAAGGTTTAACAACTTCGAACAACAGTTATTGTCGTTTGAGTTTGGCGATGACTTTACCGGTAAAGCCAGCCAGTTTGAGATTGACCTTCATCGTAAAGAGCCTTCTGGAATTAAAGCGGCAATTATCCGCGAGAAAGGGGTGAACGGCGACAGGGAAATGGCATGGTCGCTTTATTTGGCCGGTTTCGATGTTAAAGATGTACACATGACCGACCTCATCAGTGAGCGTGAAACCCTTGAAGATGTGAACATGATTGTCTTTGTAGGTGGTTTCAGTAATTCTGATGTACTGGGTTCTGCCAAGGGATGGGCAGGTGCTTTCCTTTACAATCCACAGGCTAAGGCTGCACTTGATAAGTTCTTTGCCCGGCCCGATACATTAAGCCTTGGTGTTTGCAATGGCTGCCAGTTGATGGTTGAACTCGGGCTTATCTATCCCGAACACGAGGAGAAACCAAAAATGCTGCACAATGCTTCCGGAAAATTCGAATCTGCTTTCCTGAATGTGGATATTCTTGAAAACAATACCGTTATGCTGGGAAATATGGCCGGTTCCCGTCTGGGTATTTGGATTGCGCATGGAGAAGGCCGTTTTAGCTTCCCGCTAAGTGAAAAAAATTACCAGATTCCGGTTAAATACAGCTATGATGCTTATCCGGGAAACCCAAATCAATCTGATTATGGATCGGCTGCCATTGCTTCGGTTGATGGTCGCCACCTCGCCATTATGCCACACCTCGAGCGATCAATTTATCCATGGAACTGGGCTTATTATCCTACAGGACGAACTTCAGATGAAGTTTCCCCCTGGATAAAGGCTTTTGTGAATAGCCGCGAATGGATAAAAGATCATGCAAACTTACCTGCTGATAAAATTTGATTTGCTGGTATTGGTTCATTTACATTTATTCCATACTTTTACCGGAATGACGCTTGTCTTTTCTCCGTTTGAGAAATCATAGCAACACATACAGGGATAATTATGAATAAAGTTGTATTTGTTACCGGGGCGACCAGCGGAATTGGCCGTTCATGTGCATTCAGATTTGCCCGGTCGGGGTATCATGTTATTATTGCCGGAAGGCGCGCTGATCGCCTTGCAGAGGTTGAAGCTGAATTGAAAACGAAGTTTGACGTTCAGGTATATTCGATGGTGCTGGATGTCAGAAACCGCGAAGAGGTAAACCTGGCAATTGAGAAAATACCCGTACAATTCAGCAACATAGATGTATTGATTAACAATGCCGGCCTTGCATTGGACCTGAGTGCATTTAACGATGCCAATCAGGATGACTGGGACCGGATGATTGATACTAATGTTAAAGGATTGCTGAATGTTTCAAAAGCGGTTGTCCCGATTTTTATACAACAGGGGAGAGGGCATATTATCAACATTGGCTCCATAGCCGGCCGCGAAGTTTATCCGAAAGGGAATGTTTATTGCGCATCAAAAGCCGCGGTTGACAGCATAAGCAAAGCCATGAGAATGGACCTGTTGCAATATGCAATTAAGGTAACCCAGATTGCTCCCGGAGCGGTTGAAACGGAGTTTTCACTCGTCAGATTTAATGGCGATGAGGAAAGAGCCAATGCAGTTTACAAGGGATTTGAACCCCTGCACCCCGATGATGTAGCCGAAGTTGCTTATTATGCAGCCTCTCTGCCGCCGCATGTCAACATCAACGATTTGCTGCTTATGCCTACAGCACAGGCAGCTGCAACTCAGATTCACAGAGAATAATTTTCAAAATAGCACCTTTAATAGCCTGATATTGTAATTGATTGAACAGTAAAGATTGCATGAGCCGATTCATATTTCAGGA
>DINP01000107.1 GCA_002426025.1 Bacteroidales bacterium UBA5537 | reverse complement strand
GCTGGGAATAGGGGCGCTGGGAAGTGGAGCACTGAGATTGGGGGCGCTGGGAATAGTGGCGCTGAGATGAGGAGCACTGAGATGAGGAGCGCTGGGAAAAAGGGCGCTGAGATTGGGAGCGCTGGGAGTGGGTATTTTCAGTAGGCCCATTTTTCTAGGTTTTTCTGCATTACAACCAACATTCCAATAATTTCTTCATACGCCATATCAAGCTGCTGATGGATTTCAATGCTAATATAGCCACATTTCAAAGCAAAGTCCAGCCAATTTTGGGTTTCGGCTGCTTCAGCTTCACTTTCATTCAACTTTGATGCAAATGATTTCGGGTATTTTCTTCTTCTGAATGCCTCCGCTGTATTGCTACAAACCGACCTCGAAGAACGCCTGATCTGATCAGTTAAAGAATATAATTCCTCTTTGGGAAAATCTTTAGTAAGGGCAAAAATTTCCATTGCCTTCTCGAAAGCTTTCTGATAAACCCTTAACTCTCTATGACTTCTAATAATTTCCATATAAAATAATTAAATCTCTCATCTTCTCAACTTCTCCCTTTCTACTTTCTCCTTTTCTCAGCGCTCATTTTCTCCTTTTCCCATCGCCCAATGCTCCTCTTCTCCTTTTCCCAGTGCACAGTGCTCACCTTCTCCTTTTCCCAGGGCTCATCTCCCATCTTCCCAGTGCTCATCTTCTCCTTTTCCCAGCGCTCATCTTCCCAGTGCTCAAATTCCCCTTTTCTCAATGCCCAGTGCTCATCTTCTCCCTTTCTCAGTGCTCATCTTCTCCTCTTCCCAGTGCACAGTGCTCATCTTCTCCTTTTCTCAGCGCTCATCTTCCCAGTGCTCAAATTCCCCTTTTCTCAATGCCCAGTGCTCATGTTCTCCCTTTCTCAGTGCTCATCTTCTCCTTTTCCCAGTGCCCAGTGCTCATCTTCCCCCCTTCTCCTTTTCTCAGTGCTCCTCTTCCCTCTTCACCGCGCCGTATACCCACCATCAACCACCAGATTACTACCACTTACCCACCTTGAGGCGTCAGACAAAAGATAAACACAGGCGTTAGCAATATCTTCGGGCAATCCAAGCCCAAGCGGGTGCAGGGCGGTTACTTTATCGAGCGACTCCTTATCCTGACTATAAACCGCCTGTTGCGACATGGGTGTTAATACCACTCCGGGCGAAATGGCATTTACCCTTATTTTTCGCGGAGCAAGTTCAAGTGCCATTGATCGCGATGCTGCAATTAATGCACCTTTTGTAATGCTGTAGATCGTTTTTCCCACTTCACCAACCATGCCCATCACCGATGAAAACAGGATAACACTTCCACCATCAGGTGTCATATAGGTTGATTTGGTAATAATCCGTGATAAATTCACAGCAGTAACAACATTGGAGTTAAAATAATCATTTAGTTTGGCCGGAGAGGTCATCTTCAGCGGCATAGTGGTCGAAATACCGGCAGCATTTACAAGGCCATGCAAACGACCGGCTTTTTCAACTATTTGTTTTACAAGCAGCTCCAACGCTTCTGCATCCAACAGATCAACCGGAAAGGCCAGATGATAATCGGGATTTTTTAGACTTACCAGGGTTTCGTTTAACCTTTCCGAGTTACGGGCGAGTAATATAACCCGTGCACCGGCTTCGCTGCAGGCAATGGCAGTCTTTCGTCCGATACCTGATGAAGCCCCGGTTACTACAATGTTTTTTCCGGCAAGGCTGAATTGATCCATTATAATTGTTTTATATTTTAAAATCAGTTATGTCAGACTAAAATCAGAAAAATCTTACCACCAAGACACTAAAACACTAAGCTGCACTAAAAGAGCAAAATATATTTGTGAATCTTTGTGACTTAGTGTTTTTTCCGATAAATCGGAACAGGTCGTGGCAAAAACTTAAAGTAAGCTTCGATTGTTGAAAACCTATGGAACTTCATTGTTTTAAAGCAATTCAAAACCATTTCCCATTTTTTACCGGACAACAATGTTTTAAAATCAGTTATGTCCGACTAAAATCAGAAAAATCTTGCCACCAAGGCACCAAGACACTAAATCGCACTATTCTGTGCAAAAACCAAAAGAAGACTGCAATTGATGCAAACCTATGGCACTACAACATTTTATTGCAATTCAAAACTATTTTTAACTTTTTACCTGACAAAGTTTTTATTATCTAATGAGATCGCTGTTTAATTACGTAAGCAAAAAGCCCTCGTTTACACCTCAACAAGCTTGCTGATAGTTGGATTATCAATTTCAATACAGGCAGTACCCAACGACAAGCCAACGCCAAAACCCGAGATAACCAGCTTGTTTTTCTCACTCAGCTTATCCGATAATTGAGTAACAATAGTAATTGGAATAGAGACTGAACTTGTATTTCCAAAGCGGTCGAGGCAGAATGGCACTTTTTGTTCATCGAGCTTAAGCTTGCGGTTCAGGTGTTCGTTCATAAACTTATTAGCCTGATGAAAGACAAAATAATCTACTTTTTCTTTCTCAACCTCAGCGAATTGGAGTATGTTTTTAACAGCTCTTGGCACTTCGGTAATCACAAACTCAAATACACCGGCACCATCCATATAACCTTGCTCGTCGCTGTAAAACCGGCCATTTTCACGCTCTCGCTCGATAAACGACTCTGGAGTAGAAGGAAAACGATATCCGCCCGATTTTATAGAAATATAGTCACTTTTGGCGCCATCTGAATTCAATACGAAAAAGGAAGGGCCGGTTTTTTCATTTCTGTTAATCAGACATGCACTACCGGCATCACCAAACAAGAAGCCGGTCTGACGGTCTTTAAACGAATAAACTTTGGTACGGGTTTCACCATTCAACAACAATACATTCCTTACCGAATCCTGTTGTAAAAGATTGAAGGCCATATTTAAACCAACCACAAAGCCCGAGCAGCCCAGGTTCACATCATAAGCCAGGCAGGATTTGGGCAGGCCAAGCCTGTGCTGAAGAATAATAGCGGTTGCCGGCATACGAAAATCGGGCGTTTGCGAAACGAAAATAAGCACATCAATTTCGCTTCTGTCAATATTCATATCTGCAAACAACTGCTCAGTTGCTGCAACACAAAGATCAGAGGCACAGGTTTTATCATCGGCAACGCGGCGTTCAAGAATACCGGTCTTCTCAACAATGGCCGCGGCATCTTCAACAGAAAAATTCTTGTTGTCGGTCAGGTTGTTATAAATGGTTTTAGGCACGGCGGCAGCCAAACCAGCTATTCCAATGTTGTTGTATTTAAAGTTTGCCATAGTGATTGAATTTTAAGCTACGAACTTGAGGTTGATGCTATTTATTGTTCACAATATAATTGTAAATATCAGCAATCCGTTTCATCTTCCCAAACTCTTCGCGTGGAATTACAATTTCGTACTCTTCATCAATAAATGAAATAACCGACAAATAAGCCAGCGAATCCCAGTTATCGTACTCCCGAAAAACATCAGTCATCATTACAGGAGTTTCTCTCTCAAGCAATTCAGTAAACTGTTCCAAAAATTTAGTTTCCATAATTCAAGTTTTTAAGTTGCATTAATATATTTGATAAAATTACCAATTCTCCTCAATATCTCCTCTTCCCAGTGCTCCCTTTCTCAGTGCTCCCTTTCCCAGTGCTCCTTTTCTCCTCTTCCCTGTNNCCCAGTGCTCCTCTTCTCCTTTTCCCAGCGCCCAGCGCCCAGTGCTCCTCTTCCCCTATTCTCAATGCTCAGCGCTCACAATCCCCCTCAAGAATTCCCCCTAAACGCCTCCGTCGTAGCCTCCCCTTCCTGGGTAATGCCTTCGCGAACAATCACCTTTTTGATCGTCAGCCAGAAGATCTTTGCATCAAGCCAAAAGCTCAGGTTTTCGACATAATAGATATCGAGTTCAAATTTCTGTTGCCAGGAGATAGAATTGCGGCCATTAACCTGTGTCCATCCTGTGATTCCCGGTCTTACTTCGTGCCGTCGTGCCTGGTGTTCATTGTACAGAGGCAGGTATTTTACCAGTAAAGGTCGTGGACCAATCAGACTCATATCCCCTTTCAGAACATTAATCAGTTGCGGTAGTTCATCCATTGAGGTTGAACGCACAAAACGGCCAACAGGGGTAATGCGATCCTTATCAGGCAATAAATTACCATTCTTATCACGCTTGTCGTTCATGGTCCTAAACTTCAACAGCTTAAATACCCTGGCATTTTTTCCGGGACGCTCCTGCACGAAGAAAGCCTTGCCGTGATTCAACATCATCAATATAATTACGATCAATAATAAAAACGGCAATAAAATCAACAAGCCGGAAAGGGCTATTATTATATCAATAAATCGTTTGACGAAACGCTTATAAACCATATTTCCCATCAATCAACAAATTTAGTCGCATTTTCAGGACCATAAGCCAGTGAAGCATTTAGCGAATTAGCACTCAATTCGGCCAGATACTGAGGATCAGCATATAATTTTAGAATAAAGTCGCATATCTCATCAAGCTGGTCCTGTTCAAAACTTTTACCATTTTTATGGGTTGCGATAATCTTAGCTAGTTCAGATTCAGGAGATGCAAGTGCAAGTATTGGAGCGCCAACCGACAATAAACTGAATACTTTACTTGGTAAACTTAAATGAGAAGATTCCTTTGCAATGGTGACTATAGCCAGGTCGGCAGCTGAAAGCGAATAAGGTAAACTTTCAGTAGGTTGCCAGGGCAGAAGCAAAATATTTGATAATTTCAGTTTTTTAATCCTATCTCCGATTGGTTTGTATTTCTCGCCCCCTCCAATAATTAAAAACAAAATTTGTTTGTGGTTTTTCATCTTTTCAGCAATATCTACTATCGCTTCAACATTATGAGTGCGGCCCAGATTTCCTGAATACATAACTATAAATTTATCCCTGAAACCTTCGTTTTCAAGAAATGGATTTTCATCTTTTGCAATAGGTTTCAGATAGGTGTTATCTGTCCAGACAGGAATGACTTCGATTTTGTTGTAATCAATATATTTTGATAATCTGGACCTCATTCCATTACTAATGGTTACAACACGGCCAGCCCTTGCAAATACCCTCTCATTCATTCGCTCCCAGAACCTTACAAACCAGGAATCAGATTTAAATATACCATTTTCTACAAGGGCATCAGGGTAAACATCATAAATAAATAATGTGTATGAATTTGGAACCAGCAGAGGCAGGAAGTGGGCAAAGGGAGGATTGGAAACCAGAAACAGGTGCGCTTTCCTGTGTCTGATAACAATAAGATACAATGCCTCCAGAAAAGCCATTGTCCAGGAGAATAGTCTTTTAAAATATGAGGATCGTTTATAAGGAATTATCTTTTCTACCTTAACATCCGGATCAAGTGACTGGTTTCGCGGGTTCAAAAAGCCGGTTATTAATATCCTGCGGTTGTAAGTATTTTTAAAAGCGTTGATAATATCAATCATCAAATAGCCTGAACTCTGATTGATAAATACGATTTCGCCTGATTTTAAAGGAGGTGCTATAAACGGAGAATCAATAAATTTAAACTTCTGAATAATTGCACCATAAGAGCTTACAACCGTATAATGATCCATTAAATAATTATATCCATTGAGCCCCATCCTGATATTTTCATCTTTGTTTCCCGTGAGAATTCTCACTTTCTCAACAAAACCCTCAAGATCGCCATGTTCGACCCAATAACCCATATTATTTTCGGTAATCACCTGCCCTATATCAGATACCAGATCAGTTGCCGCCAATACAGGTATTTTACTTTCGAGATAGGATAGTAAACGGGAAGGGAAATTGGGTATTGTAAATCTTCGATCAAGAAAAATAAGGCCTACATCGCAACAAACCAACACATCCTCGTAGTCATCTTTTGGCATTTCAGGAAAAAGCAAGGAATTAGTAATTTTATGATGACTGATTAATGAATTAATCTTTTCGAACTCCGACCCTGAACCAACAATAACAAAAAATACTTTCGGGTTATCTTTTAATGCCAGCATTGCATCAAGTAAGAACCCAATGCCCTGTGCAATTCCCAGATTCCCACCGTAAATAAATATGGTAGCATCTATCGGTATATTAAATTGGGTTCTGAAATACAACTTCTGCTCCAGACTTACTGACCTGATAACCGGATCTATACTGTTTGGATTCAGTTCAACTTTCGAGGGATCTATTTCAGGGTTATTCTTTATAATGTATTTAACATTTGCTTCGGACATACAGCCGATTGCATCTGATAGCTGGTATAGTTTTTTTTCCTGTCGTCTGAAATAATTATATATAAGACTTCCTTTTCTTATCAACCCAACATCTACTGCTCCCTGTGGAAAAATATCCTTTAGCAGCAGGTAGGACTTAGCCATATCTCTCTTTTTTACATATTCAACTACCCGTGAAAATGTAATTGGAGGGGTAGAATACAATACAAGACTAAATTTTACATCGGGGAAAAACTTTTTAATACCATTCACAAATTGCTTTTCGAGCATCAGATATGCCAGTCCCTTTTCAATATTATTGGATTTTTGGATATTGAGGGTTCTGATTCTCAGCAATGATAAATTCCCCTGAATGGTGAGTTTTGTAGTCTTATTATATTTACGCTCAAGTGGAGAAATAAAATACACGGCGTGTCCTTCCTCAACAAACATACGGACCAGATCAGGATAGATCCCCCGGTCGGAAATATCGTTAATCTTCGAAAGGCTTAAAAAAAGTATATTCATTTTTAGTTGGAATTACCCCAAACCACACGATTGATATAATCGGTATATGACAATATAATTCTTACAACTTTATCTGAAACATTGGGCATGGAATAATCACCAACCAATCTGAAACTACGGGGTTCCTCATTCTGAAACTGCAATTGCGACAAGCCCTGCATAACACGCTCAGGATTTAATCCAACCATCATTACGGCCGCTTCCTCCATGGCTTCAGGACGCTCATGCGCCTCACGGATGTTTAATGCCCTGAAATTTAACATTGACGACTCTTCGCTTATGGTTCCACTGTCGGAGAGAACCGCTTTTGCATTTAGCTGAAGGTTAATATAATCTGTCAATGCAAAAGGCTTCATAAGTTTCACATTTGAATTTAGCTGAACCCCTTTCAATTCAATCATTTTCCGGGTTCGGGGATGCGTGCTCACGATTACCGGAAGCTGGTAAACTTCAGCAATCTTATTCAGTATAGTTACCAGGTTGTTGAAATTCGTATCAGATGCGATATTCTCTTCTCGGTGAGCCGAAACAACGAAATATCCGCTCTTTACCAGCTTTAACGTATCAAGAATTACCGAGGATTTGATTTTGGGCATATAATGATGTAAAACCTCAAACATCGGGCTGCCGGTTTTAATTATCCTGTCTGGCAACAGCCCCTCCCTGAGCAGATATTCTCTGGCTATATCGCTGTATGTCAGATTTATATCACTAATATGATCTACAATCTTGCGGTTGGTCTCTTCAGGAACCCGTTCATCGAAGCATCGGTTTCCGGCTTCCATGTGAAATATAGGAATATGCCTTTTCTTAGCCGGAATAGCACACAGGCAGCTATTGGTATCGCCCAGCACCAAAAAGGCATCGGGTTGAACAGTTTCCAGCACAGGGTCAATGTTTATGATAATCTGACCGATGGTTTCGGTGGCATTCTTCCCGGCTGCATTCAAAAAATAATCGGGCTTTCTGAGACCAAGGTCAGTAAAAAACACCTCGTTCAATTCATAATCATAATTCTGACCAGTGTGTACCAGCACATGGTCAATTGCTTCACTCTCATCCAGCTTCTGCATGATGCGGGAAAGGCGGATAATTTCGGGTCGGGTTCCGACAACGGTTAGCACTTTCAGCTTCTTCATTTATTATTATTTTAGTATGCTTATGTTTTTAATGTCAAGTTTCATGCTATCGCCATCTATTTTTTTCAAGGCATTGCCGAAGAAATACAAATACGGGCTGTCAGCATCTGCATATTCCGGGAAACGGCACGACCCAAACTGAAAATACCGGTGATCCCAGAAGTCTTTTTCATACTGTGCAATAATAGAACAATCCTTGGTTTCATCGTTATACATCCAGATATAGGAGTTATTGTCCTTATTGACTTTTGAAGGTTCAACCGTTGTATTTACAAAACATTTTTCCCCAACTTTAACAGCATTAATTACAGATCCCTGTAATACAGCCAGATCCTTTATTTCCAGGGATTCACGGTCAATTTGTTTGAGATAATTCTGAGCCGTTTCTGTATCAGTTCCATAGATTATCTTATCTCTGTAAAACAACAGATTACAAGCCCGGTATTCCTGTCCCCCTTTATAAACGATATTCAGTGTCCTGAAATTATCGGTGGTATTTGCAATCATGCATTCACCGTCAAGATCACCGGTAGTAAGCCAGATCGCATTCGCAAATTGATCGAAATGCAGGCCATGAATGTGCCGGATGGAATGACCGGGAAACGTATAGGCAATCTCCCAATCAGCGCCGGAGTTTTTCGATCTGTATATGTTTACACTATCCCTTTCGGGATTGTGAAAATATTCGCCGAAAAAGATATTTCCTTCATAATCTTCACACAGGTTTAAGGGACGGGTTCCGCGCACTATATCAAAGCATTTTTCAAAAAGTCCTGATTCGCTATTCTTTGCAAAAATGCCTTTTTTAGCGATACAGATTGCCTGTCCGTTTCTGAGGGTTTTATAAAAATGAACTTCGGCCCTGAACAACCTGCTCAACATTCTGAAACGAGACAAAAGCGAGTATCTGCAATCCTTTATTCTACTGAAATATCTCCATTTCTTTTCGTTTTTGTCAAGGCGGTAGATGCTGTAACCTTTGGCACCAATAAGATAGTCCTTTCCTACCTCCAGAATCCTGAGATTTTTATAGGTCAATACTTCCTTGTTCATTTTCATTCTGAAACAGTAGTGTCCGACTAAAATTAGAAATGTATTGCCACCAAGTCACCAAAACTCTAAATTGCACTAAATGAGCAAAATATAGCAGTACTTAATAGATATCTCCAGGCATCACTTCTCAAGAAATTGTTGATATTCGGAAAGATATTCAAGGTAACGGTCCTCTTTCTTATAGTACTTAACTGCCCTTGCCCTGCAGTTGGATGAATAATGGGATTTTCCATTGCTTAACATTGTATTTACCGCTTCTGCCAAAGCCTTTACGTTCCCCTTTTCAACTACCTGGCCTGTAGCCGGGTCAATGGCTTCAGGGCTCCCTCCTGTATTGTACGTAATCACGGGTGTTCCGCAAGCCAAGGCTTCCAGATTGGTTGTCGGGAAGGTATCTACGTAAGTGGGATTAACAAATACAGCAGCTGCAGCATATAAGGAAGAAAGCTCTTCTATATTTTCGGTACGGGCAATCCCTATCATATTTTTGGGCATGGATTCGCGTTCCTTCTCATTCACTCCAACCAGTAATATTACAGAATCTTCAGGCAGCATTTCGCTGAGTTTTATAAAATCATTAAATCCCTTGAACCTTCCCCAGATATTGGCAACGCCCAGCACAGGCTTTCTATCCCCGATTCCATATTTTTTGAGAATCGGATTGCACTCTTTATCAGGATTAAACACAGTTATATCCAGGCCATTGGGTATTACTTTTATGGGATAGGATTTTAAAAACGAGTCACGGAAGTGTGCTGCCAGCCAGTTTGATGGGCTGACAAAGGTCATGGAATGCAATCCTGTAAAAAGTTCTTTTTTTCGTTTAAAATTATCCCTTGAGTTATCAATCAACCAGCTAGCCGGATAATCACGCTTTTTTGGGCATTCGTAACACTGATGGTGCCATTTATAACAGGCGGCACTATCAAAATGGCTGCAATGACCCGTAAATGGCCAGCAATCGTGCAGGGTCCATACAATGGGTTTCCCTGCTTTTTTAAGGTAACTGAACAGAACTTCAATATTCAGGTAATAGCCATGCAGATTGTGCAAATGGATAATATCCGGATCAATAACCCTGATTTCTTCGATAAACCTGACAGTTGCCGAACCTGAACCAAATCCGTGCCTGTCGAATATGCGGGTTAGCAGCAGGTGAGCCAACTGATCCGCCTTATTCCCGATCTTAACCGGTTTCGATGTGATTGGCCGCGTTGCACGTCCATAACCGATATAACTCTCATGCCCGTTTGCAATCAATACCATACCAATTTCCTCGGCAATACGGCCGGGAGCATCGGTAATCAAGGCAGTATTTATCTGAAGAACCTTCATATTTTCAATAACCTGCGGCATTAATCGTTTGCAACATAAGTTTAAAACTCAAACTTTTAGTCCACACCGAAAAGTTATTTTAGCCACTAAATCTCTAAAACACCAAATTCCACTAAATTATTAGAATCAGAATTTCAATACTTTGAGATTATCTATACCTGCCTACCTTAATAGCATTCAGGCAGGCTTTTGTGTTTTTGTGGCATTTCCTTATTTTCCATTTTTCGGAGCAGATTCAAACTTTCTGACAAATAATATAAGACCCGCTTGTGCTTAGGTCATCGTCAGAGAGGGATGAAAACCTTTTAGCCAATTGGTTTCTTTTCAATTCATTGGCTTTATGCTCAATTTTCAGAAACAATATATTGAAGCAGTTCTGATTATGAAGTTCAATGTGTTTGCTATGTGGCTCCCTGTTGATCGAAAACTTTCTACCACCCACAAGCATCCTCCACTCCCAATCTGACAGGGTCCAATGTGCATTCCATTTTTTTGTGAACCCCATTGATTTAAAATCAATCAGATGAGCCATGAATCCTGATGGCTTCAGCCAGGCCTGCATGGCAGTGTAAGTGTTTTCAATACCATCAATATGCTGCAGTACCGTATGTGATAATATGAAATCTACTGTTCCCGGCTCAATAATTCCTTTATCGTGCCAGGGTATCTTATACCGAATAAATGTATTCCCCTCATTTCCCGGGTTTAATAGTTCACTTCGGATTTTAGCTATCCTTTCCGGATCAAGTGAGGTCTTCAATATTTCATTTGTAATCACCAATGCAGGAAAATCAAAATTTTCAGGTACTGGTTGTAAGATCGGGAACTCCGAATTATCGGGGATTTCTTCCCTTTTCCTGAACAAAACCAATAATTCGTCCAGAATCCTGATGTTTCTATTATTATCCCAATACTTGATAACATCCAGGGCAACATAGCTTTCAGCACCTGAAAGCAAGGCTGCCAATCCAACTCCGATTGAATCACCCGGCCCCAGCTCTGCGACATTGACCGGTACTTTGCCGCCATTATATTTTGACAGATAAGTGAGGTGTCGCATCCAGACTGCATAGCAATAGCGGGCATTGCCTGTTGCGCCGGCCGCAATGGGCATTAATTTCGTAATCAAAGCCGAATACTTTAATATACCAACAATGAACGGCTTTAGCCTTGCTTCGCGGAATGGAATTTTCACTTTTAGTGATTTATTGAATCAGGTGCTTACTATTATCTGTTTTTCAACTTCGGTCAGGATAATATCAAAAATTAAGGGATAAGATGTTTCATACATATATCTGACTTGGTTTTAAAACACTTAGGCACAACGTGTCCCGGCTACTTTGACGGGATTAGGCACAACTTGTCCCGCTTCCGCGGGAATAGAAAAACGCATAGAAAATGTTGGCCTAGAAGCACATAAAATTGCTATCGAATTCAGAAATATCAATGAATGCCTCCATACTGCGCTCTGTGTGATCTAACCCTGCAAAGTGGAACAAGATATGAATTGTGGAATCAGAAAAATGCCCTGGAATACTTTTATACGACAAAGCTGTGAAGCAGACTGATATCTATTTATCAATCTCTGCCCCCAGCTCATCGGTAGTCAAAAACTCTATATCAGGCCATTTTGTTTTTATCCTGAACAGCAGCTCTTTGAGTAATTTCAGATTCATGTCGCGGTTTTCGGGATGGATACTGCCGATATAATTCAGCCTGTGTGAGGCAATAATTGCCGGTTTCTTCATTTTAAAGGCAATTTCCATCCGTTTCAAACAGTATCCTACATGATCTGAGGTTGCTTTCAGCAAACAGGGTTCGAAATAGGCGTTTCGGGTCAGGTACATTTGTTTCAGGCTGTTTCTCTGCCCAATATAATGATAACGCTTCGCGAAGGAATGATCCTTACCTCCATTTTTCGGCACGAGTTGCTGAACCACTCCCTGAATATAATTCACCCCCTTTTTATGCAACAGGTCTTCAATCTCATTGTCCCACACATAGCAGCAGGCAATAAACGATCTGGAGGCATATCCGAAAATATTGTTGAAAATCTCAAGGCCTTCACTTACAATTTCGGGCTTAATCTCTTTTTCCTCATCCGAAAAATAATCCAGGGCTTCCATATAGCCAAACCGCATATCGGAAGGCTCGGAACTTATGCTGATCATATTCTGCTCAAATGCCTCCCTTACCTGAGATGTTTCCTGTTTCAGAGCTTTCATCCACCGCGCCACATTCAGGTGCTCTCTGCCGTGAAACTGTGGGTGAAATACCCCCTGTTGCATGCCCTCTTTCCATAGCTGAAATGAGTTCCTGTGTTCGGGATAGCGCTTTAAGGTTTCAGTAAACAGCTCATAATGATAGGTTTGAAAGCCGGATGCTCTTATTTTATTGAAATCAGGATTTGCAACAATGGTATTCGCGGTAATTCTTGCCGGATTCCCTTTCTTGTCGCTTACCGATGATAAAACTTCAAATAAACTGGCCAGATCATGCTCAGAAGCCAATGAATCGTATTTTAGGAAGGGGTCCTGATCTACTTTATATCCTTTTTGTAACAGCGCGTCGTAAACCGCCCTTGATGGCATCCTGATACTCCCCCAATCATCAGACTCAATAACCATAATCTTTCGGTCGGTTCGCCATCCCGGAAGATTTTGAAGATGACTGATAAGCGATTTTCTAAGATTAAAGAGCATGATTCCTGGTAAATTGAAAGAAAATATTGAAACTGCCACTATGGCATAATGAATAGGAACTGTAGATCGAACATACTGATAACACAGGAGGAGTTTACTGTGCTTATGGCACAATCCGACACTTCGGAAACCTCCGGTGAAGTGTAACGAAACCGGTTGAGCCTAAGCGTAGGCGGGCACTTTTGAAAATATATCTTTCCGGCCAGCAATATTTTCAATGAATGTAAAAGCTTTTTCCTTACAACCATGCGCCCGATCGCGCTTTAGCAGTTGTTGCCATAAGCACGCTTTGATCAATGCAAAATATTAATTCTAAAACAGTATTGTCCGACTAAAATTAGAAAATTTTTGCCACCAAGTCACCAAAACACTAAGCCTGCCTGAATGCCTGCCTGCATGCCTGCCTGCATGCGCAAGCAGACAGGCGCAAGCAGACAGGCGCAAGCAGACAGGCTCAGGCAGACAGGTTGCACTAAATGAGCAAAATATATTTGTGAATCTTTGTGACTTAGTGTTTTTGTGGCAAAAACTTAATGTAAGCTGCGATTGCTGAAAACCTATTAGACTTCATTGTTTTAAAGCAATTCAAAACCATCTCCCTTTTTTTACCGGACAACAATGATTCTAAAATGATTAAAGTAGGTTCTTCGAATCTTGCATTCCAACAATTGCCATGATCTCAACCATATCAGTATTAATTCTGTAATATATAGTATCAGAGCCACAAGGACATCTCCTATAGCCTTCTTTTATATAATCAACTGATTCAAATGAGAATGGTCTTTGAGCAATAATTTCAAAATAATCAAAAAATGAATCAAAGTATTTGTCAGCTTGTGTAATTCCAAACTTTTCGACTCCAAATTGATGAATGCGAATCAAGTCATCTTTTGCTGAATTACTTAGCCTATATTCAGCCATTTAGCAAAGATTTTGACTGCTTTAGAATTTGCTCTTTGGTATCGTTAGTAAATCCACTTTTTTCTGAATTCTCAAGTTTTGCCCTGATCCAATCAATTTGTGCATGCTGCTTTCGGGCTTGTCTGATCAAATCATTGACAAGTTCGCTTTTGCTGGAATATTCCTCTTTGTCTATTTGAGCTTTTAACCATTCATCGTTTGGTTTCGATAAGGATATACTTTGTCTTGGCATAGTTTTGTATTTTTGATGTAAAATTACACCATAAATGCATCGGTTGCAAGTTTTTTAGTATTGTTGGCAACGGGAGTAAAGGAATCGCCATTTATATCAACCCTTTAGGGGTTGCCTTTTGTAAGTTATGACGGGGAACCCACTTTGGGGTTCTTTGACATTCAATTTCAACACAGGAAATCGCTGCAGGATTCTATTATATCTCTGCTACAGGCCATTACCTGAAATCGAAACAATCCTCAATGGGTCGCTTCCTGCAAGCGATTGGCTTAATCACCTAAAATTTAGCAGTGATCAATAAATGACTGATTCAATTAAAAGGTCTAACCCAGTAAGTGCTGGTAAAGACTCAGATAATCTCCATTGCGGTCTTCTTTGTTATAGAGCAATTCTGCCCTGCTTCTGCAAAGTGGCCGGTAATGATCTTTGCCTTTATGAATTATTTCATTTACCGCACCCAAAAGACCCTGTATATCACCTTTATTAACTACTATTCCTGTTTTTTCATCAATTGCTTCCGGGCTACCTCCTGTGTTGTAAGTGATAACCGGCGTACCACAGGCAAGGGCTTCAAGGTTAACTGTAGGAAAGTTATCCTGCCAGGTGGGATTAACATAGACGTCTGCTGCCGAATAAAGGGCGGCCAGTTCTTCAACACTTTCAGTACGTGCAATACCCAGCATATTTTCAGGCAATTGTTCCAGCTGCTTGGGATTTAATCCAACCAGGAAAATAACATGGTCATCGGGCAGTATTTTACTTAATTCCATTAAATCATTCAGTCCCTTGCGCTGCGACCAGATATAAGCCAGCCCAAGAATCAGTTTTTTATTCCCGATATTATACTTTTCACGGATATTGTCAATCTCCCTGGGTTTAAAAACCTGAATATTAACCCCGTTATTAATCACTTTCACAGTATAATAAGACAAAAACGATTGTTTAACCAACTTTGCCAACCATTCTGAAGGTGTAACAATGGTAAGGTTCTCTACATCATTAAAGATTTCACGCTTGCTGATGTAGTTGTCGCGCGACCTATCCACCAACCAACTGGCCGGGTACGCCTTCATGCTTGGACAGGCAAAACACTTGGTCTTCCACTTATCGCAATCAACAAAATCGAAATAGCTGCAATGCCCTGTAAACGACCAGCAATCATGAAAGGTCCAGACAACAGGTTTTCCGGCTGCTTTCAGATAATCAAAAAGCACCTCCATATTCAGGTAATACCCATGTACATTATGAATCCCGATTACATCAGGATTAAGCTGTTTGATTTGTTTAATCAGCTTCTTTGTAACACGCTTTGAACCAAAGCCATGCCGGTCGAATAAGCGGGTAACTAATCCATGCATATAGACATCTGCCCGGTTGCCAATCTTAATAAGGTTTGACTGGCTTCCGTTGATACCGAGTTCGCTGTATGCAATAAAACTCTCATGGCCGCTCTTCATAGCCATTTGCCCAATCTCTTCAGCTATACGGCCAATAGCGGTGGTGTTTACGGTAGAACTGATTTGTAGAACTTTCATCTTACGTCCATGTTTACTGGTTCTGATCAATAATATTGTAAACCTCTTGAAGTATTTTTGAATCATCAAAAGTTGCGGCTCTTTTGAGAGACTTCACACAATAGTAATTCCGTTTCTCTTCACTTACTATTAATTCCTTTAAACCTGAATAGATACCTTCAACAGATTGCGTCGTCATAATGCCGTACTCCCCGTAATCAACCAGTTCGCGACAACCACTACAATCTGTTACAACGGCAGGCAGTCCCAGTATCATGGCTTCGCACAATGCCGTGGGAAGCCCTTCGGAAACAGAGGTCATTACAAATATCTGTGACTGTTTCAGATAAGGGAAGGGATTATAGTGAAACCCTATTAGTTCAACAACATCCTCCACTCCCAAAGCTGCAATCTGTTTTTTAAGTTCATTTTCGAGATAACCATTGCCCAGTATCCTGATTTTAAATTTCAGCTTATCATCTTTCAGCAATTTCGTGGCAGCGATTAGTTTATCATATCCCTTAACCGGAAGCAAAACACCCAAAGCCACTATATTGGTAATGCTTGTGTCAAATGACTCATTGATGGGTTCATTTGATTTTTCAACAATGCCTTGTGCATCTATCATATTATAGATGACTTCCATCGAAGGGAAACGACCAAAAATAGCTTCAAACTCTTTTTTTGAATCTTCAGAAACAAAAACAATGCTGTCTAATCTGCTATAGCGGTCGCGTATAACCCTTTGCTTGTATTTACCTGAATAAAACCGGCTGAAGTTGCTGTAGGTCTGATAACTGGAATGCACCCATGATATCTTTCTCTTGATTTTCTGATCGAGAAAAAATAAAATATCGGTAAATGAACTATCGAGAAAGGAGATACCAACATCATACGAATTTGTAATCTTTTTATTGGCAAGCCATTTGTAAAAATAATTGATATTGAACCTGATGTGTAAAACACGAAACAATTTAGATATCAGCTCGCTATTAAACAGGCTTACGACTTTAACCTGATGAGGCAATTCGCCAAAGTAGATACCTCTCTTCTCAACAACGCACAAATCAACTTCATACCGCTTATAATCAAACCTTTTCAACAGGTTTATCAGCACCCTTTCGGCACCGCCCTCTTCTAAGGAGTGAATAACAAACAGAATTTTTTTCTCAGGCATCTTTGTCAGATGAATACATCATGTAATAATCCGTTATTTTTTATTTCACGACTATCTGCTTGTTCATTCAAGCAGGCCTGTCTGAGTGCGTCTGTCTGCTTTCGGAGGCATGCAGACACATAGAAATCATTTAGATTTGCCAAGTTAATAACAAAGTTTGTTAAAAGTTCTTTGAAATATTGTGTAAGTTGTTGATTTTCTTTTCTTTTTGCTAC
>DINP01000136.1:11385-47401 GCA_002426025.1 Bacteroidales bacterium UBA5537 | reverse complement strand
CCTGATGGAATATGGGGGTTAATCATTTATCAAAAGGCTAAAAAAATATCACGCGATGACTCAGAGACGCAATGAGGTTAAGTGTTAATTGAAATACCTGAAAATATTTAGCAAACAATTGACATCTGATATCTTGAAACCGATTCATAGTGTCATTGCGTCTTCGCGTGAAATAAATTGCGTGAACTATTTCTTATGTGAGCTATATATTTATTGAAGTTCGGCTTCTATTAGTTCGTGAAGTGAAAGATAGGTGTTTGCCAGAACGGTCGTAAATTCGGCTGGTTTAAACCATCTTGCATCGGTTATACTCTCTTCGAGTTGCGGAACCGGTGTTGCATTGCCATCGTATTTCATTGAATACCAATAGGTTCTTTTAAGCACCGTTTTCCCTTTGTGTTCGTAAATATGAAAAGTTGATGGCAATTCGCTCAGGATTTCCGGCTTCGACAGGCCAGTTTCTTCGGTAACCTCGCGAATGGCTGCCTGCCGTCTGGTTTCGCCTTTTTCAATTTTGCCTTTGGGTAGGTCCCATTTTCCAAACCTGAAAATAAAAAGGCGTTCATTATCGCCGTTGCGGACAACTCCTCCGGCGGCTTCGAGATACCAGAACATCGAAATAAAATCTTCGAAAACTTTTTCAATATTAGAACGACTATTTATAATCAGGGAGTTACAATCTCCCGACTGAATAAAATCGCGGTAAGCAACTTTTAATGCCTTGTGCGAATTGGCTTCAACCACCATAGAATCTGAATTTTCGACCCGAAAATCATCTCCATGTGGAAATATCACCATCTTGTCATTGATAAAAACTTTGTACATTTGCCGCATGAGTAATAATGAATCAGTCGCGCTTGATACAGCCGAGTTTTTGTTGCAAATAAAGGCAATTAAAATAGATAATCAGAACCCGTTTACCTGGAGTTCAGGCATAAAATCACCGATCTATTGTGATAACAGGAAAATTTTATCCTATCCAAAGGTACGTACATTTATCAGACAAGAGTTTGCCCGTCTTATCAACGATGAGTTTGGCTCAATTGATGTGATTGTCGGTGTTGCTACCGGTGCCATAGCCCATGGTGTGCTGGTTGCTCAGGAACTGGGTTTGCCATTCGCTTATGTAAGAACCACGAAAAAAGAGCACGGACTCGCTAATCAGATTGAAGGGGTGGTTGAATCGGGACAATCGGCTGTCGTTATCGAAGACCTTGTTTCAACTGGACAAAGCAGCCTTGCAGCCGTAACGGCATTGCGCGAAGCGGGTTGTATTGTAAAAGGAATGGCTGCAATATTTACTTATGGCCTTGAGTCGGCAAGCATTAATTTTCAGAAAGAGAATTGCACCCTTCGCACGCTTACAGATTACAATCATTTAATCAGCCATGCTGTTGAGATGAATTACATCAAGGAATCGGACAAGCAATCGCTTATAGCATGGCGCGAGAATCCTGAAATCTGGGGTAAATAATCAGTGTATGTCAACATTTACGAGTGAACAGGTAGCTATTGAACGTAGCGATGCCTTTGTTTTTGGATTTTTATCAGATTTCAACAATTTCCAGAAACTGATGCCGCCACAGGTAACCGATTGGAAATCGGATGGCGAGAGTTGCAGCTTCACCATACAGAACATGGCAACACTTGGCATGCGTTACAAAACCAAAACCCCTAACAGTCATATTTTTATTAGTTCCGAAGGAAGGGTTCCGTTTGAATTCAATCTGCAATGCTACATGAGCCATGTTAGTGATCATTCTTGCAATGCAAGACTCGAATTTAATGCAGAGCTAAACCCAATGATGCTGATGCTTGCCGCAAAGCCATTGAGTAATTTTATCAATATTCTGGCAGTAAAGCTGAAAGAGTATTGCGAATCGGGAAATATTTAAACCCTCGACCCTGTTTACCAGTTGTTTACAAATTCAACTTCCTTCAGCGAACAGGTGTATTCAATCCCATCGCTACACTCCAGCCTTAGCATCCCATATTCAGCCAATCCTTTTATGGTTGCTACTTTTCTTTCGCCCCTGATTCTATATTCTGCTGGTGTATTCAGCAGATAAAGCCGTTCCAGGTAGGTTTTATCGAGCAGGCGGTTATCTGCATTCATCAGTTTTTCGTACCAGTATGCCAGATTACTGTGCCATTCTGTCAGTATTTTTTCAGTATCGAAATCATTTCCTGTTAACATTTTAAGCGAAACCGCTCCTGGTGCATTCTTACTGAAAACTTCCTGGTTGACATTGAGGCCAAGCCCGACAATAGTTGCAGAAATGCGGCTTCCGCTTATTTCGTTCTTTATCAGGATGCCGGCTATTTTNNTTGGTAAGCTGAAACTGAAGCTCGGGTTTCAGAAAAGTCGGATATAGCACAACGCTTAGGGTAAGGTTTTTACCGGCTTCGCTCTCCCAAATATTGTCTTCAAGGCCTTTGCCGTTGGTTTGTGAATAGGCCGAAATTACTGTTCCCTCATCTAATTGCCGGGTTCTCAACAGCTCTGAAATATATTGGTTGGTCGAGCGGGTGCTTTCCAGCTTAATGATCTGTGCTTTTTGGAAGAGCATATTTTACAATGGTTTTAGTCGTATTGCTGCCAACATTTGAACGGTACAATTGTTGATAGCATACTTTTCAGAATATAGTTTGTAACAGCATTTCAATCACAGCCGGGGAATCAGCCTTTTCATTTTTTATAAATCAAAGTTGCAATCTGATGGTTTCCCGGGTATCAAATGCCTTTTGCAGCCCTTAAATTACGGATTTAATTCGTTAACTTTGCAAAAATAAATTAAACAGCCTATGGCTAACAAGAAAGTAAAATCAGCGTCAGAAATGTTGGCTTCAATTGTAATTGAGGGAATATTTGAAAAACTGGGTGAAGAGGTAGTTCAGATTGATTTGCGGAATATTAAAAATTCAGTTGCTGATTTTTTTATTGTTTGCCACGGTAAATCACGCGCACAGGTTGAAGCTATAGCTGATTCAGTGCAAATGGAAGTAAAAAAGGCTGTTGGATTGAATGTTTGGAAAAAAGAAGGTTTTGAAAATGCTGAATGGGTTTTGTTGGACTATGTTGATGTTGTAGTCCATATCTTCCAGGAAGGAAACCGGAAATTTTATAAACTTGAGGATTTATGGGCCGATGCTGAAATAAAAGCCTGCTCACCTCCGGCACCTGCCGCGGCTCAAAAAAGAAATAAGAAAAACACATCAGCAGAAGCCTGATTCTAATTATGAACGAAACTAACGACAAAAAACCGGACAACGGTTTAAATAAGCCCAGGATAGGGAAGCCTAAATTCAGCTTTTACTGGATATACGCATTGCTTGCCGTGATGATTATCGGCCTTCAGTTTATTAGTAACTGGGGAACTTCACCCAAAGATTTAGGAAAAGGCGAACTGAAAGCAATGATCCAGAATCAGGATGTTTCAAGGGTAGTGCTTGTAAATAAAGAGTTTGCCGAAATCTACATTAAAGAAGACAAACTTAAACTCGACAAATACAAGGAAGTAAGGCCTGGCGATGGTTTTGGCACTCCTGGTCCTCAGTATAAATACAATATTGGCTCCATTGAGACTTTCGAAAAAGACATGGCTGAATACCAGGAAGGTATTGATAAGCCTGTTTACATTGAAAATATTACCCGACGCAATGTTTGGGATTCGCTTTCGTGGCTTCTTCTGCCATTGTTACTTGTTGGGGCATGGTTTTTCATAATGCGCATGATGAGTCGCGGTTCAGGTGGCGGTGGTCAGATATTTAATATTGGCAAATCAAAGGCACAGTTGTTTGATAAGGACACCCATGTAAATATCAATTTCAATGATGTGGCCGGACTTCAGGAAGCAAAGGTTGAGATTATGGAAATTGTTGATTTCCTGAAAAATCCGAAGAAATACACCACATTGGGAGGTAAAATCCCGAAGGGAGCTTTATTGGTCGGCCCTCCGGGTACGGGTAAAACCCTGCTTGCCAAGGCTGTGGCCGGTGAAGCAAAAGTTCCTTTCTTTTCGCTGTCCGGTTCCGATTTTGTCGAAATGTTTGTTGGGGTTGGTGCCTCTAGGGTACGCGATCTGTTTAAACAGGCCAAGGAAAAATCGCCCTGTATTATTTTTATTGATGAGATTGATGCCATAGGCCGTGCAAGGGGTAAAAACCAGGTTACCGGTGCCAACGATGAACGTGAAAATACGCTGAATCAGTTGCTTACCGAGATGGATGGTTTTGCTACCAATGCCGGAGTTATAATTCTCGCAGCAACCAACCGTGCCGATATTTTAGATAGGGCGCTGCTACGTGCCGGCCGTTTCGACAGGCAAATCAATGTTGAATTGCCCGACCTCGAAGAGCGGAAAGCAATTTTCAGTGTCCATATGAAGCCACTGAAAAATGACGAAACGGTTAATGTTGAATTTCTTGCCAAACAAACCCCGGGTTTTTCAGGCGCCGATATTGCCAATGTTTGTAACGAATCTGCGCTGATAGCTGCTCGTCAGAACAAAACCGAAATCGGCAAACAGGATTTTATTGATGCAATTGACCGTATAGTTGGCGGACTTGAAAAGCGCAATAAGATTATTTCACCTCAGGAGAAAAAGGTAATAGCCTATCACGAAGCCGGCCATGCTACCATAAGCTGGTTGCTCGAATACGCGCATCCATTGGTTAAAGTAACCATTGTGCCACGTGGTAAAGCTCTTGGTGCTGCATGGTATCTGCCCGAGGAACGGCAGATTACCACCTACGAGCAGATGTTCGACGAACTTACCGCCGCCCTTGGCGGAAGAGCATCCGAAGAGGTTATTTTTGGCAAGGTTTCAACAGGGGCACTTAATGATCTCGAGAAAGTTACCAAACAGGCCTATGCCATGGTTGTGTTCTATGGCCTCAATAAAGAGATAGGAAATGTAAGTTATTACGACTCAACCGGTCAACAGGAGTATTCATTCAATAAGCCATTCAGCGAAGCAACTGCTCAGGTTATTGATGTCGAAATTAAAAAGATGATTGAGCAGGGCTACGAACGGGCAAAACTATTGCTTCAGGAAAACCGCGACAAGCTTACACAACTTGCTGATATACTCCTGAAAAAAGAGGTTATATTCAGGGAAGACCTTGAAGTGATCTTTGGCAAACGGCCATTTGATGATCATACCGAAGCCACTTTCCCCAATGGCCTTAACGGTGATGTTAAGCCTGCTGATCCCGATGGTGTAAAAATCGAAGAACAGTTGCCTGACGAAAAAACGGATGAGAATCCTATAATCGAAGCAATAGATGAAAGCCCACAATAAGCTGAATATCAGGCCTGAACATATCCGTGAGAGTACTACTCGCGAAAAGGTGTTGAAAAACATCAGGCATGCGCTTATTGAAACTTCTGAAAATCCTTTCCCTGATATAGATTTCGAAAGTGAAATCTACAAACCAATGACTGAAGAGGCTGACATCAACTTTGCCATTGAGTTTGCAAAGCTTGGCGGAAAGTTTGTCTTTTGTGATTCAGCATCAGATATGCTACTGAAAGTTCAGGCAGTTTTTAATGAAAACGGATGGTCCGAAGCCTTTTGTAATGAGGCATCATTAAGTGGATTGCTCAACCATGCCGGTATAAAAGTTAAACCCGCTGATTGGAATTCCGAAATAATGAATGTGGCTGTTACATCATGCGAGTTTCTCATCGCCCGTTTAGGCAGCATACTGATGTCATCAAAGCAATTGTCAGGCCGCAGGCTTTATGCTTTTCCGGATGTTCATATAGTCATTGCATTCACCTCACAGATTGTGCCTGAT
This sequence comes from Bacteroidales bacterium UBA5537, assembly GCA_002426025.1. Taxonomy (GTDB): domain Bacteria; phylum Bacteroidota; class Bacteroidia; order Bacteroidales; family Lentimicrobiaceae; genus Lentimicrobium. Next base: position 41,599 of record DINP01000136.1, on the reverse strand, counting down.
ATTAAGCAGGCTTTAGCGGCCATCAGGGCAAAATATGCCGGAAAAATGCCATCCATGGTAACCTTGGTTTCCGGCCCTAGCCGCACTGCCGATATCGAAAAAACCCTTGTTATGGGTGCTCATGGACCCAAAGAACTGTATGTTTTCCTTGCCGATAACATTACTTAAATTATTGTATTATGGAAGGCTGGACCTGTATTTTTACGTCGCATAATTTATACGAAGTCGAAATATTCCGTGGAATTCTCGATGAAAATCAGATTACTGCTGTTGTGGTAAATAAACAGGATTCGGCTTATCTTATTGGAGAATATGAATTGCATGTCAGGTTCGAAGATGCTTTGGCTGCCAATCAAATAATTAAATCTGTCTAGCTCTGTGAATAATTTTACCACCCGGACAATCACCGGAGTTCTTTTTGTTATTTGCGTAATCGGATCAGTTATATTGAGTCATTGGGCTTTTGCAGCTCTTTTTTTATTGATTTCAATGGCTGGGTTCCTTGAATATGCAAGGATATTAAGGTCAGGCAAAATTTATCTNNTCAAATGCCGCTGCGAGTTTGCTTGGCATTGTATGGATAGTTTTACCATTGGCGCTGCTCAATGGTTTCTTTAATCATGCTGATGGGCCTGGATGGCTTAAAAGTGGGGCTTTGCTGGGATTTTTTCTAATATTATGGATTTACGATTCCGGCGCATATATTTTTGGTTCTATGTTTGGAAAGCATCGTATGTTGGAACGCATTAGTCCAAAGAAATCGTGGGAGGGATTTGCCGGGGGAAGTGCTGCCGGTTTGCTCACAGCCTATATGATTTCTGCTTCTTTTATAGAATTTTCTATCCTGCAATGGTTACTGATTGCTGTAGTAATCATAGTTTTTGGTACTTTTGGCGATCTTGTTGAGTCAATGTTGAAACGCAGCACCGGTGTTAAGGATTCAGGAAGCCTGCTGCCGGGACATGGTGGTGTTCTTGATCGTTTCGATGCTGTTTTACTGGCGGCTCCGCCTGTATATATCNNTCTGGAAGATGAGAATTCATAAAGAGGGATATAAAATCATACTGATTTCATTCATTGTACTTGGCATTATTTCACCGCTTACAGGGTTGATAACCATGTCTTTATGGCTGCACCTTGCAGTCTGGATACTTTTAGGTTTGCTGTTTTTCTGGATTATCAGGTTCTTTAGGTTGCCCAGGCGGGTACTTGAACCAAACGATAAGTTGGTTTATTGTCCAGCAGATGGTAAAGTTGTTGCTATTGAAGAGGTAGATGAGCCGGAGTATTTCAATAGCCGTAGGGTTCAGGTCTCGGTTTTTATGTCGCCGAACAATGTTCATGCAAACTGGTCCCCGGTTTCGGGAATAATTAAATACATGAAATACCACCCAGGTAAATACCTGGTAGCCTGGCATCCTAAGTCGTCAACAGAGAATGAACGTACAAGTATCGTCGTTGAAAATGGTCAGGGCGTTCAGGTACTTATCCGGCAGATAGCCGGAGCAATGGCCCGGAGGATTGTTTGCTATGCACGCGAAGGCAATGCTATCAGGCAAGGAGATGAAATCGGGTTTATTAAATTTGGTTCACGTGTTGATCTTTTTATCCCTTTGGATGCTCAACTTCAAGTTGAAATCGGACAAATGGTAACAGGAAAAAGGACTGTAATAGCTGAACTCTGAATAAAACTTTAACATATTATTAACAACCCTGAACTTGCACAACCCCTTGTGTAATCATATATTTGCAACGTTAATTTAAACCAAGACTTATGAAAAGAATTTCAATGATTTTATCCGTAATGGCAATTCTTTTTGCCTTTACAGTTGCCAGTGTTTCTGCTCAGAACGCTCCTACAACCAAGACTTCAACTGAAAAAGTTGTTAAAACATCAACTGACAAAGCTGCTCCGGCAGTTGAAAGCAAAGATGCCAAAGCTCCATGTTCATCAAAAGCTGATGGCGCAAAAGCAGGTTGCACCAAACCATGTTCAGGTGAGAAAGCTAAAGCTTGCTGCAGTAAAGACGGTAAGAAAAGCGAAGCCAGACCAGTTCCGGCTCCTGATAAAAAGTAATCTGTTATCAAGAAATTGTAAAAGCTGCCCACAAGGCGGCTTTTTTTATAAAATTTTGTAGAGCTCAGCTAAACTATTAATCCTGTAAGTGGCCTTTGATTCAGGAAATTCACCGTTATAATCTACCAGCACCTGATCCATTCCAGCATCGCTGGCACCTGAAATATCTACTTCTTCATCATCGCCGATCATCAGGCTTTCTTCAGGCCGGGCTCCCGATCGCTTAAACGCATAATTAAAAATGGATGGTTCAGGCTTTTTCGATCCGGCATCTTCCGATGTAATTATCTCTGTAAAGTACATGGTCAAACCAGAATGATTTAATTTTCGATATTGAACTTCCTCAAAACCGTTGGTGATAATATGCAGTTTGTATCTGCCGTTCAGATAGTTAAGTATTTCGATGGTATGTGGAAACAAATTGGTTTTAGTCGGACTCAGGCTAACATAATCGTGGGCAATATTGCTACTCAGCAACAGATCATCAATACCAAAATCATGGAGTGTTAAAGAAAAACGGCGGATATTCAGTACCTCCTTCACAATTTCACCCTGCCGGTATATCTCCCAAAGCAGATGGTTGTGTTTTTTGTAAACATCCATAAATTCGTCAAAAGAGCGTATTCCCCTATCGGCCAACCCATATTTATCAAATATATCGCGGAATGTTTCGGTTGAATTTGTATCGAAGTCCCACAAGGTTCGATCCAGATCAAAAAATATGTGTTGATAACGTTTAAGTGCCAATTTACAGCGATTTTTAGAATGGCAAATTTAGTTTTTTGATACTTCCTTATCAGGTTTATGTAAAATAATTTGAAAAATCCTTGACAAAGGAATAACAAATGTTGTATTATTGCAATATCAAAATGATATCAAAATGGAAACAAAAGAACAAGAAAAATTTGTCAGGCCTTTATCGGGCTATGTAATGCTGGTAGTCGTTTTGGCGATGATTGCATTTTTTGCTTACACGGTAATTGACCTCAATTATCTAACCTGGATGGTAATTACAGCGGCTGTTGTACTGGTGTTTGCCATTGGACTAATGCCAGGCTTTCTGGTGGTTAACCCGAATGAATCGAGTGTGCTGGTGCTTTTTGGCGATTACATCGGAACAGTTAAACACAATGGTTTTTTCTGGGTAAATCCTTTTTTAACGCGCAAGAAAATTTCGTTGCGAGCCCGAAACCTGAACGGAGATCCCATTAAGGTGAACGATAAAATTGGTAATCCGATTATGATTGGAATTGTCTTGGTTTGGAAAGCCCAGGATACTTTCAAAGCTGCGTTTGAGGTTGATGATTACATCCACTACGTTGAAATCCAGAGCGAAGCTGCTATCCGAAAGCTGGCCGGCCATTATCCTTACGATAATTTTGACGATGCGGAAGCCGAAATTTCCCTGCGGTCAGGTGGTGAAGAGGTGAACCACCAACTGGAATCAGAACTGTCTGAGCGCCTTGAAAGAGCGGGCATTGAAGTGATAGAAGCTCGTATTTCCTACCTGGCTTACTCTTCTGAAATTGCAGGTGCAATGCTTCGCAGGCAGCAAGCTACGGCTATTATAGCTGCCAGGAAAAAGATTGTAGAAGGGGCCGTCAGCATGGTTGAAATGGCGCTGGAGCAACTCTCAGAGAAAAACCTGATTAATCTGGATGAAGACAAAAAGGCAACCATGGTCAGTAACCTGATGGTGGTTCTGTGTTCTGATAAAGATGCCAGTCCGGTGATCAATACAGGGACTTTACACCAGTAGCCACTGTGTTTTTAACTCGAAAGCTTCCATAATCATGATAGCCATCACCCGAAGTGCAAAAATGATTGATTTCATGCAATATGAAAAGACCCTGGCGACATTGAGTTACCAGGGCATCTTTTCATGGAAGGCCCATGTTATCTTGCCGGATGATTCGTCCGACATTCTGATCTCCAGGGTGAGCATATGGAAGAATATTTGTACGGTCAAAGTTGACAGGCAGGAAATTTATTCAAGCCGATTCTTGTTTTTTGGGAAAGTGAGGATTGAAAGCAAGAATGATATACCTGAAATATTTTTGTTAAAGCACAAGGGTTTTTTCTTTTCGAAAGCTGTGCTTGTTGACAAAGATGGCAGGGAGTTAGCAACGATGCAACGCAGATTCAGGTGGAAAGGCCTTAAATTTGATTATCATTTTGAATTAAGTGATGCATTTAAACGACGTGAAGGATTTATTTTACTTCTGACGTTGATGGTTTACCTTGAGCGGATTAGAAAAAAGCGCCGTTCCAGGGCGATGTCTTCATAGTGGAAGTGATTCATAATGAACTGATTATGATCATTTTGCAAAAAACCTGTAGGTAGTGGATTGAACTGACTGTAATGAAAATGAATATTTAGTATGGCTCAAAAAAAATCATTTGCCCTTCGTATTGACCCCGAATTGTTCGAGGCTGTCGAAAAATGGGCTGCGGATGAATTTCGCAGCACCAACGGGCAATTGGAATATATAATCAGTAAAGCATTAAAAGATGCAAGACGGTTGAAGGTTCAGAGCAATCCTGAATCGAAAGAACAATCGCACTAAATAATTGGTAAAAAGTTTAACCAACAGAGATGAAACTAACTGAAGCGGATATCCGACTGATAAAATATGAAAAACGATTTGGTTATATTTTTGCTGGTTTGATACTTTCAATGGGCGCATTTCTAAACCTGTTTTATTTTGTCGCTTCCGCTGAAAAGAACCTTTTGATTGCAATACCTGTGGATTTTATAATTTTGATACTCTCAGGTCTGGTTGTGTTTTTTATGAACCGAAAACTAAATCAGGACCTTAAGGCTGATTACAGGAAAAAAACCGATGCCCGGGTCGGAGCCAAACAAAGTGAGCCGGTGTTTAAGACAGGTGCCAGGGGTCTTAAAACAGAAATTATTGGGAATATGCTCCCAGAGGCACTGGCGACGGAGGATGAAACAAGTGAGAGGTATTATCTGATTATTGATAACCATCGTTATGAAGTCAGCCGGAACTTATATCAGAAAGTGGAGCCGGGCGATAGTGTAAAGATGTACTTTTCGGCATTCAGCGAAACTTATCTGGGAATGGAGGGTAGAATTAATCAGGAGTTTTAAATGCCCGGTAATATTTCCCTTGCCACGTATCCTGCCTTGCCAGTTCCTCCTCAATCATAGTTGCTACCTGATCGGCCCGTAATTTTCCCCAGGCGGTAGTGGCCAGAAAGCGGGGCGGTACCTCTCCGGTAAACCGCTCAATAACTATTTCAGGATTAAGGTGTTCAATAAATTTTACGATAAAAACTATGTATTCCTCAAGGGTAAACAAATTGAATTTCTGCGGTTGTTCCCTGAATTGTTGGGCCATCACCGTATTTGTAACGATTTGAAGCTGGTGAAATTTTACAGTGGTAAGCGGGAGTTCAGAAATGATTGCTGCTCTTTCGAGCATCTCATCGCGGGTTTCACCTGGAAGTCCAAAAATAAGATGGGCACCTGTTTTGATGCCTTGGGCAGTGGTTTGCCGTATTATTTTCTCCGTATGTGCATAGGTATGCCCCCGGTTCAGCATTTTCAGGCTATGTTCGTTGGTAGTTTCCAATCCGTATTCAATAATCACATAATGGCTTTTCGACAACTCACCGAAATAGCGCAGTTTCTCTTCATCAATGCAATCGGGGCGGGTGCCAATAACGAGACCAACCACATCGGGATGGCTCAATGCCTCGTTGTAAACAGTGGTTAGTTTTTTGAGAGGCGCATAAGTATTTGAATAAGTCTGAAAATAAGCCAGGTACTTCATCGCCCTGCGATAGCGAATTTTGTGAAATTCTATTCCTTCGTTAATTTGCTGAATTACCGGTTTCGACGGATGGCAATAGGATGGATTAAAAGCATCATTGTTGCAGTAGGTGCATCCTCCGGAAGCTACTGAGCCATCGCGGTTGGGGCAGGTAAATCCCGCGTCAATAGAAACTTTCTGCACCCTCCTGCCAAAAGTTCGTTTGAAGTATTCGTTGTAGGAATTGTATCTTTTTCCGGAGAAGATATCCATAGTAGAATGAAAAGAATTATGTTCTTGTAAAAAAGGCTGCCCATATAAGAAAGGCAGCCTTTTTATTAAACATCATTTTAAGCAATTATTTGGCTACCCTTTCGAGCCATTTAAGCATGAAAATCATGGTAAACATTGAGATCATACAAGCGACTACGAATACTGTCCATGTGAGCCACAAAGGAACACTACCGTAAAAAATTGCACCGATGAACAACAACTGGTTTCCAATTGCGGTTGCTCCTAGCCATCCACCCTGCATAATTCCCTGGTATTGAGGCGGTGCTACTTTAGAAACGAAGGAAATTCCAAGTGGACTAATGAAAAGTTCAGCAACTGTCAGAATAAAGTATGTTCCTATCAGCAGCATTGGTGTAACACGTTGAACATCTGTTAAACCACCCATCGCATCAACTTCCGATTTGAGTGGCAAACCCAATGAGCCAATAGCCATCACCACATAAGCCAATGCAGCGATAAACATACCAATTGCAATTTTCTTGGGAGTGGAAGGCTCTTTACCTCTGGCACGCAGCCATCCGAAAATGGCCATAATGATCGGTGTCAACAGAACTATAAAAATCGGGTTGATTGACTGGAAAATCTCAGCACCCTGTATGGTAACCAATCCAAGATTGATAACTATCCCGCTAAGGTCAGTGTAGTCTTTTGCAAAGAAGGTGAGGGTTAGGCCATTCTGATGGAATGAAAACCAAAAGAAAATTACCACGCCAAACACAGCGAACAATGCATAAAGGCGTTGTTTGATCTCCTTTGCATCCATGTGAATCTCTTCGGCAGTTGACGATGATTTATCAGATGCTTTTTTCTGCACAGCAGGATTTGGGAAACGGATTTTATTGATAAGGAAAATAGTTATTGAAATCACCATGGCAATAATGGCCACACCAAAAGCATAGTGGAATCCGGTGGTGAAAACATTCAGGTAGCTGCTGACAAAGGCACTCATATCGGTAACAGGTCCGTTCAGACTGACTTCATTTGCCAGGTTGGCAAGTCTTTCCTGTGCTTCGGGAGTAAGAGTCCCTTCAAGGTAGCCATGGCAGAGTTCAGGAAGGCTGGCTTTGTATTCAAAGCTGTTTTTAGCAAGCCACCAGTTGCGCATTCCAACGGCTGCCAATGGAGCAAATAGAGCACCAACATTGATAAACATGTAAAACAGGGAGAATCCTGAATCGCGCATCTTTCCGTATTCAGGATTATCGTACATCTGGCCGACTAAAGCTTGTAGGTTACCTTTAAAAAGACCATTACCAAAAGCTATGGTAAACAAACCGATACACGAAATAACGAGAAACAGAATTTTGTTGGGTACCGGAGTTGGTGTCGGGAACGCCAGCATAAAATACCCCACTGCCATCACTATTAATCCAATAAGGATGGTCCCTTTGTAATTCCTTGTTTTATCGGCAATTAAACCACCAACAAAAGCGAGAATGTAGATTGAGAAGTAAAAAATTGAATAGATTAGTCCGGCATTGGTTCCCGAAAGACCAAATTTTGCCTGGAGAAAAAGTACCAGGATAGCCATCATGGTGTAGAAGCCGAATCGCTCTCCCATATTCGCGAGTGCCGCGGCTAACAATCCTTTTGGATGATTTTTGAACATAAATGAATGGAGTTAGTGATGAATAATATGATTTGCTGTTTGGTGTTTCCGAAGCAAAAATAACCAAATTTTGATGCAATCCTAACAAATGTATGCTACATGGACGTTTCTAAAACTTAAGTCTTAACTGAATTTTGAGTTCTGATTTACGGTTCCCGTCTATTTCGTCAAGGCCCGAACTGATTACCTGTCGGTTGTTGTAATAGGTTAGGGCATATCTAACCCAAAGGTCGAGCCGGCGTCCAAAACTATATTTACCCATCAGGTAAAACCGGCTGCCTTTATAGTAATAGGAAGGAATTGAAAATGCATAAAGCACATCGCTTTCATAGGCATACAGGCGCTGATCGTATGTATCTGTATCGAACAGTGCAAAACGGGTATTTAGTAGCCAGGGTTTGTGGGGTTGGTTATAAATCAGGTCCTGATAAATAAGATACCCACTGCGCTGGCTGAATCCAGGCATTTGCCAGTAAGTTGTTTCAACCCTGGTTTTTAGCGTAATAGATTCTGTTGCTTTCAGGCTGAGATGTACCCTGAAATTCTGTTTTGTTTCAGCTTCAGGATAATCGGTATAACCATCTAAACCCGAAGGGTTAATCTGTTTTTGCTGCCAGCGGTACCTGAAATATATTTCGGCCCTGCGTGATGGGTTCCAGGTTAATTGTGAATGGTATTCGCTTCCGCGCGATGGTGCATCAATGCGATATTTTAGCCATGGAAACCTGAAGTAATCGGCATAGGCCGAAAGGCTCAATCTTTTCTGAAGTTGAACCAGCATCCCAAAGTAGATACCCTTTTCATTTGCATTGCGGCTGCCTTCAGCAAATGCATTGCTATAAAGGTTTTGGTAATCTTTTGAATAATTGCGATAGATTACCGATAGCGCGAGCCTTGGATCGGGTGTGGCCGTGGCTCCGGCCAGAAATGCCTTTCCTCCGTTGTCACTGCCTGCTGCTTCGCCATAAAGCGTTAGTGACCTGAGAATAACCGCGTAGTCGAAACCGAAATTGGTCAGAGATTTACCCCTGAAATCAAACTTATTGTAGAGTACTTCATCCTTTTTAAGTTCATTGCCTAATTCGGTGTGAAAAGCGGTTGCACCTAGTCTGAACATTTTAACTCTGGTTTGGAGGTTGCCTCCATAAACAGTTTGCTCTACAGCATCTTTTCCGGCAAGCTCATTGGGTGTGCGGTGAAATCCGGTTTCCTGCAACGAACTGATATAGAACTCTTCAGCCGACAAGGTGTCAGATCCTGATCGGTTGGCATCAACTTTATTGTAGGAGTAAAACAGCGTTAAATCGGTATTTTTTAATGGGCTTATTGTAGCTGCCACACCGCGCATAAACAGGTTTTCGTTTGCCCCGGTATTTGGCTTAATTTGCTTATTAATTCTTCGGTTGGCAACAGCATTGGGCGATTTGCCGAAAGCCATGCTTGTTTGCATGGTAAGTCCCTGTCCGAATTGCAGGTGGTAATCGCCAATGGCCAGGTGCTTCAGGAATTTTGTACCGGCATAATAGAAATGGAGGCTGTAGAAATCAAATCCTTTTTTGAGTGTGTCGTTTTTTGGCAGGAATGTTTCACCTGCGTCTTTTTCCATGGTAATTCCAAACCTCAGTTTGTTGTAAAAGTTATAACCGTAACGAACATAAAGTTTGCCGGCATCGCCTAGGTATCTTGAATTCGGCTTTGCCTGATAGGATGAGTCATCAATGGGTTTATAACCGGCTTGCTGCTCAAGCACCTGTTGGTATCGCGTTATTATTTGATTTTTCCCATATCTGGAAAGGTTTTTCAGGTTCATCTTAGTGCCATAAGGCTGCAGATCAAAGCTGATAAATGGCGCCAGGCTGGTGATCAGAGTCGAATCAAACCCTTCAACCAGATTCAGTTCGTAAAGGCTGGTAAGTTCACCGAATTTTTGAATATAGGCTGTGAGGTTATTGATTTGAAGATCGTTGAGTTGCAGTTGTGCCATTTCCCTTTCGGAAGCCTTGTTGATGTTAATGGGGTTGTTGATATACTGAAGCAATTCGTCAACCAGGTCGGAGTAATCGAGTTCAGCATCGGCCTTGCCCGACAATTCTTCAATTTTTTCTTCGAGGGGCTCTGTATTGCCAGAAACCGGAGCCGCCGGTTCTTCCTGTGCTGATAATAAACCCGCGTTAGAAATCAGAAAAAACAGAAACAGGAGCCTATATAAATATCCCTTCATAACTATCAGAATTTATAGGATAATGCTGCCTGGGGAGTATAACCAAGTACATTGTGGTAAGAGGTACTGATATCTATGGTAAAATCGCCCAGCCAGAAACCGGCTCCAAACGAAAAAGCAGAAACTCCGGTTGATACACCTCCCCTGAGGTGAATGGTTGGCATAATTTTATACTCAAGCCCTGCGTTTACTGAGGCTTCTGTATCAATATTCTTTTCTGTTTCGGCAACCAGGGTTATTTTTTCAGAAATACTATAGGCTGCTCCAACCCTGAAGATAACCGGAGCCCTTTCATCATTGTATTCTGAAAATTTTGCACTGATGGGATTATAAACATGAACTCCAAGCGAAAGCTCTTTTGTAATATTGGCCATAACCCCTGCCTCGAAAGTGATAAAATTACGGTTACCATAATTTTCTGCCAGTCTGGCCATATTGTAATCGAGCTGTAGGCCGAACGAAAGATATTTCCCAAAGCCTTGCGCGTAGGCAAGTCCGATTTTGCTTTCGTTGTAAGCAGAATATCCGAAATGATTAAAACTCAACCCTATGGTCCCTGTCTTCAAAGGGTAAGCAACGGCTGCTGCTTTATAGCCAAGCTCTTTGAGCGTAAAGCGGTTTTCGTAATAAACCCCTGCCGTGATGGACTCGATGTGTGCAAGACCGGCCTGGTTGTTAAAAGCCGACCAAAGATCGCTTAAACCAACTGAAGCATTGCCAAGTGCAGCAGATCTCGATCCGGTTGGACGGTTATCACCACCGGCCATAACAAAAACCGGAATAAAGAAAAGAATGACGATAAAAATCAGGTTGGATTTATTTTGCATAGGTTGTAGTCTTTATAACTTTATTGACAGCCCCTTGTTATTAGTTTTATTAGGGTAAATTTAGACTATTTGTCCTTATGTTGAACCATGCCAATGACAAATTTTGTGTTTAAAAGCAGTATTCATTTATTTTTGTAAATCTAACAACGACAAATTGCTATGAAAGATATCCTTGATTTCCTCAAAGATCTGATTGAAAATAACAACCGCGAGTGGTTTGATCAGAACCGAAAACGCTACCAGAAAGCGAAAGACCTTTTTGAAGTTTTTATAACAGATATTACTGCCCGTATTTCGCTGAACGATCCATCAATAGGGCTGCCGGCTGCAAAGGATTCCATATTCAGGATCTTCAGGGATGTGCGTTTCTCTGCCGATAAGCTCCCCTACAAGACAAATTTTGGTGCTTTTATTTCAAACGGTGGCCGAAAAACCCAAAGAGCCGGTTATTATATCCATATTGAACCGGGGGCTTCTATGGTTGGTGGCGGAATTTATATGCCTCCGGCTGATGTGCTTAAAAAACTCAGAAAAGAGATTTATTTCAATGCAGATAGCTTCAAGCACATCCTGAATGAAAAGAAATTCAAGAAGATATTCGGTTATTTGGAGGATTTTGATAAGCTAAAACGACCTCCAAAAGACTTTGACTCAATGTTTCCTGATATTGAATTGCTGAAGTACAAAAGTTATGTGGTTATGCACAAACTGCCTGATGATGTTGTGCTTTCTGATAAGTTAGCGGATCATTTGCTTGAAGCCTGCAGCGCAATGACTGAATTTAATCATTTTCTTAACAAAGCCTTTGAGGAATAGTAATCCAGGGCTGGTTCCCATAAAATATCAACCCGGACATGAGATTCTCAGGCTCATTTCCGGGTTGGGCTCTTGTTTGACTTAATGTGAAATAAAGATATGGCAGGATTTTGGTTTGTAAATGAGCCAATCAAAAATTTAATCTAAATTTAATCTAAATAGCTTGTCTTTACGCGGGATTCATTATAAAAAACATCGCCTAATATGCTTAATTACAATTAATTAATGAATACAGACCAATCAGGAAACCAAACCGTCAAACAGAAGAAAGAAAGGAGCCCTTTAGTGAGGGCTCTATTGCTGGTTTTAGGAATTATAGCTTCTGTTCTTGGCTTTGCTGGCATTTTTATCCCTTTGCTACCAACTACTCCATTTCTGCTGCTCGCTTCCTGGTGCTTTGTCCGCTCATCCGATAAACTCAACAAAATGCTGATGGGCAACCGATATCTGGGTCCTTATTTAAGCAATTACAAAGCGGGGCATGGCATTACACGCAGGAACAAGGTTTATAGCCTGCTGTTCCTATGGATCACACTCAGCGTTTCATTTTTTCTTTCACCGCCCTATTGGTGGCTGCGTCTGGGGTTGCTGACTATAGGCATAGCCATAACCATCCATATCATGAAATTCAAGACATTGAAAGGATGATAAAAAGAAAACCTGTAATGGTTTGTGTCCACAACAGGGTTTTATTTTCCTTTTCAGATAGGTTTTCTTACAAAAGTCCTCTGCGTTTCAGCAAAGGCGTAATATCCGGTTCAGCTCCGCGGAATTTTGTGTAGAGTTGCATGGGGTCTTCAGTTCCACCGCGCTCTAGAATGTTCTTCCTGAAAGAGTTTGCCGTTTCTTTGTCAAACAAACCATTTTCCCTGAAAGCCTCAAACGCATCGGCATCAAGAATGGCAGCCCAGATGTAGCTGTAATATCCCGAAGAGTAACCACCGCTGAAAATATGATTGAAATAGGTGGAACGGTAACGGCTTCCAATTTCTGGAATAAGGCCGATCGCATTCAGTGTATTTTTTTCAAATTCAGGAACTTCTGTAAAGCTAATCTCTTTAAGGTCGTGGTAGCCCATATCGAGCATTGAAGCGGCAAGGTATTCCACGGTTTCAAATCCCTGATTGAAATAGCTGCTTTTCTGGAGCTTGTCAATTAATGATTGCGGAATAACTTCGCCAGTCAGATAATGCCTGGCATACATCCGGAGGACTTCAGGTTCTGAGGCCCAGTTTTCCATTATTTGCGAAGGCAGCTCGACAAAATCGCGTGGAACGGATGTCCCGGTAAGGCTATAATAGGTTGAATTTGAGAGTAATCCATGAAGGGCATGGCCAAATTCATGAAACAAAGTGCTGGTTTCATCGAATGTAAGTAAAGATGGCTGTGTGGCGGTTGGCTTTGAGAAATTACATACCGTGGTAATGATCGGTGTAATCTTTTTACCGTTTTCTACATACTGTTTGCGGTAGCTGTTCATCCAGGCTCCGCCTCTTTTGCTTTCGCGGGGGTGGAAATCCATAAAAAGAATCCCGATGTGTGTTCCGTTGGCTTCTTTAACTTCATAAGCGATCGCATCAGGGTGATAAACCGGAATGTCTTTCCGTTCGATAAACGTTATTCCATAAAGTTTTTCTGCAACGGTAAAGATTCCCTTTTTTACATTTTCAAGCGCAAAATAGGGTTTAAGGGCTTCGTCGTCTAGATCAAATTTCTCTTTGCGCAATTTTTCAGCATAGTATTTCCAATCCCAGGGTTCGAGTGTGAAATTCTGCCCTTCGCGTGTTATAATAGATTGCAGATCCGTTGCCTCGTTCCGGGCGCGTTTTAAGGCGGGAGTCCATAGTTGTTTGAGCAATTTGTCAACATTGGCGGCATTTTTAGCCATATTTTCCTCAAGGACAAAAGCAGCATGACTATTATAACCAAGCATTTTAGCTTTTTCGAGCCTGAGAGCCACAATCTGTTGAATCAAAGCCTTGTTGTCGTATTTATTGTCGTTGTTGCCACGATTGATGTAAGCCGTGTAGATTTGTTCGCGCAAATTACGCTTTGCTGAATACTGTAGAAAGGGCATAATGCTTGGGTTGTGAAGAGTATATACCCATTTGCCATCAAGCCCGGCTTCTGTGGCGGTTTCCGCTCCCTGATCTATCAATGCCGGTGTAAGGCCTTCAAGATCATCACGATTTTCGATAACCAATTTAAATTCGTTGGTTTCAGCCAGTACATTTTCGCCAAACTGAAGCGTGAGTACCGAAAGTTGTTTGTTGATTTCCCTGAAACGTTCCTGTTGTTCCCCTTTTAAGTCAGCGCCTCCACGGATAAAATCCTTGTACCGCTCGGTAAGCAGTTGCATCTGCTCGCCGCTCAGGTTAAGGCTTTCGCGTTTGGCGTACACAGTTTTAACCCTTTCAAACAGTTTTTCGTTCAGGTTTATATTATCGTAATGGGCCGAAAGTTTCGGGGCAATCTGCCTGGCAATCCCTTGTATTTCAGGGTTGGTATTGGCTGAGCTGAGGTTGGCAAAAACTCCGTTTACTTTACGGATAAGGCTGCCACTATAGTCAAGTGCAGCAATGGTATTGTCAAAATCAGGAATCTGGGCGTTGTTGATAATCGCCGAAATCTCCCTGTTCTGCTCTTCAATGCCTTTCTCGATGCCGGGCAAAAAATGTTCAGGTTTTATTAGTCCGAAAGGTGGCACTTCGAACGGTGTTTTGTAAGTGCTGAAAAACGGATTATCCTTAACGGGATCATTATCAGCAGAAAGTTTAAACGATGTGATCATTATAGCAGTTATTAGCAGGATCAATAATTTTTTCATAAAGTGCAATTGGTTAGAAATTTCCGGTACAAAAATAGACTTTTAGAATTTAACCAAAGTCTCTCAGGATTTTAAAAAAAAATGCCCCTTGGAAAGGGGCATTTAAAATATGGTTTCAAATTAAAACCCCAGGGTTTCAATGGCAGCTTCATAAATTCTTTCCTTATCGGGAAGAATTGCCTTCTCCAGGATGCGGTTAAATCCAACCGGAGTGAAGGTTGAGCCAACGCGTTTGACAGGTGCATCAAGGAATTTGAACGCTTCCTCGGTGATAATTGCAGCGATCTCGCCGCCAAAACCTCCGAAAACTTTGTCCTCATGCACCACCAGGACTCTGTTGGTTTTTTTCACCGATGAAAGAATGGTCTCTTTATCGAGCGGAATAAGTGAACGGATATCTACCACTTCAACACTTTTCCCCATTTCGGCTTCTATTTGTTCAGCGACAGCGAGGCACATGTGGGTGGTATTTCCGTAAGTTACAATTGTCAGATCGGATCCGGGCCTGCGGATNNGCAAATGAAGGATAAACGATTCTGATTCCAGGAAAGGTAGCCAGAGCTCCTTCAATGGTTTGCGAGTGGTAAAGCCCACCTCCGATGTATCCGCCTGAAGCGAGCCGGATAGTAACATTGGGGGCAAAAGCGCCATTACTGCGCCAATAATCATGCGTAAGTTCAACAAACTGCTCCATGGCCGGCCAGAAATAATCGGCAAACTCAGCACCTTCAATCACAATGCGGATTTTTTTATCGAAGCGGCTCATGCCATTGGCAGTGCCAACAATAAAATCCTCGGCAATTGGCGCGTTGAAAACCCTTTCAATACCAAATTCCTGCTGAAGCCCTTTGCTCACGTTAAAAATTCCGCCCTTTTCCTTGTTGGCAATATCCTGACCCCAGATAAATGTATCGGGATTGTGCCTGAATTCAGCTTTCAGTGTCTGGTTTAATGCCTGAATCAATTTCAGTTTTTCGCCCGATTGTTGGCTATGAAGGCCATCGGGATATTTTTCTGCGGCATAAGGCGCCGGAATTACAAAATCAAAGATACTGGCCGGATCGGGGTCGGGGGCAGCCAAAGCTTTTTTATGGGCTTTTGAAACCTCCTCTTTTGCCATTTTGTCGAGTGCATCAAGTTCATCTTCAGTAACCCGGCCCGAAATGATCAGCGTTTTCCGGTATCTGTCAAAAGGATCGTTGGCCAGGGCGCAATGCCGCTCATTATCATCGCGGTAAAGCTCGTGTTTATCGGAGTTTGAATGGGAATGAATCCTTATTGCACTGGCATGAACAATAACGGGTTCCTGCTTTTCGATGGCATGACGACGGGCTTCGGTCATGGCATTCATCGAATCAAAAACATTTTTGCCATCGCAGTAAATAATCCTCAGGTTTTTAAAACCCCTGAAATTATCGGCCGCCCTCCAGTTGGCAGTCTGGTCGCGTTTATGAACTGAGATGCCGTAATTATTGTCCTGAAATACAAATATGACGGGCAATTTTTCGTTTGAAGCACCATTGATGGCTTCATAAACATAGCCTTCTGAAGTTGAAGACTCGCCCTGTGAACTGATGGCAACAGCCTGGGCATTGTATTTTTTTATTGCCCTTGCAACTCCCGCTGCATGAAGGGTGTGATTGCCGGTTGCCGAAGAGACATTGTGAATATTCCAGGCGGGTTTTGCGAAGTGGTTTGACATGTGCCTGCCACCACTGGCAGCATCCGTAGCTTTCGAAATTCCGTTCAGGATGATTTCTTCAGCTGTAACACCCGCCGAAATTGCAGTAAGCATGTCACGGTAGTAGGGGAAAAGGTGATCGTTGCTCTTTTGAAAAACCTGTCCGATGGCAAGTTGAATTCCATCGTGGCCGGCGTAGGGTGCATGATACGACCAGCCAAGCGCTTGTTTCAGGTAGTTGGGGGCACGTTCATCAAGCTTGCGGCCAAGCGACATCAGATAGTACCATTGTTTAAGTGTTTCTTTATCGGTATTCTTAATTCCAAAAGCTTTCATCAGTAAAGTTCAGTTCAAATAATAAAAAGTATGCGTTAAGGCTTCGCACAATGCAACTCAATAAACAACCCAATATGTAGTTTGTTCAACAAAATTGGGCTATTTCGCCATGGTTTTGCCAGATCAGGCTCTCGCTTTAAAAGCTGGTAATGTTTAGTTTAAACGATTGTTCAGAAGTTCACACCTAGTGAAAAGTAAGTCCGCTGTTTGTCAGGATTATGCACAACTATCGCTTTCAGCGGAAGCGAAAACTTTTTAGAAATTTTAACCGTATGGGAAGCTGAAATCCCGGTGTTTGTAAAGGCTGCTTTTCCGGCATAATAGCTTTTGGCCGGGGTAAATCCTGCAAAAGCCTTGAAATCGGTTTTGCCGATGCTGAAATTTGCTGCAGGTTCTGCATAGGTCGAGTAGTAATTCTTGCCGGTTTCCGGATTCAGGTCGTCGCCATAGAGCATTGTTGCAATCAACAATGAGAATGGATGCCTTGCCGGATCAGCATATTCAAGATTCAGATCAAAAGTGTGTTTGGTCTGGCCTTCGGTAATTTCAAAAAACTCAAATTTCTCAACCGGATTTACAGGGCAGAAATAATCGTACAATGTTGCTGAAAATGCCCCTTTTTTATAGGCCACAAACAGATCGAGTTCAGTGTAGCTTCCGTCAATACACCAGGCTCCCCAGGCTCCGGCAGTAAAACCGTTGAAGTTGTATTCAACAGCGGGTTGCAGGCTTACGGAAGTTCCATTTGAGAAACCACGCCAGAGATGTTGGGTGTAAATATCGAGTGAAGCATCGAATTCGTGAGAGGTATTGGTTTCCTGTGCGAAACAGGGAGCAGCAAGCAGCAGAAAATGAGCAAGTATCAGTAAGCCAAGCCTTTTCATATCAGATATTTAGCCTTTTTTGAAATTGGCTGCAAAAGTACGGTTTTCTGATGTGAAAAAATGGGTAGCTTATCAAATATTTTATTCCCTGATAATGGTATAGGCTCCGGTTTCGAACAAACGGATAATGGTTGATGCTTTGGCCTGGTTAAAAAGTTCGTGGTAAAGCTTAACACAATAGTCAACCTGGCTTTTGACAGATTCAGAAATCTTACTGAAAACCATGGGTGATTCATCGCCTGAAACATTGGCCGAAGTAGAAACGATTGGGCGACCAGATTCGCTGATCAGTTGACTGCAAAAATCATCCCTGACTATCCGGATGGCGACCGTTCCGTCAGATGCCCCCACATTTTTCGGAAGATTGCGGGCGTTGTCGTAGATAACGGTAACCGGTTTGTCAATGCTATCGATTAAATCCATCGTAATTTCCGGGACTTTATCCACATATTTCTGAAGCATTTCAAAACTATTGACTAAAATAATCAGGCTCTTGGTCTCTTTGCGGTTTTTAATTTTATAAACCTTATCAACGGCCTTTGAATTCAGAGCATCACAACCAATTCCCCAGATTGTATCTGTGGGATATAGTATAACACCACCTTCTTTCAAGACTTTCAGGGTTCTGGCTATTTCAGATTTAAACGCGTCATTCATTCTTAAATTCGACTAAGTAGTTGTTTGTTGGTAATATGTTCGGCGCAATTAAAATGGCCTTCAGGACATTGACTGTGACCATGCAAACCGCATGGTCTGCAATCCGGAGCAGGTTTGGCTTCAATAACCGTGGCATTGTCAGACAATGGCCCGAACCCGAATGCAGGTACCGTTGAACAGTAAACGGCAGTAACCGGTGCATTAACTGCAGAAGCAAAATGCATTGGAGCTGAGTCGTTTACATAGTTCATCAATGCTTCTTTCATTATGGCTGCTGATTGCAGAAAACCAAGTTTCCCGGCAAGGTTATATATCAGTTTATGATCTGATTTTTCAATAATCAGGTTGCAGGTTTCAGCGTCGTCTTTCGCGCCAAGTAATATAACACGAATATCTGGTGAAATGTTGCTGACAAATTCAATCCATTTATGAACCGGAAACTGTTTAGTAAACCAAAGCGAAGCCGGTGAAATNNATCAGGTGGTGGTTGCGTTCGGTTTCATGTTCGTTGTTTTCGGTTTCGCCGATCTTATGGGTTGCCTTGCGGTTAAATCCAAAAGACATTGGGTTTTTATCGAAACCACAGCGGACCGGCGCACCGGAAATCAGGGTTATCAGACCGGAGGTGAAAAAGCGCTGAACATTGATCACCGCATCATAGCGTGTTTTTCTCACATCCAAACACAAATACAAAAGGTTCCGGTACTTATGTGCCTTTTTATTCCAGGCGAAAACCTTCCTGATAAAGGGATGGCCATCAAAAAGATCTTCGTAACCTTTTTTTACCAGATAATCAATCTTCGCTTCCGGAAACCTGGTGTGCAGGCTTTCGGCAAGCGCGGTTGAGAGGATTACATCCCCCAGCGAAGCAGTTTGTATGATTAGTATCTGGTTGAACAAAGTGTTTAATTTTTATATCCTAAACTAAACCTGCACTCCAAAATCGCGCAAAACATTGTTAAGCGATGTCTTCAGGTCGGTTGATGCTTTGCGTTTGCCGATAATCAGCGCGCAGCTAACCTGATATTCCCCGGCAGGGAATACCTTGCTGCAGGAGCCGGGAATTACCACCGACCTGGGAGGAACATAACCCTTGTATTCTATCGGTTCAACACCTGAAACATCAATAATCCTGGTAGATTGGGTAATTACAACATTGGCGCCAAGCACAGCTTCGGCCCCGATACGCACACCTTCAACTATGATACAACGTGAACCAATAAAGCAACCATCCTCAATAATAACCGGTGATGCCTGAACGGGTTCCAGCACGCCACCAATACCAACACCGCCTGAAAGATGGACATTTTTGCCAACCTGCGCGCAGGAGCCCACTGTAGCCCATGTATCAACCATAGTATTGCTGTCAACATAAGCTCCGATGTTTACGTAAGATGGCATCATTACAACACCAGGTGCGAGGTAGGAACCATAGCGAGAAACAGCATGTGGAACAACCCTAACGCCCAGCTTTTCGTAATTGTGTTTGAGCGGAATTTTATCGTAAAACTCCAGCGGTCCGGCTTCGGTAACTTCCATTTGCCTGATGGGGAAATAGAGTAAAACCGCTTTTTTGATCCACTCATTCACTTTCCAGGTTTCGCCCGACGGTTCTGCAACGCGCATCTGCCCTGAATCGAGCAGGCCGACAACTTCATTAATTGCATCTCTGGTCTCTTTCTTTTGAAGCAGTTCCCTGTTTTCCCAGGCTGATTCAATTATTTCTATAAGCGCTGTTGTCATAGTTCCTGTTTTCAGAAGGTCAAAATTATAGTTTTTTTCAAGCGTTTGTGCTTAATTCTTAATTTTGCTGACTGTAAAGACATACTGATGGGTAGAATATTAGCCATAGATTATGGGCAAAAAAGAGTTGGACTTGCTGTTACTGATGAGGGGCAGATTATTGCTTCGCCTCTGACTACGGTGCATTCAAAAGATATTATCTCTTTTTTGAAAGACTACCTGAGCAAAGAGAAAGTCGAACTTTTTGTAATAGGCGAACCCAAACAGATGAACAATACAGCATCGGAATCGGTTAGATTTATCGAACCATTTGTGCGCCTGCTTGTTAAGGAGTTTCCTGAAATTCCTGTTGAAAGAGTTGATGAGCGGTTTACTTCGATGATTGCTAAGCGCGCAATACTTGATATGGGAGCTAAAAAAAAAGACCGCCAGAACAAAGCACTGATTGATACGGTTAGTGCTGCTATTATTCTGCAGTCTTATCTTGAGTCAAGAACAGCAGGCCAGCGATGATATTGAGTTGTAACGGCTATTTTGAGTCGTTAGTATGACATTAAAACAATAATTGAAAAATGATATTACCAGTTGTTGCTTTCGGGCATCCTAATTTAAGAAAAGTTTCGGAAGATATTGATAAGGACTATCCGGGACTTGATCAGTTTATTGCCGATATGTTTGAAACCATGTATGCTTCAAATGGTGTCGGTCTTGCTGCACCTCAGGTCAACCGAAACATTCGTATTTTTATTATTGATGCAACGCCTTATGCTGAGGATTTTCCGGGCGAAACCGATCTTAAGAAAGTCTTTATCAATGCACACATAATTGAGGAGTCGGGCGAGGAATGGTCGTTTAACGAAGGTTGCCTCAGCATTCCTGAAATAAGGGAAGATGTTATTCGCAAGCCCGAACTGCGCATTCAGTACTACGATGAAAATTTCAATTTTCACGATGACAGAATCAAAGGTGTGCTGGCCAGAGTTATTCAGCACGAGTATGATCACCTCGATGGTGTTCTGTTTGTGGACCTGATTAATCCTTTGCGGAAAATGATGTTGAAGCGCAAACTCAATGATATTTCCAAAGGACTGATTAAGACCGATTATAAAATGATTTATCCACTGGCAAAGAAAAAACCTGTTTTCTGATAAACGTACTCACCAATTCATTTTTATTCCTATGAGGAATCTGTTCAATACCAAAGCATTACTAATATTATTGGTTATTGTTGCCGTGGCGTGTACATCACAACGCGAAAAAGATATGAAAGCAATCAGCAGTCTCGAAAAAGAGCTGGAGACCGAAGGCGCCAGGCCTGATGCTGAAAAGCTGACAAAACTGCTCGATTCCTACATTGCTTTTGTTGATAACAACAAAACAGATTCTGCAGCATCCAATTATCTTTACAAAGCAATGAACCTGTGTATCGGGGTGAACAATGGACAAAAAGCCATGCAGTTGACCGACAGGATGCTCAACGAATATCCGAAAAGTACCTATATTCCTGAGGCAGTTTTCCTGAAGGCTTATATTTACGAAAACCTGCTGAATGAACTTGGACAGGCTTCAAAGGTTTACAATGATTTCCTGAAAAAGTACCCGACCCATGATTTGGCTGACGATGCTGAAGCAGCATTGAAATATCTGGGAAAATCCCCGGAGGAAATGGTTAAAGAATTTGAGGAAAGGGCAGCAACTCAGGCATCAACCAAATAGATCCTGAAATTATTTCTCAAGATTAAACTCTTCTTCGAGTAAGGCTTTCAGCTTTGATGGCTGAATATTGTGGTTAAGCTCGCCCCCTTTGCTCCACGAAATCTTACCTGTTTGCTCAGAAACTACAATTGCCACAGCATCTGACTTTTCGGTTATCCCAACTGCCGAGCGATGCCTGAGCCCAACATGAACAGGTAGTTTATCATTTTTTGAAACCGGCAGAATACAACT
The DNA here is from genome assembly GCA_002426025.1 of Bacteroidales bacterium UBA5537. Classification (GTDB taxonomy): domain Bacteria; phylum Bacteroidota; class Bacteroidia; order Bacteroidales; family Lentimicrobiaceae; genus Lentimicrobium. The sequence continues at coordinate 19,901 of DINP01000136.1, read as the reverse complement.
CGCAGCCTTAATTTTGTTGTTCATTATAATTACAGCGCCATCGTGAAGAGGGGCGTTTTTAAAGAAAATATTTTCAATCAACTGTTCCGAAATGCGCGCGTCAACAGTTTCTCCGGTGTTCAGATACTCTTCAAGTTCATTTATTTTGCCTATAACGATCAAAGCCCCGGTTTTCGACATCGCCATCTTGTGACAAGCCTGTACAATCGGATCAATGCTGAGATTCTCTTCGTTTACATTGCTCAGTTTCCAGAAGAGAAAGCGGCGGTTCTTTTTACGGATAAAGCTCGGCGTTCCAAGTAACAAAAGAAATTTCCTTATTTCAGGCTGAAATACCACGATCAAAGCGATAAATCCCACGCTGATAAATGCTCCCAGAATTTCAGTCAGCAATTCCATTTCGAGGGCTCTTACCAGTCGCCAGGCTAAAAATACAGCAATAATACCAAGCAGGATATTTATAGCTGCAGTTCCTTTAACCAGATTGTACAACTCGTAAAGCATCAGCGCAACCAACAGAATATCAATGATATCGAGTAAGCGAAGTCCAATAAACAGCGGTATGAATAGTTCAGGCATCAAGGATGGATTTTTGCAAATTTAGGTATTTAGCCCCGATTGTTTGAGTGCACCAACTAATTTTATCGCTTCCATTGCCTCTTTCACATCATGAACGCGCAAAATGCCGGCTCCATTCAACAAAGCAATGGTGTTCAATACACTGGTTCCGTTAAGTGCCTGATCGGGCTTTGTGCCCAAAACTTTATTTATCATTGATTTACGCGAGATTCCAGCCAGAACTGGATATCCGAAGTCCCTGAATTTATTTAAGTCAGTCAGCAAACGGTAATTGTCAGAAACTGATTTACCAAAGCCAAAGCCCGGATCAAGAATGATATTTCTTTTCCCGGAAAGGCCAGGTTTTTTCAATTGCTCAGAGAAATAGTTATAAATCTCTTTTGTAACATCATCATAAACAGGATTTTCCTGCATAGTTTCAGGTTTTCCTTTGATATGCATCAATACATAAGCCGCATCCTGTTTGCCAATCATTTCAAACATCCCGGCATCAAATTGTCCTCCAGAAATATCATTGATAATCCCTGCGCCCATCTGGCTACACTCCCTTGCAATCCCGGCACGGAAAGTATCAACCGAGATAATAGCGTCGGGAAATTCTTCTATAAGTGCCTCAATAACTGGAAAAAGACGCGATTTTTCTTCATCTTCGCTCACCTCTGCGGCTCCGGGTCGGGTCGAAACTGCGCCAATATCTATAATTGCTGCACCTTCCTTCACTAATTTACCTGCTTTTCGGAGTAAATTATCTGCATCTTTATAATTTCCGCCATCATAAAATGAATCCGGGGTAACATTCAATATGCCCATTACCACGGGTGCAGAGAGGTCGAGCAGCTTTGTTCCGCATTGAAGGGTAGCAGATACGGAAAAAGCTGTACCTTTATCGGGTGAACCGGGCTTGTGTTCCATCGGGAATAATTTCTTTTAAATAATTAATAACCAGTTTTCTATGACAGCCGATACTTCCGGACAGTTTGACTCAGCCATACAAGCATGCAAAGATATATTTTTAGCCAAGATGAAAGATTACGGTACAGCCTGGCGGGTGTTACGCCCCGAATCGCTTACCGATCAGATTTACATTAAAGCCAACAGAATCCGCAGCATACAAGGCAAAGGCTCGCATCTGGTAATTGAAGACGAGTGGCCCGAATTTATCGGAATCATCAATTATTCAATTATTGCCCTTATCCAGTTGGAGCTAGGGGTGGGCAACGATGCAAAATTTTCACACAAAGAGATTGAGAAGTATTACGATAAATATGTGAATGCCGCCAAAAGCCTGATGATGGATAAAAACCATGATTATGACGAAGCCTGGCGAAATATGCGTGTAAGTTCACTTACCGATATTATTCTGATGAAATTGTTGAGAGTGAAGCAGATAGAAGATAATAAAGGACAAACCTTTATCTCGGAAGGCGTTGACGCGAATTATTTCGACATGATTAATTATGCAATTTTTGCCCTGATTAAACTTTCTGAACTTAAGGATTCAAAAAAGAACTGAGAATATTCCTAAAACCAGCTTTTTAAAACACTGACCATGAGAGTACTGCATTTTGTATCCCGTATTGTTGTTGGGGTTGTTTTTATCTTTTCGGGATTTGTAAAAGGGATTGACCCTCTGGGAATGGCCTACCGGATTGAAGATTATTTTATTGCCTGGAATGCCCAATGGATGATGCCATCGGCACTCACCTTATCAGTTTTGCTTTCTGCGATGGAATTTGTGTTGGGCGTTGTTATTCTGCTGAATCTTAAACCACGTATTAGTGCCTGGATGTTGCTGGGAGTAATGACATTTTTTACAGCACTTACCCTGAATGATGCTATCTATAACCCGGTGCCCGACTGCGGCTGCTTTGGCGATGCCATCAAACTCACCAACTGGCAGACTTTTTACAAGAATGTATTTTTAATGGTCTTTACCATCATACTCTTCGCCTGGCGGAAAAAGACCAAAGAAAAATTTGGCAATGTTGTTTCCTATGGCTTGATTGGAGTTGTACTCGCATCCTTTTTCAGCTTAAGCATATACTGTTATCGCCATTTGCCTTTAATTGATTTTATGGAATGGAAAGTTGGCAATAAAATGTACAACGAAGACCCCTTGCCGGTAAAATATTATCTGATTTACAGAAATATAGAAACAGGGGAGACCCAGGAGTATCTTTCGCCCGACTATCCTTACAACGATTCTGTCTGGATGTCGCAATGGGAATTTGTTGATCAGCGGATTGACGATCCAAACACATTTCTCGGGCACGATCTGCAGATTATGGATACCCTTGGAACCGACCTCACTGAGACCATTATTCAACATCCTGATTACCAGTTTATCCTTACGGCCTGGGACCTCGAAAAGGCCAACCAGCAGGCATTGGCTGATGTTAATCTGTTTGCTGAAAAGGTTATGGCCGCCGGATATGGGTTTGTTGGGGTAACCAGTACACTCGCTGTTCAGACAGAAGTGATCAGGGAGAAACTCGGTCTTAAGTTCGACATCTTAATGGCCGATGACATAGCGATTAAAGTTATGGTTCGGGCCAATCCGGGATTGTTGTTGTTAAAAGACGGCGTTGTGATTGATAAATGGCATTACAACGACTTTCCCACTTACGAGGAGTTTGAAAAGGAATATGTTAAACCGGCTAACAGCAATTAACTCCTGCCTATGCTCCGTTTTATCCTGAAACGTCTTTATTATGGAGTTTTCGTACTTTTCGGGGTCGTTTCGCTGGTATTTTTCCTGTTCAACATTCTGCCCGGAGATCCTGCCCGCATGATGCTCGGGCAGCGGGCCGATATATCTTCGGTTGAAGCGATTAATCGTGAACTTGGGCGCAACCAGCCGGTTTATGTTCAGTACTTGGGTTTTTTGAATGATCTGTCCCCTGTTTCTTATCATAACTTATCGGATAAAGGAAGTCTTTGGTATCCCGATAGTTCAAAATATGCCCCTTTCATCAGCCTGATCTCAATCGGTAACGCGAAGGTTATTCTAAAAAAACCTTATCTGCGCAGGTCGTACCAAAGCAAGCGCGATGTGTCGGATATTCTGGCTCAGGCCTTCCCAAATACCATGCTGCTGGCAACAGTAGCCATGGGTTTTGCAGTTATTGTCGGGGTTTTTATCGGCATACTCACTGCCATCAGAAAGGATACATTTTTCGACCGCCTGGCGCTGATTATTTCAGTTCTGGGCATGTCGCTTCCCTCTTTTTTTGCCGCTATACTGATGGCCTGGCTGTTTGCTTTTGTCCTGGCCGATTACACCGGGCTCAGCATGTTTGGCTCTCTCTACACTGTTGATGACTTTGGTCGGGGAGAATTTCTGGATATTAAAAACCTGATACTTCCGGCAATAACGCTCGGCATCAGGCCACTGGCCATCATCGTTGAACTTACCCGAAGCTCAATGCTCGAAGTGCTGTCGCAGGATTATATTCGTACAGCCAGGGCAAAAGGATTGTCAAATTTCAGGGTACTAAGTCGTCATGCACTGAGAAATGCGTTAAACCCGGTGGTAACTGCCGTTTCAGGTTGGTTTGCTTCGCTGATGGCCGGTGCTGTGTTTGTTGAATATGTCTTCGACTGGAAAGGGGTAGGCGTGGTGATTGTTGACGGACTTGAAAAGTATGATTTCCCGGTGGTGATGGGTGCTGTGCTTTTCATTGCCGTATTGTTGGTGATTATTAATATTTTTGTGGATATTATCTATGGCCTGCTCGATCCAAGGGTTCGGCTGGCCTGATTTCGTTCAATGCCTTTAAAATCAATGAGAAATGAGAAAAAAAATTGTTGCAGGAAACTGGAAAATGAATAAAACCTTTGTCGAAGCCGAAGATTTGATGTTTAACATTGCCGACCTGCTGAAAGAAAACCGCCCGGCAGTTGCGGAAGTGTTGGTTTGTCCACCGGCCCTTTACCTCGAACTAGCATCAGATATATCGCGCGAAAACGGATTTTTCTGTGGTGCCCAAAACATGAGTGAGCACGAGTCAGGAGCCTATACAGGAGAGATCTCGGCAGCCATGATTGCTTCAACCGGCGCACAATATGTCATAATTGGCCACTCTGAACGTAGAACTTATTTTGGGGAGAAAGACAGTTTACTGGCCACTAAAATATCGCTTGCGCTCAAGCATAGCCTTATCCCGATTTATTGCTGTGGTGAAGTACTGGCCGAGCGTGAATCAGGGAAGCATTTTGAAGTTGTGGGCTCACAGGTTTCCCAGGCATTGTTCCACCTTTCAGCCGATGAGTTTGAAAAGGTTGTCGTTGCCTACGAGCCGGTTTGGGCAATCGGTACTGGCCGCACTGCATCACCGGAACAAGCCCAGGAAATGCATGCTTATATCCGTAAAGTACTTGCCGGAAAATTTGGTGATAAAGCAAATAACACAACCATCCTTTATGGTGGAAGCTGTAACGCTGCCAATGCCCGCGAACTTTTCAGCAATCCCGATGTTGATGGTGGACTTATTGGCGGTGCATCGCTGAAGGCCGACGATTTTGTTAAAATTGCCAATAGTTTTTAATCAGGAAACAATCCCGATAAATGGAATACACTGAACTAAAATGCAGCTTCCCCGAGGGGCAGGCTGCATTTGCTGAAATTATCATGGCTTTTTTAAGTGAGCTAGGATTCGAGAGTTTTTCAGAAACCGAAGAGGGTCTGCTGGCTTATATTCCTTCGGCTGATTTCGATCCGGCTATCTTTAACGAAGCTCAGCTCTGGCCCGAGGGGTTTGATGTTGAATACAACTGGGCTGTAATTCCCGAGCAAAACTGGAATGCCGTTTGGGAAGAAAACTTTGAGCCCGTTACCCTTGCCGGAAGATGCCACATCAGGGCACCGTTTCATCCGGCAATGCCTGGCATTGANNACCGCGCTGATGATTGAATACCTGCTCGATGAAAACCTTAAGGGCCTTTCTGTACTTGATATGGGTTCAGGAACTGGCGTTCTGGCGATACTGGCAACAATGCGCGGTGCTTCGCCGGTTATGGCGATTGATAACGACGAATGGGCTTATCGCAACGCGCTCGAAAACATCGAGAAAAATAAAACACCAGATATTGGCGTTTATCTTGGAGATGCCGCCATGCTTAAAGGGAAGAAATTTGATTTTATCATTGCCAATATAAACCGCAATATCCTGCTTAATGATATGGAGGCTTATTGCAACAGCCTCAACAATGGTGGCACTCTGCTTATGAGTGGTTTTTATCGTGATGATATGGAGGCAATTACTGCTTCTGCCGAATCGTTTGGCCTAAAATACCGCGATCACAAAGAGCGTAACAATTGGGTTTGTGTCTGTTATAAATCAACACATTAATCTGATCTTTACCTTGCAATCCTATTTATAATTAACTGATTAATTGATGCATCTGGTCAAATACACTGTCCGTTTACTCCTTTTCCTGGCTTTTTCGGTTTTTCTGAATGCAAAGGCACAGGACCCTGACATTTTTTCTGAAGACCCTACCGCTTTTATTACCGAACTGAATACATTCTTTAAGTCGGTAAAAGATCGTGAATCGAAACAGGCACTTCAGGAATTTAACGATGGTTGGACCAACGGAAGGTATGATGCCGGTATACAGAAAGAAATTGTGAAAACCTGCAACCAGATGCTCGCTCAGCGCATGAGGCCAACACCTGCTTTTCGCGATTATCTGATCAGTTTGAATTCTTTCCCTGAGTCTGCGAGCGCAAAAAGTTACCTGGCCTGGCACAAGGGGCTTAATCCTTTTGTTGATGGGAAAAGGCTACGGCAGTTAAGCAGCTTTTTGGAAAGCACTACCCAACTGAATAAAAACAAGGTGCTTTTCCGCTCCTATGCCAATTCATGGCAATTCCGCAAAGGAAATTACAGCTATGATTTTGATACGAGCCTGTTCGTGCGGTTTAAAGATATTGACCTGGTTTGTATATCAGGAAAGGACAGCATTAATATTTACGGAACTTCCGGCATTGTATGGCCGCTTTCAGATCGTTTTTCGGGAAACAGTGGCAAGGTATTATGGAGCGCATTTAGCTTTGATCCCAATAAGGTGTATGCCCTTTTGGGGAATTACGATCTTAACCTGAAGCAAACGACCTATTCTGCCGATACAGTTAATTTTTACAACAAAGATTTTTTCAGTTTTGCCCTTACCGGAAAGCTTGACGACCGTGTGCTTGCCGGTGTCCCAATTGATAGAGCCACTTTCCCGAAGTTTGTTTCTTATCAGACCGACATTGAGATCAGGCAGATTTTTAAGGAAATGGATTACCGGGGTGGATTTACGCTCGAAGGCCCCCGCATCATCGGTTCAGGCTATGGCGATCAGGATGCGGTGCTCTGGATAAACCGCAAAGGGGCGCCGTTTATCAAATTGTTGTCTCGCAGTTTTGTTTTCCGGCCCGACCGACTGGTGTCACAACGGGCTTCGGCTACCATGTATCTGGATGCTGATTCTATTTTCCATCCGGGACTTCAGTTACGTTATATTGACGACAATCGTGAACTATCGCTGGTGCGTTCCAGCGATGGGGCTTCGGCCAGCCCCTATTATGATACCTATCATAAGGTTGATATGTATTTTGAAGCCATCTATTATCAAATGGGAACCGATAGCATGAGCTTTGAAATGCTCAGGGGCATGAATCGCCAGAGCGAAGCTTTTTTCGAGTCATCTAATTTTTATTCCGAAGAGCGATATACCCGTCTCGAAGGCATTGACGCGCTCAACCCGATTAATGTTATTTACAATTTCACTGAGAATACCAAACTGCGCTCCTTTTTCATCTACGAACTGACAGAATACATGAAAAAGCCACCGGAACAGGTTAAGGCAATGGTACTTAATCTGGCCAATGGCGGGTATATAACGTATAATATTGACAATGAACGGATTGATATTCTTCCGCGCCTGTTTGAATACCTGAATGCGCGCAGCAAGAAATCGGATTATGATGTAATTCAGATCCGATCAACCGTCAGCCGCACTAGCAATGCGGTGCTGAACCTGAAAACGTATGACCTTAAAATTAAGGGAGTGCCACAGGTTTCGCTCAGCGATTCTCAGGCGGTTTATATTTACCCACGCGACAAAGAGATTCTACTCCGCAAGAACCGCGATTTTGTTTTCACCGGATTGGTAAGGGCCGGCTACTTTGATTTTTACGCCAACCAGAGTTCATTCGAATATGATAAGTTTAAACTCAATATGCCCCAGATTGATTCAATTACCTTTAAAGTTGATACAATAGCCAAAAAAACAAAAAAAGTAACCCAGGTATTGGTTCGCAGCGTGTTGGCTAACCTTAGTGGAGAGCTGCTGATTGATGACCCTGGAAATAAATCGGGACTGAAAGAATTGCCTGTATTTCCGGTTTTTATAAGTAAAAACGATGCCTACGTTTATTACGATAATTACCGTATTGCCAAAGGAGCCTATAAGCGCGATGACTTTTATTATAATGTATATCCATTTACACTCGATAGTCTCAATAGCTTTACCACCGAAGGTCTCAAGTTTGATGGATTCCTCTATTCGGGCAATATTATGCCCGATATAAAAGAACCTTTAAGGGTTATGGATGATTTTTCACTTGGGTTTACCCGTAAACTGGGAACTGAAGGTCTGCCAGTTTATGGTGAAAAGGCAGTCTATTATTCCGATCTGAAATTAAGCAATAGTGGTTTGCAAGGGAAAGGTAGTCTCAAATATATGACTTCGCTTTCAGAGGCAGATAATTTTATGTTTTACCCCGATTCGCTCGTGGCCGATCTTTCTAAATTTACCATGAAAGAGCAGGCAGAACCGATTGCATTTCCACAGGTTTATGCCGAAGGGGTGCATCAGCGCTGGCTTCCATCGCTGGATGTCATGAAACTTGAAACGCTTCCCGATAAGGAATTCAGCATGTACAACGG
>DINP01000136.1:0-11268 GCA_002426025.1 Bacteroidales bacterium UBA5537 | reverse complement strand
TGGTTGATTTCGATTTTACTGGTTCAGAGTTTATGTCAACCGATCCAAAGCGCGATTCGTTGCAATTTTTTGCCATGGAGGCAACCTATGCCATGATACAGAATCAAATCAACGCACGGGAAGTTAAGATGATTCGTGTAGCTGATGCAGCGGTATTTCCGGGCGATGGAAAGGTAAATATACTTTCAGATGGAAATATGCAGGCGCTGAAAGGGGCAACCATCATTGCAAACCGTCGCGACAAGCGCTACAGGATTTACAATGCATCGGTCAATGTTAAGTCGCGCAAGGATTATTCAGCTTCCGGCTACTACGATTATATTGATGAAGATGGTGATATTCAGCCCATTTACTTCGATCCTGTTGTTGTTGATTCATCAAACAACACCTATGGTGTTTCGGCGGTAAGCAATCCAGACGGGTTCGCGCTCAACAGCCATTTTAAGTTTACCGGCGGCATTGAGTTACATGCTGAACGCCCGCAGCTTACCTTCGACGGAGGCTACCGGCTTACCAGCGAATGTATTGGCACCGAAGGTCCCTGGGTTGCTTTCAGATCGGAAGTTAATCCGACCGATGTAAGGTTGCCGGTGTTGCCGATGATGAAAGATACACTGGGCAATCCATTGCTGGCTGCCATTGTTTATTCCGATTTCTTCGGAAGTGTTTATCCGGCCTTGTTCGAAAAACCACAGGCTTTTGGCGATACCCTGGTGGCTTCAGCAAGCGGAAATATCAGGTATAATAAAGCCTTGGGAGCTTATATGATTGGTTCTGATGACCGGATTAACGGCAAAACCAGGGCCGGTAACCTGATGACCCTCGATACGAAACAGTGCATACTTACCGGCGAAGGTGCTGTTGAACTTGGTGCTGGTTTGGGTCAGGTTAAGATGGAGACTTTTGGTAAAGCCATTCATTATACCGTGGTCGATTCATCATCGTTCAGGCTGGCAATGGCGCTCGACTTTTTATTCTCCGATCAGGCAATGGGCCGGATGCGCGAAGCGCTGCAGCTTGCCAACCTCAAAGGGGTTGATGTAAATTCAGATATCTACTTCAGTATGCTGAATAACCTTGTAGGAACGAGTACGGCCAACGACCTGCTGAACGACCTGAATACTACCGGACAGGTAAAACGTTTGCCGGCTCAGTTGATTAAAACTCTTACCTTAACGGATCTAACCATGCGCTGGGACCCTGATCTGAAATCATATATCAGTACCGGGCCATTTGGAGTTGCAGGCATTCAGAAAGATCTGATAAATCGTCAGGTGGATGGTTACGTGGAGATTGGGAAACGGCGCACCGGCGATATTCTCAACATCTACATCGAAACCGGACCAAATGAGTGGTATTATTTCACCTATGGCAACGGCATTATGCAGGCAATTTCGTCGAACAATGAGTTTAACAATATCCTGGCCGGAATCAAAGAGGACAAACGAACCATCAAGGGGAAATCGGATGAAGAGAGCTACCAGTATATTATTTCTACTCCTGAGCGTAGGATTGCCTTCCTCAGAAAGATGCAATCGGTAGCACCTGAAAACAATTAACATTCTTAAAAATGCTGACATTTCAAATTATACTGGCTTTTATACTTGCTTACCTCTTAGGTTCTATTCCCACATCGGTTTGGGTCGGGAAATGGTTTTTCGATCTCGACATACGCACGCAGGGGAGCGGCAACGCCGGGGCTACCAACACCATCAGGGTTTTTGGGTTAAAAGCCGGGATTCCGGTTTTGCTTTTCGATGTGTTTAAGGCATGGTTTGCTGTGCATTTGTCGGTTTGGTTTTTTAACCCGGCCTATTCGCCAAATCAGGAGGTAATTTACTGGATTATCCTGGGCGGACTTGCCGTGCTGGGTCATGTTTTTCCGGTCTTTGCCGGATTTAAAGGAGGTAAAGGTGTGGCATCGCTGGTGGGTGTGGTAATGGCGCTTTATCCCGCGGCATTTTTTGTAATTCTGGTGTTTTTTATTCTGGTGATGGTGTTTACGCAGACAGTTTCATTAGCTTCAATGAGCGGTGCGTTTATTTTTCCCTTTGTGGTGATTTTTGTCTTTGGCGAAACCCGCTTACCACTGATAATTCTTGCTATCGCCATTGCCTTGTTTGTTCCTTATACCCATCGTGAAAACATAAAACGATTGATAAACGGCACTGAAACGAAATTTGATTTTGGTAAAAACCGCATTAAACGCTAAATTTACCGGTTGACAGAATGTTGATAATTTTCTGTAAAGGCAGAAAAGCTTTGTGGTTAAATTGTCAATATATTTTCTAATTTTACCGGACACATTGAACCAACCCTTTTATTGAAAAAAGCAACAGTATGAGATTTATAGTATCAAGCCAGATTTTGCTGAAAAGCCTGCAATCAATCAGCGGCGTTTTAAACACCAGCAACACCCTCCCCATACTCGATGATTTTCTTGTTGAACTCTCAGGTAATACCCTGAAAGTTACCGCATCCGATCTTGAAACAACCATGTCGGTGGTAATTGATGCAACCATGGCCGAAGATGAAGGCTCCATCGCCATTCCGGCCAAAATTCTGCTCGAACTGCTTAAAACCTATGGCGACACCCCGCTTACCTTTACCATTGATAAAAACCAGGGTATCGAAATAGCGGCCGACGAAGCCAAGTTCAAAATTACCGGCCACAATGCCGAAGAGTTTCCGCGTTCACCGCAGATGGAATCTACTTCATCAATCACTCTGGCATCTGACCTGCTGCTTACTGCCATCAATAAAACGATTTTTGCAACCGGAAACGACGATCTGAGGCCTGCCATGTCGGGTGTTTATTGCGATCTGTCGCCCGATTCGGTTATTTTTGTTGCTACCGATGCACACAAACTGGTCCGCTACAAGCGCACCGATGCCAGCGCTGCCGAGAGCACCTCGTTTATTATGCCCAAAAAGCCGCTGAACCAGTTGAAAAACATTTTGCCTTCCGATAACTCAGAAGTGCAGGTTATTTATAATGATACCAACGCCCACTTCACGTTTAAAAACGTTGACCTTATCTGCCGCCTTATCGAGGGCCGCTACCCCAACTACGAAGCAGTTATCCCGTCGGATAATCCTCATACGCTGATGGTTGACAGGCAATCGTTTATCACTACCCTGAAGCGTGCCTCGTTCTTCGCCAACAAATCAACCAATCAGATCCGCCTTACCATCACCGGGCAGGAGTTGTTTGTTGATGCCGAAGACATTGACTTTGCACATGAATCACGCCAGCGCTTAAGCTGCAATTATTCTGGCGAGGATATGGAAATTGGGTTCAATTCACGGTTTCTTGTGGAGATGCTGATGAATATCCCGACCGAAAACATTCGCATTGATATGTCGGCCCCCAACCGCGCCGGAATCCTGCGCCCTGTTGACAACGAGAANNTTCTTGTTGCTTTTTTTGTGGATGTATTTTTAGCTAAACGGAAACGGAGGCTTAGCGTTCGATCGAAATTTTATTGCATTTTGGATTAACTAAAGATAGGCTCTACTGAAATTTAGTTTATTTAATTAATTTAACTGATTCCTGTACTTTACCATTTATCTTCAGGTAAGCCACAAACGAGCCGTACTTGCATGGTTTTCCGGCTGTATCAAATCCGTCCCATTTTATACAATAATTATGTCCGTCTTTCTTATGGCTATCTGTTAAGGTTCTGATTATGTTACCCTGCATATCGTAAATAATCAATTCCACCTGAGATGCTTCTTCTACTGTAAATTCAAACGTTGTTTCGGTTGTAAAAGGATTGGGATAACATTTTAATTCATGTAGGGGGGTGTTTTCAATATGCGGAATACCGGTAACTGGATTTTCAACAAAATTTCCATTTCCATCATTGAATAAAATAGACAAGTTATCGGGGAGGGGAGCATGGAGCGTTTTTAGTGTAATAATGTCGTTGTATCCATTGCCATCCATGTCGGCACAATAGCAATTGCGCCGTGCTTCCTGCGGATTTGAGGGAGGCAGGGCAACAAAAAGCGAATCTACCAGTTGAAAATCACCCTGATTATAGTATATGATGTAACCTGATAAATCAGACAATTGGAATAAAATGTCGGCTAAACTGTCGTTGTTGAAATCGGTAACAAAAAATTTATTAGACATGGGCTGAAAATAGAACTCCTCATGCCTTATAAACGTATTGTTTCCCTGATTTTCGTAAATAATGAGGCTTGTTATATCTACAAATGGGATCCCTACAGAAGTAAGAATATCGTTATCACCATCCTGATCAAAATCAATTATCGACGAACCTTGCTTGTAGTCATCTATTTCTAATACCAGACTCTGAAAGCCATCAGGATAGCTGAAATAAACCTCGGTACTTTGCCCGCAAACAACAATATCGTCGTGGTTATCACCGTTAAGATCACCACAAGTAATTGATTGCGGGAAATAATCTGTTACATAATGATATTCTGGTTGAGAGAAATTCCCTTGCCCATCATTATACATTATACCCCAGAATTGGTCATTGCTTGAATAAATAATAATATCTATGAACCCATCTCCATTGACATCTCCAATGTTATCGCCTGAAATACCATATGTCATACTATATAAATTTGTAACATAATTATCTTGTACATTTTCAAGAACGGCCATATATTGTGTTTCATTTTCAAAATGCCTGGCAATAATTTCAGGAAATGGATTACTATTGGTGTTAACAGCATAAATATGGGTTTGCCAGGAATAAAGAAAAATAGAATCATTTAAATAAAAAGTTCCATCTCCATTATTTATTAGGTAACTAACACCACTCCACTGGGTTTGAGAGTTATAATCATGTCCAACAACAATATCATTATCCCCATCAAGATCAATATCGGCAGCGGTAACACTTTCAGCGGCGCGAGGTATTCTATAAATGCTTCGAGATGAAATTAGTTCTGCTTTATCTTTTTGAGGCCACGATGTGTGTTCTTTCTCTATTGTATTTTCTCCTTCACTATGATTTACTAACACTTTTGCGTTCAAATTATATAAAAGCTTCTGCGGCTGAGCGGATAAGTTTAAGCTAAAAGAAATGAGAAGAAAAATCAGCAGATTAATTGCGAATTGTTGATGTTTCATAACATAATTGTGTTAGCAAATAGAAATAATGGACAGACTTATGATACTGTGGTAAGCTTAATGTAAAATATTTAATTGCGCATAAATTACTGCTGAAAGATAATACATCTTTAATGTCATGTCAATAACTTGTAAGAAATAATTGTTGTAATTTGGTTATAGTGCAGATGCATAATAACTGATTATAAAACAGAAATCAGGCTATTGGTAAGCAGGGAAGTAACAACTCATATTGTTAAATTATATAATGACGTAAATATACGACATAACTAGAAAATGCAGTGATAGGCAGCTTAAATTCTATAATTACAGATANNAGCCAGCGGTCGGTTTTTAGTTCGATATCTTTTTCGATAAGGGCGTAGGTTTTGGCAGCCTCTTCAAATTCAGCCGGGGTGTAAACTCCGCTGTTCATTTTCCCGATAATGGTTTCTTTTTCTGCCTCAAGCACTGGAATTTCAGCTTCGAGTGCTTCAAATTCGGTTTTCTCTTTGTACGAAGGTTTCCTGGGCTTGTTTTCTGATGTTGTATCTTTTACTGGCTTAGCTGGTGCCACCGCTTTTTGACGCGCTAATTTGGCCTCTTCGGCAAGCTTAATGCGATAGTAATCGGTGTAGTTGCCATAGTAGTCCTTTATTTTCCCATCGCCTTCAAAAACAAAAACATGATCAACCAGCTTGTCCATAAAATAGCGGTCGTGCGAAACCACCANNTACTGCAAAGTTTGAGGGAAATTAAAATGGGCTAGAAAAGCTGAGGCAGAAATATGTCCCTTCCCCAGAGGCATCTCTTCGGCAATGTCTCTGGCAATATCAATAACCCGCTTGTCTTCCTGCGAAAGGAAGCCCTCCTGCGAATAGTAGCCCATTACAATGGTCTGTCCGGTGGTAATCTTGCCCATATCGGGCGGAAGGCTGCCCATAATCATATTCAACAGGGTTGATTTGCCCGATCCGTTTCGGCCAACAATGCCTACCCGCTCACCGCGTTTAAAGATGTAGGAGAAGTTTTCGATCAGCTTGTTATCGCCGAAGGATTTGAAGACATTGTTCATTTCGAGTACCTTGCCACCAATGCGCGTCATTTTTACCTCGAGTGGGCCGGTGTCTTTTTCAACTTTTTTCGATGCTTTCTCCTGTACCTCGTAAAAGCTGTCAATACGTGCCTTCGATTTGGTGGTGCGGGCCTGGGGCATACGGCGCATCCAGTCGAGTTCTTTTCTGTACAGTCCTTTGGCCTTTTCGGTTTCGGTCAGTTCAATGGCTTCGCGTTCGGCCTTCTTTTCGAGAAAGTAGGAGTAATTTCCTTTATAGCGATAGAGCTTGTTGTTGTCGAGTTCGAGTATCTCGTTACAGACATTATCGAGAAAATAGCGGTCGTGGGTAACCACCAGCAGGCTCAGGTTCTGTCGCGAAAGATAATCCTCGAGCCATTCAATCATTTCAATATCGAGGTGGTTGGTTGGCTCATCCAGAATCAGCAGGTCGGTTTCTTCAATCAGGGCCTTGGCAAGCGAAAGTTTTTTGCGTTGTCCGCCCGATAGCTCTCCGGTTTTTTGTTCCAGATCGGTAATTTTAAATCGGCTGAGTATCTCTTTAATTTTCACCTCATAGTCCCAGCCACCCACAACTTCCATTGCGTTGGTGCTGAGTTCAAGCATTTTATGGGCTTCGGCAGAATCATCATGTTTAATACGGCTAAGGCTGAGTTCATAGTCGCGGATAGCGCGCATAAAATCATTTTCTGAATGGAAAAGCACATCAAAAACCGATTGCTCATCATCCATCAGGGGATTCTGGGGCAGGTACGACCAGCGTATGTCTTTCCGGAAAACGACCGAACCACTGTCGGGCAGGTCTTTACCGGTAATAATATTGAGCAAACTGCTTTTACCGGCTCCGTTTCGGGCTATCAGGGCAACCTTACTCCCCTGGTCAATGCCAAAGGTAATATCGCTGAAAAGCTCTTTTTCGCCGTACGATTTGCTGAGTTGATCTATCAGTAAGTAATTCAAGATATTATTTTTTGCAAAGATAGGATTATCGGCAATCCGGGGCAGGGCTGTTGGCTAATGGGGATAAAAAAAAGCTCCCGCATGGCAGAAGCTTTTTTAAAGACCTGAAAAGAAAATACTATATCTTTTTTACTTCAACAGCTTTCTTTCCTCTTTTGTCTTCAGCAATTTCAAAAGTAACAAGGTCATTCTCGTTTACTTTTTCTGTTAGTCCGGTGGCATGAACAAAAACTTCATGCTCGGTTTCGTCGTCAACAATGAAGCCAAAACCTTTACGCTCATTGAAAAATTTAACTTTACCGGTAGGCATAATAATTAATTGTTAGAGATTAGTAAAACAAATGTAATACAAAAATCAAAGAAATCAAACTATTAAATGCCGCAAAATCAAGTTATTTGGAATATAATGATCGTATTACTCCTGTGATTATACTGATTTTATTGATGGTCTTGAGAGTTGAATTCTAATAAAAAAAATGCGCTACTCCATCCCAAGCAACCACTTAAAATTTCTGGCTGCTTCATCGGGCGATGAACCGCACATTTCTGGTTCTGGTTTAAAGCCGGCACAAACTTTTGGCCTTTCGGGATGATTGAAGATGGCACATTGCATATCGGGCAGCAGATTTACACAGGGAACCATAGCTGGTTTCCCATCGGGCATACCGGGTATTGGCGAGCTGATGGAAGGATAGATGCAACAGGCACCGCAACCGGGACGACAGTTCATGGTTTTGTGGGAAATAGGAGGTCAGATGTCGGAGGTCAGTTATAGAAAAATTGCTCAGAGCTCAGGGCTCAGGGCGCAGAAATGGCATATCGCCTATTTAATCGCCCCGACCCCAGGTTTCCCAGCCGCCTTGTCCTAATTAAATCTTAGGACCGGCTGCAACGAGGCGTTTGCCCTCTTCGTTATCGGTATATTTTTCGAAGTTTGCGATAAAA
This sequence comes from Bacteroidales bacterium UBA5537, assembly GCA_002426025.1. Taxonomy (GTDB): domain Bacteria; phylum Bacteroidota; class Bacteroidia; order Bacteroidales; family Lentimicrobiaceae; genus Lentimicrobium. The sequence continues at coordinate 3,199 of DINP01000136.1, read as the reverse complement.
CGCTGTGACAGGTCAATTGCCTTTTCATTCCATACCGCTGCGGTTGTATAAGTGTCGCGTGGGTCGAGAACGCCCGGATTTACACCATTCAACTGTGTGGGTACTTCGAGGTTAAAGTATGGGATCATCTTGGTAGGAGCATGGTCAATTGAGCCATCGAGAATGGCATCAATAATGGCACGGGTATCTTTGATGGAGATACGTTTGCCGGTGCCGTTCCATCCAGTGTTTACAAGATAAGCCTTAGCCCCGGATTTTTCCATGCGTTTAACAAGTTCAATGGCATATTTGGTTGGGTGCAGGGTTAAAAATGCATTACCGAAACAAGCCGAGAAGGTTGGTTGCGGTGAGGTTACACCACGCTCTGTACCAGCCAGTTTGGCTGTAAATCCGCTAAGAAAATGGTATTTGGTCTGATCGGCAGTTAGTTTTGAAACCGGAGGTAATACCCCAAAAGCATCGGCTGTAAGGAAAATAACCTTGGTTGCATGACCGCCTTTCGAAACGGGCTTAACAATATTGTCAATATGATAAATTGGATAAGAAACACGGGTATTCTCTGTTTTCGAGGCATCGGCAAAGTCAATAGAACCATCGGGACGAACCACCAGGTTTTCGAGCAATGCATCGCGGCGGATGGCGCGGTAAATATCCGGTTCATTTTCTTCACTCAGGTTAATGCATTTGGCATAGCAGCCGCCTTCGAAGTTAAATACGCCATCATCGTCCCAGCCATGCTCATCGTCGCCGATAAGGGCGCGCTTTGGATCGGCAGAGAGGGTTGTTTTACCCGTTCCCGAAAGGCCGAAGAAAATCGCTACATCACCATCTTTGCCCATATTGGCCGAGCAATGCATGGCTGCAATACCTTTTAGTGGCAGATAGTAGTTCATCATGGAGAAAATGCCTTTTTTCATTTCGCCACCATACCACGATCCACCAACAATCTGCATCCTTTCAGTGAGGTTAAAAGCCACAAAGTTTTCAGAGTTGAGTCCCTGCTCTTTCCATTGGGGGTTAATAGCTTTTGAACCGTTAATCAGCACAAAATCGGGCTTGAAAGTTTTAAGCTCTTCATCCGAAGGACGAACAAACATATTTTTAACAAAGTGCGCCTGCCAGGCAACTTCCATTATAAAGCGCACACTCAGGCGTGAATCGTGATTTGCTCCGGCATAGGCATCAACTACATACAGTTTTTTATTTGAAAGCTGATTAACCACCTGCTTTTTCAGATGTGACCAGATTTCGGGGGTAATTGGCTTATTGTCGTTTTTGCCAATGGTTGACCACCATACAGTATTTTCGCTAACTGCATCGTGGACAATATATTTATCCTTTGGTGAACGGCCTGTAAAAACTCCGGTATCTACAGATACGGCACCTGATGTTGTTAAAATTCCACGCTCAAATCCTTCGAGAGCCGGATTCATTTCATGGTCAAATAACTCCTCGTACGAAGGATTGTAATAAATCTCTTCAACATTGGTAATGCCATACTGCGAAAGATCAATTGTGTTTCCCTTAATAGTAAACACGCTGGTTGATTGATTTGCCATCTGCTTTGAATTTGTTTATGTTCTGGGTATAAATGAATCTATATATGATTGTAGATGCTCTATGAGCATTTCAAACGATTGCAAAGGTAAATATTTATAACAAAAGAGGCAGCTATTTTAGCTGCCTCTTTTAAAATATGTATCAGAAAAAAGAATTATTTTTTCTTTTTGGTTGTTTTTTTGCCTTTGGGTTCATCTTTTTTGGCTTTTTTAACCGAAGATGCTGCTTTTTTTGCTTTCGCGGATGCAGCTTCCTCATTAATTACAGCCTGGGCTGCTGCCAAACGGGCGATGGGAACACGATAAGGGGAACAACTTACGTAATTCATACCTACAGTGTGGCAGAATTCAACTGACGAGGGTTCGCCACCATGCTCACCGCAAATACCAACTTTGAGGTTGGGGCGGGTAGAACGGCCACGTTCAACACCCATGCGAACCAACTGGCCAACACCTTCCTGATCGAGCACCTGGAAAGGATCGTGTTTCAGAATGCCTTTATCAAGATAAACCGGCAGGAATTTACCTGCATCGTCCCTTGAGTAACCAAAGGTCATTTGGGTAAGGTCGTTGGTTCCGAATGAGAAGAATTCGGCTGATTCAGCAATCTTATCAGCGATAAGCGCAGCGCGAGGGATTTCAATCATGGTTCCGACAAGGAAATCAATCTTATCCTTACGCTCGGCAAATACCGTTGCGATGGTGTCGCGAACAATTTTCTCCTGCATTTTCATCTCCTCAAAGGTTCCGGTGAGCGGTATCATAATTTCGGGAATTGCTTTAATACCTTTTTTCTTCAGGTTGAGGGCGGCTTCAATAATTGCGCGTGCCTGCATCTCTGAAATTTCTGGATAAGTATTTCCCAAACGACAACCACGGTGTCCGAGCATAGGGTTGACTTCTGCAAGATCTTCAACCTTTTGTTTAACGGCAGCAGCAGTAATGCCCATTTCTTTGGCCATCTCTTTCTGGTTGGCCTCTTCGTGAGGAACAAACTCATGTAAAGGAGGATCGAGCAAACGAACGGTTACAGGCAGGTTCTGCATGGCTTCAAAAATACCTTCGAAATCGGAACGCTGAATCGGGAGCAGTTTTTCAAGGCCTTTGCGGCGTCCGGCTTCGTCTTCGGCCAGAATCATCTCGCGCATGGCTTTAATGCGGTCGCCTTCAAAAAACATGTGCTCGGTGCGACAGAGGCCAATTCCCTGGGCGCCAAAGTTGCGGGCAACCTTTGAATCGTGCGGGGTATCAGCATTGGTGCGAACCAGCATACGGGCGTATTTGTCGGCCAGCTTCATCAGCTTCCCAAAATCACCGCTGAGTGCGGCATCCATGGTTTCAATCTTACCTTCGTAAACATCACCGGTACTGCCGTTCAGTGAAATCCAGTCACCTTCTTTAAATTTAACACCATCAATAACCAGCGTGCGGGTTTTATAGTCAATCTTAAGCGATCCGGCACCTGAAATACAGCATTTTCCCATTCCGCGGGCAACAACGGCTGCGTGTGAGGTCATACCACCGCGGGCAGTAAGAATACCTTCTGCAACATTCATTCCCTTAAGGTCTTCGGGAGAAGTTTCGATGCGGACAAGAATTACCTTGTGTTTTTTAGCCACCCAGTTTTCAGCTTCATCGGC
>DINP01000078.1 GCA_002426025.1 Bacteroidales bacterium UBA5537 | reverse complement strand
CCTGCAATATGTACTGTGTTGTGTGTTCGTATTTTATTTTTTCCTTTTCCAAAATTTTCCAACTTCAATATGATTATAAAAGTAAACCCAATTTGTCAGTTCAGATATGATTGTGATGTCATCGGAACCTGGGTAACAGAAATCGTCCCAATATTTTATAAAAATCTCTTTAGTTGTATAAACACAAGTCGAGCGATTCCATGAAATAAAGATATTCTCATTATATCCTTGTGTGAGAATCCTGAAATTATTTGAGAATTTTTCAATAGTGCTCTTAGTTTCTGAACTTGCTCTAAACCAATCTGTCGGCTCAAATAAGTTTAATAAATTACTCTCAGACTCATAATAAGTAATTACTTTATTTATCCTCTTTGATTCCAAAATACCTAGAGGTTTTATTTGGCTTTTATCTTCGATGGGAATATTCGGATTATGAACATCATCCCATCTCCAACTAAGTTCAAAATCTTTAAATTGAATTATTTCATTTATGTCAACCTCAATTTTCATTTTGGTAGAGTGTTTGGGTATTCAGATAGAAAAATGTCCATTCCGATTTCACTCATTATTCTCATAGATTCTGAATTTAGAACAGCACCACCACCTGATGAATCATTTTGTATGTCAAAACCGATATCCGCAACGTATGAACTTTTTGACAATAATATTCCTTTTGTCTTGAGCCATTTGTCAAGAGTATCGATTTGATTTGGCAAATCCCAAATATCATCGCATAACCAATCTATTTTTTCATTATTTGTCTGATTATAAATTCTTATTGGCATAATATCTTAATTTGTCGCTCTGTTTTAATATGACACACAACGTAAAGGGTTTTATTCATCGTTCCCCCACAAATGTAAAAAGAAAGCCGCTAAAAACAATGGATGCACAAAATATTAATTGCAGGAGGAAAGGAATGATGAATAAAACCTAGTTGGACTAAGCCGCTGCTACACTATGAAAAGTGTATAACATAATCTCGTCGTCTGTTAACGCTAGCAAAACAGTTTACGCGATCTTCGGACGATTTAATTCACCCTAATAATGTCCGTTGGTCTTATTCCAATGTCAGACCCTATCGGAATATATACTCCGTCTAGATCGAATTCGGTTTCATAACTATTCTCCTTTGTGTTGATTTTCCATGTGAATATTTTTGAATCAACTTCTAGCGTCATAATGTTTCCAGTGCCAGAATCTCTTACGAAATGTAGTAACTCAAATTTAGAAGTCGAACTAGATGTTAATTCAAGAGAAGGATTGTCCGCAACTTTATAGTTTAAGATTATTGGGTAACTAATGGTTAATGATTTATTGAAACTGTTCCCAGAACTTATAGAAGGTGCCAATTTTACAAAGTCTCTAGTTTTGATTTTTACATTAATCTCAACAAAGGAATTCTGAATTAACTGACTTTGATCTACTTGGATTGATAAAAATCCGTTAGCAACATCGGAATTGATACTTGATTTCTTGATCTTTTTGTCCTTCAGTTTGCCCTTGTCATCTATATAATAAGTAAAAACTTTAAGTTCTTGTACGAAACCACCTGACTCAAGGTTAATTTTTGGAATTCTCCCATTGATATCCTCATTATTAGAACAGTATATTTTATAAGTATATTCATAAATCAGGTATAAGTCCATTAATTTTCGAGGTGGATTAAATAATTCTTCGGTTCCGAAACTCTGTCCAACAGTTGAATCTTTTTCATAAACCACGTAAACACAAATATCTTCTTTGTTCTGTTTTTGTTCAAAGTCCTGAGTTGTTATTTGTAATGGCTTATCTATAAAACTCACCGCTTTATGTCGCATATTTAAAAGTCTTGGAACGGTTGGATTATATCCCGGTTGAGAAACCGCAGGATGTTGTTGTCCGAAAACCGTTATAATTATCAAGAATAGAATCGTGGAAATACTAATTTGTTTCATTTATTATAGTGTTTAGTCTCTGTTAATTAATAATGACCCATAAAAGGAGTTGGTGCAAAAACCTTGTTTATAATTCCAAATTAAGTGACTTCACGCATTCAGGCTGATTAGTATTGTGTTATACGATAATTGCCACCCACGTTTCGTGAAACATAACCCGCCCGTTTTATTTTTAATTCAACTTTGTTTCAGCTAAACTTCTCATCAATCAACAGTATCTACTTTTATCAGGTAATATTCTATTCCGTTTTTAAACGTTAAACTTCTTTTTTTAATACTCAAGTGTTAACACTAGTCATCTTAGCTGGGTACAAGCTTTTGATTACTTAAATTGCATTGTAATCTGATCTCCGAAAACCCTTATTTCCAACCGCTAATATAAGAGAATTTTAAATGTACAAACTTCGGCCAGTGAAATTTAATAATAGAATTGAAAAGGTAAAAGCTCTTCTGATAAATTATATATAGCACTCCCAATCCGGAGTAGCCATANNTCATACTCCAAATCCGGAGTAGCTATAAAAAAAAATTATATATGGTACTCCCAATCTGGAGTAGCCATAAAAAAAAATTATATATCATACTCCAAATCTGGAGTAGTCATAAAAAAAAATTATATATCATACTCCCAATCTGGAGTAGCCACCATAATTTTTATAATTATTGAAAATACATCTATACAATATCGAAATTCAAATTATTATAACTGCTGATATTATTGACGTACAGACATTCATATAAGTTGCCTTTTGTGTTTGTTTTTGATAAGAATATTTATTTCACAAAATTTGCTAATTCCATAAAATAATTTGAATAAATTTGTGTTATCTATTGTATTTACCATAATACAACATTTTTAGTTATCCACTATTTATTAATCAAACATTATCAGTAACATGAGAAAATTGGAGGCGTATGCCGTATCTCCCTTCACCAATTTAAAAGTAGGAAGGGACAAAATCGTTGATTTCTTCAGCGATCACAAAAACAGAATTATCCAGGCTGTAGCCGATGGCGCTCCCTTTGCCGATCTGCTTACCGAATTTACCCCTGCCCTGGGCCGCCTGGCCGACAGCAAAACAGGCACCGCGGTGAACCTTGCACAGCAGGGTTCAGAAACTATGACGGTTGACAATATTATGGAGACCTATAAAAACGAAATTACTAAACTCGAAGCCATTGTGCTGGTTCAATTTCCAAAAGATTCTGTAGAGTACCACGAATTTTTTCCACAAGGGAAAACTGCTTTTCACCGCCTTACCAAAGCCAATATCCTGAGCCTGTTTGGTATTACCATCTCGGCCTGCGGCCACTACAGCGATAAAATTGGCGAAGCCTCTGAACATACATTTATTGCACTACGCGATGCTTACATTGCTGCCCGCGACCGCCAGCAGCAGAAGAAAGAAAGCACCGGCAGCACCCGCTCAGCCTGGGACGATAACCTTGAGATTGTTTCTAACCTGGCTTTCCACAATTTACTTATGATAGCCGATAATTATAAAAACCAGCCCGAGAAACTGCGCCTGTTTTTCGATGTTAGTATAGCTACCCCTGATAAACACACCAACGATGATGGCGACTCAACCGAGCCCTATACGCTGGTGATACCAGCCACTGACATTGCGGTTGCCAATATCAGCTTTTCGGTTGACGATACCCTCCTGCTTTCCAATACCGGCAGCGCACCCCTCTACTATTACGGTGCCGCCTCGGTTGATCAGCCCCTACCCGTCACCCCCTTCGAACTTGAAGTTGACGACGAAGTTGAAGTAACGGCAGCAAGCCTTGGCGCCCCTGCCAATAAATTCCTGCTGTTTAAAAACCGCGACGAATTCAGCGAAGGTGAAGTAGAGATTGTGATGGTGTAATGCCNNAGGCGGGTGTTTTTTTGGGGGGGCGGATGATGCTAAGTCAAGTGCGGGAATAAATTGTTGCTCAGCTGTCAGCAAGCACTACCTGTAACGATTAATCGGTAATTGTATATAAAGATTTCAAATGTTTCAACCAACACGCAACATAGCGGAGCGGTTTCTTGAGCGCAGCTCAAAAACCCGCATTTGCAATAGCGTTTATTAGCGTTTCGTTGTTTATTTTCATTTTCAATTTAATAGATAGTTGCAATTATTAAAGTCTGCAAACCATTCAACCAGTGAATTGTCCAGCTAGGTATTATGCTATTAAATTTTCTGTTCAGCCAACCAAAATAAACAGAAAGGACAAACACATAAACTCCAAAAACAATTTTAGTTGTCAATTCATGTGCAAAATAATAATGAATAAGACTGAAAAGGAAAGCTTGAACAATGTTCAAGCCCCAAAAGATTAAATTGTTTTTCTTAATATCTTTTATCAACAAAAAAGCCCTGAAAATATATTCTTCACCAAAAGTCCTTATGCTGTTGAAAAAGAAGAAGCTGAGTAAAAGCAAAGATAAAGGGTCCCTATTGGTATTCTGGGCTTCACCAACCAAAGAATTCTTGAAAATCAGAAACAAAATAAGATTCGATACAATAATTACAGGAATTTGGTAAAAATAAAAGGTTCTGTCTTCGAGCAGCTTTAATGTAAGTCCCAACTCTTTCTTGATTGAGTATTTAGTAAAACCTAAAATAAAAATTAGAGACGCAATTATGTAGTAAATCTCAAGACCTGTCTTGTTATATGCCAAATAAAGTACGAATGAACATACTACAAAAAAAATAAATATGTAATTCTTGAAATACTTGATAAGGTGTTTTGAAATCACTTATTTTGGATCTAATATATTGATGTTCTGATTTTTGCCTTACAATGAATGCTAGTTTATATCCTCAACTAAAAAGGTCAAAAACTGAGTATATTTCTTAATTCTGGCAGTATATCATCAATTTTTTACCAAATAATAGAGTCAACCAATTTCCACAGCTAATATACTGATTTTTAAATTATCCAGGCTATCCACCAGCTATTTATAAAAACCCTTTCAAACAGAATAACTGAAGTACCCTTGGCGCCCCTGCCAATAAGTTCCTGCTGTTTAAAAACCGCGATGAATTCAGCTAAGGTGAAGTAGAGATTGTGATGGTGTAATGCCTTAGCATTTATTTTTCAGGCACCCGNNAGGCGGGTGTTTTTTTGGGGGGGGGTAATGGCCAAGACAAAAAGCTGGCGGGCATTTCGGAGCACTTCACTTTCAACCTGCGATGAAGTTTAATAGTTGCAATACTCTTCATATTAACACTTTCCGCCCGTTTGATTTCAGCCTTTGTTATGTTTTCGGGCTTTATTTTTTCTTCTTCTCTTCAATTGTCGATGAATTAAACCGAACCAATTTTTCCCAGTCTATTTCTCCGTTGTCTTTACAAAACTCATTCGCAAACTCTTTTGTAAATTTGTTAATCATTTGAGAATATGATTTTACGAAATTGTCATTTTTTTCTTTTGCTTTATGTCCCAAAGGTTCAATGATTTCAGTATAAAGATTCTTATTCCCTGAAATGAACTCCCAAAAACTTTGACCACAATATTTGAAATAATCTCCTTTGTCTGGTTTGTTGTCTCGTCCATAACAGCAACCATTTACTGCGACAATAGTAAGTCTTGAATTGCTTGTTCTTAATGTCTTTTTTGCTGTCTTGAAATCTGAAACCATTTTTGCAATTTGAGAACTATTTCCCCAATTAGGACCTGATTTTATATTAACAATGTAGCGAACTCCGTCCTTGTCAAACTCAAGGTCAATACCAAGTATTCCAGATTTTTTACCGCCATAAACTTTCTCATTTATGTAAATAGCAAGTCCTTCAAGCCAATCTCCAAAAATACCTTCTTCGCTTGAAGAAATATGTGCATCAACAATTCCACGAATAATTTTCTCAGCAGTCAGAACATATTTGGCTTTGAATAAATATGGATTTTTTCTTTTAAGAACTTGTGAAAGTTTCAAGCTGTCAAGGCTCTGGATACGTTTTTCATGAAAAGTTCCTATATTTTTCTCAACGTAATGCGATACGTCTTTAAGGTTTAGTTTTTTCATATTTTGCTTCTGGTTCTAATAAATAAAGTTCTACGGGTTGAAGTTGCTTACTTACCAATTCATAATATTCTGGTACTACATCGATTCCAATTGAATTGCGTTTCATTCTGTTTGCAACTATTAAAGTTGTGCCTGAGCCCATAAATGGGTCAAGTACAGTGTCATTTTGCCTTGTAAAAAGTTTTATAAACCATTCCGGAAGTTCTTCAGGAAAGGCTGCACTATGATTTTTGTTGTTACATTCTGTGGCAAGATGCAAAACATTCGTTGGATATGCTTTGTCTCTGTCTAACCAATTCGAAATGTTTTTTCCAAATCCACTACCAACTTTTGAGTTATCTCTTATCTTGTCTGTTTCAGAAAGGTTTTTAAGTCTATTTTTTGCCCAATCACCCATTGGAACCATTACTTCTTCCTGGTACATATTGAACTTCTTATCTTTGTTAAATTGAAGAAGTCGTTCCCACGAATCACGAAAACGATTTGGCCATTTCCCAGGATATGAATTTTTTTTATGCCAAATAAATTCTTCTGTCCAAAACCAACCTTGTTTACGCATTGCCAAAATCAATTCCATAACATAAGTACTACGTTCACCATCAACAACTTTTTCTTTGATATTAAGTATAAAAGTCCCTGTTGGTTTTAACACTCTTAGCAATTGTTCTGAAATTGGTAAAAACCAGTCAACATACTTATCGGGGTGAATTCCGCCATAAGTGCTTTTTCTTTGGTCGGCATAGGGTGGTGAAGTGACAATTAAGTCAACCGAATTGTCAGACAGTAACTTTAATTTCTCTTTACTGTCTCCTAAATATATGTCTGTCAATATTTCCATCAAAGTTTTTTATTCCACAAATTTACTATTTATTCTTGGTTCGGTTTCGTTCTTGTTCTGTTAATAAGTCGCCCTTCTCTTGTTTTTGACTTTTTTAGCCTGAAGCATAACGCATAGGGTTTTATTTATCGTTCCCCCACAAATGTAAAGAGAAAACCCCTAAAGTAAATGGGTGCACAAAAGATGCTGAATANNTGATCTTCAATAATTGCCTGCTGCTCCTGAATGGCCTTGGTGAGCAAGGGAACCAGGTTATCGTAACTTAAACCCAGTGTTTCGCCTTTTTGCAGATCTCCTTCAGAGCCACTCACCACTTCAGGAATGATTTTTTGCACATCCTGGGCAATAAAGCCTACTTCGTGATGGTTGGTTTTGTCGGCCCTATAATAATATGTTACCGGCTTCAATTGCAATACCTGAGCCAGACCATAATTCGTCATAGGTTGAATATCGCGTTTCAGGCGGGCATCGGAAGCGTTTACCCAGTTAGTACCGTTGCAATAAGCACCACCTGCCACATCTATACGTCCTGTAAAATAGGAACCTCCTTCGGCCCAGAACTTAATTTTACGATCAGATACTACAGGTGTTCCTGCGCCAACAATATCCAGTGCATCAGTAGTAAAAAGCTGGTAAGCTATTTTTCCCGCATTGGTTTCTTTACCACTTACCCCTGCTCCAAATTCAAGATATGCTGTATTATCAATTTTAATAGCAGCATTGCCTGCCCCTGCTGAAAGATGCAATCTTGCTGATGGAGAAGTTGTCCCGATACCGACATTGCCGGCACCCGTAAGACTAAGCAGGTTGTCGTGGGAATGTAAGCCAAAAGTCAGGAAATTATCAGAACTGCCTGATTCGATAAAATGAAAGCCGATATAGCCCGAGTTGTATTCGTTTTCTGCCTGACCCAACATATGGATAATGCTGTTACCTGCCGAAAGGTTGGGTGCGATGGCCGAAGATGCCCAAGTAAAAGCAGCGTTGCCGGTAACATCTATACCCAGTACACCGGTATTTGAGGTGCCAATGCCTTCTGCCGTTAATTTATGCCCGGGGTTGTTTGTCCCGATGCCCACATTTCCTGTGTTGTAATAAACATTGCTTCCACTGTTATTCCACTGGGTAGCGCCTGAAGCTAAACCTATTTGTGTCCAGGCCGAACCGGTGTAATAGTAATATCCGGCGGTTCCATTGGTTTGATACACCATCAGGCCGGTGGCAGGCGATACGATGCCGTCGCGTTGCTCAACCGTCATCCGGGGAGCCAGAAATCCCTTTGAGAAACTTTTTACATCAAGCATTGCTGAGGCATGAGGCGATGAACCATCATCATTAATGCCCACGTTTTGTGCGCTTACACCCGAGCCGATCAACAGGACCAATAAGATCAGAAATCTGATAGTTTTCATACTGTTTCAAATTATTTATTCTACAATCAGAAACCCGTCGTTAAGCAACTCCGGATTATCTGTGCTATGTTTAGAATTGATTTTGCAATTGTTACTTTCTCTGATGTTTCAACCCTCCCAATGACCTGACCGGTAAGATTTGATCTCAGAATATTCATCTCATTTGATATAATATTCTGAAACTTCGACAACCAGGGGTTCATATAATGAATTGAATTTCGGTCAGGAAACTTCTCTGTTGAGTTAAACGTCATTAAACATATTTCTTAATAAAAAAATAACAGAAAAGTAATCAGGAAAAAGTGGTTTAAATCAGCACTTTACTTGAATAACAGACCCGCTCAATAAGCGGTTAATGAAGTTAATTTAGTCAAATAAATACAAGGTATCCGAAGATATTTTAGCTATTGGATAGTGTGATGCAGAGATTGTGAAGGTGTAATGCCTCAGCATTTATTTTTCAGGCACCCGCTTCTGATTGGAGGCGGGTGGTTCTATGGGCGGGGCAAAGGTGGCGGAAGTTTTTATCTCATTTCAATATCAATTATTCTTCTTCCGTATTCACCTAAGTAATGGGCCAATAGTTTTTCATAAACTTTATAGCCATCGTCAACATTGGTAAAAATAATAAGTCCTTGCTTTGTTTTAGGGATAATAAAAACAATAGTTTGACAACCTTTGTCAGAACCACCGTGCGATAAAGCATATTCTCCATTTCCAAAGTCATAGATTTCAAATCCAAGTCCAAAATATTTGTCTTTTTTGGTTGCGACCTGATGCGTTACCATATCTGCAAAGACTTTCCCTGATAAACCCTCACCATTCAGTACGCTCGTTAAAAAGATGCCATAATCCTCAACAGTAGTCAGTAAATCATCGGCAGCATTTGCCGTTTTGTTTTTTATAGTTTTATAGGGAGTTCCTTCGCTATTGTAACCAATTGCAAACCTTGTACTATCTGTTTTTTCATCCCAAAAATATTGGGTATCTGTCATTTGTAAAGGTTCAAAAATCAATTCAATTGCTAATTCGTTAAGTGACTTATGAAATTTTACTTCTAAGGCCTCTCTCAAATACTCAAAACCTTCTCCTGAATATTGATATTTAGTTCCTGGTTCAAATTCAAAATGCAGTTTCCCGTCTTTATTATTTCCGCGCCAGTTGGTAAAGCCTGTTTGGTGGCTTAAAATGTGCCTTGTTGTTAGTATTTTGCAGTTTTTGTCATTTACAACATCCGGGTCAGTCCAATATTTGCAGATAGGTTCATCTAAATTCCATTCACCTAAACTCACTAATTTTAAAGTTACCATTGCTGTTATAGGTTTGGTTAGCGAAGCCACATTAAAAATTGTGTTATAAGGTGCTGTTATACCTTTTTTGATTTCTCCAAATACTTTTACCTGCTGCAACTTACCATCATTAATAACACCAATTCCCAAAGTGGGCACTTTGTTTTCTATTAACCACTTTTCAATTTCAGTATCCTTGTCAAAAATTGGAGATTGGTTGTTGGCAATATTGTCGTCCTGATGGTCATAACTCAAACTTTTGGTCAGTTTCCAAACTCCATTTTCTAAAAGCCAAACGTGAGTAAACTTTGCTGAACTTGCAAAGGTTTCAGTATTGCCTGCAATTGTTTCATAAAATTTATGATTCCCCGTTTGAATTGCTCCATACAATACATTGTTTTTATAAAGCGGGTAAATTTCTGTACTTTCAGTAAGTAACTCTCTTCTTGATTGGTAAGTCGTTGGCGATTTACACAGCCCATTTTTCAAATTATATAAAAATTCTTTTTTGTGTGAAATGCTGTCTTTATCGTGAAAGAATTCAAAATTTTCACTTAACAGGTTTTCAAACTGCGTAATATCGCAGGTGTTGAACCCAACATTAAAAAGCAAACTGTCATTTGATAGAATTGCTTTATATAAGTCCGAACTTTTGTCAACTTGTGCATAAGCGGATAAAATTGACAAGGAAAGGCAAATCAGGATAATATTTTTTCTCATTTTGTTTTGTTTGGCATTGTTTGCAGAGTGTCTTGTAAAACTACCGCTAACCAGGGTGGACTAAGCTACTGCTATTGGGGTTTCTAATTAAATAGAAATTCCATAATCTCCCCGCTGGTCATCTGCTGGCGGGACTCCTGCCCGATTAATTGATACTTTTATTTTTGGATTGTCAAATCAATTATTGTCCCTATTGCTATTGCTGACAGTGAAAAGGTTAACATTCCCAGCAGGTATGCAAACAATGCTTTAACATAGCTTAATAGTTTTCTCTTGTCGAAGAATTGTCCAACGGCGTAGGTCGTATAGATAAAACCCACAATTGCTCCGGCTTGCATTAACTTAATATCCGTCAGGCCTTGAACAATTCCAAATACTGTATAAATTAACATTCCTATGCCCATTACAAAGCAAAGAAGAATTAAAATTTCAAAAAAATTGTATTGGTGTTTTCTGAAAAATAACTTCAACCACAATCCGATAAAAAGGGCCATAATAATATTCGCATAACCATAATTCCCTTGTACCCATTTGAAAATGGTAAGCGTCGCAGATTCTTTATTGTCTGAGTAATTTATGTAACCATCTTCAATGTTGAAAAAATTATTAAATACCGTGTAGATCAACGAAGCAACAATTAAGAACACTATTGGTTTAACCAATCTGTTTCTATTTTCATTTAAAAAGTCTTTTATGTTTTTGCCGGGATTAATTGTTAATTCCCTGATTGTAAATAAAATACCCTTTTCAAAATTCAAGACATTGCGAATTTCATGAAGAATATAGTGTCCATCAATTCTTTTCAAGATTGCAGGATGTCCGCAATTTGGGCAGTAATTTTGGGTCACTTCTGTTTCGCAGTTTTTACAATTCTCCACCATCTTTTAATTTAGATTCCGTTCTTTTAACAGTTTTTCCAGTGCTGCCTTTTCTTTCGAATTGTTAAAAAACCTGAAAGCAAAATACAAAGGGATTAATGTGAAAAATCCCAAACTGTTTTTAACGATGCTGTAAATTACAATCCCAATCATGACTCCAATTAATACAGCATTCGTAATGGAATTTGATTTCATTTTTTTTGCTTCCTGTAACAGTTCCTGGTCTGTTAATTCTGATAGTTCTTTTTGCTTCATTTGTATAATTTAGGCTGTTTTTCTGTTGGTGTGGTTTGTTATAAATGCTGCTTACTTAATAGATCTGAAATGCATCAGTTCTAGTTCTTGCCAAAAATAAAATATTTCGACTATAAGCTAATAAAGAAATTCTGAAATGCAAATCATGTAAAGTTTCAACCCCTACCCCTTCCTTTTCTTCGAAGCTTTTGCATATTTATTAAACTCCAGCGCAAGGCCAATCCAGTAATCAAACTCTTTGTTGGTCCGCATACCGGTATCGTCAATCAGAATATAACCGATCATGGGGCGTTTGGTAAAATCCATGGTTCTGCAACCATTCATTTCAACCACGGTATTGTGAATAGCAGGATCAATGCGGCACATAAGCTCGTCTTTGATAATACCGACACACATTTTACCATTGACCATAAAAGTGAGGCCGCCCATCATTTTCTTTTCTTCAATATCAAGGATATCTACCAGCCGCTCCCTGATTCGATCGGCCAGCTTTTCGTTATACGCCATAAAACTTGCATTAATTGTTTCTGTAGAAGAAAACAGTATTGGCTTGAGATAAGTTCAAAAATCGAATATTTTAAATCTCAGTGTCTCTCTGTGCATCCTCTGTGAAACTCCGTGAAAGAGCATTTTTTTTATATTCACATCAAAAAAAAGCCGCCGCATAATGCGACGGCCTGCAAGTAGTGTTAAAGGTTTAATGCAAATTTAGCTTAATTATCTGAATAATTAAAACTTATAAGCATTATCTTCAATCAGTTTATCGGCTATGCGCCTGCGCGCTTCTTTCACATTTACACCAGCAACCAGTGTAAGAGTGTAAATTGCCTTGGTCAGTTTCGCCGATTCCTCCTCGGTAGCAAATGAGTTAATGGCATCCTTGGCCGATTTGCGGATCTTATCAGCAATATCGTAAACATACACATCGAGCATATCGCGGTAAAGTCCGGCTTCGCCTTTCATGCCTTCAATCTTTTCAACCCTCAGGGCCAGCGATTCGGCAATATAGGTTTCCATAATCATCTCGGAAATATTGTTCATAACCTCCTGCTCTTTTACCAGCTTCTTGTCAAAGTGTTTGGTAACTCCATGAATGGCTATCAGAATGGCTTTCTTGAAGTTGGCCATGTACCTTCGCTTTTCAGCATAGTAGCTTTCATTTTCTTCTTTGCCCGATGTAATGGCATCGAGGTTGTTATAAAGCTGCTCAGCAGGTCCGAAAAGGTCAAATTCACCCTTCTGGGCACGTTTGATGGCGGTATCGGCAATCAGCAGTCGGTTAATCTCGTTGGTTCCTTCAAAAATACGGTTGATTCTCGAATCGCGGTAGCCACGCTCAACAGCCATCTCGGCCGAATAACCCATACCACCATGAATCTGAACAGCTTCATCAATCACGAAATCAAGCGCTTCAGAACCGTAAACTTTCAGAATAGCAGCTTCAACAGCATAGTGACTGATCCCTTCGATGGTTGCACGGCCTTTTTCCATGCCTTCAGCCTTGTTGATCTCGATAAGATCATCAATATCCTTGCTAACACGGTAAACAGCCGATTCGGCAGCAAAGGTTTTAATGGCTTGTTGCGCCAGTTTGTGCTTAATGGCACCAAAAGTAGAGATCAGCACACAAAACTGCTTGCGCTCGTTGGCATACTGAACAGAATCGTTGATGGCTTTTTTGGAAGCTCCCAAAACATTGGCACCAAGCTTAATACGGCCCATGTGCAGAATGCTGAGTGCAATACGAAACCCTTCGCCCGGCTTTCCAATCAGGTTTTCAACCGGAACTTTAACATCGTTGTAAAAAATCTGGGCTGTGGATGATCCTTTGATACCCATTTTCTTCTCGTCAGGAGCGATAACCACGCCGGGCATATCTTTCTCAACGAGGAAAGCGCTTAAAATGCGGTCGTTACCAATTTTAGCGAAAACAGTCTGCAAATCAGCAAAACCAGCATTGGTAATCCACATTTTTTGTCCGTTAAGGATATAATGTGTGCCATCTTCCGACAGACGGGCGTTGGTTTTACCGGCATTGGCATCACTACCGGCACCCGGTTCGGTAAGGCAATAGGCACCCAGCAGTTCGCCGGTAGCCAGTTTGGTAACATATTTCTCGCGCTGCTCATCGCTGCCATAATAGGCAAGTGGCAAGGTGCCAATACCGCAATGCGCCATAAATGCAACTGAAAACGAATAACCTGCTCCAATGGTTTCGGCTGCCAGCATCTGTGTTACGAATGACTGACCAAAACCACCGTATTCTTCCGGAAGAGCAATGCCCATCAATCCCAGTTCACCTGATTTCTTCAGCGTTTCTTTCATCAGTTGAATATCGGGCGCATCAATCTTATCCATAATCGGATAAACCTCAGTATCAAGGAAATCCTGGCAGGTTTGTGCAATCATCAACTGCTCGTCGTCGAATTCTTCAGGAATAAAAACATCTTTTGCTTCCACTGTATCCACAAGGAACTCACCACTTTTCAATACTTTTCTGTTTTCCATTGTTCGTTATTCGTTGATTATTTTGATTTGATTATTTATCAGGTTCAGGCCGGTTTCCCGGATTGTTATACTTTTTATTAGAATGTCAGCCATCACAACTTCTCTGTAAAAACTCAGGAAACACCATTTTCGTTGAGAGCATACCTGCTGAAAATTGTCGGAAAATTACGAAATAGCCCGATTGGGACTTGTAAATGTTGATAAAAAACTGATATTCAGGAAGGGGAAATACAATAAAAAATAAGGGCCACTCACTAATTGAGCAACCCTTATTTTTGATAATCAGCTACTTAGAAGCCTATTTATTATCCATCTAAATTTTNNNCAAATATTCCAGTTCGGGTTTAACCGGAAGCAGCGCGCGTTGCTTCATTTCGGCCAGGTAAGCACCATTGCCAACACCACGGATGGCAGCAACAACCTGCAACTGCGAAGTGCCTTCATAAATGGTGGTAATACGTGCATCGCGGTAAATACGCTCAATTGGGAAATCTTTCATATAGCCGGTGCCGCCAAAAATCTGAATGGCATCGTAAGCAATCTGGTTACAGCCTTCGCTCGAATAGAGCTTAAGCAGTGGGGTGAAGACATCCGAAAGCTTCTGGTATGCTTTGGCTTCCTGACGCTCTTCCGGTTCCAGTTTGCGCTCTTTTGAGGTGTGGTTATATGCTTTGTAAATATCAACATAGCGGGCAGTTTCGTAGAGCAAGGTCCGCATGGCATCAATCTTTACCCTCATATTGGTCAGCATCTCGTAAACTGCAGGGTATTGAATAATCGCTTTGCCGAACTGCTCCCGTTCATGAGCATATTTAAGTGCTTCGCGGTAAGCGGCTTCAGCAATTCCAACTGATTGAGAACCAACGCCAAGACGGGCGGAATTCATCAGCGACATTACATATTTTATCAGCCCCATTTTGGTGTCGCCAATCAGCTTGGCCGGCGCATTTCGAAATACCAGCTCGCAGGTTGGTGATCCTTTGATTCCAAGTTTGTTTTCGATGCGTCGAACAGTAACAGCCTGATCTGTACGATCGTAAACAAAGAGCGAAAGACCGCGTGCATCGGTTGTTCCTTCTTCAGAGCGGGCAAGTACCAGCGAGATATCAGCATCGCCGTTGGTGATAAAACGCTTCACCCCATCGAGCATCCAGCGGTGCTTGTGGTTGTCGTAGGTAGCTTTCAGCTGCACAGCCTGAAGGTCTGACCCGGCATCAGGTTCAGTTAAATCCATGGCAGCTGTTGCGCCTTTGTGAAAACGAGGCAGAAATTCAGCTTTGATATCGTCAGAAGCAAATTCGTTAATGGTTTCAGCACAATCCTGCAAGCCCCAGATATTGGCAAATCCGGCATCAGCACGCGAAACTATTTCGCCCGACATCACGTAAGGGACAATCGGAAGGTTCAACCCATCATATTCGCGTGGCAGCGTGAATCCAACCAAACCGGCCTTAACCAGAGCATCGTAATTTTGTTGGGTGCCACGGGCATACTTCACTTCGTTGTTGATCAATTCAGGCCCTTCCTTATCAACAGATTCAGCATTGGGGCCAATAATCTCGCCGCTGATTTCGCCAATGATTTCCATTACTTTTTCGTAATTGTCAATCGCATCTTCGAAATCGAGAGGGGCAAAATCGTATTTTTCTTTTTCTGTGTAATCTGACTCTTTCAGTTTCACAATTTTCTCCATCAATGGATGGGTGAGATGAAACCTGAGATGGGGATTGTCGGTATAGAAGTTTTCCATTGGTATCTTTGCTTTACTTCGAGTTTTTCTTGTAGAATTTGATCATTTTCGGGATTACATCGGCCACATTTCCAACAATGGTGAAATCAGCTATGTTGTTGATTGGCGCGCTGATATCTGTGTTGATTGAGATAATCTGTGCCGATTGGTCCATCCCGGCCCTGTGCTGAACCGCACCAGAAATGCCGCAAGCAATATAGAGTTTTGGCCTGACGGTAACACCGGTTTGCCCAACCTGGCGCTCATGCTCAACAAAACCTGCATCAACAGCAGCCCTTGAGGCACCAACCTGAGCTCCCAAAACTTCGGCAAGTTCAAACAAGAGGTTGAAATTTTCCTTTGATCCAACCCCATAACCACCCGAGATAATAACCTGGGAGTTTTTGATGTCAATCTTGCTTTTCTCAATCTGACGATCAATAATTGTTACTGCGAAATCGTCGTCNNACGCCTTCGCGAACCGTTGCCATCTGCGGGCGGGTTTCGGGATTGATGATGGTTGCGATAATGTTACCACCAAAAGCTGGCCTTATCTGGTAAAGGAGATTCTTGTATTCGGTCTGTGTTTTATTTTCGAAATGGTCGCCTATCTCAAGGCTGGTGCAGTCGGCGGTAAGCCCGCAACGAAGCGCTGAGGCTACGCGTGGGGCAATATCGCGGCCAATACTGGTTGCGCCAAACAGTGCAATTTCAGGTTTTTCCTTGTTGAATAAATCAAGTATTATTGATGTATGTGGAAGGGTTGTATACGGAAAAAGCCTTTCATCATCAGCGTAATGAATTACATCAACGCCAAAAGGGTATAAGGTAGCTTCGAGCGCCGGAACCTGATGACCCAAAACAACTGCTTCAAGTTTCACATTCAGTTCAACTGCCAGCTTTTTACCTTTCGACAATAATTCGAGGCTGACTTCTTCAATGGTTCCATCATCGGTAACCTCGCAATAAACAAATATATTGTTCACGTTTACAGTGGTTTAGTCAATAAAAAATAGATCTTTTTTTGATATTTAGCCAATAACATGGCTGCTGATCAGGCTTTGCATCAGGGCATCAATCTCCTTATCCGAACTTCCGATCACTTTTGAATCTTTGTGTTGAAAAACAACATTCTCAATTTTCTTCACTTTGGTTGGCGATCCTGAAAGACCAAGCATTTCAGTCTGAGCATTCAAATCATCGGCAGTCCATTCATCAATCAACAGGTAAGGCCTGTCGTTGTAAAGTTCCGTGTAATCTTTGGTTTCGTTCTGCAGTTCCGTAACTGTGCGGGCATGTTTGTATTTCATCAGCAGCTTGGCAACCCGCTGACGGCAGACCGGAGCAGAACTATGCACCGTGATAGCAGCCGGCAAGGTGGAATTTACTACTTCTACTCCCCTTTCGAGACGGCGTTTCACAATAATTTTCTTTGCATCAACCGATAAAATCTCCTCGGCATAGGTAATTTGTGGAATACCCAGTTTCTCTGCAGTTTGTGGTCCAACCTGCGCCGTATCCCCATCTATAGCCTGACGTCCTGAAACAACCAGATGATAGGGAGCCAGCTTTTTAATAGCCAGCGAAAGTGCATAGGATGTAGCGAGAGTATCAGAGCCTGCAAACTTGCGGTCGGTAATCAGATAGCCTTTATCGGCTCCGCGGTACATAGCCTCGCGAATGATTTCTGCCGCCCTGAAAGGCCCCATGGTAAGTATGATTACTTCCGTATCGGGAATCTTATCCTTAATGCTTAAAGCCTGCTCCAGGGCATGTAGATCCTCCGGATTAAAAATAGCAGGCAAGGCAGCCCTGTTAACAGTGCCATCGGCTTTCATGGCATCTTTTCCAACGTTCCGTGTGTCGGGAACCTGTTTGGCAAGTACAATTATTCTAAAACGCATTGATGGTAGATAGGGTTATTACTTAAACAGTCTTTCGTAAGTCGTTAGTTTTACGATTTGAAATAATGGCGCAAAAATAATCTTTAATAATGAAGTATTGTGAAAAATAACTGTAATGATAGCTGGATCAATGTATTAAATATGCAGATAATGGCATATATATCTACTAATTAATTTGTTAGCAGGTCCTGAAAAATATAAAAATGATTTTAGTAACGCGTATTTGTACCGGATATAAATAAGGGTGCAGACTCATTCTCTGAAGTATGCTAAATCCTTTGCCTTTGGTTTACAAGCTATAGTACAGGATGTTATTATGATTTTTTAATTACCGATGATTACCGCAAAGCGATGCGGTGAAACTGCCTGACTAAAGAAAGCGTAGCTCAAAATCTGTCGGACTCCTATATATCCAGCACCTGCACAATTAATTCGGCGATATCTAGATTTTTAACCTCTTCGCTGTTCTTATATTTCAAACCATCAGTTATCATGGTCATGCAGAACGGGCAGGCTGTAGCAACAATCTTTGCATCGCTGCGCAGAATTTCCTCTGTTCTTTCAATAAAAACTTCCTTTTTACCCGGTTCGGCCTCTTTGAACATCTGGGCGCCACCAGCGCCACAGCAGTATGAAAAACTTTTATTGCGCTCCAACTCAACAAAATCGTTGGTCAGCTTTTTCAGGATGCTTCGTGGTTCGGCATAAATATCGTTTCCACGACCAAGATAGCATGGGTCATGGTAGGTGATGCGTGCATTCCCAAGCATCTCAGAATCAAGCTTAATCGTGCCGTTTTCGATAAATTTATCGAGGAACTGAATATAGTTGATTACTTCATAATTGCCACCCAGATCGGGATACTCATTTTTGAAGATATTGAAGCAATGCGGACAAATGGTGATGATTTTTTTCACCTCATAACCGTTCAGAATCTCAATATTCTGCATAGCCTGCATCTGGTAAAGCATTTCATTACCGGCACGCCTTGCAGGGTCTCCGGTGCAGGATTCTTGCTTACCCAATACCGCATAACTTACGTTGAGGTGAGTAAGGATTTTTGCAAATGCCCGGGTAACTTTTTTGTATCGGTCGTCAAATGCCCCGGCACAGCCCACCCAAAAAAGGTATTCAGGTTTTTCGCCCCGCGAAAACAGATCGGCCATTACCGGAACTTCAATTTTTTTTGTTTCCATTTTACGTACTATATATTTCTTAAGAAACTTTCATATCAAGATTTTCAGCCCAGATCATTCGATCTTCGGGAGAATATTGCCAGGGGGCGCCATTGTTTTCAATATTGGCAAACATGGTTTTTAAACCACCCGGCGCACTGCTCTCTTCCATAACCAGAAAACGCCGCATATCCACTATAAGTGTGGGATGATTGATGTTAACCGGACACTCCTGGGCACAGGCATTACAGGTTGTGCACGCCCACAGCTCTTCTTCCGAAACATAATCGCGCAGATAGGATTTATTGTCGCTGAAATCTTTACCGTTTTTAACCATAAGCGGACCTTTTTCCTTCATCCGCGCACGCAAATCCATAAATATTTTACGGGGCGAAAGCATTTTGCCGGTCGTGTTTGCAGGGCAAACCGCGGTACATCTGCCACATTCGGTACAGGCAAGTGAATCGAAATAATTTTTCCATGAAACGTCTTCAACATCCTTGACACCAAAACGGCTGATGGGCGCATCGGCAGCAGGTGCTTCGAAGGTTGCGTTCGGGTCAAGCATCAGCTTCACCTCGCGGGTTATGTCGTCCATATTTGTGAGCTTCCCAAGCGGCTCAAGCCTCGAAAGGAATGTATTCGGAACTGACATAAACACGTGGAAATGCTTGGAATAAGGCAGAATATTGGCAAAAATGAAGATGAGCAGAATATGCGACCACCAGAAAAATTCATGGGCCAGGTGCAGGCCATGCAGCGATAAGCCACCAAACATTGGTGCTATCAGGGCACCAATAGGATAAACCCCATAAATAGTTTCATTTCCGGCAGTCTGAAGCTGAACATAAGCTGCATTCATTCCCAGCAAAGAGATCATCAGCAACAGTATCATACTGAGTGCCAGGTTGGCATCCTGATGCGAAATCTTTTTCATTTCGATGCCTTCGAAGCGCGAAATATGCAGAAACAGCCTTCTTATCAAAAATATTACGATGGAAATGGCAACCAGCAGCGCGAAAACATCGCCGGAGGCCATAATAAGATCGTGCAACACACCCAGCACTTTCAGCGACCGTTCAATCCCAAACAGTCCATCAATAACCATTTCGATGCTGCCGAAGATAATCACACAAAAGCCCCAGAACACCAACGCATGGAAAAAACCCATTACCGGGTGGCGGAATATTTTGGTTTGACCGATGGCAACATTCAGCATTACCATAAACCGTTTTCCAAAATCCCTTACCGGGAAATTGGATTTGGTGAATTTAAAAAAGCTGATAAGCCGCAGAACTGTGAAGGTAAATACGCCCAGTGTAATCAGCAGCGCCAATGCGAAAGCAATCTGTTTTACCATGTTCATTTATGTTTGAAATAAAAATGTCCTTATAGTATTTCTGACTGAAGATACAGATAAGGACATTTACATTCGTTTTAATGACTGTAATTATTTCGATTTCACCTCTTTAAGTTTGTCAACCAGTTTTGGAAGAATTTTAGCTGCATCGCCCACAATCCCATATTGTGCTGCCTCGAAAATAGGAGCGTCTTTATCGGTATTGATGGCTACAATAAACTTGGAAGAACTGATACCGGCAAGATGCTGGATAGCACCGGAAATGCCTATTGCAAAGTAAAGGTTAGGCGCAATGATTTTACCGGTTTGCCCGGTATGCTCTTCGTGAGGACGCCAGCCTTCGTCGGAAACAGGCCTTGAACAGGCTGTTGCTGCACCTAAAAGTTCTGCCATTTCTGTTAACGGGCCCCAGTTATCGGCTGAGCGCATTCCCCTGCCTCCTGAAACTACAATATCGGCATCGGTGAGCAAGATTTTTCCTGTTTGTTTCTGAACATCAGTTACTTTGGTCTTAATCAGGCTGGCTTCAGGTTGAATATCAGACTTTTCGATAACCACAGGCTTGGGCGATTCAATCAACTCAAAAGAGTTCTGAGCCAGAGTCAGAATTTTGATTGCAGTTTTAATTTCTACATTGGCAAATGCCTTACCTGAATAAACCTTTTTATAAACGACAAACGGGCTGGTTGAAACCGGAAGTTTGCTTACACCCGATGCTATTCCGGCTTTAAGTCTAACTGAAAGCCTCGGAGCAATTGCCTTACCTGTATTGTTGTTTGAAAGCACCAGAACATCTGCATTGATCTTTTTAGCTACTTCAGCAATCAGGCTGG
>DINP01000083.1 GCA_002426025.1 Bacteroidales bacterium UBA5537 | reverse complement strand
GATACACTCTCCTACTGTTTGAATGTGCCTATTGTTATGCCAATTGATGCAAAAGATTTTACCGGGGTTGCCTCATTTATAATTGAACTCGATTTTGATCCGGCTGTGCTGACATTTGTTGAACTGCTTAATGAAAATGCAGGACTCGACAATGGTACTTTCAGCGTAAGCGTAGTAAACAATACACTTCAAATCAGGTACTCTGCCATCAGTGGTTCAGTAACGCTACCAAACGGAGAGCAATTGTTCTCACTCCATTTCAATGGATTGGCTGCCGGTTTGAGCAACCTCAACTGGAACTTGCTGCAGTGCAACATTTATAGCTCTTCAGGAGATACAATTCCATCCATCTTCACACCAGGGCTTGTAGATGTATTGCCAAGTCCGACGATCTATGCCGATGGTAACGGGGTATATTGCGAAGGTGATAACCTAACGCTTCATGCAGGATCGCTTGACGGACAAATACTCAGTTACGAGTGGACAAGCCCGTCAGGATTCAGGTTTAATCAACCCGAATGGCAACTTGGACAATTAGGCATAAACGACGATGGTGATTTTGTATTGGTTGCTACTAATCCTGAGCTTTGTGATGCAAGCCAGACAGTATCGGTAAAAGTTAATCCCAAACCGGTAATTTCCATTGCATCTGCTGATACACTCTGCTTTGGCCAGCAAATAATGCTCGATGCAGGTTCAGGCTATGTTTCTTACCTGTGGCAGGATGGAACCAACGTTGAAAGCCAGCTTGTATATGAAGAAGGTGTTTACTGGGTTCAGGTTGTTGATTCAAACAGTTGCAGAGCTGTAGATACTGTTCGCGTATTACCTTGTAATCTTGAATTGCTTATACCAAATGCATTTACACCAAATGGCGATGGACTGAACGATATATTCAAGCCTCTCTTTTCCGGATTTGAAACCACATTATACAACCTGAGCATCTATAGTAAATGGGGACAACTCTTATTCACCTCTAATGAAGAATCTATTGGTTGGGATGGCAGAATTGATGGTGAACTGGCTCCTCCGGGTGTTTACGTATATGTAGTTTCATACGAAGCTCCGGCTTATGTTACACGAGCACTGCCAAGCCCGGTAACGGGTGATGTTACACTGGTTAGATAATGAAATAAAGCAATAAAAAGCCAAAGGATTAAATGGTCGGGGGGCCTATATTAAACCGGGCTTTTAAAGTGGTAACTTCTCATAAATGCAGAAACATAGGGCCTTTTTAGGAAAAGGGTTTTAATTCAATGGCTGACAAGAGAAAATCGGAAATCCAAATGCATCATAACATGCAACTTTTAGTGTTTTGAATCATCTTAACAAAGTCGTTATTCAAAACCTACTACTATGAAATATAGTGTTATTTTCTTATTGATGGCATTCTGTCTGATATCAGGATGCAGCAAGGATGACATGCCATCCGGACCTCAAAATCCAAAACCGGTTAACCTTACCCAAAAGGACGAACAGATTATTAACATCAGCAATCATTTTGGTATTAACCTTTTCAGGGAAACCGCACTCGCAGATGATGGCAACCTGATGCTTTCGCCCCTGAGCGCCTCCACCGCGCTCACAATGCTGCTAAATGGCTGCAATACTGGAACCTATAACCAGATTAGAAATATGCTGGGTTACGACAGCCTTTCATTGGATGAAATCAACAATTCTTATAAGAGCCTGGTTCAACAACTATTAAATCTTGACCCTGAAACAAACCTTGCTTTGGCCAATTCGGCCTGGTACCGGAAGGATTTCATGGTTAAACAGACTTACCTCGATCAGCTCAATAATTATTTTGATGCAAATACAGAAGCGCTTGATTTTAATTCGCCTTCGGCATTGGAGACAATAAACAACTGGGCTAAAGACAATACTAACGGTAAAATTGAGAAGGTACTTGATAATATTTCCAGCGATGCCGTAATGTTTCTGATGAATGCATTGTATTTCAATGGAAACTGGACTTACCGTTTCGACAAAAACAAAACCAGCCTTTTACCATTCAACTCTGAAAACAATATTGCAACAGATGTTGAAATGATGCGAGGAGAGTTCCCTTTCAGGATGCACTCCAATAGCAATTGCACTGCGATAGAGATAAACTATGGCCGCCAGAATTTTGCCATGGATATTATTGTGCCCAAAGGAACACTGACAGAATATCTCAATGAATTCACTACAGGCTCATGGCAATCCATCATAGAGGGTCTGGATGCGATTCCAGAGCCGACATCAGCAGAATTGATTGTTCCTAAATTCAGATTTGATTATGAAAAATACCTGAACGATGAACTTAAAGCACTGGGTATGACTTATGCCTTCGATCCTACACTTGCAGATTTATCAGGAATTTCAGATGCCAATATCTATGTTAGCTTCGTAAAGCAAAATACATTTGTTGATATGAACGAGGAAGGCACCGAAGCTGCTGCTGTTACTACAGTTGGCATTTACGATACCAGTGCTCCGCTGCCTTTTATAGTTGACAAGCCCTTTATTTTCGCTATTCGCGAACGGATCAGCAACACGCTGCTTTTTATAGGGAAAGTTGAACTACCGGTGTATTGAGTTGCTGTTCACTAAAAAAATACTCTTAAAAATCAATTTCAAGCACAGCCGGACAGTGGTCTGAATGCACGGCATCAGGCTGTATCCATGCGTTTAGCATTGAAGGCGCCAGCGAACGGCTCACCATATTATAATCTATCCGCCAGCCGAGATTTCGTTTACGTGCACCGGCTCTGTAGCTCCACCACGTATAATGATGCGGATGCTTGTTGAAATATCTGAAACTATCCGTAAAACCACTGCTGATAAAGGCTTCCATCCACTCCCGCTCCTCAGGCAAAAATCCTGAGTTCTTAGCATTCCGCACCGGATCGTGAATATCTATTGCACGGTGACAAATATTGTAATCGCCTGATAGTATTAATTTTGGACGGGTTTCAATAAGCTCATGAGCATAATCGTGGAAATCAGCCAGCCATTCCATTTTAAAATCCTGCCGCTCCTCTCCGGTAGTCCCTGATGGATGGTAAACACTAACCACAGAGACATCACCAAAATCAGCCCTCATAAAACGACCTTCATAATCATACCTTTCAATTCCCAACCCCAACACTACATTATCGGGGTTTCGCAGGCTGAGTATTCCTACACCGCTGTAACCCCTCTTTTGGGCCGAAAACCAGTTACAATGATAACCGAGTGCTTCAAACTCATCAACCGGAATCTGATCGGGCTGTGCCTTGGTTTCCTGCAGGCAGACAATATCGGGTTTTTCGCGCATAAGCCAGGTTACCAGCCCTTTGCCAATTGCCGACCGTATGCCATTCACATTGTAGGTGATTATTTTCATGTTCAGTTTTTTTAGGGATATCAGAGCTGTCTGAAGTAATCGCTCATCATGAGTATTCCGCCGGCCAATCCTAAAACAGCCAGTATATACAAGCCCGATTTTAATCGCATAAGTTTAATCGGATTGAAATTTTCAATCCAACGACTGATTGCAGGGTACAACCAGACTGTCAGAAACAATGCCCCGGCTACACCAAGAATAGTTCCGGCTAGTACATCGGCAGCGAAATGTGCGCCCACATAAATCCGGGTGTAAGAAACAAGTACAGTTAAGAGGGCTAATAAAATCATAACCCATTTGCTTGGTCGAATCACCATCGCCAGGGTTGTGAATGCAGCGGCAACAGTAATACTATGTCCCGATGGAAATGAATTCTGATAAAGCAGATAATTATATACGGTATGTACATCACCAGAGGGACCAAAAACACTCAAAGGCCTGTCCCATGAATCGAACAGGGTATTTTTCAACAATTGCCCGAACAGTCCGGTTAGGATCACTATCACTATCAGTAACATTATGAGCTCAGGCTGTTTTCGGATAAGAAACAAGCCAAGCAGAGAGGTAAGTATCAGTGCATCGCCCAAATGGGTAATCAAAAACATAGGAGCATCAAGCCAATCGCTGTGAAAGCCGTTCAAGAGCTTAAAACTGTCCTCATACCCATAAACCGCAACCAATACCGCCAGTAGAAACTGATAAATCAGCATCACTGAAATAAAAGGCAATATTTTACGGTTAGGAAACTCTTTCATTACAAATCAATAATATTAAGTTGTTCTGAAAAAACACAACGACACTTTTCTTACTACCTATTCCTGGGACGACTCCCTGACCAGATTCCGGTATGCTGAGAATACATTGGCCCGTGAAACAAAACCCACATATTTTCCATTGTCGAGAACCGGTAGGTTGTAATGGGCACATTCACTAAATTTGAGGGCAACATCTTCCATTGTTTCATTAATACTCACAAGCGGTTCGGGCATATACATCAGATTCCGGACATAGGTTGAATTGTACAATTCATGTTCGAACATGATATCGCGGATTTCGTTGATAAATACAACACCCATAAAATTTTTATCCGCATCAATAACCGGAAAAATATTCCGCTCTGATCGGGCTATTACCTTTACCAACTCACCAAGAGTTGCATCAGGTCCAATAGGAAGAAAATTGCTTTCGATAAGTCGGTTAATTTTCAGGCGCGAAAGCGCTGCCTTATCCTTATCATGCGTGATAAGTTCGCCCCGGGCTGCCAGCCGCTTGGTATAAATACTATGCGGTTCGTAAAAGTTAATGGTGAGGTAAGCTATGGTAGAGGTAATGATTAAGGGTATAAAGAACTCATAGCCTCCGGTTATTTCGGCAATAAGGAATATAGCGGTTAGCGGTGCATGCATAACTGCCGCCATTACGCCAGCCATGCCGGCAAGGGCAAAATTACTTTCGGGAAGTTTAATAAAATCGAAATAATTTATAAATCGTGCAGTAAAAAAACCCGCAACTCCACCCATAAACAGCGACGGCGCAAAAATACCACCAACTCCACCACCCGCAGTAGTAAAACTCATTGCCAATACCTTGAAGAACAGCACCATTAATAAAAATAATATCAGTAACCAGTGTGAATTCCTGAAATCGTAAAAAATACTGTTGTTTACAATGGCATCGCCTTGGCCGTTTAAAATATTTGTAAGTACTTCATAACCTTCACCATAAAGTGGTGGAAACAGAAATATCAATAAGCTGACAGCAATTCCACCAATAACAAGTTTATGGTAGGGGCTTGTAATTTTATTGAATAACGATTCAATAAACATATTGGCACGTGTAAAATAAAGCGAGATCAAACCGGTAACTATTCCAAGCAAAATGTAAAACGGGATATTTCCAAGGCTAAAAGGATCGGTCACCGTAAAGGAGAAAAGTACTGATTTTCCCATCAATAATGAAGAAACGGTAGCGCCGGTAACCGCGGCAATAAGCAAAGGGATAAGTGACCCCATGGTGAGATCGAGCATAAGCACTTCCAGCGCGAAAATAACAGCAGCAATCGGAGCTTTAAAAATACCGGCTATAGCACCAGCCGCACCGCAACCAACCATCAGGGTAATTGATCGGTAATCCATGCGCATAACCCGCGCGAGATTCGACCCGATGGATGCTCCGGTAAGCACAATAGGCGCCTCAAGTCCCACAGATCCGCCGAAACCAACAGTTATCGTACTCGCTACAAGCGAAGAGTAATTATTGTGGGCTTTAATGTGGCTGTTGTTTCGCGAAATGGCATAGAGAATTTTACTAACTCCATGACCAATATTATCTTTGACCACATATTTCACAAATAAAACCGTTAATGCAATCCCAAACAATGGGTAAGCAAGGTAAAGCAGGTTTCCGGCTTCATTATCGAATCCACGGGTAAGAAAATAGTGGGTATAATAAACGGTATTTTTAAGCACCACCGCAGACAAACCGCTGATAAGTCCGACAATAAAACTAAGGATCAGCAGAAAGTTACGGTGGCTTATATTTTTCAACCGCCACTTATTAATCCCGATTAATGTCGTTGTAATAATCATAGGCAGCAAATATAGGAAAATTAGGTAAAAGAGGGCGGCTTGCTTTCTCGATCAGGGTTATAGGTTCAATATTTTTATCTTTGCTTAATGGCCCAATTACCCATAAAAGTTGAAGAGGTGTGTAGAAAATTAAAATATGGAAAAAGCAAAACCTCTTAATTATCCCTGAAGTCTTTCTTTCTGTTGAGTTTTAAATCCTGAAGAACACTGGCTTTAACTTTTATGTAAAAGTTCCAGCTTTTAAGATAGCCGGTCGGAATCCAGTTAAAGCGCATTTCCCAGCAATGAAGATCGCGGTATAGGTTAACCGAAGTATAGGAGAGTTTTTTCTGCTCAAAATCGTAACCCGAATTTAGGCTGAACTTCCATTTGGGTGTTATGTTGATATTCCCATTAAATCCAAGGGTTTGAATCAGATCGCGTTTTACATTATCCGTGCGGGGATCAAGTGCCCCTTTATAGGCAAGGGTATAGGTAAACCCAAGGTCCCAGGGATTATTCCAATCAATGTAGTTCTGAGGATTTGTGGCAATTTCTTCCATTTGATCAGATGTAGCATTGGGCGAGACAGTTTTGGGTTTGTTATTTTTACCTGAACTGAAATTATAAGCCAGCGAAAAATTCCACGAGGAATTATCTCGTCTCAACAACCGGCGGTTTACATCCCATTCAAACTTATTTAAGGCCCTTCCCAAAGAATCCTGAATATACGGATCAAACGATGCTGTGTACTGAACCTGTAATTTCTTAAACAAGGTAGTTCGTGCACTTAAAGAAACAGGTGACCACTTGAGCGAATCGCGGGCCAGATCATACGATGTACTTATTGAGAAACTCTCTATCAACATCACCTTTTTCATACCGGTAATGGTATCCTTTCGCGAACGAACCTTCATTTCGAGGTTATTACCCAGGCTCAGGCCTACTCTACCCGATTTCTTGTCGGGCGGTGACCCAAAAATTGAAGTATACCGCCCATCACTGAATATAGAGTAACGCTGCATATTTCCTAGCGTATCCTTCTGAACTTCTTTATAATAGCCATATTTTTCTGCTCCAAAATCGGGCCTGTATGAAAATGAAACGGATGGTCTGATTACATGCCTTATTGCCCGAACTGGGCCACTTTTTAGTCTTAACTGCCCATAAACAGTGGTACTGAGCGATGAGCTAAAGCCAAAATCACGGGCTGCTTTAAACCCGCTTATGGTATCTGTTTTTACATATCCAACTATAGTGTCAGTAGCCGAAAACAGACTGTCGTTTATCCAGCGCTTAGATATACTTTTTGAATACCATCTTTCGGTATAATCAATTGAATTTGTCAGCGAAAGGAATTTCAACACCTTTATTGTCGAACTAATCGGAATTTTATGCTGGATTCCATTCTGGAGCGAATCCCACATTTCCCGTTTAAAAAGAGTCTCCTCGTGTATGTTAATTTCGTTGCGCATTGCCATTGAGTAGTTTACACTAATGTTGTCATACCATTTTAAATTGGTAGCCTTACCAGGTTTGCGTAAAGGATAAAAACGGTTTGATGATAATGAAATATCAGGCAATGTAAGGTTAACCGACTTATTTGAGGTATTCTGGGTATGCCTTAAGGCTGCTGATAAGGATAATTTGCTCTTAAAATCTGTCGAATAGCTTATACTAGATCCGAAGGTATTGGTCAGATGGTCCTGGGTAGATACCGGATTGTATTTATTAAACGTTGATGAGCCAAAATTAACACTTGCATTAAACTGGCTTTTAGGCCTTGCTTTAGGATCCTGACGATGTGACCATGTTAACCGGAAGTCGCGCTTACGCGTAAATGACTCTGTCTCCCTAATACCATCCGTATTTATGGAATAATTGAAATTGAAAGAGCCGCTGAATTTATACCTCTTTCGGTAATTGAAGACGGGTTTCACAGCCCAGCTGCCTCTCGAATAAATATCTCCAACCATTCGCAATTCCATATAATCGTTTATACCGAAATAATAGCCTCCATTTTCAAGATAAAAACCCCGGTTTGTTGATTCGCCATAAGTCGGAATCAATACACCTGAAGTTTGCCCACGCTTATTTGGGAACAAACCGAACGGTAATACCAATGGCAAAGGCACATCCTCAATGGTTAGAAAAGCCGGACCGGTTACTATTTTATTATTGGGAATTACCTTCGCTCTGGTAAACTGAATACTGAAATGCGGATGATCGAGATTACAAGTGGTGTAACCACCATGCCTCATGTTGCTGATATCGTTATCCAGTTTTTTAACAACCTCACCATGAAGAAAGCCCTCCCCTTCCTTTGTGATTACATTCCTGATCAATCCCTTGCGGGTTCTGAAATTGTATTGCATCTCTTCAGACCGGAACGATTGATCCCCTTCGGTAAATTCGGGTTTGCCATATATCTTGCCGGCAGAATCTGCCATTGGGATTGCCCTCAGAATTGAAGTGTTAAAGTCTATCTCAATATAAGCTGCCTTCTGATTGATTTTTTCGTACTTGATATCGGCATCACGATACATATAAACCTTCTGATTGCTGAGATCCAGACTGATAGAATCGGTGGCGCTGTAATCAACTTTCGATGAAATAGCACTTTTCTTTTTGGACTTCACTCCATTAATTTGGGTCGTATCAGCAGGTAATAAAATCGAATCCCCGACGTTAAGAATCAGGGTATCAGGCTTCGATCTAAGGGAATCTGCCATAACTTCCTGACCAGAAACTGTGAATGGTAAAATGCCTGACACGAAAATCAACAGGGCGATACACAGAAAATGGTTGAAGAAACGGGGCATTTTTTTGTATGCAGCGTATATCAATTAATGCTAAATTTGTCTATTCATACATCAGGACAATACTGCTAAAACTGGAAATAACAGTTATTTCAGAAAGGCCCGGGTCAAAAACCGGATGTAACATCCTGAAATCATGAAGATTGACTGATTATGACATTCTAATGATTTAGTCCTGACTACAGGGATCAAAACTAATCAAAATATAGATGGGGTTTAAACGTAAATTTTCAATTATTATTCTGCTGACAGGCTTATTCCTTCTGCCTTTTTCAGTCGGAGCACAAAAAGTAAAACGGGTGGTGATTGATGCAGGCCACGGAGGACATGATTCAGGAGCTGTTGGAAAGTCATCAAAAGAGAAAGATATTGCACTTGCAATTGCCTTAAAAACAGGTAGATATATTGAAGAAAACCTTAAGGATGTCGAAGTAATCTACACCCGGAAAACCGATGTATTTGTAGAGTTGTACAGGCGGGCAAAGATTGCCAACGAAGCAAAAGCCGATCTTTTTATTTCTATCCATTGCAATGCCAACCCATCAACCTTACCATCAGGATCAGAAACTTATGTAATGGGATTACATAAAAGTAATGCCAACCTGGCTGTTGCACAACTCGAAAATGCCTCTATCCTGCTTGAAGATGACTATCATGTTCAGTACGAAGGCTTTGACCCTTCATCCCCCGAAGGATATATTTTCTTTTCGATGCTTCAGAATGCATTTCTCGATCAGAGCCTTGATCTGGCTTCCCGTATTCAGAAACACTTCAGAGAGAAAGTTAAGTTTTCTGACCGGGGAGTAAAACAAGCTGGATTCCTTGTTCTGTATAAAACTACTATGCCTTCCGTTTTAATTGAAACCGGTTTTATCAGCAATTTAAATGAAGAGAGAGTACTGAAATCCGATGAGGGCCAGAATAAACTTGCATTCGCCATTTATAAGGCAGTTAAGGAATACAAATATGCTGTTGAAAAGCACGGAACGGCAGATAATAACGAACAGGCAGATATTTTGCCTTCGGATGAAACCAAGGATTTAACCATTGCTGAAACGCCTGACCGGGGGAATGAAACTCCGTCTGACCCATCAGCAAATGTGTCTGACAGTAATGCGCCTGTTTATAAAGTTCAGTTTTATCTGTCGAAAGCTAAATTAAGTCCCAATGCCCCTGAATTTAATGGTTTAAAGGATGTATCATGGTACCGCCACATGGGGATGTACAAATACACCATCGGAAATGAAAAAAAGGCTGAGGATGCCCAACGATTGATTAAAGGACTGGCAGCCAAGGGTTTTAAAGATGCATTTGTTGTTGTTTTCTATAAAGGTAACCGGATCACCATTGAAGAAGCAGAGAAATTGCTAAAAAACTGACTATCTTTGTAACTATCTTATGAAATCACTCAAAATATCCCGCGAAATCAGAATTGGTCTGCTGACCATCATAACCCTTACTGCATTTATATGGGGGTTTAACTTCCTGAAAGGCAAAAATATATTCAGCACCCAACGTGTATTTTATGCTGAGTATGAGAATGTTGCCGGACTAATGACCGCCAACGCAGTTACCATCAATGGCCTTTCGGTAGGTCAGGTAAGCGCTATGCATTTTCATCCTGATAAGCCCGGTATTGTGGTGGTTGAATTAAGCATGTCGAACAATGTGCGTATTCCTAAAAATTCAGTGGCCCGCATTTTTAGTTCCGACCTGTTGGGCACACGCGGCATACAGATTTTACCGGGTGATTCTCACGAGGATGCTAAATCCGGCGATACACTCATTTCGCAGATGCAGTCGAGCCTTCAGGATGAAGTAAACGACATGGTTCAGCCGATTATGGCCAAGGCAGAAAAAATGATGACTTCAATTGATACCGTACTGAGTGTTATCAGCGATGTTTTCAATAAACAAACCCGCGATAACCTAGTCAATACAGTTGAAAGTCTGAGAAATACAATGAACAGCCTCGAAAATGCCACCAGATCGGCTGATACGCTGATGACCAGCCAGAAAATAAGGCTAGCCCGTATTATTGCCAATGTAGAATCAATAAGCACCAACCTCAAACAGAACAATGAGAACCTGAGCAAGGTGATGGCAAATGCAGCCAGCATCAGCGATACCATAGCACAAGCCAGAATTTCTGTCACATTGCGAAATCTGAATCAATCTGTTGAAGGCCTCTCAAATGTTGTTGGTAAAATTGAACGTGGAGAAGGCTCACTCGGACAACTTGTTAATAATGACAAAATGTATACTGAACTGGAGAAATCCTCAAATGAATTGAAGCTTCTACTCGAAGATATGCGCCTTAACCCACAGCGCTATGTCCATTTCTCAGTGTTTGGCCGTGGCGGTAAGCGCAACGCTTATAGTCCGCCTGACACTTCTGCAAACAGAAAGAAGTAGGATTCTATTCCAATATAATAGCAAATATCATCCTTTGCTTACTCAGCCAAAACTGGAGATACACTTAAGGAGTAGGTTAATGAAGCAACAATTTTATCGATTCTAAAAGAAAACCAGCAACACTCTTTTTTATGAAAAAAAAATTCTTTTTTATCGCAGGTATTACTGTTGTTGTTATTCTGGCTGTAATAATATGGTGGCGATATTATTTTGTATTTGGCGAAGGGGTTAAGGCTGGGAATCTCAACTTTTTCGTAAAAAAAGGATATGTGTTTAAAACCTGGGAAGGTCGCCTTATTCAGGATGGCTTTAAAACCCCTGTTCCAGGATCCATTCAGAGCAACGAATTTGAATTCAGCGTTACGGATGACAGTATCGCTGCCAAACTCGAGCGCTGTGGTGGCCGGTTTGTAGAACTTCGTTACAAAGAGTATTTGAATCCATTGCCCTGGCGTGGAATGAGTAATTATAAAGTGACGGAAATTCTCCAGATTGGAAATGGAAACCGAAATAATTCTGATCCGTTTCCCTACGATGGATCAGGAAATTAAGCATTTTCTTACCAGGTGAAAATATCTGCGCGCTTCCCCGGTCGGCGATCGCCCAGCCATTTAAAATTCTTGAGTAAAAGTTCGGCAGCAGGAAGTTCTCCTTCCGGATGAAGCACTGCTGTGGGCTTCTCGATATAAACAATATTCTTGATTTTTCGGTCATTCAGCCTGATTGACATATTACTCGAGAAAGCCTTGTTAATTCCGGTAAGGGTACCGTCCTCTTCCCTCACATAATAGATTGTTTCGGAGTTGCCAATAACTTTCATCAATATCAAGGCATTATCCTTAAAATAGCCTGTCATATTCCGGCCCTTAATCTGGTTAAAACCAGTTCCAAGCGTATCTTTTGAAACAATAAAGGCAGCACTGTAAAGAAACAGGTTCTTCACCTTTTTATTGGCGGTCGAAACATGGATTGAATCGGCAGTAAGCTGATTTTCATCGGTCCATAAAACCGGCGAACCCAGCAACCGCATAGTTGAATCGCGGAAAGCATAAACCAACGAATCGGCAAGCCCCTGCAAATCGGAGCGATAGAACTTAACATGATAAAAGGCAAATACCTCTTTTGTTTTTTGCGCCGAATCGAATGTTGCACGCATTGTGTCGGAATGCATAAACAGGGTATCGCCTTTTTCAATAAACAAGGCTTCAGGCCGCTGAGTAATCATTGTATAACCCAAGGCTTTTTCGTAGAGTGCATATTGGCCGAATACCACTATATCCTGAACCGTATCAGTAACCACCACATTACGGAAAGCCTGTCCATAGCCGTTCGTACGTTCATAATAAAGACTATCGCCGGTAAGTTCCTGATCACCATTCTTAACCCGCGCGTTTTCGTTAAACTCAGCAATATCGGTCAAAGTATTGTACCAACCGTTCTCGGCATAAATATCGGTATCTTTCCCTTTAATGGTTGTTGGCCCTTTGAACCACGAAATTTTACTTTGGGTATTGTAGCGCAATGTATCACAGTTCATTACGTAGTCGGGATTGATCAGTACAACATCATCCCTGAAAAAGAAATCCTTGGAATTGGTATGGTAATAACCACGTTTGCTGTCGAGGGTATTTTGCCCGTTAACGATATGTCCTCCGGTAAGATAGAAGGCTATACCGGTATTCCGGTCAAAAATCAGCTTATCGGTGGTAAGAGTGGTCTGCTTGTCAATCAATTTAACATGATCAAAAACTTCGGCAATGCGGGTTTCTCCACTGTAATAAATTGAATCGCCATAAAGATTCAGGGTATCGCTCGATTTAATATGAACACGGCTGTATGCCTTCATACTATTGCTGGCATTGTTAAGGTGAGCTGAATCGCAATAGAGGAAGGCTCCATCGTGTTCAAATACCGCGTTTCCCTTTATACGCTGAATATCAGGGCCAAGCCGCTTATCGTATGTCATCACATCAGCCTGAACCAACCTTATTTTACGGGCTTGCTGAGCCAGTAAAATAGACGGAAACAAAACTATCAACAGAAATAATAGGATTTGGCGCATAATCAGAACTAAAACGTAAATAACTGTGCAAAATTATAATAATAACAGAAGGATTTTAAATTAAAGATAATGTATTGTTGTGTAGCAACTAAACCAAGTTCGTCTGAGGCTCTGCCTCAGACCTTCTATCACACCAGGCCTGCCTGACAAGCACTCTCAATCAAAGCAGCAACCCAAACAGTTTACAATTCCTAATTTCTATTTGTCTGAATTTCTTTTGTTCAATTCCAAAAATTCGTGTACGTTTGGTGGCAGCTAAAAACACCCAATAAACAGCATGAATCAGACTTTCGACCCAAAAGAAAACTACAACAAAACACTTCAGGCTGCCGGATATGTTTCTCGGCAGGATGCTACTCAGGAAACCTACAATGCCATTGGTTTCATGTCGGGACTTGAGGTGCACCAGCAATTGAAAACCAAAGAGAAACTTTTCTGCCATTGTCCGGCTGGGGTTTATACCAAACCCAATGTTTTTGATGCTGAAGTCATCAGGCACATGCGGCCTACACTGAGCGAACTGGGCGAATACGATGGCACGGCCCTAATGGAGTTCAAAACCCGTAAAAACATTATTTATCGCCTCAAAAACGAAACCACCTGCACCTACGATATCGACGATACGCCGCCGTTTCCGGTTAACCGCGAAGCCCTCGATATTGCTATAGAAATCTCTCTGCTGTCTAAACTCAACATTGTGGGCGAAGTACATATTACCCGCAAGCAATACCTCGACGGAAGCATCCCGGCAGGGTTCCAACGTACTGCCATTATCGGTGTTGAAGGACTTATTCCATTAAAGCACAAAAACATACGACTGATTCAGCTTAGTCTAGAAGAAGACTCTTGCCGCGAAGTGTCAGACATAGGCCACACCCGGATCTATCGCACCGATCGCCTGGGAATGCCGCTTATCGAAACGGTTACCTATCCCGATATGATAAATCCCGATGAGGTAAAGGAAGCCTGCGATTATATCCGCTTCCTGAATCGCAGTACCGGCAAGGTACGCACCGGAATCGGTGCCGGTCGACAGGATGTGAATGTTAGTTGCCGCGGCGGATCAAGGGTAGAGATAAAAGGCGTTGCCCATACCCGTTGGATTCCCGAACTCACCCATGTTGAATGTTTCAGGCAGTGGTCGCTGCTTCAGTTGCGCGATAAATTGAAAACGGCAATTCCGGGTTACAAATCATGGAAAATAAACAATATTGAACTGGATTACCACGATTTCAAGTTTGGCTACACTCCCCTGCTTGAAGCCAAAACTCGCATCCATAAAATTATTGCAGTAAACCTGCCAGGATTTAAAGGGGCGCTTTCGCATTTTACCCAGCCAGGATTGATGTTTGCAAACGAAATTACCGACCGCCTGAAAGTGATTGCCTGCCTCGAAAAGCCCAATATGGCGCATACCGAGCAGTTTGAACAGGATATTCCTGAAAAGGACTGGGAAGCAATCAGCAAATTGTTGAAGGCCGGAGAAAATGATGCCCAGTTATTGATTTGGGGACCAGAAGAAGATATGCCAACCGCGCTTGAAACCATTGAAGAGCGCTGCAAAATGGCTTTTGAAGGCATTCCGAACGAAACCAGAAAATCGTTTGAAAACGGAACTACTATTTTTGAACGTGTTCTGCCTGGAGCCGACCGCATGTATCCTGATACTGACAGTGCTCCCATCCCACTCGAAGATTCAAAAATTGAAATGTTGGGCCAGAATCTCCCTCAGGAAGTAATTGACCGTTACCATATTATGAAAGAGTGGGGCATTCCCGAAGACACTTACACCTACATTTTCAAAAAAGACCTTTTTCCGCTTATTGAACGGATTATTAAAGAGTTGGGCTACCATCCGGCTTTCGTGGGGACACTATTCGGACACAAATTAAAATATGTCGAAGGCCATGCTGTTCCGGTTGCCGAATTCAATTATCGTATTGTTTATGGATTGCTCAAGTTTATTAAGGAGAATGGACTTACACCAGAGATCGCCTGGTTGATGCTGCCTCATGTTTATGAGCATCCAAAACTCGATTTTGAATCGGTGCTGACCAGCATCCGTTTCAAAAAGCTCACCAAAGAAGATATACTCTCTAAATTGCCTTTCCTGAAATCGAAATTTGCCGAAATTCAGATCAATCACCGGCCTGATGTGGAACGCGACTGGATTATGGGACAATTGCGGCGATCAGCCATCGGGAACATTGATCTAACCGAACTGGCAGAAAGTGTCTCTTAACGCGTTTTGCCTGCGATGATTGGAGGCTATTTCAACCATCACAACAAATTTGCAGCAGTATTACAACCAACGACTCAATCAAAACTTAAATACAAACAAACGAAATGGCTGACGATTTTTTCCAGGGCTATAAAGGAGCGGCGCTCGAAGTACTAAAGAAATTTAATGTAAGGGTTTGGGGACAGGCCGAGGTAAATACTACACGCGGGCCATTTGCAGGTACTGTGTTGCCACGTTCAGAGAATGACGATGACCAGCATATTGTTATGAAAATTGTTACTGGTTACAACATTGGAATTGATATTGCCACCATAACCGGGATGAAGGAGACAGGTTATAAGAAAGCGAATTACAAAATTCCCGAAAAGGAATTTCCATACACACCTGGATTACCGAAAGTAAAACTGATTGGAACCGGCGGAACCATTGCTTCGCGCCTCGACTATCGCACCGGTGCAGTTATTCCAGCCTTCTCGCCCGGCGAACTTTACGGTGCCGTTCCCGAACTTGCCCAAATATGCAACCTTACTACTGAGAAAGTATTTGCAGTCTTCAGTGAAAACATGGCTCCTGAAAACTACCGCAAACTGGCTATTGCCATTGGAAAGGAGATTGAAAACGGAGTTGATGGAATTGTAATCGGGCACGGAACCGACACCCTGCACCATACCGCTGCTGCACTTACTTATATGGTTCAGAATTCACCGGTACCTATTGTTCTGGTTGGCTCGCAGCGATCATCCGATCGCCCGAGTTCTGATGCAGCGCTTAACCTGATGCACGCCACCACTGCTGCCGGTCATGGCGATATTGCCGAAGTTATGGTCTGTATGTTTGGCCCTACCAGCGACGAATACGGATTCCTTCACCGTGGCACCCGCGTTAGAAAGATGCACTCTTCGTACCGCTCCACTTTCCGCACAATTGGTGATACGCCACTTGCCACCGTTACCCGCAAAGGTGTAGTGCTTATCAAGAAAGAGTACAACCCTCGACGCAAGGACAAAAAGGTAACGATACTCCCCTATTTTGAGGAAAAAGTAGCCATCATCTACTATTACCCGAACATGCAGCCTGACATTATTGATGCGCTGGTGAGCAACGGATACAAGGGGATTATCATCGCCGGAACCGGACTCGGCCATGTAAACAAGCCACTCTACCCTGCCATTGAGCGGGCTCATGCTGCCGGGGTTCATATGTATATGACTGTTCAGACCCTCTGGGGTTACACCCACATGTTTGTATATGATACCGGTCGCGACCTGATGGCCAAGGGTATTATTCCGGCTGCAAATATGCTGCCTGAAGCTGCCTACATCAAATTAGGCTGGGCATTGGGACAAACCACCGATGCCGAAGAGGTTAAAAAGCTGATGCTTACACCAATCAACGATGAAATTACTCCCCGTGAACCTTACAACGGATACCTGGTGTATCAGGGTGGTGTGCGAGAGGTTGAAGACTTTATTAAGAAAGTCAGGAAATAGATTCGGTTTCTTTTACTTAAAGAGGTTACTCGTTTATTGACATCTTATAAGTCAGCACAGATATTAATATTGGGAACAAGAAAACCTAACAGGTCCATACTTAACCTAACAGGTTTTCTTCTGGTTCCTGAGCTTTTCGCCTAAGGATCACCTGTTAGGTTTAAACATAGCCTTCCAGACCTGTTAGGTTAGTTCTCGGACGAGACTGCCAGTTTTTTGTACCAAAACCAAGCTTACTCTGAATCAGAAAATTAAATGCTCAGGCCGCAAAGCCTGTCCCGCTTTTCAGCGGGAGCCTCGTATTCGCAACGCAGCTGCCTGAATTTCTAGAGTTTCGGGTTGAGCTATTTCGGGTATTGTTGAGATTAATGGGTTAACGAAATTCAGAATGCTGCTTATGCGAATACTGATAGTTTTTTAAGACCCTAAGTAAAGAGGGGATTCAGTTAATTATATATAAGTTCAACCCTGAGAAGGTTGAAGAAATCCCACTAATACGGTTGTTGCCGCTGAGTAAAACTACATCAGTGCCTCAATTTCATAAATCCATTTAACCAGTCTTTATATCCCGAAAATATTGATCAGCAATAACTGGCATTATTTTTGTAAATTTGCACATGCAATATAAACCGGGGATGACCGGTTTTGACAGCAAGGAAGTGGTACTGTAAGCACGCCGGGCATTGTAAGCGTGGCCCGTAAATCTTAACTTACACAGCCAATAACTGGCACAGATTATAATTACGCGTTAGCCGCTTAATCAAGGATTAAGCCGCTTTCTGCTCCCCGTGAAGCCTTGCGTGGCCGCGTCGCGATCGGAGCATCACAAAAGCCACGATAAGACAGGTAAAGTCCTGGTGCCTGTACGAAAATCAAAAGGAATACGGAAATTGTTGGGCTGTTTTCTCCCTGCTATTTCCAGACAATCAACTGAAAACTAAGCGCGTAGAAAGCATTATTGCTGCTTGTTTGGACGCGGGTTCGACTCCCGCCATCTCCACGAAAAAGCCCGTAAGTTTAGACTTGCGGGCTTTTTTTTATTATGCGATATCAATGAGTTCTTCTATGGAGAAAAGATATAGCTAATCCTGTGCCAACCAATAGAGTTTTTGAAATTAATCTCGGTATGAATCCTTTTAAGCTTACCGGAGAGAATCTATTTATTGGGTATGATTAGAATTAAATCGGAATGTTTGATTTAAATGTAGTCGATTAATTAAATGAATATGATGGGATATGATAATTTGGCCTGGGCCGACTAAGGCTTAAGATGAAGCAAACCGGGTGATAATTAAATCAGTTTGATAAAGCAATAAAATTAAATTAGCCGAGTTTAATATCTGAATATTTGACCAGAGCAAATTGTTCTATCGGACAGGTTTGCCATTAAATTGTTTGCCATTCTTTTCTTTATATATGAATCCGTTCTTTAAAATCCTTAACCAATTATATTATATTTCAATGAAAAGCAATCTTATTTCCACACTATTTTTGGTGCTGCTATTCCAGTTGACCCAGCTGAAATGTCAGACAATTTACGTTTCTGACACCATTGAACCTGGCACTATCTGGAATGCCGATACGGTAAAAGTTATCGGAGACCTCTATGTACCTCAGGGAGTTAAACTTCAGATTATTTCAGGCACATATATTGAGTTTCAGGGCCACTTTAAGCTTGAGATATCAGGCAGTATTGATGCTTTGGGTGCACTGAATGATACCATTGTCTTCACAAATCACAATACAACTGATTTTTTTACTGACACCTTGTCTTCAAAAGGTGGATGGGCTGGTATTCACTTACACAACAGTTATTCATCCCCCGACAGTGCAGTATTTGAGTATTGCAAAATTCAGTTTGCGAAAAAATTTGGTGAATATGCCGAAGATGTAATGGGTGGAGCTGTGAGGGCTGAAAACTTTGGAAACCTTATCATCAGGAACAGTGAATTAAGTTCTAATATGGTTATTTGTTACACTGATGGCGTGGAAGGAGCAGCCGGCGGTGCCATTTATTGTAAAAATGTAAATCAGATTCTTATCGAAAATAACATCTTTCTGAAAAACAGATCATTTGACGTTGGGGGCGCTATTTGCATCAACCCTGGGTGCCATGCAAGAATCGATAAAAATACCTTTAAGGAAAATACAGCAATGTGGTGGGATGTCAACGGTGGATGGATTTTCATGGGAGGAGCCGGAGGAGCCATCAGCACTTTTGATGCATTTGCTTTTAGTCCGTCCATTAGTAACAATTACTGTTTCAATAATCAATCTGTGACCGGAATTATTTACACCAGTAATCAAGAGGCTCTGGTTTATAACAATGTTATCAGCAATAATTATGGAGTCGGTTTTTTTGACGGGCATCAGGGATCAGTTACACGTATATTTAATAATACCATTGTAAACAATAACTCCTATAGTGGCGGAATCGAGCTGTTTTCCAGAGCGCGAGTCTATAATAATATATGCTGGGGGAATGAGCGTTATCCCGGACAGGTCAGCGATCAGATACACATACAGAATGCAACTTCAGGTTATCAACTCTTTTACAATTGTGTTGAATATGGTAATGGCGGTACAAATTCAATCTATGAATATCCGGATTTTATTTCACCGACCCTGGGAGCTGGATTACAATATGATGGTTCCGATGCTAACTGGAATCTTTCCGACTTATCACCATGCGTGAATCATGGGACAGCAGATACAACCGGACTTTATATTCCCGCCACTGATATTGACGACAATCCAAGAATCGTTGGTACATCGATAGAAATGGGCGCTTTTGAGAATATAAATGTAATTACTAATATAGCAGCAAACAGCAAAGAAACTGAAAGTTCTGGGGTCTATCCTAAC
This sequence comes from Bacteroidales bacterium UBA5537, assembly GCA_002426025.1. Taxonomy (GTDB): domain Bacteria; phylum Bacteroidota; class Bacteroidia; order Bacteroidales; family Lentimicrobiaceae; genus Lentimicrobium. The sequence continues at coordinate 8,272 of DINP01000083.1, read as the reverse complement.
CCCGGGCGCTCCCGACTTACTGTTTATTCTGATAGTCAGAATTCCCGGTTCCAATTATTTGATGGTTCCGGATCCCTCGTAATGGAAAAGATATTTCCCGGCAATGAACTTAACATAGATGTCGGAACGCTTAAAGCGGGAACTTACTTCTATCGGATCTTTTCAGAATCTTATGGAAGCAATACAAAAACAGGTAAATGGATAAAAATATTTTAAAATATTTTTTTTAAAAACCTTGGTATAATATGCAACTTTTGGTAAGCTTCGTGAGTCCCTCAAAGCGTCTTCAATTAATATTATTAAAAGCATAAATCCAATAATTCTGTTCAGGAATTAAAAATAAATGACAAATTTCTGTTAATAATAACTGATTAACTGCGGGTGCTCATCGCAAGTTAAACGCCAGCCATGGACAATGATGTAAAAAAAGTGTACCATAATATGTAAACAGTATATTAGTATTATCGGCTCAGAGATTGAATCTCCCTGTGGCACTATTATAATGTTTGAAAATCTAACAACAATAGATGAATTTCTAAACTATTCATTATCAGCTATTTTATTATTTTTATTTAGACTCATTATAAATTATTTTCATGATTTTGTCGAAACGGCCTCTTTGGAGAGTATCTTTGGCTTTACTGAGATGTAGAAGTTTATCAGACTATTTAGACCCTCCCACAACTACCCTTTCTTTTTTTCTACTTCCTATAAATCTCTGGTTATCATCATACTCAATTTCAATTAAATACTTACTAAACTACAGCATTTCGATACAGCAGAAAATTATACTGCTGCTTCATTTTCGAGACATTCTGGATTCAGATTTCCAGAATCAATAGCTGTCAGAAACGAAATGCACAAAGGTTTTTTTAAGCCATTAAATATTGTTTAATCCAAATACATAAAAATGAAAAACACCTACACATCCGGCCTGCTATCAGGCTTTCTGCTAAATATTAGTTTAGCTTTCGCTTTTTTCGCTATCGCGCCTATAGCTAAGGCCGCATTGCCAGAAGGAAACATTATTAAAGGTGAACGCCCTGTTATCAATATCAATGCATTGCCTGCAGACGCTTTTGAAGAGGGCATTATTCGCATTAAATTCGATAGATCACTCGAAAGCTACCTTGATAATGTATCAATTACAAGTAGTCCAACCGGTGTTATTCAGTTTGGATTATCCGGCATTGATCAACTCAACCAGCAATTTGGTGTTGTTGAAGTAAGAAAAACTTTCGCAGCGGCACTTCAGAATACAAAATACACGGAACGCCATCGTCAATGGGGTTTCCACCTATGGTACGATTTAATTGTTCCTGCCGGGACTGATGTACGTAATATGGTTGTAGTATATTCTGCCCATAGCGAAATTCAGTTATCAGAGCCTGTTTATCGCAAACAACTTGTAAGTGAAGATCTAAAACCCTTGCAAGCACCAAAACCTTCAGGTGGAAACACCGGGGTCAGTTATGTTCCCAACGATCCAAGATACAACGAGCAATGGCATTACAACAATACCGGACAGCAGGCTGGAACGCCTGATTCAGATATCGACCTGCCGGAAGCCTGGGATATAACCCGCGGTAATAGCAGCGTTGTTGTTGCAATAATAGATCAGGGAGTTGAATACACACACACTGACCTTGCCGCCAATATGTGGCCTGGAAATGGGTATAACTTTGTAAACAATAATGCTACCATCATACCCGGAAACCACGGAACCCATGTGGCAGGAACTGTTGCTGCCAATACCAACAACGGAACCGGAGTCAGTGGTATTGCCGGAGGAAGCGGCGCTGGATACGGAGTGCGAATAATGTCGTGCCAGGTATTTATTGAAGGTGGATCAAGTGGTGGCTTCCAGACTGCCCCTGTTTGGGCGGCAGATAATGGAGCAGCCATTTCGCAAAACAGTTGGAATTATACCTATGTTGGTGTTTATGATCAGGTAGTTCTGGATGCTATTGACTATTTCAACGCCAATGGCGGAGGTACTGTTTTAAATGGTGGTATTACCATATTTTCAGCCGGAAACAATAGCGCTTCAGGCTTGTGGTATCCTGCATGTTACAGCGGAGCCTTCGCGATAGCTGCAACCAACAACCAGGATTTAAAGTCATGGTATTCAAACTATGCCAGCTGGGTAGATATTTCTGCTCCGGGTGGCGAAACATTTTTCACCAACGATCCAAAAGGTGTACTCAGCACTTTATTGGGAAATACATACGGGTTTTACCAGGGAACATCAATGGCCTGCCCACATGCTTCGGGTGTAGCTGCCCTTATTGTTTCTCTGGCACCAGGAATACTTACAGCACAAAATGTTAGGGATATTCTGACATCCACAACAGATAATATTAATGCTCTAAATCCAACTTATGCCGGATTACTCGGCACTGGGAGGCTAAATGCATATCAGGCATTACTTGCCACACAGCCATATTTAGTGCTAACAGCAAACTTCTCAGCTTCATCTACTACTCCAGCAATAAACACTACTGTTACATTTACTGATCTGACCAATAATTCGCCAACTACCTGGGCCTGGAGTTTCAGTCCCAATAGTGTAGTATATGTTGGAGGCACCTCCGCAAGTTCGCAAAATCCCCAGGTCCAGTTTACTGCACCGGGACCATACACGGTAACACTAACAGCAGGAAACGGAAGTAGTTCAGATTCAGAAGTTAAAACCAATTACATTAATGCTGTTACTCCTGCTTATTGCTCTCCCTTGTATTCCACAGGAACCAGTGATGGCGACTACATCTCATTGGTTCAACTTGGCAGCATCAATAATGTCAGTGGCGCTTCAGCAAGTCCTTATTATACCTACTTCAGCAGTCTATCAACAAACCTTACACCGGGATCAGCTTACACCATTACCCTAAGCCCCGGAACCTATGGTGAAGGGAACTATTTCTCAGTTTGGATTGACTATAACCATAACAGCATTTTTGATGCAAATGAAGTGTTAGGAAATATTCTGGTAAATGCACCAGCTCCGGCAACCGGCACCATAACTTTTACTGTGCCGGTTAATGCTTTATCAGGAACTACCAGAATGCGCGTAAGGGAAGTATATGGCACTGTTGGATTTGACCCTTGTTCGACCTATAGTTATGGAGAAACAGAAGACTATAATGTGAATATAACGCCCGTTTCCTATTGCACTCCTACTTATGGTTCAGGTTCAGGATCTGGAGACTATATCTCACTGGTTCAGCTGGGTAGTATCAACAATTACACAGGAGCTTCTTCAAGTCCTTTTTACACGCACTATAATACAATGTCAACAAACCTTGATCCGGGAACGGAATACACCATTACCCTCAGTGCAGGAACTTATCCATCCGATAATAATATTTCAGTCTGGATAGATTATAATTTTAATGGTGTGTTTGAGGCAACTGAAAAACTAGGCAATATTGTCCTTGTTTCAGGACCGACCACCGGCACACTAACATTTACTGTTCCGCTAAGTGCTTTATCTGGAACAACCAGAATGCGTGTCAGGGAAGTGTATTCTGAACCAAATATTTCTCCGTGTGGTGATTTTTATTTTGGTGAAACCGAAGACTATAATATAAACATTACCGGAAGCGGCAAAACGCTCAACCTGGCTGTTTACCTTGAAGGTTTGTATTCGGGAAGCGGCACAATGAGCCGTGCAAATGATGATTTAGGTCCAAAATTTGCATCCGGTATAGCTGATCAAATAACTGTGGAACTGCATAACCAGGCAGACTATAGTATAATTGAATATTCAGCTTCAAATGTTAACCTGGGTACCAACGGGCAGGTTTCAATACCTGTTCCTTCGGGCCTTAGCGGAAGTTACTATCTTACGGTTAAGCACCGCAATTCTATCGAAACGACATCAGTTACACCGCTATCTTTTGCATCACCTTTGATGAATTATGTATTCGATATTCCCGCAAAGGCNNAACCAGGATGGTTACATTGACACCGGAGATATGACACCTGTTGATAATGACGGCGCGGCTTTTCAAACCGGTTACCTCCCTACCGACTGTAATGGCGATGGCTTTGTTGATACCGGAGACATGACCATTATTGATAACAACGGGGCTACATTCGTTGGAACCATAACTCCATAAGCATTCAATAATTCTGGGAAACCAGAGAAAAGCAAGTATTTTAAAGAACCCTGAGACTTTTGTCTCGGGGTTCTTTTTATTTAACTGCATTTCATGTGATGCATGCTTACCTTTGCAGTTCATTAAATAATCTTTGTATGAGCATACCAAACAATATTGCTTTGCTGGTTGAGAAAATATCAGAAAGTATGACAAATAGTAAGCTGATCAAACTTACCCTCAGCAATAAGCGCAACAAATCCGATGATTTGAACAATGTGTTTGTGAAGCCAGTGGTTATAAGGGATGAAATGCTGCTTTCGTTTGTTTACCGGCATGCTACCAGGGATGTAACCAAAAACCTTACTCTGGAAGAAACCACAGAAGTATTAAGCAGCCTGCTGACTGAACACTTTTTTAATGCTGACCTATTCACCACGGAGGTCGATTGGTTACTGCTGAGCAATAAGCGGGGCAATTCAAAGTTGTTGAAAAAGCCTGCCAGTTCAACTGAAATCCCGCTGTTCAGCCACGATAAAATCAAGCGTCGCCTTATTCAGCCCGAAGGCAATATTTACCTGCGCGAGTTGGGTGTGCTAACCGCTGATTTTAAGGTTAAGTCCGATATGCAGGACAAGTTCAAACAGATTAATAAATATGTTGAGATTATTGATGGCATCCTGAAGAGCGTAGAAAAAGATGATGCGCTTTCAGTTGTGGACATGGGCTCAGGCAAAGGTTACCTCACTTTTGCTTTGTATGATTATTTGAAAAGCAGACAAAAAGGCCAGCTCAAAGTAACCGGTGTTGAATTCCGCCCCGATTTGGTAGAAAAATGCAATAAGATAGCCACTGATTCAGGATTTGACGGGCTGAGTTTTATAAAAGGAACCATCGAGAAAGCCAAACTTCCCGGCTTTGATATGCTGATTGCCCTGCATGCCTGCGACACAGCAACTGACGAAGCCATTTTCCGTGGCATAAAATCCAAAGCCCCGGTAATTGTATGCGCGCCCTGTTGCCACAAACAAATCCGCAAGCAACTAAAACCTGACAATATTCTTAAAGAGATCACCCGCCACGGCATCCTCGAAGAGCGGCAGGCCGAGATGCTCACTGACACCATCCGTGCCCTGATTTTGGAAGCCTATGGTTATAAAACCCGGGTGTTTGAATTTATCGCCACAGAGCACACGCCTAAAAATGTTCTTATTTCCGGAACAAGCAACAATCCCACAACCAAACCCAATCAAGCTGTTCTCGAAAGGGTTAAATTGCTCAAGGCTCAGTTTGGTGTGGAGCAGCATCACCTAGAAAAGCTATTGGGAATTTAGAAACAAAAGCTGAGCAATCTGAGCGTCTCAGAACTCTTCCGCATCAATAAGGGTTATTTTCAACTGTTTTTCTTGCAATACATACTACGGACATTCTATCCGACACTCTCCTATTCGCCTGTTTTTTAGCTGTTTAATCTTGCATTTAGGCAATAAATTGATTATATTTGCCTTTCATGTTCTTTCACATAAAAAAGATGCCTTATGAAAAAGTCAATACTTTGGCTTATTTCGCTCACCTGCCTGTTCACCTGCCACACTGCAGCTCAAACCATGGTCGAAGGAGGAGTTGTAAGCGGCATCTGGACCAAGGCAGGATCGCCATATATCATCAACGGCACTGTGAGCGTGCCGGCTGAATCGGTTCTGTCAATTGAACCCGGAGTAGAAATTACCTTTTCGGGACATTTCAAATTTGAGATTTTCGGCAAATTAAACGCCCGGGGCCTGGCTTCTGATAGTATTGTCTTTACAGCGTCAGACAAGAAAATCGGATGGCATGGACTTCGCTTTATGAATACCATCTCAAGCGGACAGGATACATCAAAACTCACCTACTGCCGGATTGAATACGGACGGGTTATGGGCGATTGCCCAGATAACCGTGGAGGTGGTATCTATGCTGAACTATCTAACCTTATTGTTTCGCATTGCCTTATAAGGCGAAATCAGGCCGTTTCAGGTCTCTCCGACTGGGGTGGAGGAGCTATCTATTTAGAAAAGTCGAACGCAATTATTCGCGACAATCTGATTACCCAAAATTATTCCGGTAACGATGGAGGAGCGATTTATTGCTCTTTTTGCCGGCCAATAATCCAACGAAATACCATTAGCCACAACGAAGCATTATCCCGCGGCGGAGGAATTGCATCATTCACTTTTGCCTCTCCTGATATTTTAAACAATACAATCATAAACAATACATCACACGACCGAGGTGGAGGTATTTGTGTTTCAGGAGGTAACCCATTGATTCAACACAATAAAATTGAAAACAACGAAGCTGGATTAGGCGGAGGAATTGATTGCTATTTATCGAGCGCCCTGATCATAAACAACCTGATTGCCACTAATACAGCCGGTGCCGGAGGTGCAATGTTTTTACGGGGAAGCAGCCCTGTTGTTACCAGCAATACCATCTGCAAAAACGAGGCCTCACTTTATGGAGGAGGCATCGCCAGCTCGTTTGAAGTAGTTGGTAATCCGGTTTACAGCAACCCCACCCTAACAGCCAACATAATTTACTCAAACGTATCGGATGACGGGAGCCAGCTTTGGTCAGCAAATGGTTGTGTTCCGGTGCTGGTTCATTGCGATGTGCAGGATATGGAAAGTGGCGGAATTACCGGAGAATACAATCCGGTAAGCGGAAATATCAGCCAGCCACCGGTATTTACTGATGTCGGTTTAAATGAATTTGAATTAAGCAACCTTTCTCCATGCGTTGATGCCGGACCTGTTAATTTAACAGGCACATCCTGTGCTAACTGCGATTTGAACGGATGTATAAGAGTGTGGGATGGCGATGGCGACCAGATAGCAGTTATTGATATGGGTGCATGGGAATATGGCTCGCAGGCACTTGGAATGGATGAAGCCCAGCCAGAGAAAAAGACTTTTTTTTCCTGCTTCGTATATCCTAACCCAACAAAGGACAATTTGATTATTAAGGTGAAAGTACCCTATCCCGGAAAGGCTGAAATACGAATAACACAGCCTGACGGGCAAAAAATCTATCAGTTACCAACATACTTATCAGATGATGAGAATGATGTTACCATTGACCTGAGCAGACTCCAGGCCGGAGTTTACATCTATGAAGTTTATTTCATGGGGCATAGAAATAGTGGATATATCGTCCATCTTTAGGAATAGAAACTGATAGGCACTCCTCCGGATTTCTGATGAGTTATTCAGAATTTCCGGGGGAGTTGTTTGTTGAATAGCCTTTCTGTGCTTACAGGATTAAAAAGTCCATTTGGCTCCAAGGGTGGGGTTAATCCTGAATCCTCTAACTGGAACAAAATTATAACCGAATTCCATTTCGGTACCGAGCGAAAAATTGCTCGTAAAATTATACCATAGCTGGGGCTCTGACTGAAATACAAAATCGGTAATCTCAACCGTTTCGCCATTATAGAAATAAGTATCTTCCCGCCAGAAATCAGCAAATCCCGAAAAGGTGAGCTTATTATTCAGCATATTCATATACCATACACCAGTTAACTGGAAGGAGGCATCATGTTTATCGCGGATGTATTTATAGAGCAACTGCACCGTGAAGCCGCGTGTAAAATCCTCGTTGTTATAATTATAGTCGATTCCAGCAAGCCAGGAGTCATTTATCTGATAGGCATAATCAGCTTCATCACCACGAAACTGACCAAATCCGCCATTATATTCAATATGAGCGGCAAAGGGGCTTTTACCAAGATTAAACCCCCGGGCTATTTCCCAATAAGCCATGCTGACACCTTTTACGTCGCCAACATTGTAATCCATATCTATAAAAAAGAATGTGCTGCCCCATTTATCGGGCTTAAACATTTCAACAGTTGTTGTCGGGTAATTCCTGTCTTTGCCGAAATCATAGTGCAGCTGAATATTCTGAGCAAACAGTTTTGTTGTGGCGAATAGAAGTATGGATAGCAGTATCTGATTCTTCATTGGTGTAAATTTTTAAAATTATTGAAGGCGCAAAATTAGTTTAACAACCCATGTGTTAATACTATTGGGAGGAATAAAACCGCAATTATTGCTTATACACTTGATTAATAATTCATTATAACTCTTTTCTATTATTTATCAGAATTTATCCATTTTCGAATTTTGTCCCAT
>DINP01000030.1:20361-28232 GCA_002426025.1 Bacteroidales bacterium UBA5537 | reverse complement strand
CTTGTGAAAGATAGTCTGGTAATTATCCCCACATTCAACGAAAAAGAAAACATAGAGCGTATCATTCGCAAAGTTTTTTCGTTAGAGAAAGAGTTTGATATCCTGATTGTTGAGGATAATTCCCCTGATGGAACGGCCAATATTGTGCGTTCATTAATGACCGAGTTTGATGGTCGTCTTCACATGGAGGAACGCAAAGGGAAACTTGGCCTGGGTACTGCCTACATTCATGGGTTCAAGTGGGCACTTAACAGGGATTACAGTTTCATTTTTGAAATGGATGCCGACTTCTCCCATAATCCCGACGACCTTATCAAACTTTATGATGCCTGTGCCAATCAGGGTGCCGATGTTGCGATCGGCTCAAGGTATATCAAAGGTGTGAATGTTGTTAACTGGCCGATGGGCCGGGTGCTGATGTCTTACTTTGCCTCCTATTATGTTAGGATGGTAACCCGCATGAAAGTGATGGATACTACCGCCGGTTTCAAATGCTATCGCAGGGAGTTGCTGAACACAATTGATTTCGAAAGGATAAAATTTACCGGTTACGCATTTCAGATTGAGATGAAATATACAGCCTGGAAACTTGGGTTTAACATACTGGAAGTTCCCATCATTTTTACTGATCGGACAGAAGGTACCTCAAAAATGAGCCGTGGCATTTTCCGCGAAGCAATACTTGGGGTTATACAACTCCGTTTCAAACGAATCCGCCCCAAAAAGACAGCCTGATCCCTGAACTTTTCACCGCCGTTATTTCTTACCTTTGCACATGAAACCTGATGGTTGTCAGGCAGTCAATTTACTTTCGATGAAAAAGAAATATCTGATTTCGGGCGCTACTGTTGTGAATGAAGGCCGCGCTTTTATTGGCAGCGTGCTGATAAATAATGGACTGATCAGCCTGGTGGTTGAAGGCGAATATCATCCCGGCAGTATTGAAGGTGCCGGGGATGCTGAAATTATCGAAGCCAAGGACAAATGGCTTTTTCCAGGGGTAATTGACGATCAGGTGCACTTTCGTGATCCCGGTCTTACCCACAAAGCCGATCTTTTTACCGAAAGCCGTGCTGCAGTAGCCGGAGGGGTTACTTCCTTCATGGAAATGCCCAATACAGTTCCCAATACGCTTACCCGGAAATTGCTTGAAGAGAAGTACCGCATGGCCCGCGAAAAATCTCTGGCAAACTTCTCGTTCTACATGGGAGCTTCAAACGATAACCTCAGCGAAGTTGTGATGACCGACCCGAGAACCGTTTGTGGTATTAAAGTTTTTATGGGCGCTTCAACCGGCAATATGCTGGTTGATAACCTTGAAACCCTCGAAGGGATTTTTAAACACGCACCTACCCTGGTAGCCGTTCACTGTGAAGATGAAGAAACCATCCGGGCGAACTCTGACCGGTACAAAGAGATTTATGGTGAGCAGGTACCTTTGTATGTGCACCATCTTATCCGCAGCCGGGAAGCCTGCCTTAAGTCGAGTACACTTGCCGTGAACCTTGCCACCAAACACAATACCCGTCTGCACCTGCTCCATTTGTCAACGGCTGATGAATTAGCTTTGCTTTCTGATAAACCCGCGAATGCCAGTAAAAGGATAACCGCTGAAGTTTGCGTTCATCACCTTTGGTTTTCAAACGATGATTACGATCGGCTTGGATCGCGGATAAAGTGGAACCCGGCCATAAAGTCTGCTTCTGATCGTGATGCATTGCTTGGCGCTTTGCTCGACGGACGACTCGATGTGATAGCCACCGACCATGCACCACACACGATTGAGGAGAAGTCCGGGTCATATTTTCACTGCCCGTCGGGTGGTCCATTGGTGCAGCACTCTTTGGTTGCAATGCTCGAAATGAGCCGGGCCGAAAAGATTTCACCGGCCATGGTAGTTGAGAAAATGTGCCATGCACCTGCCCGTATTTTTGGCATTGATCGCCGTGGTTTCATCAGGCAGGGATATCATGCCGACCTGGTATTAGTAGATCCGCAATCGCCCTGGACTGTTCAACCTGAAAATATTTTATATAAATGTGGCTGGTCACCTTTTGAAGGAGAGGGTTTTCACTCAAAAATTACCCATACATTTGTCGGCGGTCACCTTGCCTGGCATCAAAATAAATTTGATGAATCTCATTTGGGTGAACGTCTGTTGTTTAACCGTTAAATTTCTGATAAATTACTTTTATGCAAAAACTGCTTTACGCCTTGCTGGGGATGTTTATTCTGGCATCCTGTTCTAAAACGACTGTTAAAAAAGAGAATTATGATGATGGTACAGTCAAATCGGAGCTTACCTACAAAAAGATTGATGGGAAGGAACAACTGATTAAAGAAATCCGTTTTCATCCCAATGGAAAAAAGTTTATTGAAGGAGAGTACAAGAACGAAAAACGAGACGGGTACTGGGCCTCATGGTTTCAGGATGGAACATTATGGAGCGAAGGCGAATTTCTGAATGGTGAAAGCCATGGGAAACGCACAGTTTATCATGCAAATGGAAATAAATATTACGAAGGAAACTTTACAAATGGCAAGCGCACCGGTATCTGGGTTTTTTATAGCGAAGATGGAAAAAAGGAAAGAGAAATTGACTATGACAAACAACCTGCCGATAGCCAGCAAATAATTGAATAAACTGATTTTATAAAAAGAGCGGGAGCTTTGCAAAATGCAACACCTCCGCTCTTTTTGTTTGTTGAATGGCATCAGCAAAATAGACGCCAAAAAGTTACTATCTCCTTATTCAATTACAATAACAAGATATTTTGATGTTGACCAGAAATCCTTTGCATTTTTAATTACAATGCTGTCAACGCTCTTTTCGCCATAGATTTTGTAAGATTGTGAAGGGTGCGTAGTTATGATACTGGCTTTCTTTTTCAGCACCGGAACCGATTTGAATTTGGTAATATCCACGCGGGTAAAATAGTCACGGTTGAAGTCTTCTTTCAGTTTCTTATTTCTGCCGATTCCAGCAAATCCGCCTTCCTGGGTTATAATATTCTGATCGAGCAGTTCGCGCTTGGTGCCAATCACATAGTAAGCCGTGTTGAGGGCTTCGGTTTGTTCGCTGATGGTTTGCGATTTTGACTTACTTTCCGAAGCTAGGTTTTCTACATTGGTATTCAGAATCTCAATCTGAATGTTCATCTTTTCTAACTGTTCGCGCAATTGGGCTATCTGACCATCTTTTTCTTCAATCTGACGGGTCATGCGCTCAACCATTTCTTCGAGGGCTGCAACTTTCGAGTTCGATTTTCTGATTTTTGACTTTAGTTCAGCAATGGTCTGCTTGTTTTTCTGAAGCATTTCATAAATCAGGTTGATGTCGCGGTTTATCTGTTCTTTCTGATCAGGTTGAATTTCGCCGCTTGCAGAGGTGCTTTGGGTAATAAGCATTTCAGCCCTTTTGATTGAATCGAGATTAGCCTGTATGGCGTTAAAGGACTCAACATAACTAAGTAAACTTGTGTCTTTGGTAAAACCAATGGTTAGTAAACTATCGTAACGAGACTGCAGTGCCTCATATTCTTTCTTTTTACTGTTGCAGGCAAAAAGAAAGGGGATCATTAATGCAATGAAAATCAGTTTTTTCATCTTCCGTATTTTTTTAAATTTAACGTGCAAAGGTATATTAAATTGTGGTTGATAAATCGATGTTTCAGGGTTTTAATAAAGCTGCTTTATAACTTCTATGGTTTCCATGCTGGTATTGCATTTAAGCTTTATTTCGAGCAGCTTAGTTTCATCATCCCAACTCCAGATTTTGCTACCGGCAAAGGTATTGCCAAGCTTTACCCCGGCAGGCTTGGCTTTCAGATTATGCACCTTTACTGTAATCAGATTATCGGCATCCCAAAACCTGTCAGTAGTTACAAGTTTAATAACACTGAAATCAAGAGAAATATCATCATTTTTAGCTGTAAACTCCATTAATTCATATTTCCCGTTCTCATAGGCAAACGGGCTTTTCCCATCATCGTTGTATAGCCTGTAACGGCTTTCCTTTACAAGAGAATCTGCATAATAGTGAAGGTCAAACTCATCGAGAGAGTAGTGCTGTGTGCTGACGACATTTCTTAACATAGGGATAAAAGACCCTCCCTTAACAAAAACCGGGATATTTGAAATACTCAACGGGATAGTATGCTCAAACCCGCCTTCATAGATATTGTTATCGAAAAAACCGGTCCATGAAGTTCCTTTAGGGAAATAGAAGCTTTGCTTTTTCAAGCCGGGTTCTTTTACCGGAGATACAAGAAAAGCATCGCCCCACATATAGGCTTTGTCGTAGGTTAGCAATTCCTTGTTCTGGCTTTCGTTGAAGAATAGTGGAATCATCAGCGGTTTGCCGGTTTGGTTATTGTCGAAAGCCATATTATAGATATATGGCATAAGCTGATATCTGAGCTCGATAGATTTTTTGGCAAGTGCCTTGGTATTTTCATTCTGGAAAACCGGCTCTGCAGGAATATGTTCCTGGGCATGAGGTCTGTAAATGGGCTGAAATACGCCATATTGAAGCCATCGGATATATAATTCATTGTTCATGGTATCGCCGCCTGCAAATCCACCAAGGTCAGAGTGCATGTAGGCCAGACCCTGCATACCCATCTGCAGCGCTATTTCAGGCTGGGGAACCAGCCCGCCCCAGCTGCGGTTTACATCGCCTGACCAGGGAATCATTCCGTATCGCTGCGAACCTGCATAACCTGCACGCATCAGAATGAACGGTCTTGTTAGTGGAAAATCTTTCCGATAACCGTCCCAGATCAGCCTGGCCCATTCGTGCCCGTAAGAATTGTGCAGTTCATCTGCTGTTCCGTTTATATGTTGCAATCCCGAAGGATGAACCTCCGGTTCGCCCAGATCGCCCCACCAACCTCCAATTCCCTGATTGGTGAAATGTTTGTAGATATTCCAGAACCAATCCCTGGCATTTGGGTCGTAGATATCAATCAGCCCGGTATTACCAAAATAAAAATCATAGGTATAGGGATTGCCAAACAAATCGGTAGCCAGTATTTTATTGTCGACGGCTTCCTGCCAGCGATTTGAAGTGGTAAGTATAAACGGTTCTGTTACCAGGATGGTTTTCACCCCTTTTTTATTGAACCGTTTTATCATTTTTTCGGGTTTAGGAAAGCTGTCGCGCAACCACTCCAGGTTNNGGTATTTCGTCCTTAAAGAATTTATTGACGGTTGCTTCTGTTTCGGCTTGTGAATGGTACCCAAACCGGCTGCTGAAATTTCCGAAAGCCCATCTTGGTGGAAGTGGTTGCTTTCCCGTTAGGCGCGTGTACTGATCAACCAGGTGATACCAGTTATTGCCGGCTATTACATAATAATTAGGAATTCCGCCAATGGTTTCATAGGTTATTTCATTAATTTTTTTGCTGTCGAGATCAAGAAAACCCGTGCTGGCATTATCGAACAGAACGGCATATTGTTTTGATGACAGGAAAAGCGGAAGCGTGTAATTCATTAATTCAGAACGGGTTTCATAACCATAATGAGCCCTGTTGTACAATTTCAACCTGTTTCCACGGCGATCCATTCCCAAAACCCGTGCACCTCCACCGTAAAGCACCTCCTCTTTTTCAATAGATAGATTTATCAACTGCATACTATCTGTATCTACAAAACCTCGGTTTTCGCATATCAGAAGCTTATCGTTAAAGTAGTAGGCAATCTTAAATGGCACTTTAGTGATTTTCAATACAATACCTTTCGATTTAATGGTTATGTTATTTCCTTCTTCAACCAAAGTAAAATCAACCTTTTCGGCTTTCATATCTGCAGCAAACGAAAAGTTTTTCATCTCTTTGCCAGCCGGATAAAAGGATGTGTGCACAATGTAGTCGTTCAGCGGGGCAATCAGATATTTCCCATCGCTTACCTTTATCTCGATGTTTTCATCAAGAACTTTTAAACTGTTATAGGCACGGTTTGGCTGCTGGGCTGAAATAGTAAATGAAATACAGACCAATAATATTGGCAGTATGCTGTAGATAGATAGTTGCGGTTTCATAATCATCCATATTTTCAAATGAGGGGGATAAAGTTAAGAAAAAATGTAGTTTAGATAGTTTTATTCAATATGTCAGTCATAATGTATGAACCAATCAGATAAAGGATTTTTGTAATGCGTTGTAATAAACCTTAATCCATCAGCTTTTTAATGATTAAGCTTACATTTGCTGAAAAATGTTTAAATGCAGGTAAAAGGTAAAATCATCCTTGGCAAAGGCCGCGATGAAGCGGTGAAGCGTTTTCACCCATGGATTTTTTCAGGGGCTATCCATAAAGTAGAGGGCAATCCTGAAGATGGCGATATTGTTGAAGTTTTTGATATAGCCGACAATTATCTGGCGACTGGCCATGCTTGTACAGGAAGTATTGCTGTAAAGCTTTTTCATTTCGGGCCTGATAAACCTGGCGAAAATTTCTGGGTAATCAAACTCAACCAGGCTTTTAAACTACGGCAGGATTTGGGATTTACTGCCAATCCGAAAAGCAATGCTTACCGGCTCGTTTTCAGCGAAGGCGATGGTTTGCCGGGGTTGGTGATTGACTTTTACAACGGAGTTGCTGTTATGCAGGGTCACAGCACAGGTATGTATTTGCTGCGCCATGAACTTGCCGATGCCCTGAAACAGGTTTATGGGAAAAAACTAAGTGCCGTTTATGATAAAAGTAGCGAAGCTCTTGGCAAATCAGGAGGTGAATCAGATGGGGATGGATTTCTTTTTGGAAATTCCAATGCACTGGAAATTCTCGAAAATGGTCACCGCTTCAGCATTGATTTCAAAGAAGGGCAAAAGACCGGTTTTTTTCTCGACCAACGCGACAACCGGGCATTACTGGCACACTATGCCAAAGGTCGGAAAGTTCTGAATACTTTCTGCTATACAGGTGGATTTTCTGTTTATGCTCTTGCTGCTGGTGCAACCCAGGTAACTTCGCTCGATAGTTCGCGCAAGGCAATGGATACGCTTGAGGAGAATCTGCGTATCAATGGATTTGCCGGTTCAAACCATGAAAGTATAGTTGCTGATGCCAAATCTTATCTTGGCACAATGCCCGATGATTTTGACCTGATTGTGCTCGATCCGCCTGCATTTGCCAAACGACATGCTGACCGGCACAAAGGACTGCAGGGATATAAATACATTAATGCCACCGCTATGAAAAAAATCAGGCCAGGCGGTTTGTTGTTTACCTTTTCCTGCTCACAGTCAATTAGTCGCGAAATGTTTGTTTCTATGGCCATGTCTTCAGCTCTCGAAGCTGGCCGCAATGTGAGCATCCTTCACCAAATGGGGCACTCGGCCGATCATCCGGTAAGTATTTTCCATCCGGAAGGGGAATATCTGAAAGGATTGGTTTTGGTAGTGGAGTAGTAGAAAAATCAGTGGTTTGATTTAACGCAATTTGAACAATATCCCATTTCAATAAAATGAACCCAATAGAAGATGAAGCTCTTGAATATTTCCAATCGGGATTAAATTGTTCTCAATCTGTTCTGGGTGCCTTTTCGGAAACTTAAGATATTGATAAGGATTTTAGGCAAAATATTATGGACATAAACTTATCTGAAGCAATTTGAGAAGCTTGTGTTTACGATTTTATAATTATTCTTAACGAATTGATGCATAAGTATTAGTCAATCGATCGGATTTTAGAACTGGTTGAAGCATTTCTATCCGATTTGTCCGCCATCGCACACTTTATTCCCATTTCCGTTCATTAATTCAACATTTTATTTATTTAAGATTCAGTATTTCAAAATGATAGCATTGGCATGATTTTAATGTAACATTCGTGGCGACTACCTGTCTTATTAATTCAAAAACTTTCGC
>DINP01000030.1:0-20168 GCA_002426025.1 Bacteroidales bacterium UBA5537 | reverse complement strand
TCTGGGCCGGAAAATCTTCTTTCGATAGCCTGGGCTGGACTGTTGAAATGCGAATACCACTTTCACAGTTGAGATTTTCACATGCCGAAACCCATACCTGGGGTTTACAGGTACTCCGTTATATACAACGATTTGATGAACTTGATATCTGGCAACCAATTCCACGCGATGCCTCTACCTGGGTCAGTCGGTTTGGAACCATGGAAGGATTGCAGGGGATTAAACCAAAGCGACAAATTGAACTGATGCCATATGTAGTGGCTTCAACGGAGAAATACAAACAGGAGGATGGAAATCCTTTCAGGACCGGCAAATCATCTGGATTATCGGCCGGGTTCGATGGTAAAATAGGCCTTACCAACAATATGATTCTCGATTTTACCATCAATCCCGATTTCGGACAGGTTGAGGCTGATCCTTCAGAAGTGAATTTATCGGCTTTTGAGTCTTATTTTGAGGAGAAAAGACCTTTTTTTGTTGAAGGCCGTAATATTCTAAGCTTTGGTGTTTCTCCAGGTGAGAATGAATCGTCAAGCGATAATCTTTTCTATTCTCGACGTATCGGCAGGTCTCCCCATCGCGATATTTCCGAGTATGACTATACCGATTCTCCCTCCAACACAACTATTCTTGGGGCATTCAAATTAACGGGAAAAACAAAAAATGGCTGGTCTGTTGGCGCTTTAGAGTCAGTTACAGCTACAGAAACTGCCGAGGTTATAAAGGCTGAAAGCCAGGAGAAAATAGATGTAGAACCCTTAACCAATTACTTTGTTGGCCGTTTGCAAAAAGATTTTAACAAGGGTACTAGCAAACTTGGAGGGATGTTCACCGCGGTAAACCGGGATCTGGATAATGCTGCAATGCAAAACCTTCATCAGGCCGCCTATACTGGCGGTTTAGATTTTAATCATACCTGGAAAGACAGAACCTATTACCTTAATATTAAAGGGATGTTCAGCCATGTAAGAGGTGATACCCTGGCTATTAAGGAAACACAAGAATCGTCGGCAAGGTACTTTCAACGGCCTGATGCTTCATATATCAAATATGATCCAAGGCGCACTTCGTTGTCGGGACATGCCGGGGTTGTTGAATTTGGAAAGTCCGGAAGCGGACATTGGCGATATACCACCTGGGTAAACTGGCGTTCGCCTGGTTTCGAAATTAATGATGCCGGTTTTCAACGGCGTTCCGATGATATTTTTCAGGTTATCTGGGTTGGATACCGATACTATAAGCCATTCAGCATTTTTAAACAGATCAATCTGAATTTCAACCAGTGGAGTGGGTGGGATTTTGGGATGCATAACCGGTATGGTGGCACAAATATGAATGCAAACGCAAAATTCAAGAACCAATGGAATTTCGCGTTTGGGCTGAACAGGGATTTTGCGCAACGATCAAACTACTATCTGCGTGGAGGGCCGGCAATGCTGCTGCCCGGTGGAAGCAGTTTCTGGACATCGCTTTCGACCGACTACTCAAAAAAGGTTAACGCCGGTGTAAGTTTTAGCATTTTTAAGGGAGATTATGATGTGAATGATTCTTATTCGACAAGCTTGCGCATTACATGGGCGCCGGTTAACGCGATGAATATTTCCCTGAATCCTTTTTATAGTGCCGAAAAAGCCATGCTGCAATACGTGGAAACAGGAAGCATGCAGGAAGATCCACGTTACATTTTTGCTTCGCTGGATCAGAAAACCATTGGGATTCCAATCCGTATCAATATAGGAATTACGCCTGATCTTACGGTTCAGTATTATGGACAGCCATTTATCTCATCGGGTAAATACACTGAATTTAAGATGGTAACCAATCCTAAGGCCAATGAATTCACCGAACGGTTCAGATATTATTCCGTAAATGAACTAAGTTATAGCAATGATGATGAGTTATATTCCATTGATGAGAACCAGAATGGAACTGCTGATTATACGTTTGATAAGCCCGATTTCAATGCTTTTTATTTTCTGTCAAACCTTGTAATCCGTTGGGAATATCTTCCCGGATCATCGGTTTACCTGGTATGGTCGCAAAACAGATCCGATAGTCAATCTTATGGAACAATGCGAATGGGGTCTGATTTTGAGCACCTGTCAGCAATTTATCCACACAACGTTTTCCTGATTAAAGTTTCGTACAGGTTAGGATTGTAGGAAGTTGGTTTAAACTAATGGCAATTTTAGTGTTTTTGGTCGGATCCCTCAATCTCCCCCTTGTCTCCTCGTCCCCAGATATCTAAGTCCAGGAAACAATCAGTCACCACCTCCAGGCCCTTTAAGCCGGTCAATCGTGCGTCTTTCTTTTTTGGTGGGTCGTCCGGTGCCTCGGTCGCGGCGTTCTGAATTGAGCTCGTTCATAAATTTAATGCGCTCATATTCTTCGGGTGGTGTAAGGTCGTCGAGTGAATCGGGCACCAGTTTGGCTGAAACCCGGTTATGAATCAGGGCCTTTACCTGGATTGTCCGCGTAAGCGGCCCAATGCTCACTATTATTACATCGCCCGGTTTCAGTGCCCTGGATGGCTTGACTGCAATTCCATCCATCTTTACTTTTCCTGCCCTGCATGCATCACCGGCCATTGTTCGGGTTTTGAAAATGCGCACAGCCCAAAGCCATTTATCAATGCGTAGCTCGTCAGCCATCGGTTTTACTTTTGACGATAGAAAATTTCGATGGGTACTCCGTTGAAATCAAACTTCTCGCGCAAGCGGTTCTCAACAAATCGTTTGTAAGGGTCGGCTACGTATTGTGGCATATTGCAGAAAAACACGAAAGCCGGGTAGGCGAGTTTGAGCTGGGTTATATATTTTACCTTCACAAATTTCCCTTTTACCGCCGGTGGAGGATTTTCGGTAACAATCGGAAGTATAATATCCATAAGTTTTCGGGTGGAAATTGACTGTGAGCGGGCCTCATACACTTTCTTTACCGTTTCGAGTGTCTTATGGATTCTTTGTTTGTTGATAACCGAAGTAAAGATGATAGGAACATCCGTAAATGGAGCAATGCGGCTGCGGATAAGCGCTTCATAATCCTTATGGGTGTTGTTTTCCTTTTCAACCAGATCCCATTTATTTACAACGATTACAATGCCTTTGTGGTTTTTCTGTGCCAATGAAAAGATATTGATATCCTGACTTTCAATTCCTTGTGTTGCATCGAGCATGAGCACACAAATGTCGCTGCTTTCGATGGCACGAATTGAACGCATAACCGAATAAAACTCAATATTTTCGGTAACCTTGCCTTTTTTGCGGAGACCGGCGGTGTCCACAAGTAAAAAATCGAACCCGAAAGTTTTGTAACGGGTATAAATTGAATCGCGGGTAGTGCCGGGGATAGGCGTTACAATATTGCGCTCATCGCCAAGCAGGGCATTAATCATGGATGATTTACCAACGTTGGGCCTCCCGACAAAAGCGATTTTCGGCAAATCGGGGACTTCCTCAAAAACGGTATCAGCAAACACCTTTACCACATCGTCGAGCAAATCGCCTGTTCCACTTCCGTTAATAGCCGATATTTCGTAAATCTTATCAAAACCCATGGAGTAAAACTCAACAGCGTCTGCCGAACGATAGGCATTGTCAACCTTGTTGGCGACCAGGAAAACTTTTTTGGGAGAACGGCGGATAAGGTTTGCTACATCTTCGTCGAGGGGAGACAGGCCTTCTTTTACATCAACCATAAACAGAATTACATCCGCTTCTTCCATGGCCAGTTCAACCTGCTTTCGGATAGCATCTTCAAAAACATCATCGCTGCCGACAACCACACCGCCGGTATCAATCACCGAAAATTCGGTTCCGTTCCAGTCGGAAACACCATAATGGCGGTCGCGGGTAACGCCGCTGGTTGGGTCAACAATAGCAGCCCGTTCGCCGGTAAGGCGGTTAAAAAGGGTTGATTTTCCTACGTTGGGCCTGCCAACAATTGCAATGATATTTGACATAACTTGATATTTTTGGATTGACCAAATTCCTGTGTATTCAAATGGAACCGATCAACAAGCAAGAGCTTAAAACAACAAAAGCCTTGATCACAAGGCCTTTATTGTTATTAAGATTGGTAGCGGGAGCAGGATTCGAACCTACGACCTTTGGGTTATGAGCCCAACGAGCTACCTCTGCTCCATCCCGCACTATAGTTTACCCGATTTTAAAACGGGACTGCAAAGATATATTTTGTTTCTTTGCTGTGCAAATTTAATTCTTTTTATTTTTTATGGAGCATAAGTCGGGATTTGTCAACATTATAGGCCATCCGAATGTAGGGAAATCAACCCTGATGAACGCCCTGGTAGGGGAGAAGTTGTCAATAATTACCTCAAAAGCACAGACCACCCGTCATAGAATCATGGGTATTGTGAATGGCGATGAATTTCAGATTATCTATTCTGACACCCCCGGAATGGTAAAACCACACTATAAACTTCACGAATCAATGATGAAGTTTGTTGATTCGGCCCTTGAGGACGCCGATGTGTTTTTACTGGTGACGGAAAAGGCAGATGTAGCTTTCGAGGAAACCCTTATCGTAAAGTTAAATTCGCTGAATAAACCCATTGTTGTTGTACTGAACAAAATTGACCTCTGCGGGCAGGATGAAGTAATTACGCTGATTAAAAGCCTTGAGGAGAAATTGCCTTCAGCAACTATTATCCCGGTTTCCGCGCTGCACCGTTTCAACCTCGACAGGGTTTTTGATACACTGGTTGAAAAACTACCGGTTTCACCTGCATATTATCCAAAAGATGAACTAACCGATCGTTCGGTGCGGTTTTTCGTTTCAGAAATTATTCGCGAAAAGATTCTGCTGTACTTTAAGCAGGAAATACCCTACTCGGTTGAAGTTGTCGTTGATGAATACAAGGAGAAAGAGAATATTACGCATATTGCTTCTACCATATACGTAGCCCGTGAATCGCAGAAAGCCATCATCATAGGGCATCATGGCAAATCAATAAAAGGCCTTGGAATGGCGGCCCGAAAGGATATTGAAGATTTTATCGAAACAAAGGTTTTTCTTGATCTTAGGGTTAAAGTAAGCAAAGACTGGCGCGATGATCCTCAGCAATTGCGCAGGTTTGGATATGAGATTTAATTGGAGGACAAAGAACGGAAGCCAGAGGTCGGAAAATTTCGAAAATAGAATCAGGATTTTATCAGTCGAAAAAAAAATAAAGAGCCCCGGTTAAGGGGCTCTTTGCGAAAACCATTTCAGAATTAATGGTCGGGGGGATCGCTTATCTTTATCAGAAAGGACAGCATTGAAGCTCTTCCATTGAGCGGCGGTTGCGGGTTGAGAACCCAAATCCGCCTCCTCTTCTGTTATTACCTCCACTGAAAATATTGAAGTCATCAAGTTCGATAGTGATTGAAATTTCGTGCGAACAGCCAGTTGCAGTTCTGATTTCAGTCAGTATAAAATCGTAGGTATAATTAATTTTCATTCGGGTTTGGCCGGTAAAGGGAGCATTGATTCCCAGCATAAAAATCAGGTCGTTTGATTTTGCCAGCTCAGAAGTGCGGTTGCGAAACCAAACGCCTGAATAAATAGCCGACTTAAGAATATTTACACCAACAGAATAAGTTTTGAAATCGGCCTGAGACTCATAAATGAATCCAGGGTTAAACTTAAACGTGTTCTTTTTGGTGCCACGCTGAAAATACAATCCATCAGAATCGCCGTCGATTTCAAAAATGAGATCACCGGTAATAGCCAGTTTGCGTGGAAGTGGCGAAGTAAGTCCGATAAACGATTCATTGGGCCTGAACAAGTGGTGAACTGCCAATCCGAAGGTTCCCTGTATAGCGCTGAAAGTATTGCTGCTTTCGGTAAACCGGAAAATACCTCCAACCGAAAAATCAGGATATACAACATTGCCTGCGGTAGGTATCTCGAAACTCGTTTCGTAAATGTTACCATAAACCGGATTGAGTTGATCAGTAAATACCAGGTTGTCCCAGTTTATTCTCTTCTGAACAAACGAAGTCATAATACCTACCTGTGTAACCATATTATCCTGCAACGCAACTCTAACGGCAGACGAAAGTCCAACAGTGGATGTTTTCAGGTACCCGGCGCCGGCATTATCCGACATTACTACGAGCCCCAAACCTCCTGATCCCGGAATGTTGCGCTCGGCCATATCCATACTGAAGGTATAGTTCCTCAAATCGGCGGGCAATTGTGGCCACTGGTCCCTTACTGTAAACCTGGCCCTGAGACCGGGGGTTAATCCTACTGCTCCGGGATTGTAATAAACCGGGTTGTTGTAGAACTGTGAGAACAGTGGATCCTGTGCCTGTGCGAAAGTTGAAACCAGGGCTGCGAGGGTAATGAGCAGGTATATCCGTATGTTTTTCATGACTTTTATTTTTTTCTGTGTAAACTTTTTGTTTCAGGCTTACCTGATAAGGGTTATGGTTCCTGATGTTTTCTGAGGTATGTTTTTGTTTTTACCAACATCAAGTCCTTGCCAGATGGTTCCGTCTTTAAATACTGCCGAAGCCTTCCACAAATAGACATCCTGTTGTACCATATTGCCATTGAAAGTACCGTTCCATCCTTCGGTTGGTGATCCGTTTTCGTCCAGTTCGCTCGATGTCCACAGGATATTTCCCCATGTATCGTAAACCTCAATGGTGTAATACTTAATGTTAATACCAACCGGTTTGAATAGCCTTACTGCTTCATTGGGGTTGTTTGGCGAGAATGCATTGGGCACCCACAATCCTTTGTACATCAGACTGTAGTCCATTCTGAGTGTATCAGGACAACCAAACTCATTCAGCGATACCAATGTTACTTCATACAATCCATCTGCCGGGAAGTTCACAACAGGATCAATAGCAAACGATTGTGTTCCTGTACTGAAGTCCCATTCATAAGCCGTAGCACCGATTGAACCATTGGTAAAGAGGACCCGTCCCTGTGTATTCTCATAATTCTCAGTCATTGAGAAAGCACTGATTGGTTTTGGATTTACGTTTATATCCTTGGCTATGGTGTCTGAGCATCCGTTGCTGTTTACAATAATCAGCTCAACATTATAATCTCCAACTTTGCTAAAGGTGAAGTCTGGATTCTGAACACCAGCCAGGCCAAGCATATTGAGCGAATCCCTGAATCTCCACCACCACTGATCAATGCTTGCGTCAGCACTGTCACTCAGATCGGTAAAGTAGGTGTGATTGTTCTCGCAGGCCAAACTGTAGCTGAAATCGGCAACAGGCAGGTAATGAACTTTAAGCTCATGACTTACGGTATCGGTACAACCAAATTCGTTGGTTACTGTAAGCATTGCTGTATATAAACCAGCGCGGCTATAGAGATAGGCAGGGTTGCGGATCGAAGTTGTATCGTAAACCGACTGCAGATCACCAAAGTCCCAGTGCCATTTGTCTATTTTCGAAACAGTCCAGGTAGACTGATCGGTGAAGATGGTATTGTTGTTCAAACATACATCCGGTGCATAGAATTTAGCTGTTGGGGATGCAAGCACTTTAACAGTTTGCGTAGCAGTATCGCTGACAGTTTTACCGGCAACGGTGGTTGAAACAATCAGTTGAACAGTATAAGTTCCACTTAATTGATAAATATGTGGTATGGTTGGCTGAGCAACATTGTAAACCAATGTATCGCCATCGCCAAAATTCCACTCCCACCTGTTGATCGGATTACCACAAACCGACTGATCTTCAAAAGTAAGTTCATGGCGTTCGCAGGTTAAGGTATCTAGTTGCTCAAAAGCAGCAGTTATACATGGCATACGGTCAATACTAAGGCTGAAGGTAGCTTCGCATCCGCTCGCTGTTATGGTAGTCAGGCTTACATTGAAAATACCTGAGGTAGCATAGTAGTGCGATGTATCGGCTGGCGCAGTATGCAGTGTATCGCTGTTTCCATCGCCGTAGTTATAAATCCAGGTGGTGATGGTTGTTCCGTTTCCGGATGAAAGATCGGTAAAGTAGATGGTGCTATCGCAGGAACCGGCAATATAACTGAATGATGGTATCGGCAGGTCAAGAACCTCAACTCTACGATAAACAGTTGTTTTACAATTGTTTTCATCCGTAGCAAGAAGTGATACCAGATACGAACCAGGGGTCTGGAAGTAATGAACCGGATTCTGCTCATCTGAAATATTGTAGATTCCTGAAGCAATATCATCAAAATTCCACTCAAATGCCACCAGTGAGTCTCCAACCGGAGCAATTAATGCCGGACTGAAGAAGGTGCTGTCGCCGAGGCAGGTAGTTGTATAGTCTATTTCAACTTCGAGGCCTGCAGGTATGCAAACTTGTTGAATCAGGGTGTCAATACATCCCCGCATATCGGTTACCACGAGTCTTACATCATAGCAACTATCGGTGTGATAGAATATGTGATAGGGATTTCGTAGTGTTGATGTGTAGCCCGGTTCAAATTCCCATTCCCATCCGGTGATGGCACTCATGTAACTGGTGGATTCATCCTGGAAGGATACCGCTCCATTGTCGCAGGCACTTGCGACATAACTGAAGGCTGCTGTAGGCGCCGGGAATACCTGTACAGGGATGGTGACACTTGATGGACATCCACTTAGGGTTGTCACAGTCAGGGTTACGTTGTATAATCCTTGAGTTGGGTAATTGTAAACCGGATGCTGTAAAGTTGATGTATCGGTTCCCGGCAAAGCTGTCGGGTCACCAAATACCCACGACCATGAAACGATCGGCTCACCGGTTACCGCATAGGATAAGTCAGTGAAAGAAGTTGCATTTTCTGAACAGGCACTTTGGAAAGAGAAGACTGCAACTGGTAATGCTCCGATTGTAATTTGCTGTGATATACTGCTTGTGCAGCCTTCAAGGTTAACTACAGTCATGGTTACAGTATAGGTGCCGGTAACATTATACACATGTGTTGGAGTTGGTGAAGTTGAAGTTATACTTCCGTCACCAAAGTTCCACTCATATGATGCGATCAATGAAAGATCCATCACATTGGTATCAGGTTCAAATGTTACTGCTGATCCAACACAGGTTCCCGAGGTAATGATAAAGGCAACTGCGGGCGGAGGGGTAACAATAACATCATGCTGCACTGTATGCTGGCAACCACTTGCGCTGGTTGAGGTCAGGCTTACAGTATAAGTGCCTGCTACATTAAATATATGCAACGGATTCGGCAGGTTTGATGTGTTTGAAACTCCCGATGCAGGATCACCGAAATTCCACAGCCATTGTACGATGGCCGGGCCTCCGTTGGGGCTTGTATTGTCGGTAAATGCAACCGGAGTCCCCATACATCCCTGCTCGAAGGTAAAGTCAGCAGTTGGACCTACTGTAATCACAACATTCATGCTGGTTGATGCATCACAACCGGTAAGGTTGGTTACAGTGAGGGTTACTGAATAAACACCTGCACTTGCGTAAACATGAGTTACATTCGGGTTGCCCGGCGCGTTAATCAGTGAGGTATTACCATCGCCAAAGTCCCATAGCCAGGAAGTTATTACACTCCCCTGTGTCAGCGACATATCGTTGAACTGAACGTCGGTACCAGAGCAGGCAGGAGCAACAAAGTTAAACATGGCAACTGGTCCTGGAATGACATTAATCGGGTGTGAAACGCTTGCTGTACATCCGGCAGTATCGGTAATTGTAAGGTTTACAATATACACTCCGTGGATAGCATAAATATGCTGTGGATCAGCAATGGTTGAAGTGGTGCCATCACCAAAGTCCCACATCCAGCTCAGGGTTGTTGCAAGATTTACAAAGTTTGAACTTGTAAACTGAATGGTATCGTTTGAGCATCCGTTTGTTGAAATAAAGTCAACGGTTGGAGCAGGATTGATGGTAACAACTCTGGTTGTTGTATCAGAACAGGTGTTTGAAGTAGCAATAATCAGGCTAACTGTATAGGTGCCGGGTTGTGCATAGATATGTGATGGGTTCTGCATCGAGGAGTTGTTGTTAACACCTGATGTAGGATCACCAAAATTCCAGGCCCAGCTTATAATTTGTCCGCCTCCATTGGCTTGTGACAGATCAGTAAAGTCAACTGCTTCACCAAGACATGCTGATGAGTTGATAAAGTTGGCCACCGGGTTGGGAACAATCTCAACCGGAATGGTTACGGTATTTTCGCATCCCTCTGATGTAAGAATATTCAAGGTAACGTTATAAATACCTGAGTTAGCATACTGATGGGTTACATTCGGATTATTCGGGAAGGTAACCGTTGTAGAAGTTCCGTCACCAAATATCCATTCCCATTCGATTATATAACCTGATTCAGAGTAAGATAAATTGTTAAAAGAGGTTTCTGTCTCAAAACAGGTAGGCGCGGTGTAACTGAAGAATGCTACTGGTAGTGGGCTAACATGTACCAGATGGCTGACAGAATTTGTGCATCCTGCAGTATCAACTATAGTAAGAGATACCAGATAGTCGCCAGCCGCAGCATATTGATGTTGAGGATCCTGTAAATTAGATAAACCACCGTCGCCAAATTCCCATGCGTAGGTTGCAATTGCGTTGATGTTTACAACCGAGGCATCGGTATAGAAACTGGTGAGTGCATCGGCACACGATGAATCCCAGGTAAATTCAACCGGAGGAGCTTCGCCAACAGTTACCTGTTTGGTAATAGTACCGCTGCAGTTATTGAAGTTGGTTATAGTAAGTGTTACATCATAAGTTCCCGGTGCACTGAAAATGTGCTGAGGATCTTCAATATTTGAAAGGTTGTAGATTCCTGAAGCAGGATCACCAAAGTTCCATACCCAGCTTACTACATTGCCAGCACCGTTGGGGAATGAAGCATCCTGGAAATTAACCAGAAGGTCTTCGCATAGGGTGGTGTAGTAGAAGTTGGCTACAGGGTTCGGGGTAACTGAAACCTGGGTGAAGTAGGTATTTTCACAACCAAATGAATTCATTACATTCAGGCTAACCTCGAATATTCCCTGGTTGGCATAGGTATGCGCAACATTTGGATTGTTCGGGAAGTAGATGGTATCTGCAGGTGAACCATCACCGTATGTCCAGACCCAACGATTGATGTATCCGTTTTCAGTTGATGAAAGGTTGTTGAACTGTGTTGGTGTTCCCAGACAGTTTGGTGTATCAATGCTGAAGAACGCAATGGGCGAACTGTTAATTTCAACGGTATGGATTACAATGCTTGAGTAACCAGCAGTATCAGTTGCTGTCANNATTTGAGTAGAAACCATCACCGAAATTCCAGTGCCATACGGCAATTGAATTAACATCAGTTAAAGTTTCATCCACAAAGAAATTGGTAGGTTGTCCTTCGCAAACAGGGCTCCAGGTAAAGTCAATGTCAGGATTCTGATTGATAAAGATGACCATTTGATCGCTTACACTTCCACAACCTGATGCACTCACGGCTGTCAGGATCAGGGTAGCTGAACCGTTAGAGATGTCACCTGCACTTGGCTGATACGTAGGGGTAATGGTAGTACCATTGGTGATGGTTCCAGTACCGGTCGTTGTCCAGCTGTAGCTGACGGCATTGTTTACAAAGGCACCTGAAACAGTGTGGTTGCATGAGTGGCAGATGGTTACATCAGGGCCGGCATTAACCACAGGATTCGGTATAATAGTGAGTGATTGCGAGTCAACTGCATCTGCACAAGGAGGATTCGAGGCAATAAGTGTAAGCGTTACACTTCCTGCAGCTATATCGGCTGTACTTGCAATATAGGTCGGGCTCAGAGTTGATCCGTTGAGGAATGTTCCTGTTCCGGAAGTTGTCCAGATTACCGAAGCATAATCATAAGCCATGGCATCAGTAATTACATACTGAACTCCTTCACAAATGGTTCCATCTGTTCCTGCATCAGCAGTTGGAGTTTGCCTGATATTCAACATCATGTTGTCAGTTGCACTTCCTGAGCAAGGAGCCAATGAATTTCCTGTTAGGGTAAGTATAACGCTTCCTGCTGCTATATCGGCAGCACTTGGAGTATAGATAGGATTTATAATTCCTGAATTGCTGAAGGTTCCCGATCCGGAAGTAGTCCAGTTAAGTGTGCTGAATCCACTGGCAGTTGCACCAAATACAGTATAGTTTGATCCTTCACAAATCGCATCATCGGTACCTGCATTTACAAGCACTTCGTTTTGGATGTTCAGTTGGATGTAGTCAGTTATTAACGGGCAACTACCATTTGTAGCAGTCAACGTAAGTATAACCGAACCAGAAATAACATCGGCCGGGCTAGGTGTATAGGTTGGGTTTAATGTGTTGGCATTTGCCCATGTACCAGTTCCCGAAGAAGTCCATTGCAGGCTTGCATAGTTCGATGCAGTTGCATCGTTGATAGTATAGGTTGAACCTGCACAGATTGTTGCATCGAGTCCGGCAAATACAACCGGGGTGAGGCTGATATTAAGCGTTTTATTATCAGATATTGGGGTCGCACATGGTGCAAGCGGGTTAACATTCAGGGTCAGGATTGCGTATCCATTGGCTAAGTCACCCGCACTTGGCAGGTAAGTTGGCATAATATTGCCCGGATTGATAATTGTACCCGTTCCAAAGGCTATGGTCCACTGAAGGTTTGCATAATTCGTTGCGGTTGCGCCGGTAACCGGAGCCGGGCCGTAACAAATATTGATATCAGCACCTGCATCCGCTGTTGGGCCTGGTACAATATTGAGAACCATAAAATCAGATGCATTGGCACATGGCGCATTTCCATAAGCATTGATAGTCAGGGTTACATTACCCGCTAAAGCATCAGCAGCTGATGGCATGTAGGTTGCGTTTATCTCGGTAGGATTGGTAAACGAACCGGTTCCTGATGTAGTCCATAAAATGTCGGCATAGTTTGCAGCAGTTGCAGCAGCCAGATTGTATGAATTTCCATAACAGGTTGAGGCATTTGGTCCTGCGCTAGCAGTCGGCGTTTTCCCAATATTCAGAATCATAGCATCCGAAGCAGCAATTGCGCATGGAGCAACCGGATTAGCGGTCAGGGTCAAAATAACCATTCCAGTGTTAACATCTGCAGCACTTGGAATATAGGTCGGAGTCAGGGTATTGTTATTGACAAATACTCCGGTTCCGCTGGTTGTCCAGATAAGGTTGGCGTAATTGAAGGCGGTAGCTCCACTGATTACATACTGTGAACCTTCGCAGATAGCTGCATCCGGACCAGCATTTGCCATCGCTTCGGGAATAAAATAAAGCACAACAGCATCGCTCACATTTGAACATGGGCTGTTTGCAAAACCTGTAAGGGTCAGCGTAACAGTTCCGGCTGCTATATCTGCTAGTGAAGGATTGTAAATGGTGACAAGTGTTGTGGTATTTGAGAATGTACCTGAACCACTGGTTGACCAAAGCAGCGCAGTGGCATTAGCGGCTGTTGCATCACTTACTGTGTAAGCGCCCGGAGGGCAGATTGCTGCATCGGCTCCGGCATAAATTACCGGGGTGCGGGTAATGGTAAGCAGCATTGCATCAGTTACTGTTGTGCTGCAAGGTGCGTTTGGAGTGGCTATCAGGCTCAGTATTACACTTCCACTGGTAATATCAGCCATACTTGGAATGTAGGTCGGGGTCAGTGTATTACCATTCATTATAACTCCGGTTCCTGTACTTATCCAGCTAATTGACTGGTAGTTGCTTGCTGAAGCTCCTGAAATAGTGTACTGCATTCCTTCGCAGATGGCTGCATCAGGGCCTGCATTTACAAGAGCATCCTCGGTGAGGGAAAGCACCATGTTATCACTTACATTGCTGCATGGTGTGTTGGCAAAACCTGTAAGGGTAAGCGTTACATTTCCATTGGCAATATCAGTTGCTGAAGGAGTGTAGGTTGTAACCAGGGCATTGGGAGCAGAGAAAGTTCCGGTTCCGTTGCTGGTCCACTGCAGCATAGTAAAGAAGGCTGCTGTCGCTGTTGAAGTTGTATATGCACCTGATGGGCACAGTGTAATATCGCTTCCGGCAAATATCTGCGGGGTGCGGCTTATGTTAATTGTCATTGCATCAGTAACTGCATTGGCACAAGGAGCAACCGGTGTAGCGGTGAGGCTGAGGATTACACTTCCGACCGTGATGTCTGCTGCACTCGGAATATAGGTCGGTGTCAGTGAATTGCCATTTACAATTGTTCCGGTTCCGGTGGTAGCCCAGTTAAGGGTTTGATAATAACTGGCTGTGGCTCCGGTAATGTTAACAACATTTCCCTCGCAAATATTGATATCAGGGCCTGCATTGGCCAGAGGAGCCCTTGAAAGCAATAGTACGATATTATCGCTTACGCTTGAACATGGACTATTGGCATATCCGGTTAGAGTGAGGGTTACAGTACCGTTTGATATGTCTGCTGCCGATGGTGTATATACTGTTACGGCAGTTGATGTGTTCGAAAATGTTCCTGTACCATTGGTTGACCACAACAGGGTACTGTAGAAACTAGCAGTTGCAGTACTTGTAGTGTATGGTGCAGCTGGGCAGATGCTTACATCGTTCCCTGCAAAAATCTGAGGACTGCGGGTAATATTCAGTTGCATGGCATCAATTGCAGGTATTGCGCATGGTGCTAGCGGGTTGGCAGTAAGCGTCAGCGTTACCCATCCGTTGATAATATCTGTTAAGCTTGGCAGATAGGTCGGGCTTAGGGTATTACCGTTTACGATGGTACCGGTACCAGAGGTCGTCCAGAAAATTGACTGGTAACCTGAGGCTGTTCCATTGATGATGGCATTGCTGCCTTCGCAAATGGTTATATCTGCTCCGGCATTGGCCTGTGGGTCTCTTACCAGAACTAAAACTATATCATCACTAACCGTTGAGCATGGGCTGTTTGCGTAAGCAGTTAGGTTCAGTGTAACTGATCCGTTGCTGATATCGGCAGCCGATGGTGTATAAACAGTTACCAAAGCTGTAGGATCAGTAAAAGTTCCGGTTCCGTTGGTAGTCCACAACAGGTTGGTGTAATTGCTTGCGGTTGCTGTAATGGTTGTGTATTGGTCTGGAGGACAAACACTGGTGTTGTTTCCTGCAAATACCATAGGTGCCCTGTGAATGGTAACCATTAAGGCATCAGTTGCAGGAGTCGCGCATGGTGCGAGCGGAACAGCAGTTAATGTAAGCGAAACTACTCCACTACTTGCATCAAGTACACTTGGAATATATGTTGGGGTCAGTGTATTTCCGTTAAGGAACATTCCTGAGCCTGATGTTGTCCAGGTAATGGTTTGATAATGTGTTGCCGTGGCGGTTGTAACATTGATATTTGCGCCTTCGCAGATGGTAAAGTCAACTCCAGCATAAGCCGTTGGTGGATTGGTAAAGCTCAGTAAACGTGAACTCTCGGCTGCCATAGTACATGGTCCGTTTCCGGCTGCCGATAAGGTTAGGATTACACTTCCCATCGATAGATCGCCAGGTGAAGGAACATAAGTTGGGGTGAGGGTACCGTTGTTTACAAAGAACCCTGATCCTGAACTTGTCCAGGTTAATACCGAATAGTTGGTTGCTGAAGCACCACTTACAGTAAAGTTTGCGCCTGCACAAATGGTGGCATTCGGACCGGCTACGGCTGTTGGTAATGGAACAACTGTAACAGTAATAGTATTAGATGCTGCAGATGAACAACCATTTACATCGGTAACCACTACAAAGTAATTACCGGCTGTTGTAACAACGATGTTTCGGGTTGTTTGTCCGTTAGACCAAACATAAGTGGCATATCCGGCTGGTGCCGAAAGGGTTACATTACCGCCTGCACAGATGTTGGTTGGGCCTAGGGCCACAATTGTCGGAGGTACAGCAGGAGAGTAAACAGTAACAACTATAGTATTTGAAGGATCGCTGATACATCCCATTGCATCTATAACCTGTACGGAATAACTTCCTGAAGTTGTAACACTTATTGACTGGGTAGTTTCACCGTTTGACCACAGATATGAGGCATATCCTGCAGGTGCTGTCAGTGTAACGCTTCCACCGGTGCAGAAATTTATTGCTCCGTTGGCTACAATAACAGGGGTAGGAGGTTGAACCACAGTTACCGTAACAGGTAACGATGGCTGGCTTGAACATCCGATGGCATCAGAAACTACAACGGTATAAACTCCCGAAGTGGTTACAGTTATGGTCTGGGTAGTTTCGCCGTTTGACCATAAATAAGAAGCAAATCCGGCTGTGGCTGATAAGATTACACTTCCTCCATTACAGAATGTAGTAGGGCCAACAGCGGTAATAACCGGAGTAGCTGGATATGGATTTACATTTACAGTCATTGGTAATGAAGGCAAACTGGTACATCCGAATAGGTCACTAACAGTAACAGAAAATACACCGCTTGTAGTTACCAGAATGTTTTGGGTTACTTCACCGTTCGACCACAGATAAGATGCAAATCCGGCCGGAGCTGAAAGAGTAACACTACCACCGGCACAGAAACTAACCGGACCACTGGCAACAATAACAGGAGTTGCAGGGATTGGATGTACAGTAACTGTTACATCTGCTGATGGAAGGCTTACACAACCAAAAGCATCGGTAAGTGTAACATTAAATACTCCGTTTGTAGTTACAGTTATATTTTGAGATGTTGAACCATTGCTCCAGAGGTATGAAGCATATCCGGCAGGAGCAGACAGTATAACACTGCCTCCCTGGCAAAGATCGGTTGGGCCGCTGGCTGTAACCACCGGAACAAATAACATGTGAACATTTACAGTAATTTCATTTGATGGAAGGCTGGCACAACCGGCTACATCTGAGGCAACTACTGAATAAGTGCCGAAAGTTGTAACGGTTATATCCTGGGTTGTCATGCCATTCGACCACAAATAAGATGCGTATCCAGGTGTAGCTGAAAGCACTACACTGCCACCTTCACAGAATTCAATTGGTCCGTTGGCGGTAATAACCGGAGCAACAGGCATAGGATTAACCGTTACTGCAAGTGTTGATGAATTTCCACTGCCGCAACCATTTTGTGGGGTTACAGTAATATCACCCGAAATAGCTGTGGTTGAATAATCCACAGTAATGGTATTGGTTCCGGTTCCGGCAACAATAGTTGCACCGGTAGGTACTGTCCACTGATAAGCTGTAGCGCCTGTAACCGCGTTGATTGAGTAAACAACACCCAAAGTGTTTTGGCACAGAGTTGCCGGGCCCATGATGATTCCCGGATTTCCAGGCAATGGGCTTACGGTAACCGGGTAAGCAACAGAAACTGGTCCGTTTCCGCAGGCAGAAGTAGCATTCACAAAAATGCTTCCTGAAACTGCCGACATTGAGAAATCAACAGTAATATTTGCGGTGTTGGCTCCTGCAACTATTGATGCTCCAGAAGGAAGTATCCAGTTGTAACCACTTGCATTCACTACCGGAGTTACAGAATAGTTTACTCCGGTTTGACCGGCACATACATTTTGCGGTCCGCTAACGACTCCGCTGGCTACAGGTAGTGAGCTGATGGTTAGGGTCATTACATCGCTGTTTGATCCGAAACATGGAGCTGAGCCCTGAACTGTCATTATAAGGTTTACTGATCCGGCAATGCGGTCAGCGTTTGATGGCATATAGGTTGGTATAAGCGAATTGGCGTTTACCAGTGTACCGCTTCCTGTTGAAGTCCAGTTGATGGTGAGGTAACCTGAAGCGGATGCACCGGTAACTGTATAGTTAATGCCGAAACAAATTTCAGCATCGGGGCCTGCATTGGCAACCGGGCCATTGATAAAGGTCAGCATCATTTCATCTGATACATTTCCGGTACATGGTGCAGCCGGAATCACAGAGAGGGTGAGGATAACGTTACCATTCAGATAATCCTGGGCACTTGGTACATAAGTCGGGGTAAGGGTGTTGCCGCCTGTGATGGTTCCGGTTCCTGTGGTTGACCAGGTTACAGCAACATTTCCGGTTGCAGAAGCTGCGCTTACGGTAAAATTGGTCCCTGTGCAAATCTGTGCATCAGGTCCGGCATTGGCAGTAGCTCCGGCATTGATGGTCAGGAGCATATTATCCTGCACATTGTTGAAGCAAGGGGCATTACCCTCAACATGCATGGTTAGTGTAACGGAACCGATAGCACGGTCACCAGCACTTGGCGTATAGGTTGGATAAAGTGTAGTTTGGTTGGCAAATGTTCCGCTTCCCGATGTTGTCCAGTTTATGGTGCTGTAATTGCTTGCTGATGAAGTAGAAACGGTGAATGGTGTATTACCGCATGTGCTTGCGTCAATTCCTGCATTGGCAAGAACCGGAGCGCCTATGGTTAATATCATCTGGTCAGCAACCTGATTGTTACAAGGATTAACCCCGGTAACTGTAAGTGTCAGAGTAACTGAACCTGAAGTTCTGTCTGCTGCACTTGGGGTGTAAACTGCATTTACAAGGGTGCTGTTCGTAAAGAAGCCAGTACCGCTGGTTGTCCAGTTAACTGCTGAATAATTTGAAGCAGAAGCATTAATAAGCTGGTAGGTATTTCCACATGTCACCGCATCGGGGCCTGCATTGGCAACCGGCATCCGCTGTATTGTAAGAACCATTACATCAGATGTTATAGTGTTGCATGGAGGTGCGCCCTGAAGAGTAAGGGTAAGATTTACAGATCCGGCTGTGATATCTCCGGCACTTGGATAGTAAATTGGATTTAAAGCAGTGGTACTGCTGAATGTACCTGATCCGCTGCTTGTCCAGGCAAGGCTTGCATAACCACTTGCTGTGGCACTGCTAAGGGTATAATCTTGTCCTGCACAAATACTTGCATCAGCACCTGCATTGGCCAATGGGCCAGGCTGCAGGTTAAGAATCATGGCATCAACAACTTCACCAGTACATGGGGTAATTGCTGTAGCGTGTAAAGTAAGGGTAACCTGCCCGTTGATTACATCACCCTGTGAAGGGGTGTAAGTTGGGTTAAGGCCATTTGAACCTGTAATAACTCCGGTTCCACTATGTGTCCAGTAAACAGTGCTGTAATATGAAGCGGTTGCACCAGTTACCTGGAAGGCAACTGTTCCGCAACTATTGGCATCGGGGCCTGCATTGGCAAGTGGCTGTAAATTAAAGGTTAAAGTCATCTGATCGGCAGCAGTTGTAGTGCANNTTCAGCATGGTAGTGTTCGAGAAAGTTCCTGTACCGGATGTGCTCCAGGTAAGGGTTGAGAAACTTGAAGCTGAAGCTCCGGTTATAGCGTAACTGTTGTTGCCACAAACGGCTGCATCAGGTCCGGCATTTACAGTTGGAACCGGTGCAAACGAAAGCATCATCTGATCTGAACTGCCTGTGGTACATGGGCTATTTCCGGTAGCTGTAAGGGTAAGGGTTACACTTCCCGCTGAGATATCAGCCAGACTGGCAACATAGGTCGGGTTAATCGAATTCGGATTGATAAAGGTTCCGGTTCCGGTTGTGCTCCAGGTTAATGTGTTGTAGAATGAAGCGGTTGCAGTGGTAATAGCAAAATTGGTTCCGCAGCTTGTTGCATCAGGACCAGCATTCACAAGTGGAAGACGGGTTATGGTAAGTACCATCTGATCGGTTGCAGGAAGGCTGCACGGTGCATTTGCAAAAGCAGTAAGGGTTATAGTAACACCACCTGCTGCAATATCTGCTGCACTTGGTGTGTAGGTTGGGGTTAAGGTTGAACCATTAATGAAAGTTCCTGTTCCGTTACTGCTCCATGAAAACAATGTGCTGTTGGAGACAATTCCGGAAAGGATATGATTGTTACCCTGGCATATAGCTGCATCAGGACCGGCATTGGCTGTAGCGCTTCTTACAATGGTAAGAACCATTTGATCGGTTGCATTATTGTTGCACGGAGCGGCGGCTGTTGCAGTAAGGGTAAGTGTAACTGAACCATTGGCGATATCGGTTGCACTTGGTGTATAAACCGGGTTCAATGTGGTTTGGCTAGAGAAAGTACCTGATCCTGAACTTGTCCAGTTAAGGCTGTTGTAATTGGTTGCAGTTGCAGTGGTAACGGTGAATGTTGAACCCTGGCAAACAGTTCCATCAATACCGGCATTGGCATTCGGTTGATTCATCAGGGTAAGGGTCATGGCGTCGGTTACCAGTTGCGTACATGGAGACTGGCTTTGTACCTGAAGGGTAATCACCACCGATCCGCTGATAAAGTCAGCAGCACTTGGCTGAT
>DINP01000122.1 GCA_002426025.1 Bacteroidales bacterium UBA5537 | reverse complement strand
ACTTACTTTATCAAAGTAACCACTCCCCTAATCTGATTCACCTTCCCCATCCCATCCCTATAACTCACCACCCAATTATAAACCCCCGGCAACTCATCCTTCCCATCCCATCCCTTTGAAGTATCGCTGGTTTCAAAGAAGCACTGTCCCCAGCGGTTGTAAATGGAGAGGTGGTACTGGCTTACAAGGTCAGGCTTTGTGATGATGGGTTTGAAGGTATCATTCAGGCCATCGCCGTTNNACCAGCATGGCGGTATCTCTTGATTCGCAGCCTTCGGTAGTTTTTATGATAACGGAGTATTCGCCTTCTTCTGTTACTGTTATGAAGTAATTGGTTTCACCATTACTCCACTGGTAGGAGAAATATCCTTGCGGGGCTTCGAGGGTGTATTGGTTTTCGAAAGGAATGAGAGTATCAGGGAAGTTGGCGGTGGGTGGTGGTACTACATTGAGTGTTACCGTATCTTTTACATTACAACCATAGTTATCGGTTACTGAAATGATATAATTACCTGACTGATCAGCACCCAAGTCAAATAACCATATTGGCGTGTCATTGGTTGTTGATCCATCGGGTTTTGTCCACTCAAGCGCATAAGGTGGTACTCCATAAAATATATCACCTGATATTACTGTTAAATCACCTTCACAGAGAGTTTTATCCCCATTCGTAACCACTACAGGAGGATCGCTTATAGTAACCTCTCCGTCGATTGGGTTACAAGGTATATTATTCCCGTTCTCATCCCAGAAATAGCTGCTTCCCGGAATATCCCAGTGAACTTCAGCCAATCCAGTCTGTCTTGTTTCAAATACAAGGTTGGCCAGAGTAGTTGTATCATTCAGCGTAAGCGGACTTGAACCATGCCATTCCAGTTCTACCCTGTTGGGGAATTCTGTAATAACAAGAGCCGGGTGAAACAATTCATCATAACCAATACAATCCATTAACAGACTATTGAACTGTACTGTTGCTTTAAAGTCTTTCACGCCATTAAGATTAGATACTTTTAATACGGAGGTAGCCATTTTATGCAGGCATTGCCGGTCTTTACCTGCAAGTGCCGATAACTGGTAACCGGTCTCAGAGGTAACCGTTATAGTCACTGTTGTATCACAACCATATTTATCAGTAATAGTTACATCATACACATCAGGTGCCAGTCCCTCAAAATAACCGGTATCTTGTGCGCCTCCTCCGTTGAGTTGATAGTATAAACTATCACCTGTTGCTGTAATTGTTATTGTTCCATTCGCATTAGCACCTGTAGCATTGGTCGATCCGGTGAATGTTACTACAGGGCCTCCTGAGTTATTCACCCATACAGGATTATTATCATATATTGCTTCACAGCCCTGAGCGTCTTTTGCCCATATCATGTAATCGCCCGCGGGCAGATTATCAAAAACACCCTGGTTGTCATGCCATGTATTCCCGCCATCGGATGAAAAAAGGAGCAGGTCGCTGAATACTGAAGTTTGAACCTCAATACTACCGTTCGATAGTCCGCAGGTGGCATTATTTCCTTCTGCTGATTCAATTATCAGGTTTGCATCCGTATTAATTACATTAAATGGAGTTGGAACTTGTGTAACACATCCGGTAGTGTCGATTACAGTCAGAAAGTAATTGCCAACCGGCAGGTCTGAAATCTCAATTTCTGTTCCAACCAGATTTCCATTGCCATCATGCCATTCAACAGTTGCAGCCGGTGATACCTGAATACCTCTTATAGCACCGGTGCTGTTACCACAAGTGGTGTTAGAGATCTGAACATTTGAAATATCAAGAAAAACAGACGGATACAAGCCAATATGTATAGTATCGGAGCCATAACATCCTAGGTCATTACGTACTTTTACCGAATAATAACCCGTATCAGTAACCGTATAGTATTGGTTTCCCGGAGGGAATTGCTGATTCCATACATATTGTGTAAACCCAGTCCCTGCATCAAGTTGAACAGTTGTTGCCGCACACATCAGGGTATCATTCCCAAGCCAGGGCTCAGGTGCTGCAAGTACTTCTACTTCCCTCGATGTCTCTTCAATCCTTCCATCAGGATAAACAACATGAGCATGCACTTCATAATTGCCTCCTGACTGAAAAACATGTGTGGGGTTAAAATCAGTTGATGTGGTACCATCACCAAAGGACCACATTATACTATCCGGTTCAGGTATAAAGCGGTGGCGGAAAGTGAAGGGAGTTTTGGCACAAGAACCAACAAAAATAAATCGATAGAGTAGTTCCGAAGGGAATGATGGAAGTGTAGTACTATTATTTTGTGTTCCTAAGTCCACTGCATTCTTTTGAAAGTTACAAAATGCCCCTTTTTTCCAAACATCATTAATGACGCCTAGATATCTGTTACCTTGTGGGTCGAATCCACTTGTTGATACATATATTTTACCATCCGGAGCCAGCTGAAGATCACCGGCATTATTATTTGTATTAACAACAAGCCTGGAATTCAAAAACTCAAGTGAATCTTTTTTTGTTAAATCATATTGATATATGAAACTATAATGTTCATTAGCAGGAACCAGATTGAGTGCATCAAATGAGATGTATAGCAGTTTAGAGTCAGGGGAAATCTCCATTCCATAAATTCCAAAACACTCATAACAATGTTCCTTAATACGGTATTTGTGGGTGATTGTTCCGGTTACCCTATCAAAATCACATACATCAAAACTGCCATGGCTATTTGCGCTACCCGATTGAACTGAAATAATTTTTTTTTGGTCATGAGAAACTTTCACCGGTCCACTTTGCATTGTAAGTGAGTTATAAGCAGGAGTAATTACTGGTGGATTTATGCCGGCAGAGGTCAGGCTAAAGCAGGCCCATGCATTCGGAGAGTCAAGTTCCTGAAAACGCGTAATTATCCACCAATCAAGGTTGTTCGCCTGCCTGACTGCTGTAATTTTGTGTTTCGCAAATTCTCCTCCCGAAACAATTATATTTTTATTTACTATTGCACCTCTTCCATCATCGAGGGTCATATCAACAATGCTATACTCTAAACCTTTATGGATATCCCAAGATCCCACTGTGAAAATAAAATACCTGTCCGGATTGCCAGGATCAGGGCAAATAACTGAAGGTTGCCAATTATTAAAGTCCCCATCAAGGCCAGTACCATTCATCATTACTTCGAGGTCCTTATTCCATACAGTTTGCCCGTCAGTAAAAAAAAGCAAATTACCATTTGTGTCAGAAATACAGTTGCTGTATTTCAACCAGCGTGGACAATCGGCTAAATGGATCGGATAGCCTGTATTGAAGTCTAATCCGTTTTGATGTCCAAAATACCAGATATTTGCCTGATTCTGAGCGTTTATATTTAACTCAATAGCAAAAAAAATGAAAAGCCAAATGGTAATTTGCTTTGACATTTGATTATTATTCAAGAGTTACTGGTTGAACTGGCACTCCATTTACAAAACTTTCGCAAGAGAATAATTCAGAATTTATGTATGTTCCCTTACAGATTCTCGAACTTGGATCTACAATGTATGCCTTAAGTGCATCAACAACAATTGTATAAATACTTGTATTATCATTCACGCAAAATTCAGGAATTTCGACAGATAATTGATTTGTTGTTGTCATGGAAGTAGCATAACCCTCAGCCTTTAATACTGTGCCCTCATACACTTTGACATGTACACCATAAAAAGTTCCTGTCTGGGTGTAAACGCAATCGCCATAAAGAGTAACGGGAATAGTAAATTGACTAAACCCACTCAAAGTAAGCAAAAATAATCCGGTAATCAAAATTAGTTTTTTCATGGTTGGTAAAATTATTATTTTGGAATTTTGATCTTAATGATCATAAGAAAAATGACGTATGAAATAGTGAAGATCCCTGATGCAAGGGGATAGGAGTGCAATCATTTAATACTGCAAAATGATCACACCACCTAAGGAGGGAATCTCTTCAAATAGCCCGAGAACTTCAGGGCTTTGCCTGTATAGCGGTAACAGTGTTTTAACAGGCTTTGGCAGCAATTGGCTGGCTTGCAATACCCCCCCCCCGGAAAGAGTCATAATACTGCAATTTGGCAGCCCCGCAGTTGCGGGATGGATGCTTTCGGTAAGGTATTGCAGGTTCATTTGCAATAAATGGTTTAATTGATATTCAAAAATAATAAAAATTACGATGGGATGCTATTGTTAATCAGTTTTTGTGCTGAAGGTCATATGGTGGCTCCTCATCCTCCATCGCTTGCTTCCTCTCATTGCCGGATTGAGATTCCTCCTTCGTCGGAATGACTGCTTGCCTGTTGGTAATAGACTGAAGCGGGTGGCGGCTAAGCAGTCACCTGTTTCTGATCAGCCGCCACCCGCTCCCTTCCTCTCTTAAGAAAACGGCCCGTCATTTCGGGCGCAGCGAGAAATCTGATGAAATAGAGTAATCCCCTTGTTGAGGTTCCTCCTTCGTTGAAAGACGGTTATGGAGTTACCTCACCAAAGTCACACTCCCCTTTATTTTCGCAACCTTCCCAACCATATCCGAAAAACTGATCACCCAGCTATACACCCCCGCCGGAGCATCCTCCCCATCCCAGCCAATAGAAGGATCGGATGTTTCAAATACCTTTTGCCCCCAGCGGTTATAAATAACCATGCTGAACTGCCTGATCAGATCTCCGGTGGCAACCGGCCGGAAGGTGTCGTTCAGCCCATCGCCGTTGGGGGTGAAGGCGTTGGGAACAAGAAAAGGTGATTCGGCTTCCAGCATTTTGAGGTAGGTGGAATCTGCTCCTGCGCATAAGTTGTGTGTGGTAAGCTGCAGGGTGTAGAGCCCTTCGGTGTTTACGGTGATTTCGGGCATGGTGTCGCCGGTACTCCAGCGGTAGGAGGCATAACCCGCAGGGCCGGCAAGCAGGTACTGGTTTTCAAACAAAATGGTATCCTG
>DINP01000112.1 GCA_002426025.1 Bacteroidales bacterium UBA5537 | reverse complement strand
TTCAACGTCAAACCTGTTTTATTTACAACTACATTTTCGGTAAATGTACCCGTTGATACTTCAATAGTTTGATTAGCAGCTGCATCATTGACAGCATCCTGAATCTTACAATACCAGGTATTTTTATCAATGTTATTTACTAATAGAGCAGGACTTGTACCACCTGTAGAAGTTGTCCACCATGGCATAAAGTCAACATTGCCAACCACTGCATTGCCAGCACCACATGTGTTGTTTGGCAAATTGTATGGTCCGGTAGCATCGCCCCACCAGTTGTTCTCGGCGTTAACAACCGTAACAAGGCTGTTTTGTAGACCAAGGCCTTTTGATGGGTCTGCAGTATAACCATTACCACTAATGGTGTTGTTATTGATTACGCCAATAGTGCCGGCAGTAGATTCAATAATAATCCCACCATTGGTATTGTTGGTAATGGTGTTGCCGGTAACTGAAGCAAGGTCAGCACCATCTTTTACGCGGATACCTACCTGGTTTCCGGTGATGGTAGCAAGGTTATTAGTTACAGTTATTGAGGCGTCATCACCTTCTGCAAGAATACCATTTGCGGCACCTGAGATGGAGCAATTGTCCTTAACAACAACATTTACCAAAGCCGGGCTTGCGCCTGTGTACAGAGGGCTATCATAAGCCTTAACTCCGACTCCACCTGTTTTTGGTGTAATAATTAAACCACTGACAACAGCATAGGCGCCGCTGGTGCCATTGCTGGTATAGCCTTCAAAGTTATCGGCAAATACACCTATGTCAACACCTGTAACACTACCACCCGTAATTAAAGCGGGGGCATTGGCATTTACATTCCAGATTTCATATCCTTCAGAAGGAATTGAAACTGCACTACCATCTATGGTATTGTTTAATGCAATACCTGATGCTTCTGATAGTGAAGCCATCAGAATACCATCCCAAACGATTTCATTTGAATTGGAAAGTGCTGTAATGTTATTGTTAGAAAGAGTAAGTGGTGAAGGATTACCGGTATGCAGGTTGTAGAATATACCACGACGACGTGCCTGAATGGTATTGTTATCAATAACCTGGAACATTGGATCTCCTGAATTCAAGGCATGGAAATTACCTGTCTGAACTCCAATTCTTACATTTATCATCACATTATTGGTAATTCTGGCATATTGACTATTATAGATCAGTACACCACCACCCCAGAAATCGACTCCTGATGCAGCATCATAAGTTCCAAAATTCTCAAACAGGTTGTTATTGACCAGATGTCCTGTTGTTGCAGGTGCACTGTATGATGCGCCGAAAATGGAAACACCAAAATAAGATAAGTTCCGGAATATATTATTCGAAACATTCAGGTTGTTGATGTTGTCTTCGTAGACTGCAATACCTTCTGCTGCATCAATATCGGCAACAGTTGTACTTGTGAAACCTGAAGTAAGCAAAGGATTATCACCGTTGATAATAAATCCATCGATTTTTACATTACTGGCTGCAATATGGATTACTTCACCATAAGAAATAGCTGCAGTAGCAGGCACAATCATTGCTTCAGCAACCCTTGTTCCACCATTAGGTGAAATACCGTAATTCGGACCCCTGATGTCCAAAGATTTATTAACTATAATATCTTCAGAATAAGTTCCAGCACATACGGTGATAGTTTCGCCATTAGCAGTTGTTGTAGCATCAATAGCTGCCTGAATACTTGGATAATAAGTATTTGGCATGTCTGACGTATTGGTCACAGGCAGATACGCTACTTCAGCTACAATTAAATCTGATGAACCATAAGTATCTGTTACGATAATGCTATATGTACCAGCTGCCAGACCGGCAATGGTATATGGACTATCGTCCATAACAGTTACAGGTGTTGCACCCCAGTCAATTGTATAGTTGGGTGAACCTCCACTAAAAGTCACTTCAATAGAACCTTCAGTATCACCACAGTAAATATGGGTTGGTTCGGCAGAAGCAATTTCTACCGGAGTTCCATCACATGAACCTGTAGGTTGGAAACCTATTCCTGCGCCATCTGTACCACTTGTCAGATAAGGGGTAAAGTTGGTAACACATCCTGTTTTATTGAGGATTTTACCAGCAAGGCCATTTTGCACGATATCATTATAATCTGCAGTTCCAAACCAGTTACAGTTGAGTGTTGCCTCACCACCATTCGCAGATGGAACATAATTTACAACGGCATAACCCAGGCCTGTACCGGCACTATGTGTATACGTATCAGTTTGGAAACTATTGTTTTGAACAGTGCATGTTGAAACATATCGGTTAGTTTCAAACTTAAGACCATTCAGATCATAACCGGCACCTCCCGGGCTTACATCAGTTTTCGTTCCTGATAAATAGGCAACCGAGTTGTTCTCAACAACAGCACCTTCAGTATTCCCTTCAAGTGCAATACCTGTGGAAATATGTCCGGATAAATTTGAAATTTCATTGTTCCGGATAACTGCGCCGACAATCTTGCCAGTAGTAGTCATGTAATTGGCACTACCAGTATTGAGTTGGATTCCATAAGCAATTTTTCCTGTTGGCCAGTTACCTATATTGACGTTAACATTATTAATAGTGTTGCGTTCAATATTCAATCCGGTAAGTGTTCCGGTTGAGGTTGATTGCAGAATTCCAATGGCACTTGCGCTGAAACCAGTAAGTGATGAACTGCTTATATTGTTGAAACAGTTATCTTCAATTTTTACATTAGTTGTAGCAGTAGGTGCATTAGAAAGCATATAAATAATGGAATGTACATTACCTCCACCTGTCAAAGATGATCCGATATCATGTATATTATTAAACTTGATATCAAGGTTGCTGTAATTAGAACCGTTAATAGCATTGAATGCAGCAGGTGCTGTCAATTCAAATCCATCTAAAGTTACTCCATCTGAAGCTATAACAACCGGCACCCCTGAAGCAGGAGCTAATATACTCTCTGCAATACGGCTTCCACAGGCAAGGCCTGCATTGGCACCCAACAGCGTTACGCCTTTATTAACATTCAGATTCTCAGCAAAAGCACCTGCGGCAACATTTACAGTCCAACCGTTTGAAGCGGCATCAATACCGCGCTGTACTGAACCACTGTTTGTTGTGACATAGTCATTATCAACTTTTACTGTAACAAAACCAAGTGAAGCAAGATCAACTTTATGATCTATCTTATCTTCTGTAGCAAACAATTGAGGAAGTGACATTGCTGAACCAAGATTACCATCAAATAATACGGCTGTCGCATCAATATTGTTGGCATTGCCGATCAGTTTTATGTATTTGCTTGTCTGGTTGTTAAGCGCCAGATTACCCAATGGGCTGATTGCCATTGCACTTGCATTTTCAACAACAAGTCCGTCAGTTCCGCCGGTAACAGTTACACCAGCGCCAATCGTAAGCTGCACATTTGCATGTGAAGTACTGCTTGGGCTGTCAAGAATGCGAATACCAATACCGCTTGCTATGGGTGCAATTGCAATATTAGAAATGGTAGCATGCGCTCCATCGCCTGCATTGCTGCTATAGCCTTCATAATTATTGGCAAAAATACCATTGCTTACACCAGTTATTGTACCACCTGAAATTGAAGCTGGGAAGGTATTTTTAACATTCCAGATCTGGTAACCAATTGCCGGAATAGTAACTGCACTTCCATCAATGGTATTGTTATAGGATGTAGAAGGAACAGAAAGTGAAGATAGTAAGATACCATCCCAAACCGACTCCGTTCCATAAT
Source organism: Bacteroidales bacterium UBA5537 (assembly GCA_002426025.1). Classification (GTDB taxonomy): domain Bacteria; phylum Bacteroidota; class Bacteroidia; order Bacteroidales; family Lentimicrobiaceae; genus Lentimicrobium. The sequence continues at coordinate 16,980 of DINP01000112.1, read as the reverse complement.
TCAGGGCATTAATTGTGTTTCCTGAAAGTGTGAATTCAGAAGCATTTGAATAGGCAAGATTATGGAAAATGCCCCTACGACTTGCTTCGATCGTATTGTTACTTATGCTCCTGCTGTTACCTGGGTCTGCCTGAGAAAAATTCCCGGTCTGAATACCAACACGAACACGTGTCATAACATTGTTGGTAATATTCGTATAGCAGTTGTTGTAAATTAAAACAGCGATACCATACTCAGCTGGAACAATATTATCAAATTTATTATTTGAAATAACATTACCAGAGGTTGCAGCACCACCATTGTAGTAGTTGTATAAATCAATACCAGTATAATTGAGGTTCCTGATAATGTTATTGGTAATGGTAACATTACTTAAGCCATCATAACCTGAGATAGCTTCAAGAGCATCAATATCTGCGCTATTCATGAGTACACTACTGGTTAAGGATGGATTATCACCATCGAAAATAAAACCAGACAAAGTAGTACCACTTGATGTGCCCTCCAGATAAAGAATCTGACCACCAGTAGCTAGATTAGGGTCTGATGTAGCTGGTACTATAATAGCCTCTGCTACCCTAGTTCCGCCATTAGGCGAAATAAGATAATTCGGACCACGAATATCCAGTGGTTTGTCAACTACGAGATCTTCTGCATAAGTTCCGGCACAAACCTCAATAATATCATTATCCGAGGCAGCATCTATAGCTTCCTGAATAGTGGCAAAATATGCCGGTCCAGAAGTGTTGGTTACCGGCAGATTAAGGATAGTTTCACTTGAACTAACGGTTGAACCATTGTTATCTGTAATTGTAAAACTGCATATACCTGCGGGTAAGCCTGTGATTACAAACGGACTTACAATTCCGGAAGCTGATCCAAGACCTGTCCAGGTAATTGAATAAGGTGCAAATCCACCATTAAAAGTCACTGTTATTGATCCTGTTGTTTCTCCACAAATAATATGGTCAGCAACAGCACTGCTGATTATGACTGGAATACCGTCACATGTGCCGGTAGGTTGAAAACCTGTACCAACTCCATCACCACCAGTTGTAAACCATGGGTTGTAAGTTACATTACCAGTAATCTTAGAAGCAATTAAGCCAGAGGCAGAGCTTCCCCACCAGTTACAAGTTGCAATATCCGTAGCGTTCGTATTATTGACAAATGCTTTGTAAGCAAAAACAGCTCCCAAATCATTATCAGTTACACTAACATTCGTAGGTCCTGCGTTAATTTTTCCAGATTCACCAAAACGAATACCGTTACGTGGGCCACTTATAATGTTATTCATAACAATTACATTATCAAGTGTCGCCGGATTTCCTGCATAACCTCCATCATCTCTTGCTTTAATTGCAACAGCGGCCGGATGTTCTGGCAAGGTAGCTGTTCCAATCGAACCACAATTGGTAATTTCAGAGTTCTTAATGGTAATGTTGCTATAAGAACCATATTTCAGGTTGATGTCAATTCCATTATTATTACCATAAGTTGCATCAGTCCCTGAATTATTCATTATAATTCCATCAAGTACAGCATTGCTTAATGCTTCAAAATACATCCCCTTCTGTAAGTTATTACTGAGGTCGGAATTGGTAATGGAAACATTGTCAAAAGTTCCACCAACTCCGTTATTTTTTGAAATAAAGAAGCCCTGGTTATTACCTTTAACTTCACAATTGGTCATGGTAAAGCCATCGACAATTGCTGCAGTGCCTTTACGGACTCCAACTGAAGTATTGTTATTCAGTTTAGAAGTCAACACCGTAAGATTAAGGAGACCACTACTCAACTCCAATCCCTGATTACAGTTTGAAACTGCATCAACATTATCTATCTTATTATCGGATGAAGAAACTGCAATACCAGTTAAATAATTTGTAACCGTTAGATTCTTTAGTTCAGCATTGGCTGCACTGATGCTTACACCAATACCTGTACAACCAGTTAAAGGTGTCAGGATAGTGTTAGTTGGACCAGAACCCAGAACAATTACCGATTTATTAAGTACAACACTTTCATTAAATGTACCTGCACTTACCTGAATCGTTTGCCCTGCCAATGTAGCAGCATCATCAATTGCTGCCTGAATAGAGCAGAAGGTTTTACCGGTATTTGTATTTAGTACAAAACCTGCACCTCCAACCGAAACATTTCGGGTATCGGTTCCATTCGAGCTATAAGTGTTTCCTGACATGGTAATGCCGCATGTGACAGGCGAGTTACCACGGCCAAAATACTGGTCGGCCAGGTTATTCTGATCACCATCACCAGGATAAGGCAAATGCCCTGCCTGTTGCTGAATACCAACATCGCAGCCACTGACATTATTATTTAGTACACTATGATTGGTTCCTTCAACAACAATACCAAAACCATCGCTGGTACTGGTTTGTACATAACCGGAAACCGTATTGTTCTGAATTACAACTCCGGTTGGAATATCAACATTTTCAGCTAAAACTCCACGACGGAAGGCTGCAATACCAACGATATCACGTAAATCACCAATAGCTGTTGTTCTCGAAACGGTATTATCTTCAACAACAATACTTCCCGCACCTGTTGCTGATCCTGATCCGTTCGGATTTTTAATTTCGATACCAAATCTGCCGCAGTCTTTAACAGTGTTATTAGCTATCAGGTTTTCACCCGGGCCCTGCATAGCAGTAAGGCCAAATCCATTATCACCATTGTCGTGAACATTGTTCCCGGTCATGGTAATACCAGTTGAAGTACCATCCTGCAACTCTATTCCACAACAGTTGTTATTGAATACTTCGCAATTGGTAATGGTGATATTTGATTTCAGACCATTCCAGATAACAATGCCTCTTGCACCAACAGTATGACCAGAAGATGTCACATCATCAATAAGGACATTGTCAATCGGGCCGTTGGCATAAAATCCACTTCCTCCAACATTGTTCTGAATTGTAACATGTTGTACAGTAAGGTTATTATTCCCGCCTATGGCATAAATACCACCATCTGCNNTCCATCAAGTATTGTTCCGGCTTCACTTTGACCGTTCAGCGTTAGAGGTTTATCAATCACTACCCTTTCATTGTAGGTTCCATCGCAGATATCAAGTACATCACCTGATGCTGCTGCTGTAACGGCGGCCTGGATGGTAGCATAGTATACTGGTCCGGTATTGTTTTTTACAGGAAGGTAAGGCACTGTGACGGGGCCTGAGGTTACATAAGAGCCATAACTATCGGTAACAGTTACTGAATAACTTCCTCCAGGAAGACTAATATTATAGGGGCTTCCATCGGTATCAGTAGCTGAGCCGTTTACCGGGCCTGTCCATGAAATATCATAGTCGCCGGTTCCACCACTATAATTTACGGTGATTGAGCCATTTACTCCACAGATAGCATCCATAGTGCTAGTTGAACTAATAACAACCGGACCACCAAGACAACTTGCTGGATCAGGAGTAAAGCCTGGGTTATTGTTGGTTCCTGAGCTTATCAGATAGGGTGAGTAAGTCACAGGACCAATGATTTTTGAAGCAATAGTATTGTCAATAGCAGATCCATACCAGTTACAAGTAGCAGCAATAGTATTGGCTGTTCCATTAACGATAGTATATGGAACATTTGTAATGCTATTGTTATTGATGTCAATTGTTGCAGAACCTGTATTGGTATTAGGTACCGCAATTCCGGATGCATATGTAGGATTGGCTGCAAGACCAATGACGTTATCAATAACATTATTGGTGATCTGTGCTCCGGGTGTTTTGCCTGAGAGTTGTATGCCATATGCTATTCCACCAGTTATATCAGTTATTGAATTATCGCTGATAACTGGACTGTTGACGCCGCCGGTGCCTGCTCCCCAGGCAACACCTAAGTATATACCTGATGCATCTTTACCGCTTAATCCTGATTTAACGTTTTTGATAATATTTCTCTCAATCGTTAAATTACTAACGGTTCCGTTTGCTGTACTTTGCCCAAACCAGATTGCAGCACTATGACCCAATGCACTGGTTGTGGCATTAAACACTTCATTAATAAAGTTATCGGAGACGTTTACATTATTTGTACTAGGATTATTAACTCTATAGTTAATAGCATAAACATTGTTCGAGCCTCTTCCCGTTCCGATATCATGGATGTAATTAAATTTAATATCCAGTCCACTTGGGCCGTCACCACCACAATTAATTGCATTATTTGATAAAGTGCCAGTTATTTCAAAACCATTAATGGTAACATTGTCTGATATTCCAGCACCTGACATTTGAATAGCTGCTTGTCCGCTGGTGAATGGCTGTAATATACTTTCAGCTAATCGTCCAGGGCCATATGTCACATTCGCATTTGCGCCATTTAATGTTAGCGGTTTATTGATAAACACATCCTCCACATAAAGACCTTCTGCAACATTTACATTCCATCCAGCTAAAGCCGCATCAATACCATATTGAATATGTGCGTCAGTCTCTGTTCGGGTAACATAGACATTGCCTGAGTTAACATTTACAAATCCGGTTATTGAAGGATCATCAACATTATGCCACACCCTGTCCTCTATTGTATACAATTCTGAGAGAGTCGCTGATCCAGGAATTATGCCTTCAAAAGAACAGTTACTTGCATCAAGACTAAAATTGGAATAATCTGTAATATGGTAACCATATGTTACTGGTGCTGTTGAAGCACCAAATGATTCTAAACCAAGAGAAAGAGGCCCTGTAACAGCATATGCGTAATAATTCTGATCATTGCCATAAATATTGTTACCACCACCTAAAGATACGGTTCCGCTCTCATACAACAAGATCCCGCAAGCGCCCCAATCATAGGTATTTCCGACAATATGGAAAGAATTACCACTAATGACATTTCCACTAATTGTAGCAGTTGCACCACGACTAATCTGAATGCCATTCTGAGCTGTAATTGCGGTAGTTCCAATACCTGTGATTGTATTACCAGTTATTGTAGCAGATGAACCGGTGTTATCTACAACAATAGCTCCTTTTTGGTAACCGGTAAAGAGGTTATTGGCAATGGTAGCTGTACCTACTGTAGTCATAGCATTTCTACCTACCTGGATAGCAATACCGTTCTGACAACCGCTTATTGTCGTACCATTATCGCGTATATCAAGTATTTGGTTATCATGGATATTTGCAGTTGCGCCATTTAGAACAAAAATTCCACGGCCAATAGATCCGCATGTAGACGTTCCCGGGCCCTGAATAGTTAGTCCGGAAATCTCAGCACTCACCCCACTACCAGTGATTGTAACAATATTTGAAAGGGGATCAGATGCAACCGGTAAAGTTGAAGGTGCCTGAATTATGGTTGTAGTCAAATTTCCGGCAGTACCGGTAAGGTGTATACTTTTATTGATTGTTACAGCCTCCGGGTAGGTGCCTGGATCAACAACAATGGTATGCCCAGATACTGTCAATGGATCATCAATTGCTGATTGAATAGTACAATAATTTCTTGCTGTATTGGTATTATGAACGGTTCCGGTATTACTAATACTAACCTGGAAACTATATCCAAAACCCGTTGATGAGCAAAATACAGACCAAATACCATTATTTAACTCTGGTATAAATGGGCTGAAATTGACAATTCCACCTGAAGCAATAATTGTTTGAGCAGGAGGTGTAAAGGGAGATGTTTGCTGGAGAACATAAGTAGCACCATTAGTTACATTATTTACAGTAACAGTAACAGGAGTACCGTAACATGAAAGATTTACATGATCAGGTGTTCCCAAAATAAGAGCAGGTATAGTAGATACACTCTCAACTGCCATCGGCCCAAACATCACACCACTGGTATTGTCATTGAACAAACTCAGCCCAGAAGCTTTTATACCCAAACCCGGTTTTGCATCCAATATAAAGGTGTAGGCATTGTAATCACCATCCGTCTGTGATATGGTGATTAACTGTTTGCCAGAAGCATTTACTTTAAAGGCGGGTATATTAAGGGTGCNNGCGGGATTGGTGCGGATGGGTGCTTCATTGCGTTGCGCGAGCAGATTGCCCGATGCAAATAAGCACATCATAATCATTACAGGCAGGAAATATTTCCTACGGAATGACATGATTAAACCTGAAAGTAAATGTTGATCTTTCATAATTTTTGAATTAATTGTTAAGTATTTAAATTGATCTATTCATTTTAATGAGAAATTTTCATTACACTACATCCATTTTTCAACGCTACAATCAAACCCTTCAGCTATAACCAACTATAAGCGCTAAACATTTTTTACATCAAGCCAAAGACTGCCAGAGTAAAATCCCCTGACAGTGTAAACTATTTTTCAAGTTCAACTCCAACGACCACAATTTTTCATAAGCTTGCTTTGCCATATTCCTTAATACTTAAGAAGGATTTCATTCGAAAGTATTACTGTTGTTATGCGTTTTTCGGGGTTTCGTTATAGTAATCTACTTACAAATCTATTCAGTTAACGAGTTCAGAAAGTATCTTGCCGAATTCACATGCAATAACGGTAACTTAAAAATTTCAACTTCTTATATTGAATCTGAAACATTTCAGAATGATTAAAAAAGCTTTGTTCTATCTAGTTTATTTAGATTCCTCTTTTTTTAGTAGCGCTAAAGTATATCAGAGTCTATAGTTTTGCAACCAATAGTGGTTCTGATACTTGAATTTTGATCTTTCATTTATTCAATTTATGATTTCGAACCATATATTCTGTTTGTTTGCTATATATTTTTTTTACCTGTGTCAACCTGATAGATATTTTACTTCAATTTGAGTCCCTATTTTTTATAAGTCATTGTTTATCTGCTTATAGTCTACTATTTACATATTTATAATATATGTCTCTTTTAATATTAATTGAGAATTAGTAAAATTATTATGTACTGTTTTTTAGCCGATTTTATTAGTTTAATGCTATTCTGACAATTTTGACCAGATAGTGGAAAGCCAACATTGACGATGGAAAGGAGCAATTTATTTACTTAACAGACGATATCGTCAATATTGCTGCCGAGGTTTGAAATCATAAATCCAAATTTCTGAAAAACTGGCATAAAGCAACAAAAAACTCTATTTTTAGCATGGTTGGCAATAGAAAACAGCCTATTTTGATATAGTTCTGTCTTGTTTCCAACATAACAAACAGCCCGTTTGGAAAGGATTACAGTTTATCAGCTGATGTTTACACTTCAACTGCATCTTTAAATCGATAATTCTATTGTTGCGGGAGAGTTCCAACCCCTTAAAAGACCCAAACGTAATAAAACACCATCCACAGAAGGCTAAAAGGCAGGAAAACTAAGTTTTATTATTAATGAGTCCAGTTTAAAACTCTTAATTCTTAGTTAAGTCCAAAAACACTCGTTAAATGAAGCAATAAATTGAATTGGGAGTTGTTGACATAAGGAGTATCAAACCTAGCAGTGGGACTTCTCACGAAGTGATGGCCAATTGTTTACGTAACCTGATTATAATTCTACACGTGTTTATTGGTAGTTACGCTGGCATTGTGTCACCGGCATTTTTGTGCGGCCGTCAGTCACTCAGAGCGACATCTTCGCTCATATAAAAAGTTGATGTAAAAAGAAAAGACACCACAGAAGTAGTGTCTCAAAAGTATTGGTCCAATTTATCATTTCATTCTGCATAGCAGAACTATGGAATTCAAGATGAATTACAATCCGAAAAATCCAATTTTAAATCCAAGGCTTTGTTTTTTAACCTGGGTTCCGGGTATTGGAATGCGGGTAGGTAAAATTTCAAGGTAAACATTGTTTAGCATTCGATCGGGTATCGTCATGATACTTATAACCTTGCTATAGGGAGTGCCTTGTCGGAGGATATTAACATATTGCTGCAGAACACTATCTTTTCCTTCAGCATGAATAACTATTCCCCCTGTATCGCCGTAATAGGATATCGTTCCAACAATACCCAGTGCCTTGCCTTTGTTCAGGGCATAGAATCTAAATCCTGTATTTCGTGCATCCAAACTGATAATAATTTTAATCGAAGCCCTCATACCTTTTACATTTAACCGTCGGGAAATTTCAAAACTTAAAATTACCAGACCATTGTTTTACTATTTTATCGAATAAATGAAAAATCAGATTTCTAATAAACAGTTGTATATCAATAATTAACTGACCTAGTTCGACTGTAAATACAGCGGTAGTTTTGGCAGGAAAAGCTAAAGGTAGTTTATCAAATTATTAGTAAAATAATTTATACAGACCTTTAGACAGAAGGTAGAAATATTATGCCAATCTAAATTGATCAATTTGATGGTATTAAGATGGCATTCTATTCTAAATTCAAACTTTCAAACCGGAGAGATGCGCGAGTAATTTGTGACTGTAAAGATAGACACCAATTATGAAATATCAATAGGTTAAATTACTACTTTTTTTCGATTTTAGCAAATATTTGATCAGTATTTTTACTTAGTAAGAGTAAGGAATTGTATGAATCAGAGGTATGCAGATGCAAGTCACTATGAACCATAATGTTATGGGTTCTGAATTATAAATCGGGTTCTGAATTATAAATTAGGACTCATTCAAAAGTGTTTATTATTAAAACCTTACAGCACAAGGTCAACGATTGAATTAACCGGCGCTGTGCAGGTATTTCCTTGGCACTTATAGATTAGATTCTGATCATTGACAAACTTGTCTTTTAAAACCGGCAAATCAGATTTATGTCGAGTTGCAGCTATTAAAACACCAGGATAATACCTTCGGTTAAGAATTGCCGCATTTTTAAAGGCTTCAGGACCGGTAATAGCAATGGTTGTAACCCCATTTGCCAGCGTAAGTGCATGGGTTGCCCATATGCTATAGGATGAAGGATATGCAGTAAAGCGATCCTGCATATTTATAAGCATTTGGTGAGCGCGTTCAATAAATTCCCCCTTCTCAAGATAATTCCCCAGCGAGATCAAAACTCCGGCCATTACAGCGTTGCCAGAGGGCTCCACGCCATCGGCCGAATTAATCATTCTTGCGATTTCAGGTTCTGAATTATCTAGCGTTGAATCTGAAGAGGTGAACCAAAATAAAGGCCCTGAATCATCTGAAAAATGCCTGATTACATAGTCGCAAAGCTTTTCAGCCAATTGTAGCCATAATTCATCAAAAGTAACCTGGTAAACCCCTATGTAAGCATCGGCAAGAAAGGCGTAATCATCGAGAAAAGCGTTTATCCGGGCTTCACCATTTTTCCAAACCCGGAGGCAATTGCCCTGAGGCTGAATAAAATTATCCCTGATAAACATGGCAGATTTAACCGATGCATCCAGCCATTGTTGATTTCCATTTACTTTACAGGCATCGGTGAGCGCCTTAATCATCAAGGCATTCCATGAAAGGAGGACTTTATCGTCGAGGGCGGGGCGGATCCTCTTGTTACGATCCAAAAGCATAACATTGCCGGCCATTCTTACCAATTGTTTTAACTCAACTTCTGACAAATGCTGTTGAGAGGCAAAAACTGCATCATCAGCAGGTTGTATTAATATACTTTTCCCTTTCTCCCAGAAACCAGCGCCATCAACACCCCAGTAATCAGCCAGCAAATCACCGTATTCGGGCAATAAATCTTTCATCTGCTGCCTTGTCCACAAATAAAACAAGCCCTCTTCACCTTCGCTGTCGGCATCCAGTGCAGAATAAAAAAGGCCTTCTTCAGATGTTAATTCCCTGAAAACAAAGTCAATGGTTTTTTCGACTACATCAAGAAAAAACTTATCACCTGTGAGTTTAGCACAATTGGCATACAAACTGATAAGTTGGGCATTGTCGTAAAGCATTTTCTCAAAATGAGGAACTTTCCATGATGCATCTGTACTATATCGTGCAAAACCGCCACCAATCTGATCATAAATTCCCCCCTTGGCCATTCGTATAAGAGTGGTTTTAAGCTGGGCAAGGGCTTCTGTATTTTTCACAACCCGATAATAATGAAGAACAAATCGCCAAACAACAGGCATCGGGAACTTGGGTGCTCCGCGCAAACCACCCAATTCCGGATCAAAACTCCATGAAAGCTGTTCATAAGCTTTTGAAACCAGATCAATTGTAATCGGATCGGGATGCTCAGGAATTCGTATCAGGTTCGAGTCACCGATACCATCCACAATCCTTTCAGCCTGCTCAATGAGGTCAGTTTCGCTGTTTTGGAATAATGTACTTATCTGACCCAATAAGTCAATCCATTGTTCAGGTCTGAAATAGGTTCCACCCCAAAACGGACGACCATCAGGAAGCGCAAAACAATTCAACGGCCATCCACCATTACCGTGAAGCAATTGAACAGCTCCCATGTATATCTGATCAACATCGGGACGCTCTTCACGATCAACCTTGATGCAAACGAAATCGCGGTTCATCACAACAGCAACTTCCTGTCTGCTGAAACTTTCGTGCTCCATAACATGACACCAGTGGCAGGCTGAATAGCCAATACTAATCAATATGGGGCGCTTACTCGCTACTGCTTCAGCAAAGGCTTCGGCACCATATGGATACCAATTGACCGGATTGTGAGCATGTTGAAGCAGATAAGGGCTTGATTCGTGGATCAGTCTGTTAGGCATATATCAGGTTCTATTACTTCAACTAAACAACAAAAAGCACGATTGTGTTGCGTTTCGCCATGGTCATATGCTTCACTTAGCTGTAAAAGGCACATTTCTGCTGAATATTATTCCTTTAACCAATTTGCAATTATATCTCTTCCATGGGGAGTCATAATAGATTCGGGATGAAACTGAACACCAAAAGTGTCAAATTGCCGGTGGCGCAACGCCATAATCACTCTGCGACTATCTCGGGCCGTGACTATTAGACACTGTGGCAGCTTATCTTCATCAACAGCCCAGCTATGATAAAGGCCCGCTTCAAAGCCAGCATCCATACCGTAAAATATCGAATCCAACGGCTTAACAGGCTCAACATGGATGGTCTCACCATGCTTAATTTCTCCAGGCTGTTTCAGTACTCCGCCAAATACTTCAGCAATAGCCTGCATTCCGAGGCAAACGCCCAGAATTCGTTTTTTACCTGAAAACTCCCTGATCAAATCGCAGGTAATACCAGCATCAGAAGGTAATCCGGGTCCTGGTGAAATTACAAATGCATCATATTTACCGGCCTCATTCAGCTTTAGCTGGTTGTTTTTAACAACCGTAAGATCAACAGCTCCTGCCTCGCAAAGCAATTGAACAAGATTAAATGTAAATGAATCGTAATTATCGAGGAGCAGGATTTTCATCTTACAAATCCTCCTATTTGCCAATGGTTTTTCAAAGGTAAGTCAGGGTTTCAGTTTTTTGTAATTTCGCTGCAAAGAAAACTCTTTTAATGAAACAACCCGAAACGACGTTTGAAACAATGAACAGTTTAGGCAGGAGCAGAATTCCTTTCCTTTTTGTGATTGATTTCGAATGTGCTCAACCGCTGGTGTTACCTTTTTTAAAAGCTGAAGAGAATGGCATTTTTTTTAATGTCAGAGGGCGAAGCAATATAAATGAAAAAAACGTTGTAAATTATATACCGTTGCAGTTTGATAGATTTCCGGTTGATTTTAGCATCTACACCAGTGCATTCAATCTTGTGAAAAAAGAGATCAGGTTCGGAAATTCCTATCTGTTGAACCTTACATTCAGAACACCAATCAGCATTAACCGCAGTCTTGAAGAGATCTTTCACTTAAGCCAGGCACCCTACAAATTACTTTTCAGGGATGAATTTACGGTGTTTTCGCCCGAATGCTTCATTAAAATTGAAAACAATATCATCCGCTCATTTCCGATGAAAGGAACCATAGATGCCGGACTTGACAACGCAGCAGCCCTGCTATTAGCCGATCACAAAGAACTCGCCGAGCATAACACTATTGTTGACCTCATCAGGAACGATCTGAGCATGGTAGCGACAGAGGTAAAGGTTAACCGTTTCCGATACCTCGATGAGATAAAAACAAACCGCCGTCATTTACTGCAGGCAAGCTCTGAAATATCAGGCAAACTAAAGGATAACTGGAGGGATGAAATCGGTACTTTAATCGAAACATTGCTTCCGGCCGGATCAATTTCAGGAGCACCCAAAAAGAAAACCGTGGAGTTGATCAAAAAGGCCGAAATAAGTGAACGTGGATTTTATACAGGTATTTTTGGCATCTTTGACGGCGAAAGTTTAGACTCGGGCGTTATGATTCGGTTTATTGAGAAACAGCATGGACAACTTTTCTTCCGCAGTGGCGGGGGGATTACGGTAAACAGCATTGCAATAAATGAGTACAACGAAATGATAGACAAGGTTTATGTGCCATTTGTTTGAAACTATCAGCATACGCAATGGAATCGCCGAGAACCTTCCCTGGCATCAGGACCGGATTGATATGGCTTCACGAAGTGTGTATGGCAAAAAACCAGATTTCAAACTTGCGCTTGTTATAAGAATTCCAATAAAAATGCAATCAGGACATTTCCGTTGCAGGGTAGATTATGACGTTGACATTAAGGAAATTGCATTTTCACCGTATATCAGAAAAGAGATTAAAAGCCTGAAGCTGGTAACGGACGATTCAATCGAATATCCGCATAAGTATTCTGACCGGGGACGCATTGAGAAACTATTTGAATCGCGGGATGAATGTGATGATATATTAATTGTAAAAAATGGTCTGATTACGGATACTTCTATGGCAAATATTATTTTCAGGGATGGACGAAGATGGGTAACACCATCGGAACCGCTTCTGTATGGCACATGCAGAGCCAGACTTTTAGATTTTGGAATTATAACAGAAGCCCGGATTAAAGTTTCTGATCTAAATAAATATAATGAAGCGAAAATAATTAATGCGCTCAGAGACCCTAATGAGTTTGAAGCAATTCCAATATTGGATATAAAACACTGATTTACTTCTGCCTAAATTATAGTTTAGCTTATAACCAATTAAAATCTCTTTTCAAAAAAGAGGAAATGTAACTACAAGTTTTCTTAGGCAGACATTCACTTTTAAAAAGTTAATTAGAAAAATATTTGACTTTTCAGGCATTACACTTTTAATAAACCGGCATTAATGTTTAATTGAAATGCAGCTACAATGCCATCGAACAATAATAGATAGCATGGCAATATATTGATTAACAACAAACTCTGAAAAACTCTTTCAATTATTCTGATCATGAAAAAAACCATCCTGCTTCTTATCTTTATACTCTCTGTCGGGAGCATTGGCCTTTTTGCACAATCGTCGCTGGCCTCAAATACTAAAACTGAAAATAATATGAAGTCGCCTCAAGGCGGAAAAGCTCCACTGGGAAGCAGCTTAACTATGTTTTTGGTTTTAGGGGCAGCTTATGGCCTGACAAAAGTTTACAATCTGAAAGATGAAAAATCATCATTATGACAGAGCTTGTTTTCAGATTTTCTCTTTTTTTGAAAGGTCTTGAGTTATCACTTGCGAGAACGTAAAATATTTATCAGGCATTTCATATAGGTACTGAATAATTCAGATAATATAAGCCTAAATACTGATGTTCTAATATTTCTCAACAATAAGACAACAACATCTATCTGTAATATTTATTTTACATAAAAACAATTACAGTGAAATATTTTTTAACATTTAGATAATAAAAGGGTTACTTTTTATAAGTAAATACATAAATACAAAGACACATTCATTACGTTCCTTTCTAAAAAGGAAAGACTACCTGCACTACCTATAGAACCAGACGAACTAAAATAACTGAATGATGAAAAAATTTACGCTCTTAATCATCCTGATTCTATCCCTTGGAAGTATTTCATTGTTTGCTCAGCCAAAGGCAACATTTTCAAGCTATTCAGGAAAACTTAAAGAGGGGCCAATTGGAGGAACCGCCCCAATTGGTGGAGGTGTAATTCTATCATTGGCCATGGCAGCGGCTTATGGACTAAAGAAACGGCAAATTATTCACGTTGAGAATAAAAAAGAAACCTGATATTCTCTGTAAACCGGCAGCTCTGATTTAATTCACATATTCAAAAATCCGAGTACCATATACTTTAAAGAATTAGCAAAGGCGCGGATTGTTCCGGGCCTTTTGCTTTTTGCAAATGTTTGTAAATTAGTCATCCAAAGGGATCTACTTTACAAAAAACTCAGAAACAGCCAATAAAAAGAAAAAACACTAATTTTGAGCACACATTCGATCTTTCATAAAGAAATTAAATCAACAACTTAAAATAGAATCAAAAAATGAAAAAAGTAGTATTTACCGATCATGCACCCAAAGCTATTGGCCCATATAGCCAGGCAATTGAAACCAACGGAATGTTGTTTATTTCGGGTCAGGTACCTATAGATCCGGCTACCGGTAAAATTGTTGACGGTGGTATAAAGGAGCAGACTGAACAGGTAATGAAAAATATCGGAGCCATTCTTCAGGCTGCCGGATATGAATTCAATGATGTAATTAAATCAACCTGCCTGCTGAGTGATATGGCTAATTTTGCTGACATGAACGAAGTTTATGGCCGTTATTATACTGAAAGTCCGCCGGCACGGGCTGCTTATGGAGTGGTTAAATTACCGCTTGGCGCTTTAGTTGAAATTGAAACGATTGCAGCTAAATAGTTAACAGTTAATGGTTTGATAAATTTACGAACGGAAGGATTATAGCGAAAGTTACCTTTCAAAAATCAATCTGTGATAAAACTTTTAGTAAAGTTAGTTTTACTAGGTATTTATCCGGATTTGCCTGAAATTTTTCTCAATAAAAGAATCTAAATGAAAAAATCAACACTAATACTTTTAGTAATTTTCTTCTCCCTGAAATTCAGTTTTGCGGGCGAAGGTATCTGGATTCCAATGTTGCTGGAGCAACTGAATGAGCCTGAAATGAAAAGCATGGGAATGCGGATCAGTGCTGAAGATATATACAGTGTCAACAAATCGAGCCTGAAGGATGCCATACTGCTATTTGGTCGTGGGTGTACCGCTGAAATCGTTTCTGACCAGGGACTGATTTTAACCAACCATCATTGCGGTTATGGGCAGATTCAAAAACACAGTTCCCTTGATCATGACTATCTCACAACAGGTTTTTGGGCAATGAACAGGTCGGAAGAATTACCTAATCCAGGCCTAAGTGTTACTTTGCTGATAAGAATGGAAGATGTTACCGCGAAAGCACTTGAAGGCGTAAAACCGGGAATAACAGAAAAAGAGCGCGATGCGATAATCAGGGAAAACATTATCAAAATTGAAAAAGCAAGCATTGAAGGTACTTCATACAGCGCCAAGGTAAAATCATTCTATTACGGAAATGAGTTTTATCTTTTTATCACCCAAACATTCACCGACGTGAGACTTGTTGGCGCACCGCCATCAAACATAGGCAAATTCGGTGGTGATACCGATAACTGGATGTGGCCACGCCATACAGGAGATTTTTCCATGTTCAGGATTTATGTTAACAAAGACAATGAGCCTGCGGATTATTCGCCCGATAACGTGCCTTACAAACCAAAAAGCCACCTGCCGGTTTCGCTGAAAGGTGCTGAAAAAGGTGATTTTACCTTTGTTTTCGGTTATCCCGGAAGCACCCAGGAATACCTCCCATCGTTTGCTGTTGAGATGATTACCGTTGTTGAGAATCCACCGGCTATCCGTCTTCGTGAAAAACGTCTGGGCATTTTCGATCGTTATATGAAACAAAGTGATCTGGTAAGGATTCAGTATTCTGATAAATATGCAGGCGTTGCAAATTATTGGAAGAAGATGATTGGCGAAAACCGTGGAATCAGAAAACTGGATGCCATTGAAAAGAAACAGGAACTTGAAAAACAGTTCACAACCTGGGCAAATGCCGATGCAGAAAGAGCAAACAGATTCGGGAAAATATTGCCGTTATTCGAATCACTTTACGGACAGCTTAAACCAATTGCTGAAACGGAGACCTATCTGATTGAGGGCGGGCTGGGCATTGAAGCTTTCCGGTTTGCTTACAGCTTTGGCCAGCTTGTTGAAAAGAGCAAAGACAAATCTGCCCTGCCCGAGGATATTGAGAAGCTTATTATCCAATTGCAGAACAGTGCCAAGGGATTTTTCAAGAACTACCACAGGCCCATTGACCAAAGTGTGTTTGCTGCCTTATTGGCTGACTGGTCGGCTCATCAGGATGCATCAAAAATGCCTGACGAGTTGGTTAAAGGAGCTATCATTTATAACAATAACTTTGAAGCCTGGGCTGAGACTGTCTATTCAAAAAGTATATTTACCGATGCCGGAAGAGTTGAAAAGTTCCTCTCATCATACAAAACCAAAAATTACAAAAAAATAGAACAGGACCCTCTTTTTGTGCTGGCACGGTCGTGCTACAATTATTATTTCACAAACATACAGCCTGAATCACAACGCATCGCCATGGCACTTGACAGCCTTCAGCGAACTTATATGCAGGGCTTGATGGAATTTCAGAAGGATAAACGCTTTTACCCAGATGCCAATTCAACACTCAGGGTTGCTTATGGTAAGGTTGATGACTATTTCCCGCGTGATGCCGTTTTCTATCGCCACTACACCACGCTCGAAGGAATTCTGGAAAAAGAAGATGCGGCAATTTACGACTACGTGGTTGAACCAAAACTGAAACAGCTCTACAGTCAGAAGGATTATGGACGTTACGCCGCGAAAGATGGAACAATGCGGATTGCTTTCACAGCCAGCAACCACACCACAGGCGGTAACTCAGGGAGTCCGGTTTTGAATGCCGACGGACAACTGATAGGCATTAACTTCGACCGCAACTGGGAAGGCACCATGAGCGACCTGATGTATGACCCCGACCAGTGCCGTAATATCAGTCTTGATATCCGGTATTGTCTATTTATCATTGATAAATTTGCAGGAGCCGGGCACCTGGTTAAGGAGATGACTCTGGCTGAATAATTAGCTGATTCGTTGATTCGTTGATTCG
>DINP01000031.1:35536-59449 GCA_002426025.1 Bacteroidales bacterium UBA5537 | reverse complement strand
ATAGAGGGCGAAGAAAAAGGCAAACCACTTACCGACGAACAATTAACCGACATTCTGAAAGAAAAAGGCTACAATATTGCCCGCCGCACCGTGGCCAAATACCGCGAACAGTTAAGTATTCCGGTGGCTAGGCTAAGAAAGGAACTTTAGGTTGTATTGGCCCGGGTTCAAATAGCATTTTCCCTTCATCATCAATGGATTTTCCGCTTAAAATATATTTCATCAACTTTAATGATACTTGAGCAATAATTTATCTACATTTGTGTTTTAAACATTAAATAAATGTCTAATACTTATCTAATATACACTATATATATATATATATAACTTCCTTGAAGGAAGGTTTAAGCCCCCTTAACTTTTGGTTGGTGCTGTAAATTCAAATTATTTATTCCAAATTTAATACCTCATTTTATCATGAAAAAAAAACATTATTTCATCGGACTCATTTTAATGGGTGCAATTACAATAACTTCCTGCCAAAAAGAAAAAGCAGAAATTAAAGACGGACAAACCAATACAGAGGTTTCAAAAATAACCAGGCAACTGAAAGCTTTTAAGCAGAACCTGCAATTGAAAAGCGGTGAAACCCTGCCTACCGACAGTGCCGAATGGTATTTGGAAGGACTATTAAACTTAGAACAGGCATACAACACCCATGATTTTGGTGATGTTGACTTTTTCCATGACACCCTTACCCTAACCGTTACGAACGGACAAATTAGCCTGAGCGAACTAAACAACTTGTACGAAAATATTAGCGCATGGGCCGAAAACTTACAGCAACAAAGCGGTAACGAAAACTATACTTTTGATGTAGTAGACCTCACTATCGAAGAAACCGGCCTAAAAAGTGGTGAGAAGAACCTTGTTGTATCCCTTTCAGGTGGTGTGCTTGGAACCATTCCCAATTATTACCCATTTGGCACAAGTGATTATTGGTATTGGGGAGGTGGCCTGGGCAAATGTGGTGATTATATCGGTCAATATATTGGCAGGGATGCATCAACGGAGTTGCAACGTAAGTTTAGGAATCCGATTGCAGTACCTGGTCCTGGATATTTTACTTCAATAGAAACAATCTCCGTTACACCTGGTGTGGATAATATCTTTGATGATCCCGAAAATGCACCTTATGATGGATATATGATTTATAGTCAGAGTGGATTGAACGGTGAGTTTGATCAGTGTCTATCACCCTCAGATTTAAATTACTATCTGAGTAAATTTGATTTCATAAGAGATACAAAAAAACCTGCAGGTAAGCAGTATAAAACAGTTAATGTTGTAAATACAATTGGCTTAGTTCCAATTGGATGGTTACATGTACACCAGTATATTCTTTATTATGGCGTTAAGATCGAAAATCCTGATTAATAATTAATCTCCGTTTATAAGGTTGTGCATTGCCATCTTGCGCAACCTTATAATTTAAATTCTTTATAATGAAAAACCTCCAATTAATAATTGCAGTATTGCTGCTCATGTCAAATATTTCCAAATCGCAAACCACTTTTCTTAAACACTATCCCAGTCCCGAATACGATTCTTTTTTCTCCGTGGCTGAAACTGAAAACTCCGGTTATATCATTTGTGGTTCCAAACAAATAGATGGCGCTAATTCAATTTTTAACTCATGGGTTGCTAAAATGGATTTGCAGGGAGTCCTTATCAATGATACGTTGCTATCCAGCAATGATGTTGCATCCACATTCTCCTTTATCCGAAAGTCTAAATTTGATAATTCCAAATTTTATATCTCTGGACACCTTGATCCTTCGGATACAATGAATTTTACCGGAATTTGGGAATACAATCAGGATCTTTCATTAATACAAGTTTTTGGAACTGAATTTAATGACACACTGTTAAATGCCCCAGTTGGTTATATTAACCTGGGAGATTCTGCATTTTTTCTTTTTTCAGGAACCAGGCATTCAACCTCCAGTTCACCGGATATTTCGTTGCTTAAGATAAGTCCAACCGACAATTCATATACGCTGTTTGAGCCAGATGAATATCGCCTTCGATGGCCATCAGGCATCTTGTTTGATAGTTTACAAGAGAATATTCAAATTGCGTATATAGGTGCAGATATTAAAAGCGGATCACCTGTTAAAGTATTGTCGTTTGACTTAAGCCTGAATAACACTGCCACTTATGAACCTAATCTTAATTTTACCAATTTAAATTACGGGTTCAATTTTATCAATGATTCCTCTTTGATTTTAACAGGCTATCGCGATGGATTTTCCTTAGATAATAATTGCATGCTGGCCTATAAATTTGACAATAACATGAATGTGCTCGACAGCCTACAAGTATATAGTAATGCTGATACTATTACATACCCTGGTTGGGGGCAATCAGTACTTTCCATGGATACATGTATCTGGGTTGTGGCTATTCATAACCTTGATCCAAATACCCTTTGGCAGTCAACTCCTACATGGATCCAGTTAAGTCGGATCAACTCCGATTTTGAGCTAACTGATCAGTTTTATTATGGAGGCGACGGATCTTATAATCCATTCGACATTATTCAAACAAGCGATGGGGGCATAATGGTAACAGGGAATTATTTTAATCCCAAAGCTATTCCATTGGTTTTCCAGAGAGACCCATTTGTCCTTAAAGTAAACAGCGAAGGACTTATTGTAAATGTGGACAACCCAGAAAAGCCCATAGCACAGGAAGCCATTGTGTTACCCAATCCAGGCAATGAATTTTTACAGGTTAAACTTGCCGTACAGCACAAATCTGCAGATTTTCAATTGTTTGATATCAATGGCAGGCTTATACTTGAAGAACATTTACAGGCTGATATGCAGCGCATTGCAACCGGCACACTAAAACGGGGAACCTATATTTACCGGATTACAGCATCAAACCGGGTAATTGGCAGCGGGAAGTGGGTGAAGGAATAAGCGAGGCTTTTAATGAATTATAGGGGAGTGCGGCAAGCCATGCCGATACTCCCATCTCAAAAATAATTGCCTTTTAGCTTAAAATATATTTCATCAACTTTAATGATACCTGTGCAATAATTTATCTACATTTGTGTTTAAAACATTAAATAAATGTCCAATACTTATCTAATATGCACTATATATATATATATATAATTTCCTTGAAGGAAGGTTTAAGCCTCCTTAACTTTGATTTGGTGCAGTATAATTCAAATTATTTATTATCAATTTAATACCTCATTTTATCATGAAAAAAATACATTATTTCATTGGACTCATTTTAATGGGTGCAATTACAATCACTTCCTGCCAAAAAGAAAAAGCAGAAATTAAAGATGAAAAAGCAAACAAAGAGGTTTCAAAAATAACCAAACAACTGCAAACCTTTAAGCAGAACCTGCAATCGAAAAGCGGCGAAACCATGGCTGCCGACAGCGCCGAATGGTATCTGGAAGGCTTGCTAAACCTTGAACAAGCATACAACGACCTTAATTTTGGCGATGTTGACTTTTACCACAACACACTTACAGTTACCGTAACCGACGGGCAAATCAGCCTTAACGAGCTGAACAATCTTTACACAACCATTAATGCATGGGCTGCAGATATACAGCAACAAAGCGGTAATGAAGATTATACGTTTGATATTGTTGATCTTATTATTGAAGAGACCGGCCTGAAAAGCGGAGAAAAGAACCTCGTTGTTACTCTTTCAGGTGGCTTACCCAGTATTGGTCTTAATTATTATCCTTTTGGGACAACTGATTATTGGTATTGGGGGTATGGTTTAGGCAAATGTGGAGGATTTTCCGGATCTACAGGGAAAGATGCCTCTACAGAATTGCAGCGGAAATTTAGAAATCCTATTGCTGTGCCAGGACCTGGGTATTATACTGATGTTGTTCGAATAGATGTCGTGCCTGGGTTTGACACGGAATTTGACGACCCTGAAAATGCTCCGTATGCTGGAACAATGTTATATAGTCAAGGAGGTACAAATAATGAATTTGATCAATGCCTTTCACCGAATGATCTGAACTACTACCTAAGTAAATTTGATTTTATCCGGAATACAAAAAATCCACCCAATAAACAATATAAGACAGTAGAAGTAATCAATACAGATAGCCCTGGAATAGGATACTGGCTTCATATTCATATCTATAAGCTTTATTATGGTGTAAAGATCGAATTTGGAGAATAAATCAGTAATCACAATCATACGGGGTAAATGCAATCGCGTTTACCCCGTATTAAAGTACCATTCCGATGAAAAAACATTTCATTTTTATCATTTCATTTTTTCTGTTGACTTCAGCAATTTCTCAAAACACATATTTGCGGATATACAATAGCCCGGAATACAACACAATGTATTCTGTTGCAGAAACCTCTACCCAGGAATTCATACTCTGCGGGTACAAAAACTCTTTTCCAGGAAGCAATTTCCCAAATGCTCAGTTATTAAAGATTGACGCACAGGGAAATATAATTAACGAAAGGGTGCTTGCAAGCGATCAGAATCAATCTTTGTTTTCAACCTTAAGAAAAAGTATTTCTAATGACAACATATTTTGCCTAACAGGTAAGATAGATTCGGTAACCGGAAATTCATTTAACCATCTACTTAAATTATGGAAACTTGATGATAATCTGAATTTTGTAAACGAATACACTTTAAATTTCGGCGACTCCCTAAACAATATTCCACAGTCTTTCGTGAATGTAAATGATTCAATAATTTATTTTTTTTCTGCTCTTTTTCGTCCTCCTTTAACGACTGTTGATTTTTCTCTAATAAAATTTAATCTCCTTACTTATTCAGTGAAAAGCTACTTCCCATTATGGCACACTATACGGAATCCCGGGAATATTATTTATGATTCTTTGAATCATCAATTAAAGGTTCTTATTGCCGGAGCTTCAGTAAAAGAGAGAGGTTTTGTGCGATTGTTTTCGTTTGATATGGACTTAAATTACCTTTCTGAGTTTGAGCCGGATTATAACTTTAGAAGTATTACCTGTAGAACTACTAACTATAACAATGATTCTTATATTATTTCAGGGACCCTTTCAAAACCCACCGGAGAAGATTGCCTCTGCAATTTAATTTATGATAATAACAATGAACTACTTGACAGCACTGCCATATACTGTTCAACGGATACAATTACCTATGCAGGTTCAGGAAACAGTATTCTGGTTTCAGATTCCAGTATCTGGAGTGTGGGCATATACAATTTGGATCCTTCCACGTTTTGGCAACCTGATCCAACCTGGATTCAGCTAAGCAAAATGAATTCAAACTTTGAACTCACCGATCAGTTTTATTATGGAGGTAATGGTTTATATTTCCCTTATGATATCATTTCCACGAGTGATGACGGAATAATGATCGTTGGGAATTACTATAATCCAAATGCAATTCCACTGGTTCATCAAAGAGACCCCTTTGTCCTTAAAGTAAACAACGAAGGCCTTATTGTAAATGTGGACAACCCAGAAAAGCCCATAGCACAGGAAGCCATTGTGTTACCCAATCCCGGCAATGAATTTTTACAGGTTAAACTTGCCGTACAGCACAAATCTGCAGATTTTCAGTTGTTTGATATCAATGGCAGGCTTGTGCTTGAAGAACATTTACAGGCTGATATGCAGCGCATTGCAACCGGCACACTAAAACGGGGAACCTATATTTACCGGATTACAGCATCAAACCGGGTAATTGGCAGCGGGAAGTGGGTGAAGGAATAAGCGAGGCTTTTAATGAATTATAGGGGAGTGCGGCAAGCCATGCCGATACTCCCATCTCAAAAATAATTGCCTTTTAGCTTAAAATATATTTCATCAACTTTAATGATACTTGAACAATAATTTATCTACATTAGTGTTTTAAACATTAAATAAATGTCTAATACTTATCTATTATGCACTATATATATATATATATAATTTCCTTGAAGGAAGGTTTAAGCCCCCTTAACTATGATCTGGTGCAGTGTAATTCAAATTATTTATTATCAATTTAATACCTCATTTTATCATGAAAAAAATACATTATTTCATCGGACTCATTTTAATAGGTGCGATTACAATCACTTCCTGCCAAAAAGAAAAAGCAGAAATTAAAGACGGACAAACCAATACAGAGGTTTCAATTATAACCAGGCAACTGAAAGCTTTTAAGCAGGACCTGCAATCGAAAAGCGGCGAAACCATGGCTGCCGACAGCGCCGAATGGTATCTGGAAGGCTTGCTAAACCTTGAACAAGCATACAACGACCTTAATTTTGGCGATGTTGACTTTTACCACAACACACTTACAGTTACCGTAACCGACGGGCAAATCAGCCTTAACGAGCTGAACAATCTTTACACAACCATTAATGCATGGGCTGCAGATATACAGCAACAAAGCGGTAATGAAGATTATACGTTTGTTATTGTTGATCTTATTATTGAAGAGACCGGCCTGAAAAGCGGAGAAAAAAACCTTGTGGTTACTCTTTCAGGTGGCTTACCCAGTATCGGTCTTAATTATTATCCTTTTGGCCCAACTGATTATTGGGTCTGGGGCCTTGGTTTAGGCAAATGCGGCGGATTTTCCGGTTTTATTGGGAAAGATGCCTCAACTGAATTACAAAGGAAATTCAGAAATCCGATTGCAGTACCTGGGCCAGGATATTATACTTCAGTTTGGGCTCTCGGAGCCTATGGATACGAATTCGATGATCTGAATAACCCGTATGGAAATTATATGATATTTGGAATTGAAGGCACAGGAAACCCACCAACAGAGGAATACTGCATTTCGCCAGATGAGCTGAATTATTACCTAAGTAAGTTTGATTATATTAAAGGGGTAAAACAGCAACAAGCACTAGGACGGGTGTATAAAACAGTTGAAGTACACTGGGATATGATTTCAGGTGGTGGAGCATGGTATAAGATTCATTACTACACTTTGTACTATGGTTTTAAGATTGAAAACCCAACTTAATAGTATTGTGTTTTATTAGATTTAAGATAATGAACCAAGGAGCTATCTCAAATTTAGTGATTAAAAGTAGCCATTCAAGCAGGTTAGTAAATCAATTGTGCTTATGTATATTTTCTGATTCAATCACTTAAATTCGAGATAGCTCTTTTAATTATTCAAAAGAAAATGAAGATTCTAACACTTTTTTTCCTTACAACATTTGTCTTAGTCTGGGAAGAATCCAAGAGCCAAACTAATTTTTTTAAAGTTTACAATAGCCCTGAAACCAATGAGGTATATTCATCTGTTGAAACAGATGATTCAGGATTCATACTTTGTGGAATTACAGAGATCGGTGTTGGAACACAGGTTTTGCAGGGTGAATTGAGAAAAATAGACTCAAATGGCGAAGTTCAACAAATCGCAACGTTTATTTCCACTAATAAAACTTCTTTCCTTTCTCAAATTATTAAGATCAATGATCCAGATCAACCATACATTGTCATTGGGTCAGAGGATTCAGCATCAATTAATTATATCAGTATCTGGCATATTAATGAGTCCTTGGAATCAATAAATAAACAATCTTTCAATTTCGGAATATCATTTAAAAACATTCCCCAGGAAAGCATTTGCATTTCGGATTCAATATTATATATTCTTTCAGGGTTAAGAAGAGTTGGTTATCCAAGTTTAGACCTATCGGTTTTAAAAATAAATATTGAGGGAGATAGTTTATCATACTATTTGCCATCTGCTCCAGGCTTTCATTTTCCTACAGATATAGTTTCTAACCCAGTTAATAATGGAATCAAAGTTGTTTATTCCGGTTTATCAATCAATGATAAGGGAACTATTAAATTACTTGACCTTGACAGTGATCTCAATTATTTATCAGTGAGTGAACCAGATGTATTGATTCATTCTAATACCGGAATAAATAACTTCAATAATTCTTTTATTCTTGCGTCAACAATAAATCATTTTCAGGTGAATGATCATTTATTTGTTGCGCAAGGTGACTACATTAGTAATGAGCTATATAATCTAACTGAAATTCAAGATAATCCAGATACTATTACAAACACTGGAGGCGCAAAAAATATAATTTATTTGGATTCAATAGCATGGGTAGTTGGTATTTACAATTTGGAAGCTGGGCAATGGCCATGGCAGGCATCCCCTTCCTGGATTCAGTTGAACAGACTAGATAGCTCACTAGAATTGATAGATCAACATTTTTATGGTGGAGAGGCTTTTTATATGTCTTATGATATTAAAGGGACAAGTGATGGCGGCGTTATGGTTGTTGGTACACGGTATGATGCAAATGCAATTCCACACCTATATCAAACTGACCCCTTTGTCCTTAAAGTAAACAGCGAAGGGCTTATTGTAAATGTGGACAACCCGGAAAAGCCCATCACACAGGAAGCCATTGTTTTACCCAATCCAGGCAATGAATTTTTACAGGTAAAACTTGCCGTACAGCACAAATCTGCAGATTTTCAGTTGTTTGATATCAATGGCAGGCTTGTGCTTGAAGAATTTCTGCAGGCTGACATGCAACGCATTGCAACCAGCCTGCTAAAACAGGGAACCTATATTTACCGGATTACAGCATCAAACCGGGTAATTGGCAGCGGGAAGTGGGTAAAGGAATAAGTTGTACTGCATATCCCCTTTAATCAAGTGGCCTTCATTTGCTATAAGGGGATTTCTGTTGAAAACAAAAAATTTACCACAATAGGCATAAATTATCCCGCTTTTGCGAGAATAGATCACAAAGAATAAAGTACACTGTCATTCGTTGATATTTCTGAATTCTATAACGTTTCTATGTGTCTTTCTATGTGCCTACTGTGCCTATTGTGGTTTATAACCAAGTCTGATAATAAGTATGAAATACCATCTCCCTCTGTTTTTGATATTCTCACGTCCGAAACAAATAAGCAGATAAGTTTTTTCTACTTTTACATCCTGAAATTTTCAAAAAAACACATCCATGTCACGAGGAAACATATTTCTTCCGGCTATTGCCATTGCTTTGTCTTTGGCTGCCTGTAACCCAACACCAGATAAAAACGTGAAAATAACCCAGCAAAGCGATTTTCCGGCACCACCACTTGCCGCAGTAAACCCAAATGTTTTTACCGAATTTGGGAATCAACGAACCGATAATTATTTCTGGCTGAAAGACAAAACAAATCCAGATGTAATTGCCTACCTGAACGCTGAAAATACCTATTGCGACACAGTTATGCAATCAACACTGCCCCTGCAGGAGAAGCTTTTTACCGAGATGAAAGGCCGCATTAAAGAGACAGACGAAACAGTTCCGCAACTCGACAACGGATATTACTACTATTCCCGAACCGAAGAAGGAAAACAGTACCGGATTTATTGCCGCAAAATGGGAAGCATTTCGGCAGCCGAAGAGGTAATTTTTGATGTAAACAAGCTGGCCGAAGGTAAACCGGCATTTATGTTTGCAGGTTATGATGTGAGCAACGACAACAAAATGGCTGCTTTCGTATCAAACGAAACCGGCTCTTTTGCCGATTTTACGCTAAAAGTTAAGGACCTTACGACAGGTCTCGATCTCCCGGTAAACATTGATAAGGTGCAGGGCTTCGCCTGGGCCAACGACAGCGAAACGCTTTTTTATACCGTTGGTAACGATGCACTCAGGGCTTACAGGGTTTATCGCCACACCATTGGTTCAGGCAATGCCGATGAACTTGTTTTCGAAGAGCCCAACGAGCAGTTTATTCTCAATATCGGCAAAAGCAAAACCAAAGACTTTCTATTTATTACTTCAGCCAGTTTTACCACATCTGAATACCTCTATCTGCCGGCCAATGAGCCAAACGGCAAGTTTAAGGTATTTCTGCCACGTGTTAAAGACGTTGAGTATCACGTTTATCACCACAAGGATAAATTCTTTATTCAGTATAAGGACCGCGAGAATCTGAACTCGATGGTATATGAAGCCCCGCTAAAAGGGTATGAAGACCGCTCAACCTGGAAAGTAGTGATTCCTCATGATAAAGATGCCAAGATTGAAGGTCTTGATGTTTTCCAGAATTTCCTTTCGGCTGAAATCCGGAAAAACGGACTGGTCGAGATTATGGTTATGGGCCTGAAAGATGGGAAAAAACAAACCATCAATTTCCCCGAACCGGTTTATACTGCCTATACCAGCGGAACACCCGAATACACTTCGACCAGCCTGCGCTATGGATACACTTCACTAAACAGGCCGACCAGCGTTTACGACTATGATATGACCAGCGGTAAAAGCACCTTGCTGAAGCAACAGGAAATTCCGGGCGGGTTTAATCCCGATGATTATACTGTTGAACGTGTTTGGGCTACTGCTGCCGATGGTGTGAAGGTTCCGATGTCGGTGGTTTACAAAAAATCCCTGAAAAAAGATGGGAGCAATCCGGCATTGCTATATTCTTATGGCTCTTATGGTTCCAGTTCAGATGCTTACTTTATTTCAAGCTTTTATAGCCTGATTGACCGCGGTTTTGTGTTTGCTGTTGCCCAGATAAGGGGCGGCAGTGATATGGGCGAACAGTGGTATGAGGACGGCAAACTCCTGAAAAAGAAAAACACCTTTACCGATTTTATCTCTTGTGCCGAAAAGCTGATTGAAGCTAAATATACGGCATCCGACAAGCTCGCTATAATGGGCGGAAGTGCCGGCGGTTTGCTGGTAGGCGCTGCAGTAAATATGCGCCCCGATTTGTTTCATACAGTGGTAGCCCAGGTCCCTTTTGTTGACGTAATCAACACTATGCTCGACAGNNCAGGTTGGGTATCATGAGCCAGCCAAGTTTGTGGCTAAGTTACGCGCTTTAAAAACCGACAACAATATTCTGCTGCTCAAAACCAATATGGAATCAGGACATGGCGGTGCAACCGGGCGTTTTGATGCGCTCAAAGAAACTGCTTTTGATGTGGCTTTTATTCTTAACAGGGTGGGCGTATCTGAATAGTTTGCCCAAATAGTTAAATATCTCGCAATCTCTTGCAATAATAGAGTTACCTTTCGTTCTATTGACGATTATTATTAAAATGTCTGTTTAATGAATGGTAACGGAAAAAAAGCAATCGAACAATTGCAACGAATAAAAGAGACAAGAGATATTATTCCAGGAATTCATAATTACTGCGACCGGTGGTGTGAGCGATGTGCTTTGACTGCCCATTGCAGCGTATTTGCTATAGGAGAAGAAGAGGACCGCATCCGAAAAGAAAACAACGAACCAGAACAGGAACTTGTTGAATACGTGGGCACTATGCTGCACGATGCTATGGATTTACTGAGCGATCTGGCCAGAGAACATGGTATTGAATTTGATGAAAACGACGATGAAGAGTTCGATTTCAAAAAGCCAACCAAGACAAACTACCTTGTGCGAAAGGCCGACGAACACTCGAAGTGGCTGTTTAAATGGTTTGTTTCCAACAACAGGAAAATTGACGAAATTCTTGCAACCCTTGAGGAATCGTCAATAAGTGATTTTAAAATATTAACGGACGCCATCGAAGTATTGAAATGGTACATTCATTTTATTGCTGTAAAATTTTCGCGTGCATTAATGAGTCCTATTGATAATTCACCGGAAGGCCGCAGTGATAACAACGGCTCTGCCAAAATTGCAATTATTGCTGTAAACCGTTCAATTGAAGCTATGGCTGTACTTTTGCGGTATATCCCAAAGCAGGAAGATGTTTTGCTCGAAGGACTGGTTAGGCTTGAACGGATAAAAAAACGCGCTTTGAAAGATTTTCCTGAAGCGATGAGTTTTAAAAGACCTGGTTTCGACGATTAAAAACAGGCTTTTCAATTCCCGTTCTACTGCACTTATACATCAAACAGCTACACTTAATAATTAAACAGCTACGCCTGATAATCTGCCCTGATTATATCCTGATTTTGTTGCATCTTTGTTTCTGCAAAAAAGACCAATACTATCCGGACTATGCAGGATTATTTTATCGAGAAATTGAAAAGAGTCAGTTTCGACAGGGTGCTTTTGTTAAAGGAGTTTCAAAAGTCGCGCCGCTGGCTTAAGAAAGATGAACTTGAGGTAGTTGAAAAATGGGTAAATGATCACAACAACGATCAGTTCGATTCCGATGAAACCTTTCCGGATGCAGAATACAGAAGTCAACTGAAGGTCCGCTGAATTAACTCAGGTTCTGATTCTTTAAACTGTATAAGCTTAATTTCCTCTATGTGTGTGTTTAGCCTGTTTTGCTGCAGGTTTGAAACCTCTTTCAAAAACACTATCTTTGTTGCCGCAGAACCTTTTAAGCCATTAGCATGATTCCGGCACTGGTTTTGTATCAGTATTCACTCCAATTTTAAAATCTGATCCATGAAACGAATTTTTCTGATTTTTTTAGCCAGTCTCTTAATATCACCTGTCCTGTTTGCTCAGGATAAAGCCGGTGACGCATTTAAAAAGAAGTTTTCAACCGGAGTAGATATCTTTAACGATTTCGTTATGGATGCTCCCGATGGAATTGATTTCCGTACAATTAACCAGGGAATAAATTTATATGGTTTATACACCTACCCGATTAAGAAGAGTAATTTTGCGCTGGCAATTGGAGTTGGTTTAGGGATGCATAACCTCTTCAGTAATGGAGTTTTGAGCGACACTTCCAGCGTTTCTTTCTTGGCCTTAGTTCCTGAAAAAGATGCCAATAATGGTGATATTGACTACAAGAAGAGCAAAATCGGGCTCACCTATCTTGATTTTCCGGCAGAACTCAGGTTTAAAAGCAAGAATGGTATCCGATTTGCTGTTGGCGCCAAAGTTGGTGTATTGCTGAATGCGCATACCAAGTATAAGGGCGATGACTTTACCGATGGCACCAAAACCAAAATAAAAGAAAGTGATCTGCCGAATTTCGAATCATGGCGTTTTGGACCCACGCTTCAGATTGGCTACAAATGGATAAACCTCACGGGTTATTATTCTGTAACTAAAATATTTAAGAAAAATTTCGGACCCGATATTTACCCGGTTTCTATCGGGATATCGCTGAGGCCATTCTAAATTAAGGCTGTAATTCCTAGCATAATTAAAACACCTGCAATAAAACCCACATAAACCTGGGTCTGGTTGTGGGTGTTTTGTTTTAAGCGGGCAAAGCCAACCAGTCCCGAAAGGAAAATCAACAGCAGAACCAGTCCGTTTGAATGTATCAGCATCTGGTAGTTAAGACCGATAAAGCCGCCTGTAAGACCGCCAATGCCGATCATGTGTATGCTTATTTTCCAGAAGAAGTTGATTATCATCGCGATAACAATCAGAATCCCGCCGCCTAGCACAAAAAGGTAAAAAACACCGGGTAATCCCAGGTTATACATCATATAAAATGTGGCAAAATAGAATAATGCGGTAGTCGCGAAGGGAAAGGTTCGCTCGCTCCTTGATGGCATCTGGTAACTGCTGATNNTTTCGGGAAGAACCAGTACAAAAAATGTATCCTGACTCAATATCAGCAACATAGCGTAAGTTGGAATCAGCATCGGGTGAAGTATCCAGGAAATCAGCCTCGCAATTTTTTCTTCCATATTCGTAAAGCTTCGCAGTTTTTATAAAGTTTGGTTGGTTTTAGTTAAATTAAGGTCACCAGGGCAGCAGCAGATAAGGATCATCTTCCGGATCGGGTGTTTGTTGCATAATGGTGTCCTGATCGTAAATTTCAAACCCGGCTTTCTGGTAAAGCTTCAACGCTGCCGGATGATCGAGGTTGCAGGTGTGCAGCCACAGTCGGTTGATTGGCCGTTGCCAAGCTTTTTGAATGCACCAGTTTAGGAATGGAAGCCCGAGTTTACGTCCGGTAAATTCACAGCTAAGCCCAAAATAGGCGATCTCGGTATCTGATTCTTCGGTAAGGTCATATTCAACAAATCCGGCGGGAACACCGTTGTAATAAAGTACCCAAACTTCCGTACGGGCTTCATTCAACAGTTTTTGCAACTCATCGGCCGGCATCATCAGGCGGTTATACCATTGGTATGGCCGCCCAACAGAAGTATAGAGGTACAGATAAAATGCACGGATTGGTTTGCTGGCTTTAATAACCTGGCAGCCTTCCGGCAAATTATTGGTCATAACGTTATCAGGAGGTGAGGTCATTTGCAACCACCAGGTAGTTGCCGGAATTTCGTTCATTTTTTATTTTTTAGAATTATTTTCAATGCTTCACGGCGGCTGAGCGGCGATAAATCTGTGCTATTTGTAAATTCAATCACCTTTTCGGGATCGGTTTTTGAAAATTCCCTCAGCGACCAGCCAATAGCCTTTCTGATAAAAAACTCTTTTGAATCTTTAAGTTGAAGGATATAGTTGAATAAAAGCTCATGATCGGTATTTGCACGGTATTTTAACTGAAAAAGCAGAGCGGTACGCTGCAGCCATATATTGCCCGACTGCATAAACCTGAGTGTAATAATCTGTGTCTCCTCCTTATGCTTCAACAGCCATGCTCCCACAAGATTTGCAGCAATAAAATCTACTGTATCCCACCACGAGTTGGTGGTTATCATAAATTCGTACAATCCGATTCCTTTCGGGTAGTTGAGAAAAACCTTCCGCGACGCAATTTCCATTATGGCGTAATGCAGTTCACGCTGGGGCTTTTGCCAGATAAGCTTTACCGTTTCTTTGAGTTGCTCAGGTGCAGGCAGCCCATTTTCAGCGATAAATGCCGAAGTGAGCTGCTTTCTTAATGGAGATGGGATTCCGAAGAATTCAAATTTATTGAGCATATATTTGCTCATTCTAACGGCATTGTAACTATCAGAATACGGGGCAAAATTTGCCTGAAATGCATTTGCAAAGGTTAGCGGATCCATGCTCAGGGCTTTATTACAACTTTCTTACTAATCATGTTACCATTCGCCGTTTGGAATGAAACCAGGTAAGTTCCGGATTCAATACCCTCACAGTTCCAGTGGATTTGTTGATTCAGAGCATCCGTATTTTTGGTGAAACAGAGTTTCCCAGCCGCATCATGAACTTTAATGGTTCCATGTTCATTGGATGCAGTCTCAATCGTAAGTTTGTCTTTTGCAGGATTCGGGTAAAGATTCATCGTTTTATCGGGCTGTGGACGCTTTTTGCTGCCAACATACACCTCATCCCAGATAGCCAGGGTATAATCGCCCAGCCTGAGGTGCGGCACATAAATGGTTCCCAGTTGCCATGGACCGACTACCGTAAACGAAACTGCTTGCCAGTCGTGGGCTGCATCCTCCCTGTAAAGGATTACCAGCGAGTCGGCCGAATTTGTAATCAGCGTATTATCAAGATAGCTGTTTTTGCTGTAAAAGAACCTTCCGGTAGCATCAAAATCCTGAGGCAAAATACCCTCGATGCTCCAGTAGCGATAATCGCTGAGCGCAAGTCCTGGTAACGGAACTTGCAGGCTATCGGGTGGAACCCAATTGTGGGTTGCCCTTACAAAGGCTGAGTCGGAAACCGAAGCTACATCCAGTTTAAAATAGGTGTCGGTATAATCATACAATCCCGCACTCTTAATAATTTTATAACTATCGGTTGTTGCACCACCGCCTCTTTCGTAGAGATCGGTGAAAACCACAGTTGGCGTAAAAGGCAGGCGGAATGTAGCCGAGCCATGGGGACCGGGAAAACTGATGCGTTTTGTGTCCATTTGCCACGCATCGTTCATGAAAGTAAGCTCCATGCGGCAATTCTGGGCATACATGTCTGTTCCTTTAAGACGTTGTTTTACAAATACTTCAACATCAAATTCATTACCCACAGGCACAACATTGAATGAATCAACCGAAAACTGGTTAAATCCGGGGCCGAACACGTTGAAGTCGAAAAATCCGGTCATGTCAATTCCGGTGTAACCTGATAAAAAATCTCGCAAATCGTAAGATGAGGCTGAGTTAAACCCAAATGCTTCAAGATAGGCTTTTACGCCGCCAAAAAACAGGCTATCGCCCAAGTAACCTCGCAGTGCATGGGTTACGATTCCCCCTTTATCATAAACATTATCGCCATAAGTATATTCTGGCGGCATAGGCGATAATGGCCGGTAGCCTCCTTCTTCGGTATGGATATACTGCAGCACATTTTTCATTAGCGGGCGCATATTGTTGCGGGCGGCTTCAATACCATAAAGTTTTTCGCGGAAATAGGTCTCGCACCAGCGTGCCCATCCTTCGTTCAGCCACATATCGGCATCTGAAGCACAGGTAACTTTATTGCCGAACCACATGTGAGAAAGCTCATGCGCATAAAGCCATTCATCCGAAAGGGTGCCATTGATGCTGCCATTGGGGTAAAATATGTTTTCAGCGTGCTCCATCGCGCCAAGCGAAGTGCCTGTTATGCCAATTCGCTGAAATGGATAAGCACCAAAAGCCTCTTCATAAATCCCTGTAATGAACGGAAGATTGATAAAACTGCCCCTGGCTCTGGTGGTGTCTGATGGCCGCACATAGTATGTTATAGGTATCTGCCCCGCTTCACCGGAAACAGTATCGGCAACCAATACGTAAGGACCAATAGCTACCGAAGCAAGGTAAGTGGGAAGTGTTCTGTCTGATTTCCAGTGAAACATCAGTGTTCCATCACACATCGTAGATATGGATTGCAGCAAACCGCCGCAAACTGCGTAATTGGTATTATCTACACTGATATGATAATCGTAAAAGGCGCGGTCCACAAAATCATCTACACAGGGAAACCAGGTTTTCCCCAGGTTATGTGGAATTGATTCGAATCCCACACCAAGATTGAAGGCATAAGATCCCGCGAAATGGAACCCGCCCCATGCTTCGTGAA
Source organism: Bacteroidales bacterium UBA5537 (assembly GCA_002426025.1). Lineage (GTDB taxonomy): Bacteria > Bacteroidota > Bacteroidia > Bacteroidales > Lentimicrobiaceae > Lentimicrobium. The sequence goes on along the minus strand of DINP01000031.1, from coordinate 42,647 downwards.
AAGGCGTCCCATGATAGAAAACATAAACTAGTGAAGTATCGCCCACTGACATAGCCTGATCCAGATAGATACTGAGCCTGTTGCCAACATGGGTAAAACCAAGCAAAACGTCATTATCTGATTTCACCGAATCTACCTGAAGTTGTTTTAGTTCGAGGATAAGCTGGTTTATTTCTGTCAAAGGAGTTGTGAACCTGATGCCGGCTTTCCCTGAAATAGTTTGGCTTGAGAGGTCGGTAACCGATAAATTAAGTTCATAGTTAACTACATCAATTGTATCACTCAACATCCTGTTTGAGTGGTTTTGAGCCATCAGGTGTAACCCTGCAAGGGTGCACAGCGTCAAAACAACCGATTTAATTGAAACTTTGCTGATCATAATCGTCCTGTTTATATGATTAAACTGGCCAAATTGCAGTATTTTATTAAATTTTCGTAAAATTAGTCCAATTATAGGAATCAAACCTATAAATTTGAACATTAGTTGAAGCTTCATGTTGCAATGGCAGTAGTTAAATAGGATTATGGTGTTCACTTGCGAACCTCAACTGAGCGATACCGTACAACCGGTAGTTATTTAACTATATATAAATGCTGCTAATCAGATAGTTGCATTTTGTGGCATGGTCTTTATACAATAGAAGCACCTTTCTAAATTCGAATATGAAAGGGTTTCAACAAAGGAAAAAACAATCTGAGATGAAAAAACAAATTGCCGTTCTTACAGTAATTCTGGTATTATTCGGTTTGTCGGCTTCTGCACAAAAGGTGTGGACGCTTGAAGAGTGTGTAAATCATGCACTTACCAATAATTTACAGGTGAAGCAGCAAATGCTGATGGTGGAAAGTGCCAAAGCAGATCTGTTACAGTCAAAACTCGATCTTCTGCCAGGTGTTAACGGGAATGCATCACATGCCTACAACTATGGCCAAACCGTTGACCGCTATACCAACCAGTTTGCTACCAGCAGAACCCAATCGAACAACTTCAGTCTTCAGGCAGGGGTGACGCTCTTTAACGGTTTTCAAAAGCTGAACGGCATTAAGCAGAACCAGCTGAATTTGATGGCTAGTCAGCAGGATGCCGATAAACTGATGAACGATATGTCAATCAATATTGCTACATTTTATCTTCAGGTATTGTTTTACAAAGAACTTGTCAGAATCCGCACCAATCAGCTGGATATTACAAACCAACAGGTTGAGCGTATGCACAAGCTGGTAAGTGCTGGAACGATGGCTGCCGGAGATGCTTATACCATAGAAGCTCAGTATGCTGTTGAAGAATCGAGCCTGATTGATGCCGAGAATAACCTGGAATTATCGTTGCTGACTTTGAGCCAGTTGCTCGATCTCCCCTCAACCGATGGATTTGATATAGAAGTTCCGGCATTAACCATTGAGGAAGATCCTTCGCTGGTGGCCAATCCCGATCAGATTTTTACCTATGCTCAGGAGCATATGCCCGAGATAAAAGCCGCAGAATTCCGCCTTCAGGGGAGTGAAAGGCAATTGGCGCGGGCAAAGGGAAGCTATTATCCTACCCTTTCGCTTAGCGGCGGATGGGGAACCGGATATTCGGGTGCCAGCTTAATTCCCGATCAGATCACTCCGGGCGATCCCCAACTTATTGGTTATGCAGTTAATCCTACCGGATCAGATTATCAGGTTTATACCAGTACATTTGATTATACCTATAAAACCAAAGCCTGGAGCGATCAGATAAGTGACAACAACAACCAATCCATTGGCCTTTACCTCACAATTCCCATTTTCAATGGTTGGCAAAGCCGCACTATGGTTAGCAAAGCGAAAATCGGTTTTGAGAGTTCAAAACTTGACCTTGAAATACAGAAACTTCAATTACGGAAAACCATACAACAAGCTTGGGCCGATGCAAGGGCTGCGTTAAAGCAGTATTATGCTTCCGAAAAGAAAGTAAATGCTACCAGAGAATCGTTTCGTTATGCCGAAAAGAAATTTGATGTTGGCATAATGAATTCAGTTGATTACAACAATGCTAAAAAAGACTTGTCGAATGCTGAGTCGGAGCAGTTACAGACTAAATTTGACTTTATTTTTAAGACTACAGTTCTTGATTTCTACATGGGTAAACCACTGAATCTGAGGAAATAGTATGTTGAATATTTAATTTATTACCGTTTCGCTGACACCGAAACGGCTTTTACATTTCAAAATCCTGCAAAAAGGCCTCCCATAAAGTGGTTTTAAGAACCAGGAATCTGAAACCAAACGCTACAATAGGTGAGAGTATTGCAGAGTTTGGAGCTGAAAAGAGCATCAACAAAGGAAAAAGAAATAAAATGAAGAAAAGAAAAAATCTGATCAGAATTGGCATAGGCGTAATTATAATTCTGATAATTGCCCTTGCTGTGGCCCGCAAACAGGGCCTTATAGGCAAAGATGACACGACAATGGTTACCACCGAAAAGGCTGAACTCAGGTCAATTATTGAAACCGTTTCGGCCAACGGAAAGATACAACCTGAAGCTGAGGTGAAGATATCGCCTGATGTCAGCGGCGAGGTTATTGAAGTGTTTGTCAAAGAAGGCGATGAAGTTAAAGCCGGCGATCTGCTTGCGCGGATTGATCCGAAAATTTACACTTCAACATACGACCGCATTGTTGCCAGCCAGAACACCCAAAAGGCAAATCTGGCTAATTCGAGGGCTCGCCTCGCACAAGTGCAGGCACAGTTTATCAATGCAAAGGCGAGTTATGAGCGGAACCAGAAACTTTGGAACGAAAAAGCCATTTCGGCTTCGGAATATGATGCAGCAAAATCGGCATTTGAAGTAGCTAAAGCCGAAGTTACTGCTGCTGAGGAAAATGTAAAAGCGGCTGACTTTTCAGTTAAAAGTGCAGAGGCTTCAGTTAAAGAGGCTGGCGAGAATTTGTACAAAACATCCATTTATGCGCCTGTCTCAGGTACGATTTCAAAACTGAATATTGAAAAAGGTGAGCGCGTTGCGGGTGCTTCGCAATTTTCGGCAGGTACTGAAATACTGCGTATAGCTAATCTGGCAATTATGGAAGTAATTGTCAGCGTTAATGAAAATGATATTGTGCGCGTCGCACTCAACGATACTGCCATGGTTGAAGTGGACTCTTATCTGAACAGAAAATTCAAGGGAATTGTTACCGAAATAGCAACATCTGCGAATGTTAGTGGTTTAAGTGCCGATCAGGTGACCAATTTCGATGTAAAGGTTAGAATGTTGCCCGATTCATACACCGACCTTATTCCAGAAGGCAATCCAAACGCTTCTCCTTTCAGGCCGGGAATGTCGGCAACAGTTGACATACAGACAGAAACTGCGCTTAACATTCTTACTGTTCCCATTCAGGCGGTAACCACGCGCGCCGATTCAACCAAAATTGAAAAGAAAGAGGAGACAAAAGAAGGCATGCAGGAAAAGGAGGCGGAAAAGCGCAACGAACCCATTCAGGAACACGTATTTGTTGTTAAAAATGGAGTTGCAGTACTTCAGTCGGTTAAAACCGGAATTCAGGATAATACCCACATTCAGATACTCGAAGGCCTAAAAGCTGGTGATGAAGTAATCAGTGGCCCTTACCGTGCTGTTTCAAAAACGCTGAAAGATGGCGAGAATGTTAAGGTTGTTGATAAAGAGGAGTTGTTCAAAAAGTAGCAGATTAATCTATGGCTTTAATTTTGAGCATTGAAACCGCTACCGCGGTTTGCAGCGTATGCCTTTCGGATGGAGATAAAATACTTGGGATCAAAGAAACGAGTGAGCACAATTCGCATAGCCGGGTTGTGGCAGTTTTTATTGATGAACTGCTGAAAGAAACTGGTGTTGATAAGCACAAGCTTGATGCTGTGGCGGTGAGTAAAGGCCCCGGCTCATTTACCGGTCTTCGGATTGGTGTATCAACAGCAAAAGGCCTGTGTTATGCACTTGATATCCCCCTTATTGCTGTTGAAACCCTCGAAGCTATGGCTTTCGGGATGAAAAAACTTCCTTTGCCGAAAACCAACAAGCTACCGGTGGTTTACATACCGATGATAGATGCCCGGCGAATGGAAGTTTATGCCTCCATATATAACAATAAACTCGAACTTCAAAAGGCAACTTCGGCCGAAATCATTACTTCTGAATCATATAGCAATCTTCAGGAAGTCAATTACCTGATGCTTGCCGGTGATGGAGCTGAAAAATGCCGCAGCGTGCTAACCCACCCAAATATCAGCATTATTGATAACTTTAGTGCTTCGGCTTCTTATCTTGTGGAACCGGCAAATCAGCTTTTTGAAAAAGGAAAATTTGAGAATACTGCCTATTTTGAGCCATTTTATCTTAAGGATTTTATTGCAGGTAAACCAAGGGTAAAGGGGTTGGAATAGGAGTTTAGCGTTCTGGGTTCAGCGTTCTGNNGTTCAGCGTTCTGGGTTCTTCACTCTGCTCATTTCTCACAACTCATTACTCACTTCTTTAAAATAATATCAGCGATAACCCGTTTCAATCAGTGTCATCCGTGTTCTAAAGATTCTAAGACGTTGAGCGTTCTTTTTTATTGGGGTGCATGAGGGAGTGGCCTCGACTACCGCCAGATGTCTGAGCCCCTTGCCCTGCGCTCTTAGCCCTTCATCCTGTGCCCTGTGCCCTTCGCCATTTCATTACTCACAACTCACTTCTCACCTCTTTTAAACTCCCCCGCCTGTCTATCTTGCCATTTTCTGTTTCTGAAAAATGACTTACCCGAAGCACTTGCCTGGGCATTTCCGAATTAGAAAGCGTTGATTTTATGGTATTCAGTATCTGATCCTTTTCAGGTTGATTGATTGGGTCTGGACTTTCAATTAAAAGTACCGGAACTTCACCCGATTTCGTATCAGGCATGGAAGAAATTATAAACCGTTTACTAATCAATGCCGCGATTTTGCGTTCAATTTCTTCCGGTATCAGTTTTATTCCTCCGCAATTAATCACATTATCGGCCCGGCCAAGCCAGCGAAAAGTGGAGGGCGATTCAATGCTGACCAAATCATTGGTAATAACCTCTGTCCCCTCAAGATAAGGTACCCGCGCTAGCAGACAGCCGCGTTCATCCGTTGCAATGCTCATGCCTGGCAAAACAGTATAAACCTCGCTTCTTTCGCGTCCGTTCAATCTGCGCAAAGCGATGTGCGTTATGGTTTCGGTCATACCGAAAGTTGCATAGATTTTACCATTCAGATGGCTGATTAATTGCTCAACAGCTGTGCTAAGCGGCGCGCCTCCGATTATTAGGGTGCCAATTGATTCTAATTTTCTTTTCGATTCATTGGTTTTCAACGAATTGTAAACCTGCGCCGGAACCATTGCTGCAAAATCAACCGGCTGAGAATCGGGCAGATCATCCAGTGGTGATCCAAATGGGGCTGCGGTTATCAGATTCATTCTTAGTGCCATAGCCCGCACAACCATCATCATCCCTGCAATATAGCCTGCCCGCAGGCAGAGGAGAGCCGTCTGGTTTTCTTTCAGCCCGAGATAACTGCCGGTCATTGAAGCGGAGGTGAGCATTGATTTTTTACCCAGCTTTATAATTTTAGGAACTCCGGTTGAGCCCGATGTTTTTACATGGATAAAATCCTTATCATCAAGCCATTGAAAGAGAAAATTTCCCAGTTCCTGCTCCCAATCTGCTTTGCCTGGCAATGCTAAATCAGTTGCGAGCTTGCGAAGTTCATCCGATGAATGGTATTTTCCGTTGAAAATCAATTCTTTGGGAATGCTTCTCATGGCCTGATGGATTTAACGGATTGTTGAAATATCCCAAAGAAAAGAAGGATTGTGATATAGTGAACCATTTTTAACCTGAAGGGGAGATGGGAAATTATTGGTAAAAAGTGAGCCGGTTCCAAGGCCTTGTGGTAGTGGATTGTTGAGTGTTGCTGTCCACTGGGCAATTGCATTCAGGCCAATGTCTGATTCAAGTGCCGAGGTAACCCACCATTCGGTATTTTGTTTTTCAGCCAGTTGTATCCATTCTGCAGAGGCCCGGAAGCCACCAAGCAGAGCAGGCTTAATGATAATAAATTGAGGTTTGATAGTTTGAAGCAATTTTGCTTTCGTAGATAACCTGTTTATCCCGATTAACTCTTCATCGAGTGCAACCGGAATGGGCGATTTCAGACACAATTCAGCCATTGCCTCCGTTTGTCCGGATTTTATGGGTTGCTCAATAGAATGAATTTTGAATTCTGCAAGTTGGTGCAGTTTTCCGAGTGCTTCTTTTGCTGAGAAGGCGCCATTGGCATCAACCCTCAGCGTGATATCTTCGGGCCCATATTGGTTGCGGATATAGCGCAGCAGATTTAATTCTTCAACAAACGAAATGGCACCTATTTTCATTTTGATTGTATTATAACCGCTGCGGAGCTTATCATCAATTTGTTGAAGCATGAAATCGGGTTGACCCATCCAGATAAGGCCATTGATAGGAATTGCTTGCTGGCCAAGTGTAAATGCTGAATGGAAGAGCAGTTGTTTCCCTCCTGTGTTCAGATCGGCGAAAGCCATTTCAAAAGCGAAATGGATGGCCGGCCATTCTGTTAAAATATCCTGATTATCAATAATATCCATTGGATGTTGACAAGCCCACTCCAGATTTTTTTCAAGATCGGGCCGGTCATCCGGGCTTAGTCCGGGCAAAATGTTGCATTCGCCAATCCCGCTAACTCCGGGTATTTCGCTGTCAGTAAGGATAATAAAATAGCTATCCTTGTTCAGCAGCGTCCCACGTGAAGTTCCGGCAGGCCGCCTGAAATTCAGAGTATGTTTTATATAGCGGGCATGTAACATCAGGCAATGAGTCCGATACCGAAAATGATTACCGTTAAAAAAGTAGTCAGCGCGAGGCGTTTTAGCTGCGGGTCGAGTTCTGAAGGTACTTTTATCCTGAAAACTGAAAATAAATGGATTAGCAAAAGCGGTAATGTTATCAGGAAAATATACTGTATCGGGCCATTATAGTTAGCAATAGTATATAAAATCAATACCAAAGGTGCCCCAAGGATCAGTAATAAGTGATAGTATCTGGCATAAGTCGTTCCTATAATTACCACGAGCGTGCGTTTCCC
>DINP01000031.1:13279-35262 GCA_002426025.1 Bacteroidales bacterium UBA5537 | reverse complement strand
ATAAAGCTTCCCATGAGTGAACTTGAAAATGCCAGTGGCAACGTCCGAAGCCGTATGGCATGTATCCAGGCTTTCAGATTGGTTTTATTCATTATTTTATTTCATTCTTGTATTAAGGGAACTTCGGGAATTTTCCAAAGTCGGGTTTGCGTTTTTCCAGAAAAGCGCGTTTTCCTTCCTGGGCTTCTTCTGTAAGATAATAAAGCAGTGTGGCGTTGCCTGCAAGTTCCTGTATCCCGGCCTGCCCGTCGAGTTCGGCATTCATACACATTTTAAGCATGCGCAGTGCAAGCGGGCTGCGCTCCATCATCGTTTTACACCAGTCAACCACCTCATCTTCAAGCTGATCAAACGGAACGACTTTATTTACCAGTCCCATATCAAGTGCTTCCTGAGCCGAGTACTGCCGGCAAAGGAACCAGATTTCACGGGCTTTTTTCTGACCAACAATACGAGCCAGATAAGAAGAGCCGAATCCACCATCGAAACTGCCAACTTTAGGGCCGGTCTGCCCAAAAATCGCGTTATCAGATGCGATACTCAGATCGCAGACCACATGCAGCACATGCCCGCCACCAATTGCATAGCCATTTACCATAGCAACCACAGGTTTGGGCAATGAGCGGATCATCTTTTGCAGGTCAAGCACATTCAGGCGAGGTACGCCATCTTTTCCAACATAACCCCCATGTCCTTTAATGTTTTGATCGCCACCACTGCAAAATGCCTTATCGCCTTCGCCGGTAATTACTACCACACCTACTTCATCGGTTTCGCGGCAATATCGCATGGCATCCATCATTTCGATGATGGTATCAGGCGTAAACGCGTTGCGGTAGCGCGGCCTGTTAATGGTGATGCGAGCAATGCCTTCGAAAAAATCAAATCTGATTTCTTCGTATGTTTTAATGGTTGTCCAGTTTCTTTTTGAATTCATGAGTTCAGAAATTTGAAGTACTCTTTCAACGCTTTTGCGCTTAATATGTTTGGTGTGATAATTTCGAGAATCGCTGGTTTCTGCTGACGATAGTCATAGAAATCACCAAGGATTTTTTCGAGTGAAGACTTATCGTTTGCTTTAAAATAGTTAAGCCCGAAACTGGCAGCCAGGCCTTTGGCGGTATATTGATGAGCTGTTTCGATAAAAGGTTCGAGTTGGGGATAATCGGAAGGGCCATCCAGTATTCTGAAGATATTACCACCACCATTGTTAATGAGAATAATACGAAAATCAGGCTTCAGGTTGCTGTTCCACAAGGCGTTGCTGTCGTAGAAAAAACCTATATCGCCAGTGATTACAGTAACCGGATTTTCAGATACATAAGCCGAACCAGCAGCGGTTGAAACACAGCCATCTATCCCGCTGGTGCCTCGGTTTGCAAAAAACCGGTGTTTTAATTTCTGATCGAAAAGCTGGGCATATCTTACCGGAGTGCTGTTGGCCAGATGGATATCTGCACCGGCAGGAATATCCCTGAAGAGGAGATCATAAACCTGCATATCGCAGAATTCAAGTGATTCTACATATTTTAGGTGAAGCGTTTTTCTGGTAAAGTCGCGTTCGGCCCATAATTGCCTGAAATTGCTTTTCTTAGGTGTTGAATGACCGGCAAGCTGCATTGCAAACTCTTCCGAAGTTAAAGGTATTGTCAGCGAAAGCGATTGATAGGTATCGGTATAAAAATCTTCAGGATCATCGCACACATGCCAGTGCTCAATGGGTTTCATCTGCCGAAGCAGCGATTTTATCTTTTTTGAAACCACTGCTCCACCTATGGAAAGCAAAATTTCAGGCCTGAACTTTTGAATTTCAGAAACAGACATCCCATCAATCACCCGGTCAATACAACCAAAAAATAAACTGTTATGCAGATTTGAATTGGTCTCTGTCAGCACACAAACCGAGGGATCATCAGCCAGTTTGGTAAGCGCATCGTTTAAATGGTTATTTAGCGGTAGCTGCCCGACAAGGATAAGTTTTGCAGGTGAATTATTCCATTCCTGAGCAAGTTGGACTATAGCTTTTTCAGGAAGCTTTTTCTCCACAGAAGCGATAGAAATAATTTTCTTCCCTGAAATATTAGCCTGTAAATCAATATTATACAATGGTTCAGCCAATGGAAGATTCAGATGAACGGGTCCGTTGGCGGGATAAAGGCAACGGTCAATTGCTTCATTGATAATGCGGTTGGCGTACCACCTGGCCTCTGTTGTTTCCACAGCAGAAGGCAAATGAAAGCTTTTTCGGATATAATTGGCGAACACATTTACCTGCCTGATGGTTTGTCCGTCGGCCTGATCAATCCACTCCTGAGGGCGGTCAGCGGTCAGCACCAGCATAGGCACCTTTTGATAGTAGGCTTCAGCAATAGCCGGGGCATAATTGAGCGCTGCGCTACCAGATGTGCATAACAAGGCAACCGGTTTGCGGGTTTTAATGGCAATACCCAATGCGAAAAATCCGGCACTCCGCTCGTCGGCAACACTGATAAGATCGAGACCGGAATGCTGTGCGAACAATATAATGATTGGTGCATTGCGCGATCCGGGTGAAACAACCACATGTGTAATGCCCTTTTCGAGCATCAGGTTTGCCAGCAGACTGATTTGTTCCTTCCCTTTGGTCATTGTTTAGATATCAGTCTGCTAAATTCTGCATTTTTTCGATAGCGGCCAACATGGTTGTGCTTTTAAGTACCGTTTCGTCCCATTCTGCCTGTGGATCAGAGGCCGAAGTAAGCCCACCCCCAACGTATAAAACAGCTTTATCCTCAATTATCTGCATGCAGCGCAGGTTTACGAACAGGTCGGCAGTTTCCGGGCTAACCGGACCAAGGTATCCGGCATAATACATTCGGTCGTGCTGTTCGCTTAATCGGATAATCTCCAGTGCTTTTTCAGAAGGCATACCACATACCGCCGGAGTCGGATGTAGTGATTTCACAATATTGATCAGGCTTTCCCTTTTACAATATGTTGAAAAACCGGTACACAAATGCATGGCTTTCCCGGCATTTACCGCATACGGCGCTGACACCTGGATGTCTGAACAATCAGCCTTTTCGAGCTTTTCGCGGATATAATCAACAACAAAACTGTGCTCTTCCTTATCTTTTTCTGTCCAGGGCCTGTTATCACCGGCTTTTCTTGTTCCGGCAAGGGCCATGGTTTTTAGAGATTGTTTGCTGAATCTGATCAGTGTTTCAGGGCTGGCACCTAACCACAACCCAAAACCGGGGAAATTGGCCATGTAAACAAATGCATCGGGATACAGGTCGCACAAAAGGTGAAAAAGCTCAATAACCGGAAACTCATCCTGCAAAGGAATAATTATCTGACGCGAAAGAACCACCTTACCAGCCGCACCATTTTTGATTTGTTCTATAATATCCTCAACATCAGATTTATAAGAGACTTCATCAATTTTAAATATCTTTTGAGTTTCATGAAGTGGTGGTGAAACAATCGGTAAAAGTGTCTGAATATAGGCCTGATCACTAAAACTCTTTATTTGCACAGCTTCGAGCCATAAAACAGGGAGACCATCGGAAAACGGAGCCATGATAAAGCCTTTCTTTCCGGACGCAATGGGTGAATTGTCCGCAAGCAGACTGGCTGAACCTCTCATGCTGACTTTAGCTAACTCTCCGGGAAGCCTGTAAGTTACTTCAGCCGTAAAGCTTTTCAGATATTCGGTAAAAGGCATCATAAACTATTTCTTAGCTTCTTTGTCTAAAACCATAATAGTCAGTCTCGAAACACAAACCAGTTTCCCGGCATCGCTGTTAATCCTGATCTCCCAGACATGTAGTTTTGGCGAACGCATAATCAGGGTAGCTTTTCCATGAACATGACCTTCTTTAACGCTGCGTATGTGGTTTGCATTAATTTCAATTCCGACAATGGCCTGTTTTTCCATATCAATCATTGCCATGCTTCCCATGCTGCCAAGTGTTTCGGCCAGGGCTGCAGATGCGCCTCCATGCAACAGGCCTGCCGGCTGTTTGGTGCGGTGATCAACCGGCATGGAACCACACAGGTAATCGGGCCCGATTTCGGTATAGACTATGTCGAGATGCTTCATCAGCGTGCCTTCCGACATTTTATTCAGTGTTTCAAGGCTTAGGGTTGTAAGCATGAGTAAGCGTTATTTTGTGGTGAGCAGATTAACAACCATATATGCTGCAATGTTGCACGAAATTAACGATAAAAACCATGATCATCAGGCTAAACAGTTTTTTTATTGCCAGACAGTTATAAGAATGTGAAAATGAACAGAATTCTTTAACCTGACCGATTGCCACAAATCCAGATAAAAATCACGGAGAATTTTAGTATTCTGCCTTTTTTTTCAGTTTGCTTAGGTTTTAGTCCTATGAATCTATTTTTAATTATTTTTGTATTGGGTTTGAATTTCAATCTATTTCAAATATGCCACATTGGTTAGAAGAAGCCGAAAAATCACATCATCCTGAAAAATCTTTTTTATCGCGCGCTGAAAGGATAAATCAGCGTTATCAGAATATTCAGGCAAATTATGCGAAAAACGATCAGCAGTATGATGAATTTATGCGTGATCTACATGGATTGATCCATCGAGTTAATAAACTTCCTGCCTCTCGCAGGGTTCCTTTCGGGAAAATGGATGGTCGCGAGAAAGAATCGAAACTGAACAATCACCTTAATATATTTTCGAGCAGTAAAAGGCTGAAGCGTAAGAAGTTCTGGGGATTTATCCCGTTTTTTGATTCAGATCATCTGAAACATATCAGGGTTATCTTTATGAATGTTTCTGATGAAGAGGGAATGATTGAAATTGAATTGAAAGAGAATATTTTACAACGCGAAGCCATTAAATCGGATAAAAGCAACCGTAAGGACAAATCTGAAAATCCTGACAGGCTGCATGTTATCTATAATTATCCGATCTCTGGCCTTGATCATGAAACTGCACTTGAAATAATTGACTGGCTTGCCTTTAGCAAAGAAATATCTACATGTTCTTTCTACACTTCTGTATCTGACAAACAGAAACACTTCACCTGATCGCGTTGTCGACACTTTTAAATAGCCATTCCGGAAAACTTAATTGGCTTTGGTGCTGTTAAATACATTATTAACAGGAAATTTTTTACTTATGGAATATACAATTCTCAAGTCACACATTGAGGGATCAACCGCTATACTTACCATTAGCAGGCCCCAGGCGCTCAATGCGCTCAACTCCCGGTTTTTTGATGAAATGGATGCATTTATTTCTGAGATTTCAAATAACAAAAGCCTTCGTTGTTTAATCATTACGGGCGAGGGCAAAGCTTTTGTAGCTGGTGCTGATATTGCCGAAATGGTAAATATGGGTCCTGATGAAGGCCGTAAATTTTCTGCAAAAGGGCAGGCTGTTTTCAACCGGCTTGGGGAGCTCTCCATTCCGGTAATTGCTGCTATTAATGGTTTTGCCCTTGGCGGAGGCATGGAACTTGCCATGGCCTGCGATTTCAGAATTGCTTCTTCATCAGCAAAATTCGGGCAACCAGAAGTTAATCTGGGCTTGATTCCCGGTTATGCCGGAACGCAACGCCTGCCCAGACTAACCAATCTTGCCGATGCACTCTACCTGCTGACAACTGCCGAGATTATTGATGCTAATACGGCTCTTCAAATGCGTCTGGTTCAAAAAGTTACCGAACCAGAGAGCCTGCTCGAAGAGGCAATCCGACTGGCAGGTCTTATTGCTGCAAAAGGGCCTTTGGCCGTGAAACTGGTGAAAGAAGTTACCCGAAAAGGTCTTGAAATGCCATTTTCTGAAGGTGAAAAACTTGAACAAACCCATTTTGGAGATCCGTTCGGAAATGAAGGGGCTTTTGGGATGCAGGCATTTCTCGAGAAACGGAAACCTGAGTGGAAATANNGACTTCATAAACAAACAAAAACAACAAATATGGATTACACCGAAAGAATTTCAAACGTAACCGTTCTTGGCGCAGCCGGAAAAATGGGAAGTGGCATTTTGTTGCTTTCTGCCCTTGAACTTGCGGATCAGAAGCTTAAGCCGGAGAATAAAGGTAAGAATTTTGTGCTGAATGCCATGGATGTAACCTCCGAAGCGCTGCCCGGGCTGATGAATTACATCAGGGCCCAGGTACTGAAAGCCGCAGAAAAGAAAACTGTGCAGTTACGCAATGTTTATGCAGACCGCAAAGACCTGATTGAAAACAGCGATATTATCGAAGCCTATATTAACGATGTGATGAGTATTATCAGGCCAGGTACACGCATTGAAGCTGCCTACGACAGCACTCTGGTTTTTGAAGCTGTAAGTGAAAATGCCGCACTTAAAGCTAAGTTGTTCAGGCAAATCAACGAGAATAACCCTCATAAGCCCTGGTTCTTTACCAATACTTCATCGGTGCCTATTGGCGGTCTTAATGCCGATGCTGCGCTGGAAGGAAGGGTTCTGGGGTTTCACTTCTACAATCCACCTGCAGTTCAAAAACTGGTTGAGTTGATTACCATTGATTCTAATCCGGCAGGGATGAAGGATTTTGCATTGCAACTTGCGAAAAATATGCGCAAGATCATAGTTCCATCTAATGATATTGCAGGGTTTATCGGTAACGGTCATTTTATGCGCGATGCCATTTATGCACTTGGTGAAGCCGACAAAATTTCATCAGAAATGCCGCTGCATGAAGCCATTTATGCCATTAACCGCGTTAGTCAGGATTACCTGATGCGCCCAATGGGAATTTTCCAACTAATAGATTACGTGGGTGTTGATGTGGTGAGGTTTATCATGAATGTGATGGATCCGCATATGGCAGATGAAAATCTGCATAGCCCGGTTCTCGATAAACTCTTTGATAAAGGTATCAAAGGCGGACAGTTTGCCGACGGTAGCCAGAAAGACGGTTTCCTGAAATATGAAAAAGGCCGTCCGGTTGCAGTTTATAATGCTGAGAAGAATGAATATGTTGCTTTTGACAGTTTTTCAGCTAAGGTTGATGATTGGTTGGGAACCCTTCCGGCAACGGCATTGCCCTGGAAAAATCTGATTAAAGCAGGTGATAAAAATGCTGTCGCTGCACTTGCTTTCGCCGATTATAAAAAGTCGGCAAGCAAAGGCAGTCAGCTTGCACGGGCTTATGCCCAGCGATCGCGCGCGATTGGCTTAAAGCTGGTGAGTGATGGTGTGGCCCATTCAGCAGAAGATGTTAATACCGTGCTGCTGACCGGCTTTTTCCATGCTTATGGACCAATTAATGATTTTGTAGTTTAGTTTTTAAAAGCAGATTCGATGAAACCAAACAAAAAGATATATATGGTTGCCGGTTACAACACCATTTCGATGGGAACCGGACGTAAGGAATTTAACCCCAAAAAGGAACGCCCCGGATTGGAGCATTATCTGAAGGAAGCCGGACAGGCAACGCTTAAACAGATAGGCGGTGCTGCCAATGTTGATGAAGGCGTGGTTGGCAATTTCATGGCTTCACGTTTCAACAAACAAGGTCACCTTGGTGCTTTTATGGGGATGATTGATCCTGCAATGAGGCTGAAGCCTTCGTTGCGGGTTGAAGGTGCCTGTGCTTCTGGTGGACTGGCGCTTGTCAGCGGAATTAAATCCGTTTTGTCAGGTTCGGCAGAAGTTGTATTGGCAATGGGCGTCGAAGTTCAGAACACCGTTAAAGCAATTTATGGTGCCGATATTCTAGCAGGTGCCGGATGGTTCCCACGAAGAAAAGAGGGTCATGCCTATTTTTTCCCGGGACAGTTCAGCGACAGGGCAGGAGCATATTTTCAGAAAATTGGTCGCGAAAAGGCACGGAAAGCCATGGCAAAATGGTTCCGCAATGCGGTTGAGAATGCCCGTTTATGCCCGACAGCGCAGGAATTTGAGAATAAAGTGGCTGATCTGGAAGCCCTTGGACTTATGGAGCCAAATCCCAAATCCTTTACTGAGCATATCAATGTTTTTGATTGTTCAAAAGTATCTGATGGTGCATCTTCAATTGCAATTGTAACTGAAGAGGGCTTAAAACGTACGGGTATCCCCTTGAAAAATGCAGTTGAAGTTGTAGGTGTTGGACATGCCGCCGATGATATTACAGCTTTGCCCGAGGACCTTACACGCCTTTCAACCATCTCCTATGCTGCAAAACAGGCTATGAAATCAGCCGGAATAACTGTTGATCAACTGGCAACAATCGAAACACACGACTGCTTCACTATTGCAGGTATTCTGGGTATGGAAGCGATCGGATTGGCTGAAGAAGGTAAAGGTGCAGATTTTGTGTTGGAAGGTCATACCTCAAGAACTGGTAAAATTCCGGTAAACACAACTGGTGGACTGATTGGATGGGGGCATCCGACCGGGGCAACCGGTGTTCACCAGGCAGTTACCATTTGGGAGCAACTGACCGGAAATGCCGGTGCTGCTCAAATTTCGATTCCTGCAGACAGGCCTTACGGAATGACCATCAATATGGGTGGTGACGACAAAACAGTTGTCGCTATTGTTTTCAAGAAGACAGTATAAGATTTATAATTAATTTATTGGTGTGCGTCATATTGCTGTGGCGCACACTTTTTTTTAGAATTGAGCAAACCCTGTCAACTAAAAACTGAAATTTGCAAAATATCAACTATATCAGTTTAATGGTCACTATATTTAGTGGTAAAATTTTTACAGATATGATTCACAATTTAAGCCTACAGGTCTGATAAACTGAATATAGCCTAATAGGTAGGAATAAAGCGTGTTAGGTTTATTAGTCCTGATATTAATTTCGGAACAGGTCATAAGGCTTATGTCTATATCCCTTAATATCTGCACTTTAATCAATCATTGTTAACTTTTCATTGTTCGCTATTCACTATTACCCATTTTCCTTCCAGTCTCCGTTTTCTTTTATCAACTCAATTAAAACATCAACCGCATCAGTTTCAGCGATTCCGCGCCTGACCGGTTCTTTACCTTTATACAGGGTCACTTTCCCATTGCCGGCCCCAACATAGCCGTAGTCGGCATCCGCCATTTCACCGGGGCCATTTACAATACAACCCATCACCGCAATTTTTAAACCTTTAAGATGGCTGGTCCGGGCTTTTACCTGTTGCAAAGCTTCCTGAATATTAAACAGAGTGCGGCCACATGAAGGACAGGCAATAAATTCGGTGCGCGAAACCCGCATTCTGGTTGCCTGTAGCAGACCAAAACCTATCCTTATTGCTTCTTCTTCAGCAATGCCATTTGTTTCCACACAAATACCATCGCCCAAACCATCAAGCAGGAGATTGCCCGGATTCAGACTGTTTTCAACAATAAAATCATCAATACCTTTTTTGCTGATTGCACTTTTCAGTATAAGCTGATTTTTAAGTCCCGAATCATGCATCTTATTAATCAGCTTTCTGATGGATGATGATCCGGCTGAAGACAAAAGAACGACGTTGGCATCTGACCTCAGTTTTGCAACGATATCCGTCAAATCCTGATCAATATTTTTGCTGTCAACTTCCAGAAAGGGCAGAGTAACTGGGTTGGTTCCTCCTTTTTCATCTGCAATAAAGTAAGCATTGCCCCTCTTCAAAAGAACGGCAGGCGGATTTTTTCCACCGATATTACCCGTTGCTACTGATGCAATTTTCTCCTGTTTGATTTCACGGTTTATACTCAGATCGGGTCGGATATATCTGATAACTTGATTGTTATCTGATGTTTTATGAAACCGCTCAACGATGGATTTTGCAACCGGGAGCTCAAATTCGGGGTCTTCAGTTAAGGATACCCTGATGGTATCACCTATGCCACGTGCCAGCAGTGCCCCGATCCCTGCGATTGACTTCAATCTTCCATCTTCACCATCACCGGCTTCGGTAACACCAAGGTGCAAGGGATAATTCAACCCTTCAGCCGTCAGTTTTTTAGCCAGCATACGGTAAGCATTTACCATCACCCGCACGTTGCTCGACTTCATCGAAAGCACCAGGTTGTGGAATCCATAATTACTGCAAATCCTGGTGAACTCCAGTGCCGATTGCACCATGCCTTCAGGCGTATCGCCATAGCGGCTTACAATGCGCTGGCTAAGTGATCCGTGGTTTGTGCCTATGCGGATGGCAGTACCGTGTTGCTTGCATATCTTCAGCAAGGGGAGAAGCCGCCCTGCTATCCGCTCCAATTCCTCGTTGTATTCAGCTTCGGTATAATCAATTCTGCCTGACTTTTTATCAATGTAGTTTCCGGGGTTGATCCTTACTTTTTCAACAATCCGTGCGGCAATCTCAGCCGCTCCAGGGTTAAAATGTATGTCGGCAATCAAGGGAACAGATATGCCGCGCTTTTTCAGCTCCTCTTTGATCAATTGAAGATGCGCCGCCTCCTTAAGTCCGGGAGCTGTAATCCTCACCATTTCGCAGCCGGCATCAATCATTCGGATCGCCTGTTCTACTGTGGCATTTGTATCAAGGGTATTGGTGCTGGTCATAGATTGCAGGCGGATCGGCTGATCATCGCCAAGTTGCAACCGTCCAATATGAATGATGCGTGAAGAGTAATTCATGGATATCAGAATATTAACTTCTGTTAAAAAACAAAAGTACAGAGTATTTGTGGAACAGTTAAAATCCCGGCTTTGAAAATCTTTACCGTGTAAATCGCCAATTAACCTAACTTTGCAGTCTGTTCCAAACATGAGAAAGAGTGTTTCTCATTGTTCACTATTAATTTTTAACGATTAACTGATTTCGCCGTGTCTCCAACTCTCTTCCATGTTCAGTTTCAGTTGTGCAGTCTGTCAAGCGGCAGCAGCGGAAATTGCTATTTTGTTGGAAGCAGTAGCGAAGGCATACTGGTGGATGCCGGCATCAGTGCCCGGAGAATCCGCAAAATACTTGAAGAGATTGGTTTGGGGCTTTCGCAAATCCGCGGGATATTGATTACACATTCCCATATTGATCACATCAACGCACTGACAACACTAACCAAAAAATATAAAATCCCGGTTTATTGCACGGCCGGCACCTGGAAAGGAATTATCCGCAACCGGAAAACCTTCGACCTCGATAAAGCCATGCATGTTGAGATAACAAATGGCCAGGCTTTTCAGCTTGCGGGGCTTAACATAGAGGCATTTCCGGTTTCTCATGATGCTTTTGATGCGGTAGGCTACCATATCGCGAATACAAGTAAAAGTATTACCCTTGCAACCGATCTTGGCTTTATCAGCGAAGAGGCTGCCAGCTACCTTAAAAAGGCTGATGTGCTGGTTATTGAGTCAAATTATGACGAGGAAATGCTGATGAACGGCCACTATCCGGAACTACTAAAACAGCGGGTGCATAGTTCAATGGGGCACATGTGCAATACGCATACTGCTAATTTCTTATCAGATCACTATCATTCGGGAATTTCACATATCTTATTGTGTCACTTGAGCGCTGAAAACAACACCCCGGATATTGCTTTGACAACCCTTAAAAAAAGTTTTGAAATCAAAGGCAAGCAAATTCACCCTTCAACTATCGTGAAAGCACTTCCCCGAGGTGCGCGTTCGGAGTTGTACATAATCGAATAGCGAAAAAGATTTTTTTTCATTCACTCCTTGTATAATTAAAATTATGTATTAATTTTGCAGTCCCTAACGGGGAAATAATATTCCTTCTTAGCTCAGTTGGTTAGAGCATCTGACTGTTAATCAGAGGGTCGCTGGTTCAAGTCCAGCAGAGGGAGCTGCAAATCAGCCACTTACATTAATTTGTGAGTGGCTTTTTTCTTTCATCGTATTGTTATGAACCGGAGAGATTGTATTTTCAAAACCTTGGAAAAGCCCACCTGACATTCCGGTTAAAATTTGTTAAAATATTTGTGCACCAAACGGGCCCTCTATAACTTGGCTGATTATTCATTCTAAAGCCAAAGCTATGATTACCGATGCCGAAACCAATTTCGTTTATTTTTCAGAGTTGCTCAGCCTAAAACCTGAATACCGTAAATTTCACGAAGATCTTTGTTTGTTGCTGAAAAAGAACAACATAGCTCACGACTACTTATCCGAAACCAGGGATATCTGGTGCAGAGATTATATGCCGGTGCAGGTTCGCATGGATAAGTACATCGGATTCAGCTATGATCCTGATTACCTGAGAGGTAAAGAATGGGAGAAATTAAGAACCTATTCAGACCATGTGTATGAACCCATGATACAGCAAACAATAAAATCAGATATTGTGCTTGATGGCGGAAACGTGATAAAAGGCAAAAATAAGGTGATACTTACCGATAAAGTTTTGGCTGAAAACCGCCGGAATTATTCCCCTGGTAGACTATTCGGAAAGCTGCAGGAGCTTTTTGAGGTTGATACCATCATTCTGATTCCATGGGATAAAAGCGAAATATACGGTCATGCTGATGGTATGATTCGGTTTATTGATGATGATCAAGTGTTGATAAACGGCTATTTCAAAATGTATGGTAAGAAATTCCGCGATGGCTTTTTCGGTGCTTTAGAAAGCCATCATCTCGGTTTTACTGAATTAACATTTGATGTTCCGCATCCTGATGAAAAGCTGAACTGGGGCTATATAAACTATCTTCAGATGGATAAGTTGCTGATTGTTCCTCAGTTTGATATTCAGGAAGATGATCAGGCGGTAGCGCAAATTAAAAAGACCTTCCCTGCTTATACTGTAAAGGGGCAGATAGAGACCATAAACTCACGGGATGTCATCCAACATGGGGGTGTTTTGAATTGTGCTTCGTGGAATATTATTCAATAAAAAGAGGCTGCTGACACTGCAACCTCTTTAAAATGAAAACGATCGTTCTGAAAAACTGACAAGGTAAATTAACCAAGGTCTTGATGTACCCTGACCTTAAAGTAGGACATGAATTTACTGGTTTCATCCTTTTCGGTAAGCAATTTCATTTGCCCGTCGCGCAGTATATAGTAGCGGTAAACCCTGTTAATTGGAGCAATTTCGCAATTCAACGGGTCATATTTACTGCAATTGCTGCAATACCTATAAAGGCGAGTGCCCTCGCGGGAGCAGATAAATTCCATGAAAGCCATGTCAACAGTATCGCCATTGAAATTTATCAGCGGAAGCAGTTCATACTGGTGACCATTTACCCTGAAAGCCTCTACCCGGTGATTAGGTACTTTAATAATTTTACCATCTGTTGTGATGATTCTGGTATTCAGAAATCCAATCCGCATCTCCTGGCACAAATAGGTCGAGCCACCGGCAACAACAAAATTATCACCTGTATTTTCAGCAAAGGCCAGGGTTGAAAAAATCAGCAGCCAGCAAAGAATCATTGGTGTTTTCATGACGCATTTTTTTTGTTGTTATCGAATAATCACATTGCTGTTCTAAATCAATCAAGCGATTCATTAACAGGTTTAAAGAACCTTAACTCCAAAAAACGGCAACACTGTGCGGGCATTTTTTTGGTCAACCTGCAAATAGAATTTACCATCCTGAAATACATAATATTCAAACTGAAGATGTGCCGGTTTATAGGTGCTGTTTGCAATTTCACCGCACTCTCCATATTCGCAATACCTGTACAAACGCAATCCATTGCGGGAAGTAATGTATTCCATTAAGGCCGTACGGTCTGTTTCAACTCCATCAATAACCATAGGAAGCCGCTCAAATAATTTCCCTTTGCAGCAATATGAATCCACTTCGCTGAATGGAATTTTAACGACTTTGCCTTCATTGTTCATTACTTTGGCGCAGAAAAGTCCGAATTTTACCTTCTGGCAGAAATAGGTCTTGCCACCAGAAGTTACGTAGTTTATAGATTCATCACCTGCTGTGAGCGCAAGAGTGAACATGACCATCATCATCAGTGCAATAATTTTTTTCATGGCTTTTTCCTCCAGATTTAAAAGATGAATAATTTGTTGATGTAAAATTACCTAACACATTGATAGATAAACAAATGTATTCGATAAGCCGGTTAAAGGAATCGGTAAGTGACTGAACGGATAAACCAGCCATTTTGCAGATTGAAAAGGCAGATTTACCGAGCAGGAAGTTTACAGATGTAAGAATTTAGCTCATTCCGATGGGAGAGCATCATTTTTGCCGAAGGGGATTAAAACCCTGAATTCACTTCCTTTTCCGGCTTCGCTTTCAACATGGATAGAGCCTCCATGCTTTTCGATTAACTCCCGGCAAAGGATTAGTCCAAGCCCTGAGCCTGGTTCCTGTTCAGTGCCTTTCGTTTTGTTCGGAGTGTCAATATTGAAAAGGTGGTCAATCTTGTCGGAAGCAATTCCAATGCCGCTGTCGCGGACACGCAATACACAAAAATCCTTCACTTCCGAAATCCCGACCGTTATGCTGCCATTTCGGGGAGTAAATTTCAGCGCATTTACCAACAGATTCCTTAGAATGGTTCCTATCATATTTACATCACCGTTAATCGGACGGCATTCGCCGAAATCTCTAATTATAGTTATGCTCTTTCTGCCGGCTTGCACCGAAATAAGTTCGACACCCGCGTTTACCAGGGCCTTTAAGTCGAGCAATTCAGGCCTGAAACTAAGGGTGCCAGTGTGTGAACGTGCCCACAACAGCAGGTTTTCGAGCAGTTCATGCGCCTGTTGCGAAGAGGTTTTTATGCTTTCAAGACTTTTTTGGAGCTTTTCAGGAGTGATATTGTCGAGTGTAATCAATAAAATATCAGCAAGGCCAATGATCGTATTGAATGGATTTCGAAGGTCGTGCGCAATAATCGAAAAGAACTTGTCCTTTGCTGTATTCAGCTCTTTAAGTTCAGCGTTTTTGGCCAGTATCTCCGATTTCTGTGATTCAATCAGTTGTGTCCTTAGCGTTACTTTTTCTTCCAGTATTCTACGTTCGCGTACATAGTGGCGTTCGCGCATTTTGATGTACAGGTAGATCAGAAAAACAATCAGGAACAGGTAGGCAACATAGGCTAAGGTGCTTTTCCACCAGGGAGGATGAATGATTATGATCATATTCGCTCCGTTTTCGTTCCAAACTCCATCATTGTTGCAAGCTTTTACCCAAAGTTTGTAATCTCCCGGCGAAAGGTTGGTGAATGAGACAAAATTCCTGGTTCCTATGTCAATCCAACCACCATCAGTGCCTTCGAGTTTGTAAGCATAGCGGTTTTTCAAGGGATTGGTAAATTCCAGAGCTGCAAATTCAATGGTAAAGGTATTTTCCTTGTGGCCAAGATGGATGTATCCTTCATCGTCGGGATGAATATTTTTGCGGACACCATTGAAAGTGCTGTATGTGGCGGTATAAGCGATATCCGGTATATTCGGATTGTTGCGCAACGAATCGGGGTAAAATGAGTTTAACCCATTCATTCCGCCAAAAAACAGTTCACCGCTTTTGCTTCGGAAAGAAGCCCTAAGATTAAATTCAGGGCTTTGTAACCCATCTTCAATCGTAAAGGCCCTGAATGTCCCGCTTTGTTCATCAAAGCGGCAAAGACCGTTTCCGGTGGCAAACCACATAACATGGTTGTTATCTTCAAGAATGCTGTAAACCAGATTGCTTGGGAAACCCTGATTGCGGTCGTAATAGCTGAATGTCCCCTGTTTCGTCGAAAAACGGTTCACATAAGTATTGGTGCCAATCCAGATATTCCCCTGCTGGTCCTGGCAAAGGGCTGTTATAAAGTTGTCGGAAATAGAGTGATTCTCTTTTGTAAAGTGTTTTATTTCGTTCCCTTTGGGATCAATCACATCCAACCCATTGATAGTGCCAACCCATATTGCCCCATTGCGGTCTTCAAGCACCGCATATACTAAATTTGAACTTATTTTGTGATCACCCTCTGCTTCCGCAGAATAATGTTCAGGCTGAATACCATTCCTTTGCATGCGGTAAAGACCGTCATTGGTTGCCACCCAGAAGGCTTGGTGGTGATCCTGTATCATCATGTTGATCCTTAGGCCATTGAAGGCAGAAATTCCATTTCCTTTGGGGCGGTTAAACCGTCGTTGCTGTTTGTCGAAAATCAATAAACCATCGCGGGTGCCCAGCCAGATATTATGGAGGTCATCCTCGTAAATGCAATGAACAAAGTCGTTCGGAATATGGAATTTGCCTGCCAGATTGGATGCATAGTGCTCTACCTTTCCGGTAATTCTGTCAAAAAGATTAAGACCCTGTCCCCAGTTTCCAATCCAGACGATTTTTTTTTCATCTTCATAAACAGAAGCAATTACATTTCCAAGCAGATCAACAGAATAGGGGGAGTCGCTGTTACGGTATAAATTGAAATTACGCTTCTTTAGGTCGGTTTTGTTGATCCCCGAAAGTGTTCCTATCCAGAGATTGTCCGATTGGTCAATAGCCAGCGAAAGGATTATATTGTGGTTCAATCCGCTGTTAGTGCCGGAAAAAGAATCAAAAATGGGTTTTTTGTCAGGATTCTGCCTCATCCGGTTAAGGCCACCACCTTCGGTTGCAACCCAAATATTCCCCGACTTATCAGCTATAATAGCCCGGATAAAGTTGTTGCTCAGTGAGAACGCCTGCCCTGATTCATGATAAAAATGATCAAAACCTGTTCCATCTTCTTTAAGGCGATTCAATCCTTCGGATGTTCCAACCCACAGATTTCCATTTTCATCCTGATAAAGTGCAGTGATGATATCTCCTGAAATGCTTTCCGGTTTGAGCGGATCATAACCGAATAATCTGAACTTATTAGTTTTCGGGTTGAAGGCTGCAAGTCCTTTTGTTGAAGCAATCCAAATGTTATCGTCCCTGTCTTCGAGTAGTGGAATATTGTGGTCTTTGATGCTGCCATCAAATGCAAGCGGACTTATATAGTGACTGAATTCAAGGGTTTTAGGATTGCAGACAGTGAGAACCGGCGGAGTATTGATCAGTAAGTTCCCGTTTCGGGAGCGTTTCACATCGTAAACACAATCGGTAACTGCAGCAGGGTAGGGGGTACGATAGATGATTCTCTTGAACTGGCTGGTCTTTCTGTTATATTTAACAAGGCCACTTTTGGTTCCTATCCAAAGGTTGCCTTGCTCATCTTCAGCTATGCTATAAATCCAGTTGTTGGTGATTGAGTTGGTATCGTTGGGATTGTATGTAAAAACCTCAAAAGTGTAACCATTGAATTTGTTCAACCCATTTTGAGTGCCCAGCCAGATGTAGCCTTCAGAATCCTGAAAGATGCAATTGACAACACTTTGAGAGAGCCCGTCGCCAATGGAATATCCTGCAAAGGAATATTGCTGCGCGTTGCCACGAAGTATCATCAGCAACAGGAGACTCAGGATAATGGTTGTCTTTTTCATTACAGAATCCAGATTTCTGAAATGTCTGTAGGTTGCGGATATCAGACTCGTAAATGCAATTGGCAACCCAAAGCAAATCCCATTAAAGGTATCAAATTTACAAAACCTTAGCTGGGATTACAAGAATTGAAATGTAATTAGTTCTTTCTCAGTCTGAAAAGCCTGGAATCGGTATGTGATTTTACTTATTTCTTCTTTTCGATAAGGTCGAAGAAATTTTTATGGTAGGTGTCGCTTATGGGAATGCGCTGATCCCTTATTTTGATGTGTCTTCGCTCAACAAACTCAATTTTATCGAGCGCAACAAAGTAGGATTTATGTACCCTGCAAAACTGTGGTTTCTGCAATACTTCTTCAAGTCCGCGTGCGTTCATAAGGGTCATAATGCGCTTGTTCTGTGTTACAATCCTCCAGTAGTCGCCCATTCCTTCAACATACAACACTTCCGAAGTATTTATCTTTTCGATGCGGGTTTCCGTTTTTACAAAAAAGTAGTCCCTGGTATTTGTTTCAACTGTTGCAATTGTCGGCGGAGTTTCAGCAGGGGAAGAACCCTCCTTTTGCATACGTTCATAAATTTTATCAATTCCTTTAACAAAACGCTCAAAAGAGATGGGCTTTAGCAGATAATCGGCCACATCGAGGTCAAATCCCTGAAGGGCATAGGAGTCATAAGCCGTGGTGAGGATTACATAAGGTTTCACTTTCAGTGCGTTAAGCAATTGGATACCCGTAAGTTCCTCCATCTGAATATCGAGCAGCAAGAGGTCAACACTGTTGTTGCGCAAATATTCCAGTGTTTCAATGGCATTATCAAAAGTTCGCAACAGGTTCAAAAACGGAATCTTTTCGCAATAATCACTGAGAATTTCAAGTGCGAGGGGTTCGTCATCAACGGCTATACAATTAATTTTCATATCAGTTTTCTATTTCAAGGTTAATCCTGAAGGTTTCCGTATCTTCCGATACAAACAGTACATGCTTGCGTGGATAAATCAGTTCGAGGCGGCGGGTAATGCTTTCGAGGCCATTACCATTTTTGCTTTCGTTAAATGCTAAAGATTTCTTTTTTAAATAATTAACCACTTCGAACCGGATATAACTCTTGTCGGTAGTCAGTTTTATAATGATACCCGGCCTGGGTCCTTTGCTGCCGTGTTTAAAGGCATTTTCAACAAACGAAATCAGCAGCATTGGGGCAATAGAATGTCCTTCTGTATCACCTGAAATTTCAAGCGACACGAAATCGGGATGTTTTGTGCGTAGATTCTGAAGTTCAATAAAACTCTTCAGGTATTCAATCTCCTTTTCGAGCGGTACTTTTTCGGCATTCGAATCATATAGCATGTATCGCATGATAGAAGAGAGTTTCATAACTGCCGCAGGAGCTTCTTCCGATTTTTTGTAAACCAGAGAATAGATGTTGTTAAGGGTATTAAACAGAAAATGTGGATTCACCTGTGAACGCAGCAAAGCAAGTTCTCCTGCCTGCCGTTGATTGATCAATTCATCTTTAAGTTTCTGAGATTCAAATGCATTGATCATAAACCTGATGAGAATTGCGTATATCGCTGTGATAATCACCATCCGGAGGTTATTCCATGCATACATCCATTTAAACATTAACTCTTCACCGGGCAGATTACCGATAAGTTTCCACGAAAGCGATTCGAGCGGTATGCGAATAGCGGTTATAAGAACAAGAAAAACCAGGGCTGAAGCCAGTGCAATAGTCCTTTTTTTCATCCTGAAAAAGTAAGGGAACGCGAAATAAATCAGGTAAAACGACAGCATGTTCAGCAGCGTGGTGATGGCAACATCTTTCAGGTATTTATTGCCGATCATATAAGAAGCGTCGAGTTGCCCGATGTATAAGGGAAACAACGCCTGGTTAACAATATAGAACCAGAAGAAAAAGTGAATGAGCAGGATGTTTTTCCGTTTCATCTGAGTAATCCTTTCCTGATTTTCATTTCTTAATCAAATTTAAGCAAATTAAAGGAATTGAGGTACTTATAACACAATCAAATCTATGAAATACCCGGTTTAAAGGCTAAGTTGAACGGTATCTTCTGTAAAATGGATGTCAGGATAGTGGTATGTTGTTAAAATGAGATTTATTCCGTACTTTTATGTATTCTGAAAATTACAGAAGGGCTTCAAAATGAGATCAGAAACTGTTATACTCCGAATTGCCGGAAGCATTTTTGGAGTAGTAGCCATTTTACATCTGTTAAGGATTATTACAGTGATTCCGGTTTTAATCGGTGAATTTCTGCTGCCGCTCTGGCTAAACTGGATGGGCCTGTTTGCCACAGCCTTTCTTTGTATCTGGTTGTGGATACTTTCATTGCGCCGGAGAGATTAGAGACTCGGGAAATCAATCAAAAAGTCAGATAATTCAGTAAGGGTGAATCATGTTCTGCATGCCCTCAATTGACATAACCCCTTATATTCATTATATTTGTATGGATCAACATCAGCAACCATGGCACACGAAAATCAACATGCTCCTTTAAGCACAGCCGAGAGGGACTTTCTTGAAATTATGCAGCAGGGTGATGACTTCTTTAAAATTGAATTGTTGAGGCCCGCACGAAATTGCTACCGAAAAGCGCTTGAACAAAACATTGACACAGAAAAGGTATTTTATAAAATTGCTGAATGCGACCGCTTGATGGCTTTTGAGAACAAAGTAATTATGATTCTCGCTATTGTTGCCTCACTCCTGATTCTGACTTACATAGTATTCTGAAAAAGAGATAGTTATTTCAGTGAGTAGTCGGTAGGTATGTAATAATTCCGATTTTACAAACCCAAACCATGGTCTCTTCTCACCTTATACCTCCTTTATCACTTTATTCTTAAATACTTTAAAAACAGCAGGATATTTGCCGCTATCCTTGTCTTTACTTTTTACCTTTGCACCTGTTAATTTAAATGCAACTAACCATGACTGCACTCGAACAACTGAAACAATATACCCGTGTGGTAGCCGATACCGGCGATTTTGAATCAATGAAAACCTACCTTCCGGTGGATGCAACTACCAATCCCTCGCTGATTTACGCCTCAGCTAAAGACGAAAAATACCGCCACCTTGCGGCTGCTGCTGCCCGGGAAGCTAAAATTCTGAGCAAGAACCCGGCTGAGCAGCTTTCACTTTGCCTCGACCGCGTTGCTGTTAACTTTGGACTGGAAATCCTGAAGATTGTTCCTGGTCGTGTTAGTACTGAAGTAGATGCCCGCTTGTCTTTCGATACTCAAGGGTCTATTACCAAAGCACGCGAACTGATCCGTCTCTACGAAGCCGCTGGTATTAGCCGGAATCGTATACTGATAAAAGTAGCTGCCACCTGGGAAGGTGTACTCGCGGCTGAAGTCCTGGAAAAAGAGGGAATCCACTGCAATCTTACTTTGCTGTTTTCTGAAATACAGGCCATTGCCTGCGCCGAAGCAGGTGTAACGCTAATTTCGCCTTTTGTTGGCCGAATTCTCGATTGGCATAAAAAGGAAAATGGTTTTTCGAATACAAATGCGGCCGAGGACCCCGGCGTTGTTTCCGTTACCGGGATATTTAATTACTTCAAAAAGTTTGGTTATAAAACTGAAGTGATGGGCGCCAGTTTTCGCAACAAAGGTGAAATCACCGCGCTTGCAGGCTGCGATTTGCTAACGATTGCTCCTTCGTTGCTAAAAGAATTGGAGGAGTCAAATGAAACAGTTGAATTGAAACTAGACGCTTCAAAAGCCAAAGCTTTGCCGATCAGGCAAATAAAACCTGATGAAAAATCTTTCCGCTGGCTGATGAATGAAGATGCCATGGCCACCGAAAAACTTGCCGAAGGAATCCGGAAATTCACCATTGATCTTTTAAAACTCGAAGACTTCCTGAAACAGGAATATCTGAGTTAGTTCACCCAAAATATTATTTTACCTTTGCGCCTGTTTGGCAACAGTCAGCAGTCTCAAGACAAAAAAGTTGGCATATTGGGAAAATATACCTCTTTTTTACTTGGAACCATACTTTGAGCTTTTGCCTTTTAACTTTGAGCTTTTAACTTTTTATCCCCCTTCCATGAGTTTAGTCGTAGTTGGAACCGTTGCCTTTGATGCCATTGAAACCCCTTTCGGGAAAACAGATAAAATACTTGGAGGAGCAGGCACTTTTATCGGGCTTGCTGCTGGCAAGTTGAATGTTGATGCGAAAATAGTTTCCGTTATCGGGGGCGATTTTCCGCAGGAATACCTTGATCTGTTGAACAATAACGGGGTAGAAACCTCGGGTATACAGATTATCCCGGATGGAAAAACGTTTTTCTGGGCAGGTCGTTATCACAACGATATGAATTCGCGCGACACCCTCGCAACCGAGTTGAACGTACTGGCCGATTTTGATCCGGTACTTCCCGAATCTTATAAGGATTGTTCATTTCTGATGCTTGGCAATCTTACACCACAGGTTCAGAAGCGGGTGATTGAACAACTTCCGAAAAGGCCGAAACTGGTCGTGATGGATACCATGAATTACTGGATGGACAGTGCCTGGGACGATCTGTTGGAAGTAATCGGGATGATAGATGTGCTCACCATTAACGATGAGGAAGCCAGGCAATTGTCAGGCGAATACTCCCTCGTAAAAGCAGCCCGTAAAATTCTGACCATGGG
>DINP01000031.1:0-13255 GCA_002426025.1 Bacteroidales bacterium UBA5537 | reverse complement strand
CGTCAATTCTCCGAATTGGTTCAGTTTGATATTGATTTGGTTGAATAGGTTCGGAAATCGGGTTCGGTTTAGTTTGTTATTGAGACGTTTTACGGTCAAAATATCTTTGCATTGTTTTTTTCTACCATAAATTTCTCTCGCCCTGAGAGGTTCTGTTACTTACAGCATCATCCAAAATCAGTCAAATTTCATCCGGCGTTTTGTTATTGTATAGATTTTTATAACTTTGTCGGCCTTTCAGAATCGGATTAATCATCATAACTAGCTAAAACATGAAGGTTTACAAAACAACTGAGTTAAGGAATATTGTACTCATTGGCAGTGCGAAAACGGGTAAAACTACCCTATCGGAAGCTATTTTATTTGAAGGCGGCGTTATAAACAGACGCGGCACAATTGAAGACAAAAATACAGTTTCGGATTATCGCGAAATTGAGCTGGAACGTCAGAACTCAGTTTCGTCAACTATACTTTATGCTGAACACAACGGACATAAAATCAATGTGATTGATGCTCCCGGCTTCGACGATTTTATTGGAGAAGTGGTAGCAGGCCTTAATGTTGCCGATACCGCGTTTGTTCTGATTAATGGCCAGAATGGCGTTGAAGTCGGAACCGAAATCAACTGGAGGCAAACGGTTGCCAATAACACCCCTGTAGCTTTTCTTATCAACCATCTGGAGCACGAGAAATCAAACTTCGAAGAGAGCCTGCGCCAGTTAAAAAACCAATTTGGAAACAGCGTTACCCCGCTTCAGTATCCGGTAAACGAAGGCCCAAGCTTCAATGCAATTATTGATGTGCTTCAGCAGAAAATGCTGAAATACCCTGCTGGCGGTGGAAAAGCCGAAGTACTTGATATTCCCGCCGACCAGAAAGACAAAGCAGAAGAAATGCTCAACAGCCTTATTGAAACTGCTGCCGAGAATGATGAGGCGCTAATGGAAGCCTTCTTCGAAAACGGCACATTGACCAATGAAGAACTGATGCGCGGACTTAAACTCGGTATTATCAACCGTGGATTGTTCCCCGTTTTGTGTATTGGTGCCAAACTGAATTATGGTGTGGATGCACTGCTCGATTTTGCTGTTAATTGCTTGCCGGCACCCAACGAAATGCCCGGTCGTATGACCAAAGAAGGCAAAGAACTTAAATGCAATGTTGCAGATCCAGCTTCAGCGCTTATTTTCAAAACTTCGATTGAAGAGCACCTCGGCGAAATTTCGTTCTTTAAAGTTTATGCCGGTGAGATTACAGAAACCATGGATATGGTGAATGGAGTCAACAATTCGAAAGAGCGCATTTCGCAGATATTTGCCGTTGCCGGAAAGAAACGTGAGAAACTCGAAAAAGTGGTTGCGGGTGATATCGCGGCTACCATCAAATTGAAAAATGCTCGTTCAAACCAAACGCTTAACAGCCCGAAAAATTCAGGTGATGTGATTGTTCCGATTGAATACCCGGCACCAAAAATCATGATGGCCATCCGTGCCAAAAATACTTCAGACGATGAGAAACTCGGTGTTGCACTTACTGAAATTCAGAAAGTTGACCCAACCCTCACCATCGAATACTCAAAAGAGCTTAAGCAGATAATTATCAGAGGACAGGGTGAATTGCACCTCAATATTGCCAAGTGGAACCTTGAGAACCTCGAGAAAATAGTTATTGAGTACTACGCTCCGAAAATTCCTTATCGCGAAACAATCACCAAATCGGCTAAAGCCATGTACCGCCACAAGAAACAATCCGGTGGATCGGGACAGTTTGGTGAAGTTCATATGCTTATCCAGCCTTACACCGAAGGCATGAAACCGCAGAGCGAATTTCCAATCCGTGGAACGGAAGAGCATACCCTGCCCTGGGGAGGTAAACTGGTTTTCAACAACTGTATCGTTGGTGGATCAATTGATGCCCGTTTCCAGCCTGCCATCCTCAAAGGTATTATGGAGAAAATTGAAGAAGGTCCGCTGACAGGTTCTTATGCCCGCGATATCGTTGTAAACATTTACGACGGTAAAATGCACCCGGTTGATTCGAACGAACTCGCGTTTAAACTTGCCGGCCGTCAGGCGTTTAAAGAAGCATTTAAAAACGCAGGCCCTAAGATTCTTGAGCCGATTTATGATGTTGAAGTTATGGTTCCTTCTGACCGCATGGGTGATATTATGACCGACCTTCAGGGACGTCGTGCCATCATTATGGGAATGGACAGTGAAGGAAACTACCAGATTGTTAAAGCAAAAGTGCCGTTGGCCGAGATGAATCGCTACTCAACCGCGCTTAGCTCAATAACCAGTGGTAGTGGTACTTATTCGCTCAAATTTGCCGAATACGCGCAGGTTCCGGGCGATGTTCAGACTGCTCTGCTCAAAGCTTACGAAGAACAGGAGAACGAAGAAGAATAGCTTACTTCAAACTGCCAATATTAATATCAGCCCGGTTTTTGCCGGGCTTTTTTTGTTGGTTGGTTTGTGTTTTGTGGAAATGGCAAATATGAGCTATTCGTTTTTCAGGAGAGGATAATCAATATACCCTTCGGGACCGGGCGTATAAAATGTATCGGTGTCGGGAATGTTAAGTGGAGCATTTAACGCAATCCTTTCGGGCAGGTCGGGATTGGCTATAAACAGCCGGCCAAAAGCCACCAGGTCAGCCATTTCGTTTTCTACTACTTCCTGTCCGGTTTCCAGGTTAAAATTGCCTGCAGCAATGAGCGTACCACTGTAAAACTTCCTGAAATGTTCAGCTACATTTTTTATCATGTGTGGATGATTGTCCAATGGAATCATCGGTTCAACCAGGTGCAGATATGCCAGTCCACGTTTATCCAGTTGTGAAATCACATATTCAAAAAGTGCAGCTGGGTCAGTATCGTCCATCCCATAACGGATATTGGACGGCGACAACCTGATTCCGGTCTTTTCTTTGCCAATCTCACAGCAAACGGCATCGGTAACTTCCAGCGTTAAGCGGCAGCGGTTTTCAATACTTCCGCCATACTTATCCTTGCGGATATTGGATGATGTATGCATAAACTGATCGAGCAGGTAGGAGTTGGCTGCATGAATTTCCACACCATCGAAACCGGCTACAATGGCATTGGAGGCAGCTTTGCGATAATCTTCAATAATACCGGGAAGTTCTTCTATCAGAAGAGGCCGGGGAACTTCCATTGGCATTTTCCCCTTGGGTGTTGTTATAAAATCGCCACCCGAAATTGCCGAAGCAGAAACCGGAAGCACATTACCAGGCTGCAACAGCGAATGTGAAACCCTGCCCACATGCCATAACTGCAGGTAAATCAGGCCTCCTTTCTCATGCACTGCTTTTGTGACTTTTTTCCAGCCTTCAACCTGCTCCGGCGAATGAATACCCGGCGTATTCATATTAGCCAACCCCTTGCGGCGAAATCTGGCTTGCTTCGGCAATAATTAGTCCTGCCGATGCACGTTCTGCATAATAGATGGCATTCATCTCAACAGGTACTCCGCCAGTGCCTGCCCGGCGGCGGGTTAGCGGTGCCATAACAATACGGTTTTTAAGGGTTAGATTTCCTGATTTATAGGGTTGAAGAAGCAGATGCATGTTGGTTTCCGTTGATTTTATGTCTGATTGAGATAGAAAATGTCTATTATTTAACCGTAAAGCTAAGTATAAGTTTCCATTTCCGTTATTTATATGCTGATGATTTGTGTTTGCCGCAAAAATGGTTAACAGGTTTCCATACCATGAATCATACAACACAGGAGTGTACGTTTTTGATACAAGCCACCTATAAAACCGGACAATGAGTCAATTCTATCATCATCAATGCGTTCATAACTAATAATATAGATTTTGGCATGATATTTTCACACAGGCAGTGTCTGTTATTTAGTGGATTAAGAGATTTTATCAGAAAATTTGAGATGAACAATAAATATGATGATCCATTTTTTGAAAAGCACCTTCCGGATTTTCAGGCGAAATGCCGGCTACACCCTGATCAATATTGCCGGTTTATCTATTGGACTTTCGGCCGGCATCCTTATCCTGTTATATGTTTTCAATGAACTGAGTTACGATCGTTTTCACGAAAACGGACCAGATATTTACAGGGTGAATATGGTGTTTGTAAATCCCGATGGTGATTTTCCCTCCTATACCATTCCAGCCGCAGTTGGTCCATCGCTTGCCGAAGCCTTTCCCGCCATAAAATCGGTTACTCGGATTACGCAAGCTTCTGATGGTTATTTTTTAAGCAATGATAAATTATTCGAAATCAAAGATATATGCTATGCCGACTCTACATTCTTCGATAACTTCTCATTCAGTCTGATTCAGGGTGATCCTGCATCGGCTTTAAATGGCCTTTACAAAATTGTGCTCACCGAGTCGGTGGCAAATGCAATCTTCGGCAATGAACCGCCGATAGGTAAAGTCCTCAGATACAATGGTTCAGATCAATACGTCGTAACAGGTATTGCCGAAGACCCTCCGCCCAATTCAAGCATCAGGTTCAAGGCTCTGCTTTCTTTTTCAAGCCTTTATCATGACAAATCCTTATCTATGGGTTGGAATGGTGGGAATCAGTACATTACTTTTTTACACGTTCAGAAGGACTTCAACCCAGATGATTTTAGCGACCAGCTTAAGCCATTTCTTGAAGAAAAAATTAATCGTGATATCAGAAATTCCGGTGGTCAGTACGAAATTGCTCTCGAACCTTTGTCCGACATAAACCTTCATCCTTACTATAACGATGGAACTGGAGGTAACCTGGGCAATATCCGGATTTTTTCGGCTATTGCTCTGTTGATTATCATTATCGCCTGTTTTAATTTCACCAGTTTATCTACGGCAAAAGCCATGCGACGCAGCCGCGAAACGGGTATAAGGAAAGTCTCAGGCGCTTCGCGGGCTATGCTTATCCGGCAATTCCTGGGTGAGGCCATCCTGATGAGCTTTGTATCCTTAGCTTTTGCTTTGCTGATTATAGAACTGGTTCAGCCGTGGTACAATGCTGTTACCGGATTGTCGCTCAGCATTTCTAATTCCGGAAGTTTCTCGCTGGTTGTCACTGTTTTTCTGTTGGTTTTCTTCACGGGAATATTGGCCGGGGCTTATCCGGCTTTTTATCTCGCGTCGTTTAATCCGGTAAAGGTGTTGAAGGGTGGTTCCGGTTCAATAAAAGCCAGGAATCTGATCCCTAAAATACTGGTGATAATTCAGTTTGCGATTTCTGCTGTGCTGATTAACTGTGCCTTGATTATATTTGCTCAGCTTGATTACATCCGTAATTTTGATCCGGGTTTTCGCAGTAGCGATATTTTAGCGGTTTACCTTTCGGGTGATGAATCGGCTGAAAATCATCAACTGCTTGGTAACGAACTTCTTTCACTTCCGGGGTTAAAGTCGTGGACTGCAGTTTCTGAGCCGCCCGGTGTCGGGCTAACCTCGAATGGTTATCTTCCGGAAGGATATAAGGATGTAGTTCTGATTAATGTGATTGATACTGATTCAGGCTTTATCAGCACATTGGACCTGAAGTTGATGGCTGGTCGCAATTTTGTGGCTGGTTCCGTGGCCGATAGTCAATCGGTAATGGTGAATGAAACGTATGCCAAACGTTTTGGGTTTGTTGATCCTGCTGGTCACTTTGTTGTACGCGACGGAAAACATCCTATAATCGGTGTGGTGAAGGATTTTAATTTCAGTTCATTGCATAGTTCGGTCGAACCATTGATATTGACCATGAAACCATGGGATAAATACAGCTATCTCCTGTTGCATATAGATACTCGTCAGGCTGGTGTGATCAAACAGCAAATTGAATCCCGCTGGCATACACTTTACCCCGATCAACCTTATGTAAGTGCATCTCTCAGCACTTTGATTGCTGAAAATTATTCAGACGAACAGCGATTTGCAAATTTATTCAGTGGTTTTACTTTGCTCGCGATGGTGGTTGCCTGTCTGGGCCTTTTCGGATTATCGGCCATTATGCTTCAGCAGCGGCGCAAAGAACTTGGAATCCGCAGAATTCTGGGAGCCTCATCATGGTCGCTGTTGGTTAGGGAAACCCTGGGTTTTACTTTTCTAGTTCTGACAGCCAATGTGATTGCAGCTCTGCCGGTGTGGTTTATTATGAATAAATGGCTGGCCAATTTCAGTTACACGATCAGTATTAGCCTGACTACATTTTTATTTACGGCATTCTTCACAATCTTAATTGCCTGGCTTACCATTCTATGGCAATCGTGGCAAACCGCAAGGCTGAACCCGGCAGAGGTAATCAGGTATGAGTAAAATGTATTTTTGGATGGTTTGATTGTTGATAAAACTGCTGATGTTTTGTCGATTTTCTCAGATAAAGTTCTTGTCAACAAATTGCTGAAATAATTCTTTATACTGATCGCTTACCGGAATATATATCTTGCTGAAAACGATTCGGTTGCGTTCAATAATTTCAATACGCTGCAGATTAACAATAAACGAACGGTGTACCCGCATAAACTTTTCTGCCGGTAGTTTTATTTCCAGATTTTTCAGTGATGCGTGGGTAATCACGGGCTTTTCCTCGCCGTGCAAATAAATTTTAACGTAATCTTTCAGGCCTTCAACGTATTGGATATCGTTCAGGTTTATCCGTCTCACCTTGTAATCGGATTTAATAAATAAGAAGTCGTTGTTAGACTCAACTTCCTGGTGAATTTCAGGCTCTTCAATCTTGAATCGTTGTCTGGCCCTGTTGGCCGAATCGAGAAACTCCTGATAAGAAAAGGGTTTTAATAGATAATCAACCGCATTGAGCCTGAATCCTTCAACCGCATAATTAGGGAAAGCGGTAGTAAACACGATCAGGTTGCCGCCTTTATTTATCCGTGCAAACTCGGTACCCAGCAGGTCGGGCATCTGTATATCGAGAAAAATAAGGTCAACCGGATTTTGATCGAGAAATTCCATGGCATCCAATGGACTGTCGAAACTGCCAACATGTTCGAGAAAAGGTATTTTGGCAATGTATGAAGTAATCAATTGAAGGGCTAGCGGTTCATCGTCAATCGCTATTGTTTTAAGGGTTTTCATGATTGATCGAGTATTATACGCAGATTAACCTCATAAACTTCGGGAGTCTCATTCAGGCTGAGCGTATGCCTGCCGGGATAGATAAGCGAAAGCCGTTTCCGGATATTTTCAAGCCCAATGCCTGTGCGCAGTTTTGGATTTTCGGCTTGTTTATCAAAATTGCTGTTACGGCAGGTAAATGTGAGCTGTTGTGGATCAGAATGAAGACTTATCTCAATAAACGAGTTGTCGCGGTAACTGATACCATGCTTAAATGCATTTTCAATAAATGAAATAAAAATCATAGGAGGTATGGATATATCTCCTGAGTGCGGGCTGAAATCAACACTGATATTAATTTTTTCATTCAGTCGCAGGCGCATCAGGTCTATATAGTTATTCATGAAACTGATTTCCTGTTTCAGACTTGCATTACCCTGCTCTGATTCATATAGAACATAGCGCATCATCTTCGACAGCTTCAGTACCGCGTTGCCTGCATCGGAGCTTCCCGATTCGGTAAGTGCATAAATGTTGTTAAGGGTGTTAAAGAAAAAGTGGGGACTCACCTGGCTTTTGAGCATCCCCAGTTCAGAAGCAAGTTTTTCCTTCTCCAGCTCACGGTTCTGCTTTTCTTTGTCGGCATAGGCAGTGGCAATCCTTAACCCCAGAGCCAGAACAGATACCAGCGAAAACATAAAAACTGAATTTACATTACGCATGGCAGTTGGTGGGGCATGAAACTGAATGCCTTCATTTGACAGTATTTTAGTAATCAGCGCTATCCGCTGATGCAGCAAATCATCCGGAAACAGCCATTGGCTGAGGAGTTGAGTTAAACCATAGAAGATACCAATTGCAAAAGCAATACTTATAAAGAACTTAAGTTTCTGATCTTTGAGGTAAAATTTTGGGGCTAAATAAAAATAGGTGAAATAAAACAGCATCCCAAAGTTGATCATCCTCAGGTAATATCTGCCTTCAAAAAACCCGGCTTCTTCAATGTTTCCTGACATCATAAACCAGGGCAGTACAATTACCATTGCCCAAAAGGCCAGATGAATCAAAATTACAAGTTTAGTACCTTTCATCTTCGGAATTTGTAATCAAATATACTGTTTTTCTCTGTAAATCTATATTATTACGTATGAGCGACTATTCGAATCTGAGTGCATCAATCGGGTTAAGACTGGCTGCTTTACGGGCAGGATACCAGCCAAAGAAAATACCGATGATGGTACATACCAGAAAAGACATCACTACGGCAATGGGCATAACGGCAATTGGCCAGCGGGTAATATTACCTATAACTGCAGAAGCAGTGATGCCCACCAGAATGCCAATAATACCACCGATAACGCTCAAAAAGGTGCTTTCTATAAGAAACTGCATGAGTATATCCAGCCCACGGCCCCCAATACTCATACGCAATCCAATTTCCCGGGTGCGTTCTGTTACTGAAACATACATAATGTTCATAATTCCAATACCGCCAACCAGCAATGAAATAGCTGCAATGGCGCCAAGTAGGGTTGTAAGAATGTTGCTGATGGAGCTGAAGGTGCTAACCAGTTCGGCCTGCGTGCGTATCTGAAAATCGTCTTCCTCACCATCGGTAATTTTGTGCGATTGGCGCATGGCTGATGTTATTTCTGTTACTGCCTGGGCAGTGGCTTCTTCACTAATGGCCGAACAAACGATGCCCTGGACGTGGGTAATGGCAAGAATTCGTTTCTGCACCGTGGTATATGGAGCAATCATCAGGTCGTCCTGGTCCATGCCAAAGGTATTTTCTCCTTTTTCTACCAACAGGCCGATTACCTTAACCGGTATATTTTTAAAGCGGATGGTTTGTCCTACAGGGTCAATGTTGGTTCCAAAAAGATTTTCGGCTACTGTTTGCCCGATAAGGCAAACCTTAGCGGCTGATAAAACTTCCTGTTCAGTAAACATTCTGCCCGATTTAATTTCAACCTTCTTAATGTCTAGGTAATTTACATCGGCACCGTAAAAAGTTGTAGGCCAGTTGTTGCCGTTGGCTATAACTTGTCCGCTCCCCCTGACTTCGGGCGAAACATATACAATAGAGGGGCTGTTTTGCGCAATGGCCTTCACATCCTTCATATCAAGCGCTTTGGAAGAACTGTTTCCCTGTTGAACGCCTCCAGAGGACTGGTTTTCCGGCATAATCAACACCAGGTTGGAACCCATACTGCTGATCTGGTCCTGAATGCTTTTTTTGGAACCTTCGCCTATGGCCAGCATGGCTATTACCGATGCTACGCCAATTATTATTCCGAGCATGGTAAGAAATGCCCTGAATTTATTCCGAAGCAAAGCATTCAATGCGATTTTTGATAAATTTGTTATGTTCATGGTGTAAAGCTCAAAGTAAAAAAGTCAAAGCTTAAAGCTGCTTTTTGTTTATGGTTGTTGTGGAAATCAGGTGACAGAAATTGGCAATTTTAAACCAGAGATTATCTGCCACTTTCCCAGCTTAATTTTCAATCTCAACGGGCATCGCCATCAGCATTTCTTTTGCAGATCCACGATTTGTGATAATCTCCTGTTTCAGGATATTACCGTCTCTGAAGTGAACATTTCTGGAAGTAAAACCAGCAATTTCTGGTTCGTGGGTTACAAAAACAATGGTTTTCCCTTTTTCATTCAATTCCTGAAAAAGGGCCATAATTTCATAGGTAGTCCTGGTGTCGAGGTTTCCGGTGGCCTCATCGGCAAGTATAACCACCGGGTCGTTCACCAGCGATCGGGCAATGGCTACTCTTTGTTGCTGTCCGCCCGACAACTGATTGGGCATATGATGCATCCTGTCTGCCAGACCAACGGCCTCGAGTGCTGAAGTGGCGCGTTCGCGCCTTTCACGAGGTTTTACCGAGTTATTGTAGAACAATGGTAGTTCAACATTCTCGAGGGCCGAAGTTCTGGGTAACAGGTTATAAGATTGGAAAACAAATCCCAATTTCAGATTGCGAAGTCGTGCCAGCTCATTTTTGTTCAGGCTGTTTATATCAACATCATCGAGCAGATAGGTTCCTTCGGTGGGCTTGTCCAGACAGCCCAAGATGTTGAGCATGGTTGACTTTCCGCTTCCGCTTGCGCCCATTATGGCTACAAATTCTCCTTCACTTATGTTGAGGTCAACACTACGGAGTGCATGTACAGTGACTTCACCTACATGGAAATCCTTTTTTAATGCGTTGACACTTATTATGTTCCGTTTCATGGTAATTAAATTTGTTCAATGAATGATGATTACGGCTGTGGCGGTTTTTGATTGGATTTGCCGGGCCGTTTAGGCATAAAGGGACTTGATGTTGTTTTAGCTGATTTTTCTGAATTATCTGCTTCTTGTACTGAAAGCACAACATCTTCTCCTTCGGTTAATCCTGAGCGAATTTCTATATAGCTGCCATCGGTTACACCGGTTTCAATGGACCGCGGTTCCATGCGTTGGCCGTCGTAAACCCACACATGTGTGCCTTTCAGGTTTTTGTGAAGTGGAATTGAATCACCTGTCTGCATGCCTTCATCCGGATTAAATTTCGTTGCTTTTACGGGAATAATAAAAATGTTGTTGGCTTCTGACATAAATATGGTTACACTTGCTGTCATACCAGGCATAAGTTTCTTTTCAGGATTAGGTGCATTGATAACAACCGTATAGGTGACAACATTTGAGGAAATTACCGGCTGCAGCCTTATTTCAGTTACCGTGCCCGTAAAAGTTTCGCCCGGGAAAGCATCTACCGTAAATTCTACTCTTTGCTCCAGAATTACTTGTCCTATATCAGCTTCATCTACATTGGCCTGAACTTCCATACGGGTAAGGTCATTGGCAATAGTAAAAAGAGTAGGCGTATTGAAACTGGCTGCAACTGTCTGGCCTTCATCTACTGCCCTGTTGAGGACAACCCCGTCGATGGGCGAGTAAATAGATGCATAATTCATGTTTACCTGGCTGCGTTGAAGCGATGCTTTTGCATTGGCAACACTGGCCATAGCCCGCTTATAGTTATATTCTACCTGGTCGAAATCGGCCTGGGCCATCAGGCTTTTATCGAACAGGGCTTTCATGCGTTGGTAATTGCTTTTTTGATAAGAAAGGTCGGCTTCTGCATCCATTAGCGTGGCTTTGCTCTGGTCGAGACTTGCACGAAGCATGGTTTCATCAAGTTGGGCCAGAAGCTGTCCCTTCTTCACTATTGAGTTAAAATCAGCATAAAGTTTCTGTATTACACCCGAAACCTGGGTTCCTACTTCCACAGTTGTAATGGCTTCAATGGTCCCTGTTGCGGTAACTGTTTTGTTTATATTGCCTTTCTGGACTTTTGCGGTGTCTATGGTATAGGCCTGTTTTTTTGCTCCGCAGCCGAAAAACACAGCAGCTGATATCCCGGTAAGGAGAATGGCGATTCCGATAATTTTTGTAGTCCGTGTCATTTTACTGGTTGTTGGGTTTTTATTTTTGAGGAAAAGAACCTCAGATGCAAAATAGTTCTAGTATACAAGCGTTAATTCGTTTTTCCGAAAAATAGTTTTTTGCATCATGAGGCCTTGTTCTGGTTAAATTCAGATTATAATTCAAGTGATTTGCCCTGATAGAAATCAAGTACTTTGTAGCTGAAAATCAGATTGTATCTTGCCTGAAGCATTTTGCTTTCGGCACTTATCAGGTTTGTTTTTTCGTAGAGGAAGTCAACAGAATTGATTACACCCAGGTTAAAGCGTTCGGTAGCCACCTGAAATGATTCATTTGTTGCGGTGTACTGTTCGTTACTGGCATCAAACTCATTTTCAGCGGATAATACATTTACCCAGGCTGTTTCAACCGATTTGCGTAATTGATTGCGGGTATTCTGCTCATTTATTTCAGCCGAAGCCTGATTTATCTTTGCCAGTGAAACCTGTGTGCGTACCTGTTTCTGCTGGAAAATTGGCATAGATAGGGTAAGGCCCAGGCTTGGTGTAAAATTGTGGTTGAGTTGCGAAGCGTATTTCAGGTTTTCCGCAAGGCTGTTGTATCCTGAGCTAAGACCAGCATTCATACTGAGACTCGGAAGATAACCAGCTTTCGCAATTTCAATGTCAAATGTTGAAATTTGCTTTTGCAAAGCGGCGCTCCTGATTTGAGGCTTGATTTCAAGTGCAGTTTCAAAGATTTTACCGACTGCAGATACCTCTGCTCGCTTGCCCAACTGAGAAAAGTCCGGTTTTACAATGGCAAAGGTGTCATTTACCGGTATTTCAATCAATTGCATCAGACTAAGACGGCTCAATTGCAATTGTTTTTCGGCATTGGCAACCGTAAGCTTTTCATTGGCTTCCTGTGCTTTAACCTGAAGATAATCGGCTTTTGAGATGATGCGTAGATCCATCCTTTCTTTGGCCAGCATAAGTTGCTCCCCGGTTGATAAAAGCTGATTTTTGCTGTTATTGAGTTGTTCTTCGGCATACAGCACCTGCAAATAGTTGTCGAGTACCTGCAGGCTGATGTTTTCACGGGTGGCCTCGGTGTCGAGGATTGAAGCATCATATTCAAGTTCTGACTGCCTGATACTGTTGGCTGTGCGGAATCCGTTGAACAGATTTACACTTGAATTGAGCGAAAAATTACTGCTGCTATAATCGTTGAAATCGTATCCGCCTTCTGTATTCTGTTGGTCCGACCATGAAAAATTCTGTCGCACAGAGGCGTCAAGTGTTGGGAAACGTGATGCAACAGCCTGCTCTTTGTTTACCAGTTTGATTTCCGAGGTCAGCGAAGTTTGTCTTACCTGAAGGTTGTATTCTAGGGCTGTGTTGATACAATCGCTCAACTTCCACACTTTGGTCTGTGCAAACACGTAGCTATTGAGGCAGATAAATAATAGTGAAGATAAAATAAGTCTGATTTTCATCGTTGTTAGGTTTGGTGCAGCAAAACTACATTACCAACTTCCTTTCCGGAAATCATTTAGACAGACGCAGGGATTCTATAGATGAATATCGGGAAGATATGCACCAACGAAAATAAACCTGTGCTGAGAACAGGGTTATAACTTTTAATAAATACCTGTTCAGGTGTTGGGCAGCAGCTTATCTTCTGAAGCTGGCCACGGATGAGTCCATAGCGAGGCCGTCACTCCGAGCGACGACCTCGCTACTTTCACACTCTCTACGCCGTACTTGCCCATAGTTCGTTTGT
>DINP01000108.1 GCA_002426025.1 Bacteroidales bacterium UBA5537 | reverse complement strand
CCCTGATCGTCCATGAAGCCAATATAAACATGTTCAATATTGGAAGCGGCCCGTTTAATAATAGCGGGAAGAGTAAGATCGGGTTGATAGTATCTCGAAATTTCAGGCATAGTATGATTTCACTATTGGGGTTTGCCCGAACGCCGGGCCAGATCGAGGTAGTAGTCCGCTTTTGTCGAATCACCGACTTTGCTGAAATACGACCTGAGCTTCATATTCAATTCAAAATTATTTGGATTAATCTGAACTGCCTTCTCGAAATATTCCAGCGCTTTGGCTGGATCACCGTTGCGCATGGCATAAGTTCCCAGATTTATGTAGGGTAAATCAAGCTCGGGGTTGATTATAATAATATCTTCGTTCAGGGCAATGGCCTTTTCGGTTTCTCCGGTTTGCTGGTAAAGCTTTGCCAGATTCGACATGGCCCGTATTTCGTAAGGCTCCAGTTCGAGCGCTTTTTCGTATTGTGGAATGGCTTTTTCAGGCTGATCGGTTACCTGGTAGGTGTACCCCAGATTGTAAAATGCCGCGGTAAACCGTGGGTTGGTTTCTACCGCTTTTTCAAAATACTGAACCGCAGAATCAGGCTCATTTAAGACCAGCAGGAAAACTTCGCCAAGATTGTTCCATGCATCAGAATACCGGGGGTAGATTTTAGCGGCCTGTTTAAAATGCTTAATGGAAATCATCGCATCAGCCTTGACCTGGTTTCTGCTAATTCCAGATTTCAGCCGGTCAACAACCGAAGTACGCAGATTGGTTGCATAAATAAAGTTCGCTTTCGCTGAGTTTTCGAGATAGGGAATATCTGCTGCATATAAATTCAGGTCGTTTTTCCAGTCAGCATTTCGGCTTATTGTTTTTGCCGTTGCCGGGATGGCTAAAATTACCGATGCAAGGATGACATAATTTAGCTTTTTTGCCTGAATTTTAAGATCCGAAGGCTCAGATCCGAAAAGGCGGAAAAAGCCGTAGACCAGTGCCAGGCAAAAGCCCAAAGAGGCTATATACAGGGATCTTTCGGCAACCAAACCGGTTACAGGGGTAACCAGGTTCGCGTAAAGCGAAATATTTATCAGGTAAAAAAGAATGGCAAAGGACAATATGTGCTTTTCCCTGATTTTCCAGATTGCGTAAGCAAACAATCCAAGATGAATCAGTATGGAAATCCAAACCAAGGGATTGCCCATCCCGGAAACAGGAATCATATTAAAGCCATAATAGAAAACGAGCGGATGCGGAAATACCAGCATTTTAAGGTAAAATATCAATACCATGAAGGAAGTTCCTATACGATCGGAAAGGGAAGTGCTAAAGAGCAGCGGGTTTTCGATGAACTGCAAAGGCCGGCTCGATTCACCCAGAAATAAGCGGGGAACTATGAGCGTGATTGCCAGAATTGCTATCAGTGAACCAGCCAGAAGCAGTATTTTTTTTGGTTTAACATCAGTAAAAAAATACATAACCAAAGGAATCACTACAAGAAATGTCATGATATTGGCTTTAGATAA
The DNA here is from genome assembly GCA_002426025.1 of Bacteroidales bacterium UBA5537. GTDB lineage: Bacteria > Bacteroidota > Bacteroidia > Bacteroidales > Lentimicrobiaceae > Lentimicrobium. The sequence continues at coordinate 13,354 of DINP01000108.1, read as the reverse complement.
AAATCCAAGGCTGAANNTCAAGGCAAACAGTGCGCCCAGAAAACTCAGCAACTCTTCACGGTTTTTGAGGCTGGCCACTACTTCGGTATGCAATGGATGGGCCAGAAAAAGCATCACCGTGAGAAAAGAAAGCATCAGATGGTAATTCTTCAGCAACTTCCTCAGCAACTGAAAAAGCAGCAAACCGGTTAAGGCATAAAGCAGGATATTGATAAAGTGGCTGGCATGTGGGTTTTCGCCAAAAAACTGCCATTCGAGTGCGTAGGTTACTTTGGTTATTGGCCTGTAGCCATAGTTATGCTGACCGCCCTCTTCCGCATTGATGCTGATATAGTAAGATGAAAAAATGGCAGGAATCGCTTTTATTCCCTGCTGAACAACCGGATTGTTGCCGGTTACATAAAAATCGTCGAGGGCATAGCGGTTATTGATGGTATTGCCATAAAGCAGAAACGAAAAAGCTACGATCAGCAGGTAATATACGCGGTACGAAGGTGCTTTCCCAATTTCGGGCTTTACCGGTTTTGTAGGCACAGCGGCTGTTTTTACATTTTTCAGATTCATAGTACCCAGTTTTCCGGGAATTTCAATTACTTGTTGCAATTTATCAATTTAAGCTGGCGCCCGGTTCAGGCCGCAAAGTAACATAAAATATGGATTGGAGCANNATAAAAACAAAATCTGCAACGCTCAGTTGTTCGGCTCTTTTGGTAAACAGTTGAGTCAGCTTTTCGCTCTCGGTGAAGCGAATTGATTTTAATCCATTGCGCAGCGTTTTACGGCGTTGGTTAAAGGCTGTTTTCACGATGGTAAGAAAGAGTTTCTCGTTGCAACCAAGCGATTGCACCTGGTTGCGTTTTACTCTGATAACGCCGGATTTTACTTTTGGTGGCGGCACGAAAACATGGGGTTCAACGGTAAAGAGGTATTCAATATCGTACCAGGCTTGCAACAGCACACTCAGGATGCCGTAAGTTTTACTGCCCGGAGGAGCAGCAATTCTTTCTGCAACCTCCTTCTGCAGCATGCCAACCACCTCAGGAATCTGGTTACGGTGTTCGATTACCTTAAAAAAAATCTGACTCGAAATATTGTAGGGGAAATTCCCGATAATCGAAAAACTTCCGGTAAACAGTTTGTCTAATGGCATTCTAAGGAAATCGCCTTCAATAAAAGCATCCGCTGCTTCCGGAAAAGTGGTTTTAAGAAAAGGGATTGAATCGCGGTCAACATCGAGGGCAATAAAATTTTGAATCGGCTGTTTTAGCAGGTACTTTGTAAGCACTCCGGTTCCGGGACCAATCTCAAGCACATTGTCGCTGGGCATGGTAAGGCTTTCTACTATCTTAAGTGCGATATTTTCATCCTTAAGAAAGTGCTGACCCAGGTGTTTTTTTGCTCTGATTGGCTCCATAGTTATATCGGATTTCGGAATTTAGATTTCGGATTTCAATGTTCCAATTCAGTATTGAGAGTTATTGAAATTAGATGAAAGCCACCAACCCTGTGCAGCGTGCTCTATGCCCTGAGCTCTGAGCCCCTTGCCCTGCGCTCTGAGCCCTTTGCCTTTTTTCAGTTCACCTGATCTCCTCTCAGAGACCTGAAGCGTTTCCGGGCATCAACCGTGTAAATGCTGCCGGGGTATTTTACCAAAAGCTCCTGATAGGCTGCCATGGCTTTTGCATTGTCCTTTATTTGCGGATCTCGTATGTCGAGAAAAAACATCAGCGAAGGCGAGATTGACAAATTTTCCGTTTTACCAACGGCACCCTGATCATATAGCAAAGCCAGGCTAAAAAGGGCATCATCTCCCAAAATACCATCGCCAAAATCATCAGCCACTTTTCGATAAAGTGCTTCGGCTTCGGTAAACTTTCCTTGTTTTATCCTGATCTCGGCTTTTTTCAACAGGGCATCGTCGGTAATGCTGTGACCAGGGAAAGCTGTTAGAAGTGAATCAAGTACAGCAATTGCGGCATCCGGCTTATTGCGGTAAAGTAAAAGGTCGGCTCTGGCATAGGTTCCCAGGGCTACGGTTGAACTGTCGGCTTCAATATTATCGCTGATCAGCAACGACATTGCCATGGCATCGTTGGCGATTAATTTTGATGTAGCTGCTTTCAGAACATCAAGCTGCGCCTTTGCCCAGTCAAATTCGCCGATATAGAATGAGAGCCGCGCATTTCTGAAACGCGCTTCGTGACCGATGGGATCATTCTTAAATGCTTTGTCAACCTGCGAGTAAAGCAGGGTTGCTTCCCAGGGATCGCCGGTAAAAAGCATGATATCGGCCAGTTCAAGCTTGCAATCAGCCTGAAGTTGCCTGTCATTGTTGGTCAGTGTGATAAGCTCTTCGAGCAGGTCAATAGCCGAAGTGGTATTGTTGAGGTAAAATGCCTGAAGGTGAGCCAGGTTGCGCATCAAGGGGAAAATCAGTGGATTGCGCCCTGCTTCGTCTAGTGTTTTTTTGTATTTGCTCTCCAGCTTAACAAGTTCCGGTTGATTTATTGGATATTGCCGTGTAATCAGCTCATATTCAGATTTCAACAATTCAACTCTGGCCTGAACGACCATGGTGATGTCCTTCGACTTTTCAATAATATAATTATAAGCATCAATTGCTACCTTATAATTGTTGTTGTTAACGCATAACTGCCCCAGGGCAAACATCCGGCCACCGTTTTCATCAAACCTGCGATCGAGGGCTTTGGTTTGGACAAAAGCCGAACTGAAATCCTTCAACTGTATAGATAACCAAAGCATCAATTCTGCGAGCATAACATCATCGGGCGACTTTTGAACCTGCTTTAGCAATGCATCGTGTAAAAGTTCACTTTTCGTTCCATCAGGATCATTTGCAAGAGCATTCTGAAGCCGGCTCTGAACCTGACTTTGCATATCGGGCCTTGTTTCGAGCAGGCCGAGGTACTCATCAACCATTTTACTGAAATTACCCTGATTTTCGTAAATCATTGCCAGCTCAAATCCAAAGGTATAGCTCGGCGACAATANNACTATGTAACGCGATTCGTCTGGATTTTGCCTGGCTTGTCGCTTTACAATCTTTTCAGCCCGGTCAAGTTCATTCAGTTCGAGAAGGCTTTGAAAGAGATAAGTATAATTATAAATGGTAGGCTTCTCGTCAAACAGGCGTTCAAAAAGATCGGCGGCTTTATCAAATTCGCGGTTGTTGTAATACTGAAGACCAAGTTGCTCATCTGTAACTGCCTGCGCGGATAACTTTAGGGAAGACCCGGCTATCGTCAGTATCAGTAACAGAAGAAACAACAGTTTTTTCATATCAATTTATGTAGAAGGAATCCGGGAAGAATGGATTGAATTCCGATTCCCAACGGATTACTTTATCATTTCAAACCCGGTATATTTTACCAGAGCAGCCGGTATTCTGATGCCTTCAGCTGTCTGGTTGTTTTCCAATAAAGAAGCAACTATACGGGGTAACGCCAGTGCGCTTCCGTTTAGTGTGTGGCAGAGGCGGGTTTTTCCGTTTTCATCTTTAAACCTAAGTTTCATGCGGTTTGACTGGAAAGATTCAAAGTTGGAAACCGAACTAACTTCGAGCCAGCGCTGCTGGGCTGCCGAGTAAACCTCAAAGTCGAAGGTAAGTGATGAAGTAAAGCTCATATCGCCACCACACAGTTTCAGAATGCGGAAGGGAAGTTCCAGTTTTCTGAGCAATCCGGCAACGTATTCGCGCATTTCATCCAGAGCCTGGTATGAATGGTCGGGATGCTGAATCTGCACAATTTCCACTTTATCAAATTGATGCAGGCGGTTGAGGCCACGTACATCTTTGCCATATGATCCGGCTTCACGGCGAAAGCAATTGGAATAAGCCACATTTTTAATAGGGAAATCGCTGGCTTTTACAATCACATCACGATAAATATTGGTTACTGGAACCTCTGCAGTTGGGATGAGGTAAAGTTTATCCACATCGCAAAAATACATCTGTCCATCCTTATCGGGCAGCTGACCGGTTCCGTAACCTGAGGCTTCATTCACCACCAGTGGCGGCTGAATTTCATTATAACCGGCCTCAATGCCATTGTCGAGAAAAAAGTTGATCAAAGCCCTTTGAAGCCTGGCTCCCTGACCTTTATAAAACGGGAAACCGGCACCGGTAACTTTATTGCCAAGCTCAAAATCAATAATATCATACTTCGAAGCCAGGTCCCAGTGAGGAACGGCTCCATCGTAAAGAACTGGCATTGTGCCTTCGCTATGCACAATCTCGTTGTCTTCCGGTGTTTTCCCTTTTGGAACAGAAACATGAGGCACATTTGGCAACTGAACCAGCAGGTTGTTTTGCTCGGTAGTTAGTGCTTCGAGTTTTTCGGCTAAATCTTTGGCTAAAATCTTCAGATCGGCAGTTCGTGCTTTCAGTTCTCCTGCTTCGGCGGCTTTGCCTGTTTTAAAAAGTTCACCAACCTGACGGGCAATGGCATTTGATTCGGCAAGATTATCATCAAGCTCCTTTTGTGCTTCACGGCGGCGGGCATCAATATCAATAATATTCTGAAGTGTTGCTGCAGCATCAATGTTTTTAATGGCCAGTCTTGCGGCAACTTCAGCCGCATTTTCACGGATATAATTCAGTTCAAGCATTGGGTTTTGTTTAAGTGGTGCAAAGGTAAGGAGAATTGGGGTATGTAAAATATTGATGTTATTAAAATGAAAATATGAGGTTAAATCCCCGGAAAATACTTCCTATATTTGATAGGTATATTTTTCAATAATCTGGTATATGAAGAAGCTATTTACCTCCGCATTCTTTCTCTTCAGCATAATGACATTCGGACAAGGAGGATATCAAATTGCCGATACAACAAAAGCCTGGAATACAATTGGGATTGGTTATGCTTCCTGGGGTGTAATGAATTGCGGTGGCACTAAAACTACCCGGTTTTCCGATGAATATACCCCGGGAGACCAATATCTCGAAGTTTTTGAATGTGAAGATTCATTGCTGCAAGTATGGCATGATGTCGGTTTTATAAGGGAGGATACGATCACTAAACTGATTTATTTTAATGATGGGGAAGAAGAAGGTTTGATCTATGACTTTAGTTTGGAAGTGGGTGATACAGTACAACTTGAAAATCATTACATAGACCATTATATTGCTCCGCTTGTATGTGATAGCATTGATCAGGTATATATTAATGGTGAAGCGAAGAATAGATTTTACCTTTTTAATGCATTATGGTCTGCAAAAGATCCCTATTATCCCGATGAAATCTGGATTGAAGGGATAGGAAGTAATTATGGAATCTTGTACAGTGGATTTGGAGTAGCTGGAGGAGCCGGAGGAAGCGTAAGTATGCTTTGCTGTTCACAAAACGGAAATACGATCTATATGGATTCGATGTTTCATAAATGCTATTATGATACATTTTATCCGCAGATTATTCAAGATAAGTATGATACAGCATATCTCGATACATATTATGAGTTTCAGGTGCTGGTTGACACAGGAGATGCAGCTGCATTAGATTTAATTGGAGATGTCATTCCAGAAGGTTTTAGTTTTGATCCTACAACAGGATTGCTATCCGGAATCCCGACCCAAACAGGTGCATTTACCTGCATAATTACAGCAAAAAACCTTGAATGGAACGCGTTGACTGATATGATTTATGAAGATATTAATGTTGTCTTACCCACTGCAACCAACGGACATGACAGACAACAAGGCCTGAAAGTTTTTCCCAATCCGTTCATTACAGACCTGAATGTTGAACTTCAGCAAGCGGTAAATGAGCAGCACATTCTGGAAATTTATAGCTCCGAAGGGAAGCTGGTGCGGAAAACCTCATTTACCGGTACTGATAAATTCGATTTGAGTAGTCTCAGAAATGGGCTATATCTGGTAAAAATTAAAGATTGCGAAGGGAATGTGCTACATATTGAAAAGGTGATGAAACACTAAATACATTTTATACCATGTAGCTTTCACATGAAATGAAGTAGTGAATTATCCCTTTCGTAGTATTTGATACTATTTTCCTTTAAAAAGCAGTACTCAGTATCTCCCAAAGATCACCCGGTTTTTCGTTCAGATAGTCGTTGAACAATACAACAGACAATACAATGTAAGCGATAAAACCAACTACTATCATCAATTGGGTTAATGAAGTTTTCTGGATTTCCTGTCTGTTTTTTATTTCGCAAATCTCACCGGGGCAATACTGTGCTTTTTCTTTTTTAATCCATTTATAAAACAGGCATCCAAGGCAAATGCCAAATGCAGATTCAAAAAGCAGGAATACAAGGCAAATAAGACAGATAAGGCCGGTTATGACACTGTATGAATTTATCAAAACAACCAATAAAAGCATAATCACACCAAGTATCAGTCCGATTACCCATGCATACTTCTTTTGTGCAGCGCCCACATATTCGGGTACCTGCCTTTTTACAATCAATCTTCCGATAATTAAGGTCGGGGAATATTTTGGATGTACAAATACCCGAATGATGAAATCGAGTAAAAAGGCGAGAACAAAATATTTTAAAAGCAGAAAATCTCCCTTTAAAATAGCAGTCATTATTGATATTATGGCAAACAAAAACAATATTCCTGCAGCAGCACGTATTTCACGTTCATTTAATACCGGAATGTTATATCCTTCAACAATTTCTCCGAATTTCCCTGATTTTTTCATTTTTTGGTTTTTAGATTGAATATAACGGTTAACGACTTAAAAAGTTACAATAAATGATGAGGCCACCATTTATAATGAACTCGCAAAAGAAAACTCTGGCCAATGACCGGGAGTTGTTATTTTTTGTCTGTTTGATCTTATTAACAGATTATTCTGCAGTAGTAAGAGTATTGTAACATTACCATGCTGTAATGTCTGTTTGTTCCACCAGCAAGTAGATTGATCTCTTAAAAATTGTCTTTTAAAATCACAATCTTTCTCGAAGAGAATGATTTACTACTTTTGACCGTCAGGATATAGATGCCAGAAACGAGAAATGAAGTATTAATTTCTAATGATGGTTCAAAAGTTTTTGTTTGGAACAATTCTTTTCCCGATAAGTCAGATAGAAAAATAAGTCGTTCGATATTCTGCGGACTATCTTCCCATTTAATGATTACCTTATCTATTGCCGGATTTGGAAAAACAGAAAAGGAGGTATAAGGGATTTCATGAATATCATTACAATAGTAAAATTTAGCGATGAGAATACTATCCTGACGAACATTATTGACAATCAGAGGATTTAGAGAAGTAATACTATCGCCGTTTAAAGAATACCAACCATAAAATATATAATTAGATATAGGAGTGGCTGTAACACTATTCGAGTTATTTCCAATCACAACCCATTGCATTTCATTTTGGGCTGGTTCAATAATTCCTCCTGTATCAGCCTGAAAGTTAACAAGGTAAGTGTGATTATGCAAAACTGGTCTGATTTGGCCATCAGGTGCCTTCCCAATGCGCCAGGGCTCCTGGTGAGTGTTGCCAAAAAGCCAACCCTGATCCTGAAAAGTTGCCATATTACTAAATGCAGAAGTAACTAACCGAATAGGGTCCTGATTTTGTCCATTGTGATCCATTCCTGTTCCAATGGTCATTTCACTAGTTTCAGAATCGTAAAAACATGATGAAATGTAAGCTGTACTTCTGTTCAGACCAATAAAACCGCCTGAAAACCATCCACTACTATTTATAATACCAGAGGAATAACAATTTGAACAATTGGCAAAGTAGCTATTTTCACCCAAGAAACCACCAACGGAATTGTTGCCTTGAGTAGTGCAAGTTGAGTATGAATCGGTTGTTAATGAGGCTCCAGTTGTTATACCAGCAAATCCACCTACTTCAGTATCTCCCGTAACGATACCGAATGAATAGCACTTTATAATTTCATTACTATTTACACCTACGAAACCACCTACACGATCACCCTGAATTGAATTAATATTTACGATGGAGTAACAGTCCCATATTAATCCTGAATTGAGACCAACAAAACCACCAACATTAATATTTTCAGAACCCATAGTAGTGATTATTCCTTCAGCAGTAGAACGGCTAATATCGGAGTAGTTTTCACCAACAAAGCCCCCATAATTATGCAAAGCACTTTGAGTGCGTTCGATCCTGAATTTCACATGACAATCAATTATAGAAACATTGCTATATCCTGCCAAACCTCCTACACTATATTTTCCTGACAGGACTGTATTAACGCTGCATCTTCTGACCCATGAATCATTATCCTGATGAATAAATCCCACTAGACCACCTGCACGACTCCAGTCTGCAGTAACCGTATCACTGCAACTACAATCTTCAATTCTTCCTCTTAACAAATTCCCCACCAAACCACCAACCTCTTCCCTCCCGTTAACTTTACACCCTATTAAAACGATACCACTGACTTCTGGAATTTCATTATCATAACTTCCCATATAACCAACCAGAGTACCAAGTCTTGAATAGCCATTTGTATAAGAGTTGACCAGGGTTAAATCGCGGATGTATCCTGATTTCATGGAACTGAATAATCCATTATAAGAATCAATACCCCTGTTAATGAACAGATTACTTATGGAATGATTATTCCCATCAAATCCTCCCTGAAATGGAAGACCCGATTTTCCTATTGGACTAAAGCCTTTACCTTGGTCCCATGTTCGGGTTGGACTTGCATCAATATCATGAGTTAATTTGAAATACCGATTATAATGGTGATTTGAATCAGAGAGCATTTTTAAATCATCCAGATTAGAAATAAGGTAAGGAGAAGCTTCTGTACCATTGCCTCCACTATATTGAGCAAGTACAGAAAAAGGGTTTATAAAAACAAATAATAAGTAAACTAACCGATAATAAGTCTTCATGGATTTTATATTTATAAAATTAATATTTTTTTCAGTATTACTTCTTTGTTTGCAACATAACGCAGGATATAAACACCGCCGGGAAGGAAACTTACATCAATAGTGCCGTTGCTGAATAGAAATTGCCGGGAAAGTACTATTCTGCCGTTAATATCAAAAATTTGAATCATGCAACTCGTTTGGCTTTGATTTTCTGATTTGCTGAACGTAAGGTTATTTGTTGCGGGGTTTGGGAAAACATTAAAATCTTCATATTTCGAGACATTTACGGTGTTTACTGTTGAGTCAGTAAGATCAGTAATTACGAACTGCCAGAAGTTATAACCGGTTTCAGGAATAAAGTTACTACAATTAACATCGAATGACGGACTGAAATCCATCATTGCCGAAATTGCATATCTGTTAGCTTCAAATTGAGTTACGCCCTTTAAATACTCAGAAGATATTCCTCCAATAGATTGCTGCCAAAGCATTTGTCCTGAGGGGGTTATCTTGTAAATCCATATAGAAGTTTCATATTGCGAATAGGTATTATTCCCTATGACATCACCATCTTTTGATGTCGATTCACAAAAAACAAGTAAATTGCCATCTGGAGCTTGTTTTATAAAAAATGCTCCCTCACCTCCAGATCCACCATAGCATTTTGACCAAATTATATTACCAACCAGGTCTATTTTAAAAACCCAGCAGTCAGCCCAATTACTGCTTCCATGATTACCCGCATTTTCCAAATCTCCATCATATGAAAAGGTCAGGCCTGCAACCACATACCCATCCGCTACGGGAGCAATAGAAAAGAGTAAATCTTTTTGGCTGCCTCCATAGCAATGTTGCCATTCTATCATCCCCTGGCTGTTGATCTTGCATACAATTGCATCGGAACTGTAATTTAATGAATTGCATGCCATATTGCCGGTGCTGTCATTCGAATACCCGTTCATAGCTGCAATATAGCCACCATCAGGTGTTGGAATAATAGCGTTGATTGCTTCAAAATCAGAGGATCCAACAGTTAAATCCCATTCTATTTCGCCGGTTTCATCAAATTTAGAAATCCATGCATCTTCATAACCGAAGTGGTTGGTTACACAACCACCTGATTCAGAAGCCATAGCTCCAAGTATATATCCTCCATCGGGTGTTGGAAATGCAGATTTCTGATAAAACATTCCGTTGGGTGTTCCAAACTTTTTACTCAAAAGTATGTCACCTTCTTGCGAAATTTTAACCATCCAATTGTTACCAATTCCCGGATAAGGATCGTTTATAATATCACCATCAATAGAAGAACTATATCCAAGAATAAAAATTCCTGAAGTGTCAGAAGCTTGAAAAGCACTCCAGGCATAATCCACGCTACTTCCACCAAGTGTTTTCTCCCATATAATATTACCTGTATCATCTATTCTTATAATCCAAATGTCATAACTACCATGATTAAATGATACCGGCCCATCAGAAGATAATGTAGATCCTATAATCATATAGCCATCATCAAGCTTTATCATATCACACGATTCTTCATCCTCTGAGCCTCCATACGATTGCTGCCAGTCTATCTGAAGCTGACATGTTGCAATTTTAGCAGAAAAGAGCAGAAAGTAGAACAAAAAAAAGAATTTTAACATAAATTGTTGATTTATTCATGAAACACTTTCAATACCTGTATCATTAAACCTTTATCATCGCAATCTATTACACTTCATAAAAATCAAGAACCATCATAGAAATATTTGAAATTCCTATATACAAATATATACCAACATTTTACAAAAAAAATCACTGTTGCCCGGTAAAAATACAAAAATCAAGGTTTTATTTTGTAACACAATGATAATCAAACACAATAATTTTTATTATCTTGGTTGAAAGAGGGGAAAAGCTGATGTCTTTAAGGGACAACCTTGAAAGTTTTTTCAACGAAAAGTGGACATTCTGAGGGAATCAGCACTCTGTTATCCTTATCTTAAGAAATGCATTGAAAATACTAAAGTTTTCATCTATGACGGAATAAGGCAGAAAGTATTTGTCTGATATTTTACAGGCCATTGGGTTAATACAAGTTTTTACCAGTGATATTTTAACCTATTCAGATTAAGCAAATGATTTTGAAGACGCTTAACACTGTCGGAATCCATAAAACAAAAAACTCCCGCCTTTTGGCCGGGAGTTTTATAATTATGGTAGTAAACTGATCTTCAGTTTATTCAGCGTCTGGAAAGGGAACTATTGAAACGAACGATTTGTCGTTTTTCTTTTTGCGAAATTCAACAACACCGTCGGTGAGGGCAAACAGGGTATGATCTTTACCCATGCCAACATTCAGACCAGGATTGTGAACTGTGCCACGCTGGCGGATAATGATGTTGCCAGCAATTGCAGCCTGTCCACCATAAATTTTAACGCCAAGTCGTTTGGAATGTGATTCCCTACCGTTACTTGAACTACCGGCACCTTTTTTATGAGCCATATCTTTTCGTTTTTAACTGTTAAACAATGATTTGGATTCAGCCTTATTAGGCGGTGATGGCATCAATTTGCAGCCTGGTAAGGTATTGCCTGTGGCCGTTTGATTTCTGATAACCTTTTCTCCTCTTCTTTTTGAAGACGATTACCTTATCGCCACGTAAATGCGACAGGATTTTAGCCGAAACGACAGCGCCGGTAACCTTTGGCTGTCCGATGGTAACTGCTCCGTCGTTGTCAATCAACATTACGTTGTCTAACTCAACAGTCGAGCCTTCTTCACCCTCAAGACGATGCACGAAGATCACCTGGTCTTTTACAACTTTGTGTTGCTGTCCGGCGATTTCAACGATTGCGTACATTGTTTCGATTTTAGAATTATTTGGTTTCCCTTTTAATGGGGGTGCAAAAATAATAATAAATTCTTAATTACAAATGTTTTATGGAAAATTATTGAAGTCTAATCTTCGGTCGAAGGTTCAAAGGCCCAAATCTACTCCCTGAGTTTTCCGGTTTTATAAATTAGAAATTTGTCATTTGAAATTAATCCTTAGCCTTTTAATATCTTCCCGATTGCCTTTGCAAACCTGTTTTTGGTCAGGCTTTTGGTATTCACCATCAGTACCCCGAAAATTACCAGTAAAATCCACAACAGAAAGCCAGCCCTGAAATGTTCACCATCCGCTATTCCCCACAATACTGCCACCACCGGGATAAAATAGGTTACCGATGAAGCAAAAACAGCACTGGTCATCTGAATCAGTTTGTTGAAAATCATCAAAGCCAGTCCGGTTCCTACAACAGCCAGTATTGCAAGGTATCCCAAACCTGCCAGTGCATGTGGGTTGCTTCCGACAGCATCAGTAAAATCAGTGAAAAACAGTAGAAATGTAGCCGCTATTGGTCCAATGGTAAAAAATGCCATAGCGGTGATGGTGATAGGATCAACCCCCTGCAGATAAGCTTTTACAATGTTTACATTCAATGCATAACAAAGCGCTGCAATAATTATTAGAATGGCAAATCCCATATTAAATGTAAAATCACCGCTCCCACTAACACTAACCAATCCCATAGCTCCTGCAAGACCTATAAAAACTCCAGCTATGTTAAACCATTTGGGCCTTGTTTTGAAAAATGCCATGCCCACCATCAGTGTAAACAGTGGTGTAAGGGAATTAAGGATTCCTGCCAGGGAACTATCTATTCCTTTTTGTGCTGCTGCAAACAAAAAAGCCGGGAACAAACTGCCCACCAGTCCAACAACCACAAACAACATCCATTGGTTACGTGTAATGCCTTTCAATCGCATAAGTGCGAATGGAAGTAAAAACAACCAGGTGATAACTACCCGTAAAGCACCAACCTCGCCTATTGAAAAAATCTCAAGTCCGCGTTTAATAAGAATAAATGAACTCCCCCAGGTAATGGCAAGTAAAGCAAGTATAAGCCAGGGCACCCAGGGTTTGGTTTGAGTCATGTTTCAACAATTATTTAATATGCAGAATAAACAATATTTCCCGTAAATCGTTTTTATTGAATTCCATTGGGCAAATAAACGCTTTAGTGCATCTGTCTGTGGAATTATATTTTTAATTAACAAAGCTTGCAAAGATAGCCGAATAGAGTTAACTGAGATTAAGCAAAATATAAGCTGATATTTTTTGTTGATGTTCTTTGGGTAATAGATACTGATTTCAAAATCAGGATACCGGAGGAACCTGAAAATCCGCTAACAGAGTAAGGAGCGTTGACCGAAAAGCTTATGAGTAGGGTTATTTTAATTAAGTAGATATGAAAAATATTGCCTTTAAATTTTTAACTATCGCGTTGATTTTATCTGTTTTGTTTGTCGGATGCAAAAAAGACAAAAAGGAGGAGAGTAAGGTTCAAGAGAATGGACTTACACAAGAGATCAACAATCTAATCCCGGACAGTATAATTACTGCAATGGTAAACCTCGGAATGCCGATAAACCGCGGTGAAACACCGCCCGATATT
>DINP01000054.1:14425-28969 GCA_002426025.1 Bacteroidales bacterium UBA5537 | reverse complement strand
AAATAACGAGCAAAACAATAGATATTTTTTCATACCTGTTTTAGTTTATCTGATAACAATCATTTTCTTCGTCTCAACCCTTCCATTAGCCTGAAGCTGATAGATGTAAACTCAAGAAGGATAACCACACGAATTAAAAGTTACCTGGTGTTTGCCCGGTGATCTGTTTTCTTCTAGTAGTGTCCTGATTTCCCTGCCCATAAAGTCAAAAACTTTAAGCATTACGCGACTGCTGGCTGGCTGTTGCCATCTGATAGATGTTTGTGATTGGAATGGATTGGGGTGATTCTGAGAGAGCGTAAACAATGATGGGTCGGGATTCTTCCAGAACCAGCCTTTGGGTTGTGCAAATGTCATTGGTGGATATGTAAAGGTTAGGATTGCAAAAAAAATGAGAAAAATTTTCGCTGACTTCATGGTGGAATGCGGTTAAAATCAATTTCAGGATAGTTTGATGCAAATTGTTTATTGAAACAAGGCACAATACATTCATTTCAAAAGCAACATAAATTCAGTAAACCCCTGACATCATTGCACACCAGTAGAGGAAGGATAAAATTTTCAGGTAGGGTTTTACCGTGCAATAAAGTTACAACGGTTTTGATGATTTTGTTTTGAGGATAAATTATTTTTTGGGGAAAGCTTGGAAATTTTATCCACTGAAACACTGAAGGCAAAAAGGAATACTTGGTTTTTATTTTTAATACCACAAAGACTCTATCTTTTCCTAAGTGCATCGTAAATATCTAAATGCCTTTAATCAGATAATTCCGGCTTACAATTCAATTAGAATTAAAACTCAACCGTTCAGGCATTTAATCCTTAACACAGCGGACAGATACTCTTGTTGTTACATTTAGATCACTTTTAGTAACTCTTGTGTCATTAAATTTCATCCTGAATGTCCAGGCAAGTTCGCCCCACCAGGTATCAGANNATCAATTGCTGCCATTCCTCAACAGATGGCAGGTGTGTCCCGATAGGGCAGAAATTTACATTGTTAGCCTGACTAAAAGTGTACAAACCACTTGCTCTTGCTTGTCCATCATAAAGTCCACTTTTATCATCCATCAAATCATCAGTGATAAGCGTGCCATCGTTATAGCGGGTCGTTTTCAGGTCTTCTGCCATCCATATCTGCTCACCGATTTTAACCATTTTGTAAACATTACCATCAATATCGGTAATGTTTCCGGGAGTTTCTCCACCATTTCCCGGATCATTGTTTTGATCATCTTTTTTACAGCCTGAAACTACAATTGTGATAATTCCGGCTGCCAATGCAATTTGAAGTAGCTTTTTCATGGCTTTTTGTTTTAAATCCTATTCTCATTTCATTTTTGAACAATCAATCTTTTTGTCAAAGAAATTTTATCGGTGCTTATGATGCAGAAATACACCCCGTTGTCCAAAGCACCTACATCAATAGCTGCGTTTTGGGTTCCTGCAGGAATGTGTTTTTCAAGCAACATCCGGCCATTTAAATCATGCAACGATATCACTGCATTGCCAGATGCAGGCTCAGGCAAGAAAATATGACAACTTCCTTTCGTTGGGTTGGGAGAAATCTGTAAGGTCTGCCTGAATAATTTCTCAATCCCAACATACCCCCCTTCCACAATCAAATACCACCACTTTTCGGTTTCTTCATCAAAGGAGGTGACATTGTACCAAACCGGTTCGATAAAACTGGTTACAACTTCATCCTGCGGATACATGCATGAATGAGGCGACCTGGTAATGAAAGGCACCAATGTTTCAAGATTGGCCGTATCGCTGACCGTGGCAATGATCCTGCGGTTCTCATAATCAATTAACGGAGGTGAAATCTGACATTCAAAATAAACATCAATTATATCAGCATCATATACCGGCGGGGCAGCTGCCTGATAGCGAATGGTGGTGGCATCGTCAACCTGGATGGAGTCGAACGCCCCGGCAGCAACAACAAAGTCATCATCACCAATGACTTCAATTTCCCAGGGGATTCCATATAGGTTGGGAACCCAAACATCCCAGAGAATTTCTCCTTGTGGATTAACCTTAACTATTGTGACAAAATTATAGGAATAACAGCTTTTCATGGTTATTCCACAGATGTAAACATCGCCTGAAGGCCCCAGATCAAAATCGAAAGGATGGTCATTCAGGAAGTTTCTATGATCGTACCGGGCATCCCAGATCAGGTCACCCGAAGCAGAGTATTTTAATAAGATATAATCCTTACCTGTGCCGGGATAGGGGTCTTCATAAGCACTGTAACCGCCAACCAATAAATCCCCTTCATTCGTCATTTCGAGGTAATAGCCGTTATTGTCAACATAGCCGGGATTTCCATAGCTTTGTTTCCATTGAAAAACTCCGTCCTGATTGTATTTGGCGGTTACAATATCTGTTTGGTGGGAACTAATCTGGTTATACCCGGTGATGTAAACATTTCCGGCATTATCCACTAAAACAGCTTCCGCAATATCGGTGTTGTGATATATTTCGCCATCCAGGAATTCATCCCATACCAGATTGCCATCGGGGTCAAATTTTGCAACACAATAGTCGATGGATGCATTCCATGCATCGCCGGCAACATACACGTAACCCGATTGATCAACGCAAATGCTTTTGGCGTTGGCATAAATTCCGGTTCCGGCCAGCGTTTCATCCCATAAGATTTGTCCGCTAAAATCCAGTTTCATCACCAGCATTTCCGATCCTCCGACTCCCGGTTCGAATTTGGTGCCTGCAACATATAAATAGTTGGCATCAATGGTCATGTAAGCAGGTTTTACCTGCCATTCAAAGCCGTTAAACAGCGCATTGGGAAGTTCTGATGTCCAGCTGATTGCTCCATTGCTGCCATTATATTTCTGCACGGCTATCGACCAATAGGTGCCACCAGGTGTATGTTTCATAAAAGTGATATAGGCATTTCCCTGGTTGTCGATGCACATTGTGTTCGGGGCTTCAGAAATGGTATCACCGCAGTTGTATGTTTGCAGCCACAGCACTTCGCCCTCAGAATTATGTTTTATAACAAAATTGTTTCCTGCTGTTCCCCCTGTAAACACATTGCCCGATTGATCAACTGCCACGACAGAAGCCATTGAAGAATTCGATGCCGGAAAATGGTTGTTTGATATCCACGAAGGGCTGACCTGGGCCTGAATATTATTTGCAAGCAGAAAAGAAAGCAGAAAGAAAACAAATAGTATCTTTTTCATAGATTTCAGCTTTGATTGAAAACGTACTCATGGATTCCTGTTTACATCACGATGCATTTCTTTGTTTGAATGAAATCACCAACCCTTAACTGATAGTAGTAAACCCCTTTGCCAAGGCGTGAGCCGTCGAATTGAACCGAATGCTTACCGGGAGCCAGGTTTTTGTTTATCAAAGTAGTAATTTCCTGGCCATTAAGGTTATAGACCTTTAAAACGGTTTGCCCGGAAAGTTCACTTAGCCAAGTAATGGTGGTTGTCCCAGTAAAAGGATTGGGAACATTCTGAAACAATTGCACTTTCTTGTCAGAGTTCCCGGTATACGGGCCATCAATGGAAAAAACTTTCTCAAACATTGGTTTAATGCCCCAGGCATGAAGTGTTCCGGAATGGCCCGGCACGTTGTCAACAATAGCGAGTGTCCATTCGCCATTTGGGTTCATTCCATTAAATGCAGACAATGGCTCATATGGTTTATAATCGCCTGAAAAAGGGGCTGTTCCATCGGTGATAATTCTCGCAGCTTCATCGGAGAGTTTTGTCCACAGGAAGTTTTCACCCTGATCGGCAACATGATACACGAGTGTTTGGGAAACATCATTGTGTTGGAGGGATATTTCCAGATCACTCACCCTGGAATGCATAATTGAGTCAATGTATAATTCAACTCCGGTGAGGTAATAACCTTCCCTTGCAAAACCTTCTACATTGACATCTATAATGCTTTGTGTTTCTTCATTGTCATTGATCGGGAGGCCAAGATTATCTTTCCAGAATGTACCTGGCGGATGCATGAAACCACCATTATCTGTTCTTAATATACTACCGCCTTCTCCGCTGACCCAACCTGTTAAAAGGTCATTAAAATATATTGAAGTTAAAGTATTTGTGGCAACAGGGTTGTATTGATTTATCCATGTATATCCGCCATCCAATGAGCGCAGGATAGTTCCCTGAGCTCNNAAACCGATATCCTTCTGAAGCATTTGTAATAACGCGTTCCCAGGTTTGTCCACCATTCGTCGTTCTGAGAATTGTGGAATCGAGTCCAACAGCCCAACCTTTGTTTTGATTGATAAAAAACACATCATACAAAGGGTTTGATGTAGGATTTGCCTGCTGCACCCAGCTTAAACCACCGTTTTGTGTATGGATCATCTGCCCCCAATTGCTCATGCTAACGATCCATCCGTTGTTTTCATCAACAAAGCAAACAGACATGAGAGTTCCATCTATAGGACTCGGCGATACGGACCAGCTTTCACCACCATTTGATGTGTGTAAAATCAAGCCTTCCCTGCCGACTGCCCATACATGGTTTTCGTCAATAACATCTATGGCATTCATTGCTTTTGAAAGGTTCTGACGCGTTTCCCAGGTTTCACCACCGTCAGTAGTTTGTAATATGACGCCTTTTGAATTGCCTGATAAGTCTATTGACCTGCCACCAACCGCCCAGCCTTTGTTCTTGTTTGCAAATGCTACCGCATTCATCCCATAATTGCATCTCTCATTCATGATTTCAAATTCAGCTCCTGCTTCATCTTCTTTTCGCAAAACAATGCCATATTGCCCGGCAACATAAACGCCATGGAATAGTCCCTGAAAGCACACATCATTCAGATTGCAAAATGTGCCTGATTCAACCAGATTCCAGTTTGGATCTGAATACAATCCTTTAAGTATAATTCCATCATCACCTACAGCATAAGCTTCTCCAACAATGCCTTTTGTAGCAATATTTCTCAGCGCATAGCCTGAATTTTCATTCTCCTTAATCCATGTATTGCCATCGTCGGAAGAGTGGATTATAGTTCCGGCATAACCGCAGGCTCTGTAATCTCCATTATCAACAATATCAATGGAATATAAATCGCGAGAGGTTGGTGTAGCATGAGATTGCCATGTTACTCCGGCATCAGTTGTGTTTATGACCAGTCCATCTTTACCTGCAATCCATACCTCTGAGCAGTCCTTGTGATCGATCGCATAGAATCGGGAGTGGAAGATACTGCTAACCTTGTTCCAGGTTTCGCCCTCATCGTAAGTTTTTAAAATAATGTCGTTGCCGCAGATCCAGGGGCAATTACCTTCGATCGCTGAAACTGAATACAGTATTTCGGTAGTACCGCTGTTTTGTTTTTCCCAGGTCTCGCCACCGTTTCCTGTAAAATAAACAAGGCCGTTGTTGCCTACGATCCACCCTTTTTCTGCAACACTGGCCATGTATATGCAATTCAGGGTTTCTGTGGTCCCTATGTCAACCACTTCCCAATCATGCCCCTGATTAATGGTATGCATGACTGTTCCCAGTGTACCTACAGCCCAACCCACTGAACCATTCATAACAATGGAATTTAATCCATTACCCTGTGGATAAGGATTTTGCCAGCGCCATCCGTTTTGAGCAAATGATGAAAGTACAAGGAAGAAAACGAACGAAAAGGGGATGATTTTTTTCATAATGACAGGATTTGTGCATTTGCAGGAAATGCTGGTGCAACATCTGTATTATTCAAATTGCAAGGTACGAAAAAAAGCACTGAAAGTCAAGGGTAAACAATGATATTAACCTAACAATCAGATTCTTACTGCTTAATTACCTTTCTGACAATTGATGATCCTAAAGTTGAGATTTTCAGTATGTACAACCCGGAGGGCAGGTGACTGATATCTATTACCCACTCTGCCCTACCGTCTCTTTGCGTTCCGGTTTCCACTACCACCTTTCCATATAAATCAAGCACCCCGATACTGATTATCTGATTTTGGATAGAGGTTCCTGAAATATAAACTGTTCCTTTTGTAGGATTGGGATAAATCAATAATTCAGGTACTTCAGGTTTTGCAACATCAGTAGTGATATCCACAGTTACCACCCATTCTTTCACTGTTTGCCCGTTTCCGGATGTAACGGTATATGTTACCGGAACGGTAAAATCCTGCATGCTTCCGCCTGGTGGATTTACAGTGGCATCGGGTGATAGATAAATTTCCGGAATAATCTGTGTCAGGGCGGTGCCTTGTGCCACGACTACGTTAATAGTTTGGGTAGTGTAGTTGATTTCGGCTGGCTGCGTTTGTTGATCAACCACGAAATCAAGAATATTGGCATCTCCTGAAGGAAAACCTTCCAGCACGCCATAACGGAAAAGACTGCCGTTGTTTCCAATGGCCCAGGCATGCTTGCCATCAATGGCAAAAACATCGGAAAGCCAGCCATCAGTCACATGATCGGCAATAAAATGAACGGTATCAGCATTTGCATTGGAGCTTAGCAGAATATCACCTCCTGTCGTCACGGCCCACACAGAGTCAAGGCCGAGGGTGAATACACCTTGTATACTTTGTGCTGTATCTTCATAAAAATGTCCGAACATTCCATCCCTAAGGCGCAGCAGTTCACCGCCATAGCTTAACCATGCCTGTGCAGGCCCATTAAACTGAATATCCGCGTAGCAGGGAAAATACTGTGCACCGCCATAGAAAGTCCAGATTCCGTTTTCAAAGATCATTTTTCGCCCAAAGCAGCTTACTGTCCATCCATAATCATTGGAGCCGAATGAGATGGCATCCCAGTCGGTGTAAGTATTGAACTGAGATTCCAACCCGGTAGCTGTGATCCTTGATAGATAGCCTTCCGCACCGCCAACCCATCCCATGGAGCCGTCAGGGGAAAAACCAATGCTACGTATCTGGGAAGGGGCCACGGCAAAGAAGTTCCAGTCCTGTCCACCGTTGGTGGTTTTGCATAGCAGTCCGCTCGCCCCTCCGGCATATCCAACTTCGGAAGAGAGCATATAAATAGCGTGGCACTCAGCCAAAGGAGTCTGAATATCCCAGGTATCTCCACCATCTGTTGTATGATATATTTCGTTATAATTACAGCTGTTGGTGATCCATCCCTCATTTCCTATAAACCATAAGTCAGACAAACAGCCCCCGGCCGCACCTCCAACAGGAAAAAGCTTTTCACTGATATCCACCCAGCCATAAGCGCGGGTATAAGTTGCATCAAAGTTACACGTGGAGGCGCTGTTATTAAGGTTGGCGCTGCAAACCAACGGATTAAAACGGGCGTATTTATGTGTTGGGATTACCGTATAATTCCCATTCGGGAGATGATTGAATTCATATTCTCCGTTTAGATTGGTCCGGGTAAACCCACTTATGTGGCCGCTCAGTTCTACTTCAGCCCTGGGGTATGGGTTGCCGTCGAGGGTAATGGTACCAGTTATTGAAGATGTTGACAAGGGTGTATTATCAGTCCGCACCGGCCATACATGCCAGTCGGCCGTTTTTAAATATTGCAACCTGTTTCCTCCACCCATCATGCCATCGGTAAACCAGACGATCCAGGCCTGATCGGTCTCGTCGGCACGNNTCGTTGCGGTTGGGCATACGCCAGTCGTTGTGACCCAGGTAGTTTTCAGCATTCAACAAGGCAATATAATCCAGCGCATGCTGCCAGTTGATGGCTCCGTCGACCCACTGGTTGGTGTCGAATTCCGGGTTTCGTGTGAGCATAAGATTGGCATCTTTTGTCCACATTAAACCGGTAAGGCGGTCAGTAACGGTTTCGTTGTTGTTATCCACCAGCCGTGGCGTAGGCCAGGCGGTTCCTTCTTTTAAAAATCCGTCATCCCCGGGGTAAAAGGTATACTGTTGCCCGGTTTTTGGGTTTTCGATCATTCCCGCCACTGTAGCGTTCCGAACAGGGAGGAGGTAGTATTTCCAGTAATTGGCTCCAGTAATATCAGGATCCTTCGCGAAATCCCCGGTTTCTCCTGCCGGGTTGATGATATTGGAATGTGCGTAATGCTCCTGTAACAGGACACCAATTGCCAGGCTTCGCATCTCTTCCGAAGAGGTTGAGCTCCAGTAAAGGTCTTTCAGGTTGATGAATGGATGATCAGGGGGCATTGCAATATCGGGCAAACCGAGATTCACCAGCGAGCGTAGTTCAACCATATTGGGCATCCGCCAATCGTTGTGGCCCAGGTAATTTTCATTGTTTAGCAACTCAATATAACTCAACGCCGTTTTCCAGTCGATGTCACCATCGCCTACCGTACGATCCTGGTCAAAGGATGGGTTGCGGGTTGCAATAAGGTTGGCATCTTTGGCCCACATAAGGCCGGTAAGCGCATCTGTAACTGAGCCATCGCTGTTATCAGTAAAGCGATTGTCAGGTAGGGGAATTCCTGTTTGCAGATCGCCGTCGTCGCCGGGATAATAGCTGGTTGTTTGACCGGTAGCAGGGAGTTGGATAATGCCCTGCTGGGCGAATGAAAAATGAAAAATGAAAAACGAAAAATGTAAAAGTAAGATGAGTTTTTTCATGGCTTGATTTTTTTAACACTAAAGCACTAAGAACCACTATGTATTTATTTGAAATACGGCGAGGATTATTTCATTTTCCTGGTGATTCTATGTTTCTGAGAGTTAAATTAAGGCTATTGGAATGATTCTACCTGATCGCCACTTTACTGCAGGCCAGCCTTTGTCCCGATTGAACTTTAGCAAAATACAAACCGGGTCTGTCAAGGGTAATGGTTGTCAATCCCTTATTGATATTGTATGACGCAACCATTCTTCCGGAAAGGTCAAATACGATAACATTGGCGGGGCTGTTTTCTTTCAGGTCAACCATCAACCATTTATCATACGACCATATCCTCACATTGCAGGTTTGATTTTCTTCGATACCCGTAATCCATTGCCTTACGGTAATACCCATCGGATTTTTTGTACCATTGTCGCAGGTAAAGTAGCCATACCATTCATCGGTTACAGGAACCAACCAACTAAGCACCTGAGTGGTTTCTCCGTTAAAATCGGGTGAATCGAGAGGTGCATCATTAAATAACCATTGGTAAGGTCCTGGCCCGGCCTCTATTTCAAATTGCACACTTCCATCAATGACTTTGTTATCAACAAGGTCAATAATCTGATCACCAACCACATAAACATAGGTAAGGTAATTTACCCATTCGCCTCCATTTAGCAGATTGCCCGTAATGTATAACCGCAGCATCCCCGATCCATAGCTTCTTATCACCCCGTAATTCGATAAACTGCCAACAATAGGAAGGTCGTAGTATTTTGATCCTCCACCATATGTATTGCATTGCAGGGTGTCATTTACCATCACATTGCAGTTGAAGGCGTTGTTATCGTCAACAATCACAATCCCCTCAATTGTCAGTGAAGTTGTCGCAATAATTCCCTGCAAAATCCCTCCATGAACAATTGCGTTATCCAAATGACCACTATAAAGCCATTGTCCCAGAGTTAAACGATGGCCTTCCATCTTCAAAAAACTTCCCTGCAAATAAATACTGCCATAAATTTTCAGATCATTAATTGCAACTATATTGCCATTGGTTTTCTGACTCTGAAAATCACAATTAAATGACTTATCGGGATTTAGTGAAATTGTTTGATCGTTGGAACCAGCCAGATATGTAAGAGAATTTGACCATTCTCCATTGTTTTCAATATTTCCGTTTACATGAAGGCGTAATCGATTGCCTGAAGTATGATTCGTGATAATACCATTGTTGATAATATTGCTCAGAATTGCCAGATCATAATCATAGTCGCCACCACCATAAGAGTTAGACTTTAGTGTTCCAACTACATGCACAGGGCAGTCGAAAACAACAAAATTATCTACCACCACAGTCCCCTGCAGGGTTAACATTTCTGTTATTGTCAACGACTGCAGAAATCCACCATTTATTACCGCATTATTTACTGAACCATCCATTAACCAGGCTGCAAGAGTTAACCTGTATCCCTGCATTTCGAGTAGAGAGCCGTTTAAATCTATGCTCTGAGTATTAGATATATCTGAGTTAGCAACAATGGCACTGGAACCATCAAGGTCATAAAAATTACTTTCAAATTGCTTTTCCGGGCTTTGCTCAATATATTGGGTTTCTGTCCCTATAAAATTCACATAATTGCAGGTCCATTTGCCATTGTTGGTTATATTGCCTGTAATCAGAATATTCAGGTCGTCTGCATTCCTGGCGTCTTCCCGGTCACGAACCACACCATTGTTGATTATGTTTCCTATAATCTTCAGCTTCTGGATGCCATAACCGCCTCCATATATATTGCTTTCAAGTGTATCAGTTACGGTTACAGTTCCCTGAAATACAAGGGTATCCTCTACAAATTTATTGACACGGAAATTGCCCAGTATTTCAAAGTCGCCTTCAAAAATTCCGTCATAAATCAAGGTGCCGGTTGCCCGGATGGCATGGTTTCCCATGTGTATTGTAGAGCCATTCAGATCGAAATCGCCGGTAATTTGTGTTAGTCCAACTATGTATTTACAGTCGAACCACATATTTGTCATCGCGTGAATTGGATGAGGATTTGAACACAACCAGGAGCCTCCGAAACATTTTCCGTCGGCAAGTGAAAGAAGCTGACTATCAGAACCTGCCAGTTCTGTTTGATAGGGTCTCCATGCATTGTTATTGGTAATGTTGCCTTTTACAATAAGTTTAAGCCACTCGTCACCATCGGGCCCTTCTTCATTGGTTAATAATCCATTATTGACAATGTCATGATCAATATTGAGGATGAAGATACCCAAACCTCCGCCATAATCAATGGGATACAAATGTCCCTGGGATTCAACAATAACCCAACCGGCGAAACTGTGAAAAATATCATAGCCAACTACAGAACCAATGCCAACGGGGCTTACAACATAAGCTGTATCGTTGAGGCCGGGTACATAACCCTCAACCCAGGTTGATGCATTATTCCAATACCCACCGACAGGGGTTGAGTGCAATATACCAGCATTACAATAATTGAGTCCTTCTAATAATAGCAGGAAGATGAAGCTGAGGCAAAGTAACTTTGTTTTCATGGTTTCAAGGTTTAAGGTTATTTAAATGACTGTTTAGAAGCGTAATAATGGTATGTTTCCGACCTGGGGCAATCGGCAGTTTCAGGCCATCGTCAAGTACAATGAAATCTTCAGCGCTTTTAGAAATACTGGTGATGTGGTTCAGGTTCACCAGATGCTGATCGCTGATCAGGATAAAATCTTTTGAGGTCAACTGTTCCTCTATTTGATTGATGGTTGCAGAAATGCTGGAGGATGTCCCGTTCTGCAGGTGAACCAGGGTAGTTCCTTGAAGAGACTCAAAGCGGGAAACTTCGTTGTCCCTGAAAAAATAGATCTGATCGCTTGAAGTAATTTTCATAGCCCGAGAATTTTAATCCAGCTATAAATTTAAAGTACAATAATCAGTAAATCAGGGGCAAATGATTATTCGCCGGAGATGAACTATTATTTGAAAATGGGAGATTTTGAACTTTTTTCTGAACTACAGAGGGCACATCTTCCTTTTCTATGTGACTTCCTATGTGAACTATTGTGGCTATGTGTTTAAGTTTTCTTGACAACTACTTGTCACGACATTTTATTCAGGAAAGGACACTAAGCCTTTCTTAACTTTTCTAATCTTCCCTAATGAATTATGATTTTATTAGAAAGGGTTGGAGATACTGTATCCTGATTTGTATATCTCTGAATTAAAAACCTGAGATGAACTTATTTAAAAATATCGTATTTTTGAACTATGAAAACGCTTGAGGAAATAGAAGAACACTTAAGGAAACACAAGAAATACTTGTTTTCGAGTTATCCCATTAAAACTTTGGCGATTTTTGGTTCATATGCGCGAAAAGAGCAAAATGAAAATAGCGATCTTGATATTATTGTGGAGTTTAATGATAAAATCGGGGTTCGATTTATTGACCTTGCCGAAGAACTTGAAAAACTGGTAGGGTTTAAAGTTGATCTGGTTTCAAGAAACGGGATAAAAGAAAAATATTTTATGAGGATACAACAGGACCTGACATATGTCTAAAAGGGATTTAATACTGCTTCTCGAGGATATGCTTGATTCAGCGCTGAAAATCAAACGATATACCAACAGTTTGAATTATGAATCTTTTATTGAAGATGAGAAGACAATTGATGCTGTAATCAGGAATTTTGAAATTATTGGAGAAGCCGCTAACAGAATAGGTGATGACTTTCGGATTACCAACCCCATGATTGAATGGGATAGAATGCGTGGCTTAAGAAACCGGATAGTACATGATTACTTTTGAATAGATTACGAAATAGTATGGGAAATCATTGAAACTGATCTCGATCAACTAATTGATCAGATCCAATCCTTACTATAACAAAATATTTAATATTTTCTATCTGATTTTCCATTTGGTCTAATGTGGCTATGTGTTATTTTTTTTGAACCACATAGGCACGACTTGTCCCGGCTATTTTGATGGGACAGGGCATAATAGTTATTTTCTATGTGACTTCCTATGCTTACTATTGTGTCTATGTGTTTATCCTTTTTTTTTGAACCACATAGGCACAGTAGGGCACATAGTTCTTTTCTATTTGACTTCCTTTGTTTTCTAATGTGTCTATGTGTTTAATCTTTTTTTGAACCACATAGGCACGAATTGTCCCGGCTTTTTTGATGGGACAGGGCATAAAAGTTTTTTTCTATGTGACTTCCTATGTGAACTATTGTGGCAATGTGTTTAACATTTTTTGAACCACATAGGCACATAGAACACATAGTTTTTGAAGCATACGCTTCCAGTTAGATGCATTGTTATTCTGCCGGAAGATTACGATAAATTTCAGTGACGAAGGTTCTTTGACCCTCTTTAAAAATATTCGTACAATTAAAATTGATTAAAATGCCTTTTGGCTTTTGCAAAAGCCTTAAATAGGTAAGAAGCTGCGCCTCATGAATTGGCAGTAAAGCATCAACTGTTTTTAATTCTATGATAATAAGTTCATTGACTAAAATATCATAACGCAACTCACAGTCAATTTCAAGTCCCTTAAAAAATAGCGGGACCGCTTGTTGGGACTGGACATGATAGCCATTTTGCTTCAATAAATGGACCAGGCACTTTCCATATACGCTTTCCAACAGCCCCGGTCCTAATTCTTTGTGAACTTCAATGGCAAACCCTATGATATCATAACTAAGTTTATCAATCTTCTTCTGTGTCATTTTTTAAATTTTTAATGCTGTTTTTTTGAACCACATAGGCANNTTTTGATGGGACAGTGCATAAAAGTTTTTTTTCTATGTGACTTCCTATGTGAACTATTGTGTCTATGTGTTTAATCTTTTTTTTGAACCACATAGGCAAAGTAGGGCACAATAGTCTTTTTCTATGTGACTTTCTATGTGATCTATAGTGTCTATGTGTTTCATTTTCTGCCGTATTATCACATCTTCCCAAAAAGCTCAAACAATGCCTCTTTGCGGCGGGTTGAAACCGGCACCGGGGAGTTATCATCCATCACAATGTAACCACCATCATTTTTGTCGTAACGAAGCATATGGTCGAGGTTGATCAGATGGGATTGGTGGGTACGGAAGAAGCCGGCAGGGCAAAGCAGTTCGTCATAATCTTTCAGTGGCTTCGAAACCAGCAATCTTTTGCCGTTGACCAGAAAAAAAGTGGTATAATTCACATCTGCCTCGCAACGGATAATGGTATCCACATTGATAATATGAATGCTTTCAGCCGTTTTTAAAACAACTTTTCTCAGCTTATCGAGGTTTGAGAGCAGTGCATTCAGCTTGCCTGCCATTTCATCGTTTGATAAACGTTCATTTGCCCTTTCAATTGCCCGGAACAGATCGGCCGAATTTATCGGCTTCAGCACATAATCAAGGGCACTGCACTTAAACGCCTGAATGGCATATTCTTCGTGAGCAGTGATAAAAACTACCTGGAAGTTTATCTTTTCAAACTTTTTCAGCAAATCGAANNGTGGCAATATCTTCAGCAGCACCAATCACATTTACCTTTACCGGACTTAATGCCAACAGCTTGGCGATGGTTTCGCGTGCCTTGGGTTCATCATCAACAATTACAACTGAAATCATCTGCCTGTCTTTTAAAATTAAAAACTACCATTTTTCCTGACTGGAATATCCATCTCAACCCTTAATCCGGCACAATTCCCTTCTGCATCCTTCAAATCAATAAGCTTTAGAGAAAATTGCTGCTTGAAGGCTTTTGAAAATGTCAAAAGCCGCTCATTGGTAATTTTCATAGCCAGCGATTGATGGTTCTGCTTGTGCTCAATCTGTTTTGAAACTTCACGGCCAACCCCGTTATCCTCAATGCAGATTCTGATGCAACAATCACCATGAAAGGAATAATCCACTTTTAACAATCCGCCCGAGCCCCGGTGTCGCAACCCGTGTTCTACGGCATTTTCAATAAATGGCTGGGCAAACATGGC
>DINP01000054.1:0-14360 GCA_002426025.1 Bacteroidales bacterium UBA5537 | reverse complement strand
CGCAACTTTTGCAATGAGAGATAAGCTTCAAGCATCTTGACCTCTTTTTCAAGTGTAATAAAACCTTCTCTTGAGCTTTCGAGGGTTATCCTTACAAGGTCGGCAAACTTTGCCAGGAAATCACCGGCTAGTATCGGCTCATTCTGATAAATATAACCCTGTATGGCNNGAGGAGATAAGCAATCAGCAGCACCATTATCGTTCCGAGAAAGGAAGCGATGAGTCCCCGTTTACGGGATTCGAGCCTTAGTTGTTGTACTTCTGTTTGTTGCTGCAACAATGCCAGTTGTTGCTCTTTTTTCGCCGACTCATACTTTACCTCCATTTCCGTAATTGTTTTGAATTTCTCGGCACTGAAAAGGCTGTCTTTCAACAAGGCATATTTTTTCTGATGCATCAGTGCATTTGAATGTTGACCCATTGCTTCATAAGTATCACTCAACAATGCATGGGCCGCAACCATCAAATCAAGCGAGGCGCATTTTTCTGCATAGATTAGACTTTTTAAACCAAAGTCCTTCGCATTTAAATACTGTTTCTTAAGCAGGTAAATCTTTCCCAGGTTACCCGATATTTCAGCCTGACTGGTTATATCATTTTCCTGTACTGAAATTTCAAGCGCTTTGTTGTAATTATTAAGTGCCTCATCATAATTATACTCTTCAAGAAATGAATCACCTATCAGAATATAACAATCGTCCATTTCATGGCGATAACCGGTTATCTCGTATAGTTTCAGGGCTTTATTATAGAATTGACGGGCAGTGGTATAATCCTTTTTTTTAGCACTCACATTACCTATGCTTAGGTAGCAGCCTGTTTCCCTCACCCGGTCTTCGGTTTGTATGGCCAGTTGCAGCGATTTGTTGAAATAATTCAACGCCTTATCATAATCGCGCTGCTGAAAGTAAACATCACCTATGCTCTGGTAACAGGCAGCTATTCTGCGGTCGTGCCCGAGCTTTTCCAGGATTTTCAACGCATCAAGGTAATAATTGAGGGAGGTGATGAGCAGGTTTTTTTCTTTGTAGATATTCCCGATATTGATCATGCAGGAAGCCACCCAGGAAGAATCGCTGCCTTTTTGGGCCATGGAAAGTGCCTTTTCGTAATATTCGAGTGCTGCTGATAGACGTCCCTGGTTTTTGTAAACGATACCGATTTCGCTATAGCACTCCGACAATCCATCCGGATCGTTTAATTCCTCTGCAATAGCAAGTGCCGCAAAGTAGTTCTCCAGCGCCTTTTCATAATCGCTGCGATAAAAATATTCAATACCAAATTCAATAAAGACCCTCAGTTCAAGCAATCTGAATTTATGGTAAAGCGCCTTATCTTTTTTATTATTCCGGTATGTGTCAAGGTTTCCCCTGATAATAACCAGCGCTTTGCGGTAATAAAACAACAATGAATCGGAAGGGCCATCAATAAACCGGTTGCCCTGTTCAAACAAATCAAGAACCCTGGTTGTATCATGAATTTTCAGGGCCGGTTCAGCATTTGGACGTGCGTTAGCAACTATTCCGGAATAAAACAGACATCCTGAAAACAATAAAAAGAAGAGTACCCTGGAAAACGACAGCATAAGCATCCGCTTTTCACAAATATACGGAATAGGAATGAATTCCCACTTGATATCCTGAAATGAAAATAAGCTGCGCTTGAAACATTAGCGGATATAACTTGTTGTAAATCTAACCCATCTATAAAAAATAAGATGATGCTAAATGCTTCTACTCCCAAAAAGCAGCAACTCTACCTTATTTTATCCGCTATATTCCTCACCAACGCAATCGTTGCTGAGTTTGCCGGAGTCAAAATATTCTCACTCGAAAAATTACTTGGCCTGATGCCAGCTCAGTTACCATTCTTTGGCGGGCAAAAACTGGACTTCAACCTGAGTGTAGGTGTGGTAATCTGGCCATTTGTTTTTGTGATTTCCGACCTGATCAACGAATATTTTGGCCGTGAAGGAGTCAGGAAAATAAGCTTTATCACCGCCGGAATGATTGCATGGTCGTTTCTGGTAGTGCTTGCCGGTACCGAAGTCCCACCGGCCGGTTTCTGGTTAGAACTCAACAGCACCGATACAGCCGGCAATCCGTTTGATATCAATTTTGCCTATTCAAGTATTTTCAGGGCAGGCTTAGGCATTATTGTCGGTTCACTGGCCGCTTTCCTGGTAAGCCAGTTGGTTGATGCCTATTCCTTTCACTATCTCAAGAAACTCACCGGGCATAAAAAGCTCTGGCTCAGGGCAACAGGCTCAACGGTTATTTCACAACTGATTGATAGTTTTGTGATCCTTTTTATTGCCTTTTATCTGCTTGGCAACTGGAGTATGGATCAGGTGCTGCAGGTCGGGCTGGTGCAATACACCTATAAGGTTTCACTTGCTATTCTTTTAACACCCTTGATTTACCTTGCACATTGGGCGATTGACGGATATTTGGGCCGGAATAAAAATCAATTGCATAGAAACGATTGAATTTCGATTAAGATTTTATTGTTGGAATACGAAATTTTGAGTCCCTGTTCAATCCTATAATGGCTTTTTAAGTAGCATAAATTGGTATGGTTCCAATGTCGTCTGGGTTCCAAGGGTAATGAAATATTCATTAAAAACTTCATACCATTGGATATTCTTCAATTCTGAGGGTATCGTATAGTTTACCGGTACATTCCTTAAATTGACCATGATCACGATCTCATCATCATTTAATTTTTTCTTAAAACAAGCCACATCATTGTGCTCATATACCTTAATCTGACCACTTTTCGCTGTTTGAGAGGTACCATAAAACTGCAGCATTTTTTTGTAAGTCAGTAACATTTCAGGGTGACTATCCCAGTTAATATTTGAGTTGTAAAAAAAAGGAACATTCGCCGCGGTTCCCACCTCCTGACTTCCGTAAATCAATGGTACACCACCAGTAAAAACGGTAACCATTGATGCTGCCAATGCACCATCAATCCCATCGAACAGGCTCACCGGTGTAGCATCCCAGGCAGATTCATCATGGTTGGTGGTAAACCTCACCCATTGTTTTCCGGGAGGCGTACTTGCATATTCGGCACTGTCGGCTGAAAAAATACTGCTGACAGCATTTCCGCTGAAAACATCTTTAACTGCCTCGTAAAACTTCCAGCTAAAATTAAGGTCGAAACCTGCTGTAAAATGATCATTTCTTGCCCCTTCAGCAAAAAAGATAAAATTTCGGCCACTTATTGATCTTATAGATTCAATGGCCTCCTTCCAAAAGTCAAATGGAACCCCATCGGCATAATCGCATCTGAAACCATCAACATTTGCCTCGTAAACCCAGTACCTCATGGCGTCAATCATGGCTTTGCGCATGATCTGATTACTGTAATTCAGGTCGGCCACATCCTGCCAATTTGTACCTGCCGGATGAATGATGTTTCCATTCCCGTCTTGCGTGTACCAGCTTTTGTTGCTTATCCATTCGTTATCCCAGGATGTATGGTTGGCCACCCAATCCATAATCACGGCCATTCCCCTGGCGTGCGCTTCATCGGTTAAAGTCCGCAGGTCATTCAGAGTTCCGTATTCCTCACTCACTGCCTTGTAATCCCGAACTGAATATGGAGAATTGACTGAATTTACCAGTCCTATGGGATGTATGGGCATCAGCCAGATAACGCTGACTTTCAGATCAACCAGTTCATCTAATCTATCAATTACGCCCAGAAGATCGCCCGATGGGCTAAACGCCCGAAGGTTGACTTCATACATCACAATATCTTCAATTTCAGGAATTTCAGTAAACGGTGTTCCATATTGCTGATAAAGCGAATCTTCTACAATGGGCCCTGGGGGAGTTGGATTTTCCTTGTCTTTTTGACATGAAAAAAAAACTATAACAGATAATGTTAAAATCAGTCGAAAAAAAGTTCTGGAAGTAATAGAATTTAGTTTTGCCATAGTATCCCGGATATTAATCTTGCATAGAAGAAACAAATATAGTCCTTTCCAAAGAAGCGAAATCAAAAAAAATTGGAATTCAGCTACTTACTGCAAGAAAAAAAATAGTCGATAGGCATACTGACAAACTGCTCTGTTCAATGCTTCCACGTCTGTTTTATTCTTAACGATGGAAAGTGAATAGTTAGCACCGCTTATTTATCAGGCTAACTGGGTTATTAACCGGAATCCAGTAAAGCAGGAAACAAGAGGTCATAGGCCGGACATAGAAACCTAATTGGAATACCAACAGATATGAATTAAAAAATAAGGTTCAAACCCAATTCATTCAGGGTATTACTGAATCTGAAAAAGTTTAAAAACACATTCAATGCTTATCTTATTCATTATTAGCTACTTCACTATATTTAGAATGGATATAAATTGCCGCTTCACCCCTACCGGATAAGCTAAGTTTTCTACTTTTATCGCATAAAATGAAACAACCATGCGAGTTGCAAGAATTCTGAAGCAAAATACTGCTTTAACCACCGATGTTCCCGATCTGGAACTACTAATGCCCCTGATCAACAAATACAATGGCCGCAAAGGCAATTTAATCCCGCTGCTTCAGGGAGCGCAGCACCTTTACGGATTTATTCCCCGCGAGGCATTTAAGAAAATTGCCGACGAAACAGGGCTGGAACTGAGCGATATGTACGGTGTTGCTACCTTCTACTCCCAGTTCAGGCTGAAACCGGTGGGTAAAAACATTATTAAAGTCTGTCACGGAACAGCCTGCCATGTTCAGAATGCCAACGCCATAACCGATGCCATTCAGGATGCACTGAAAGTAAAGGATACCGAAACTACCGAAGACGGATTGTTCACCCTCGAATCGGTGGCCTGCCTCGGATGTTGTTCGCTGGCCCCGGTAATGATGATTGGCGACGACACTTACGGCAAACTGACCGGCAAAGAGGCAGTGAAAATCATTAAAGACATCCGCATCAGGGAAAGTCAGTCGGTTGAAGAAATGGCAAAATAAGTTTGTACTTAGTTTACACAGATATAGATGAGTAAAACACAGGTAATCGTAGGACTGGGAAGCTGCGGAGTTGCAGCCGGAGCAGGTAAAACCTATGAAAAAATCAAGGCATTGAAAGAAGCTGAAAATCTCGATTTTGAGCTTAAGAAAACCAGTTGTGTAGGTATGTGTTACCGCGAACCATTGGTTGAAATTATTGACGAAACCGGCACTTACCTTTACGGCGAAATTGATGAAAACCGCGCTGTAGAAGTAATTGACAGGCACATTACCCAGCACAGCCCGGTTAAGGAATACGTGGTTAGTTCCGATTTGTTTAAAACCCCTGAAAACGAGTTTCTCGACGATCAGGTGAAGATTGTATTGCGCAACTGCGGCCATATTGACCCGGAGAGTATTGAAGAATACGAATCGCGGCAAGGCTATGCTGCCATCCGTAAAATTGCCGTTGAAAAAATCAGCACCACCGAAGTTATCCAGAATGTGCTCGATTCGGGCATTCGGGGCCGTGGCGGCGGAGGCTTCCCCACCGGGATGAAATGGAAATTTGCAGCCAACAATGCATCTGACGAGAAATATATTATCTGTAATGCCGACGAAGGTGACCCCGGTGCATTTATGGATCGTTCGGTGCTCGAAGGCGACCCGCATTCCGTAATTGAAGGTATGATTATTGGCGCTTACGCGATTGGTGCTACCGATGGTGTAATTTATTGCCGCGCTGAATATCCGCTGGCTATCAAACGGCTTAACATTGCCCTTGATCAGGCCAGAGAGAAAGGTTACCTGGGCGAAGATATTCTGGGTATTGAAGATTTCAACTTCGACATCCACATTAAAGAGGGTGCCGGAGCATTTGTATGCGGTGAAGAAACCGCCCTTATTGCCTCTGTTGAAGGGGAACGCGGAATGCCTCGCAAACGTCCTCCCTTTCCTGCCGCTTCAGGATTGTGGCGCAAACCAACCAACATCAACAATGTAGAAACCTTTGCCAATATCCCCTGGATTATCANNCTGGTTGAAGTGCCCATGGGCATTACCATCCGTGAAGTGATTTTCAAACTGGGTGGTGGCATTCAAAACGATAAGAAATTTAAGGCGGTGCAGATGGGTGGCCCTTCAGGTGGCTGTATCCCTGAGTACCTTGCCGACACCATAGTAGATTACGATTCGGTAAATGCAACCGGCGCCATTATGGGATCGGGCGGTATGGTTATTATGGATGAAACTACCTGCATGATTGATGTAGCCCGTTTCTTCCTCGATTTCACCCAGAAGGAAAGCTGCGGCAAATGTACTTTCTGCCGGATCGGGACCAAACGCATGCTCGAAATTCTTAACCGTATTGTTGAAGGCGATGGCCGCGATGGCGATATTGAACTGCTCGAAGAACTGGCCTATCAGATTAAGGATACCTCGCTATGCGGCCTTGGACAAACAGCTCCAAATCCGGTACTGACTACCATCCGATACTTCCGCGATGAGTATGAAGCTCACATTTATCATAAAAAATGTCCTGCAAAAGTTTGCAAGCCACTACTTACCTACGAAATTGATGCAAACAAGTGCACCGGCTGTACCGTTTGCTCTAAAAACTGCCCGAGCAAAGCGATTGATGGTGACCGCAAGCAGATTCATGTTATCCGTCAGGAAGACTGTATAAAGTGCGGCGACTGCTACGCACGGTGTAAATTTGATGCAATAACCGTTTCTTAGAAGTAAAAAGCCTGCCTGTTTGCTACAGGCAGACAGGTCTAAAGTCTAAAGTAAAAAGTTTGAGGGCTTTCGGGGTTGATGAAAAAGCAGGATAGGCATTTTCAGTTCTGATCCGGGAAGCAAAAACCAAAATACACGAATCATAATGAGCAATACGCTGAATATTATTATCAACGACCAGATTGTCAAAGGAGTCGAGGGCGAAACCATACTTATTGCAGCCCGCAGAATAGGGCTTGAGATACCCACCCTGTGCGACGACCCCCGCCTCGAACCCTACACTTCGTGCTATGTGTGCGTGGTTGAAGTTGAAGGTATGCGCGGTATGCAACCTTCGTGCAGCACCCGCATTGCCGAGGGCATGAAGATAAATACCCACAGCGAAAAAGTGCTGAAAGCCCGCAAAACAGCGCTTGAGCTGATGCTGAGCAATCACTATGCCGATTGTACCGGCCCCTGCAAGCAAACCTGTCCGGCCGGAGTTGATGTTCAGGGTTATATCTCGTTGATCGAAAAAGGCTTGCACAGCGAAGCCATTGCAGTTATAAAAGAGACAAACCCGCTGCCAGCCATTTGTGGCCGCGTGTGCGTGCGCCCCTGCGAAGTAGCCTGTCGCCGCAACCTGCTCGACGAAGGCGCTGCTGTTGGTATCGACTATCTGAAACGTTTTGCTGCCGACTACGATCTGAACTCACCCGAAAAATACCGCCCAACAGTAAAGCCTGAAACCGGAAAGAAAGTCGCGGTTATTGGTGCCGGGCCCGGTGGATTATCTGCCGCCTTTTTCCTCCGCAAGGAAGGCCACGAAGTTGATATTTTTGAAGCCAGCCCTGCTGCCGGCGGATGGCTCAGGTATGGCATTCCGGAATACCGCCTGCCCAACAACTTGCTGCAGCGCGAGGTTGACAATATCACCGAAATGGGCGTAAACATTCATTACAACCAACGCCTCGGCGAAACCATCAGCTATAAAGATCTGAAAGCAAAATACCAGGCTACCATTCTGGCCATTGGCTCACAAAGGGGAACATCCATCGGCTGCGAAGGCGACGATGCCGAAGGCGTTTATGCCGGAACCGACTTCCTGAAGGAGCTTGAAATGAACGAGACAAAGCCCGATTTTACCGGCAAAACCGTTGCCGTTATCGGTGGTGGAAATACCGCCATGGACTGCTGCCGTACTTCGCGCAGGCTGGGCGCCGAAAAGGTTTACGTTATCTATCGCCGTACCGAAAAAGAGATGCCGGCCAACCCCATCGAGATTCACGAATCGAAACTCGAAGGTGTGGAATACCTGCTGCTGACTTTACCGCTGAAGGTTCAGAAAGATGAGAAGGGGCGCATCAAATCGATGATCTGCATGAAGATGGAGCTGGGCGAACCCGATGCTTCGGGCCGCCGCCGTCCGGTGCCGGTTGAAGGCAGCGAGTTTGTTATTGAGGTTGATATAGCCCTTGCCGCTATCGGACAGAAAACCGATGTTCATTTCCTGAACAACATCAATGAAAATGAAACCACCGGACAATTGGTTGTGAACAAATGGGGCGATCTGGATGCAGATAAAAACACCCTGCAGACGGGCATTCCATCAATGTTTGCTGCCGGTGATGGCGTTACCGGGCCAGCTACCCTTATTCAGGCCATAGCCCAGGCAAAAGTTGCCGCGCTTAGCTGCCATCAGTTCCTCAGCGGGCAGGCGATAAAGCCGGCACCAAAGGAGTTTATCAGCAAACGCGAAAACTTCAGAGAGCAGACCAACAAGGATTTTGTTGAAAAATATGCCCTGCAAAAGAGGCACGAAATGCCGGTTCTCGAACCCGATCATCGTTTCAATTTTAATGAAGTTGAACTGGGTTACGAAACCGAAGCGATTGCCATTACCGAAGCAGCCCGCTGCCTCGAATGTGGCTGTACCGCCTACTTCGACTGCGATCTGAAAAAATACTCGACAGAATACGGTGCCGAACAGAAGCATTACGAAGGCGAACACCGCGAGTATGAGGTGGATTTCAGGCATCCGTACATCGAAATTGACAACAACAAATGCATACTTTGTGCCCGCTGTGTGCGGATTTGCCACGAAGTAGCCGGTGCAAACGCGCTGGGGCTGGTTAACCGCGGTTACGATACCTATGTTGCCCCAAGTATGGGCAATTCGCTTGCCGAATCCAACTGCGAATCGTGCGGGCTGTGTATCTCAACCTGCCCCACCGGCGCCATCAGCGAAAACAAGCTGTTCAAGCCGGGTCCGGTTGTTACCGAAAGTTTCAATACAATTTGCAACTATTGCTCGGTTGGCTGCACCCTCGAAGTGCATCACCGCAAGGGATTTGTGATGGAGGTAAAAGGCGCCGAAGGCCTTATTAACAGCGATGGCAATATCTGCCGCTACGGCCGCTTTGGCTATCAGTACCTGAACGACAAAAACCGCATTACCCGGCCTATGCTGAAGAAAAACGGACAGTTTGAACCTGTTTCGTGGGACGAAGCATTNNGTTCAGAAACTTGCCCGCGCAGGTGCCAGAACCAATAATATAGGCAGTTTCCACTACCTTGGCCGTGGCACCAACTACACCAAATTATCGAAAGCCAATGTTCCGTTTGCCGAACTGGTAGAAGCCAGGCGGGTTTACCTTATCGGCTCAGAAATAAGCCGCGACAATGCGGTGGCCGGTTTCCATGTGTGGAACAACCAGCTTCGCTCGGGCTTAAGGGTTGATGTAGTTACCACCCAGGCCGACAGCACTTCTGAACAGAAGGCCGATTCGGTGCTGAAGATAAAATCGTACTATCATTTTATTAAGGCAGTGAATCATTACCTGCTTTCGCATAAACTCGAAAACGGCCTGTTTATCAGGGACCTGATTGATAATTTTGAAGATTACCGCGCCGCCCTGCTGCAGGAATCGTGGGATGAACTGGTAAAAGCTTCGGGCGTTGACAAAGCCGAAACCATTATTCAGTTTGCCGTTGACTACAACAACGAAATGCACGCGGTGGTGATATTCTCCGAGAAAGAGCTTTCGGGCCGCGCCTGTGCTGAGATCTTCAACCTGGCCTGTATCACGGGCAAGCATGGGAAAAGCGGCAGCGGACTGATACTGCTGAAAGAGAAAAACAATGCACATGGCCTGCACGATATGGGCGTAATGGCCAACCTCGGCCCGGGCGCTACCGACTGGAACGACCCCATGCAACGCAGCACCTTTGGATTTAACTGGGGCGTTGAGGAGCTACCGGCCGAACAGGGTTGTACCCTCAACGCCATGCGCAGCGGCACTTACAAACAGTTGTTTATTTTTGGCGAAGACCCTATGGGATGCGCCATTAATACCGAAGATGTAGCCAAAATGCTGACAGCTAAGGATTTTGTGCTGGTTCAGGACTATTTTATGACCGAAACCGCCCAACTGGCCGACCTTATACTACCTGCCACCCTGCCGTTTGAAACAGGTGGAACCTTTACCAATACCCAGAAGGTGATACAGAAAACCGATGGCGTGGTAAAATCGCCTGTTGAATTTGCCGCATGGCANNCCGAAATTCTGCACCAGCAGCAAACTGATGCTGCGCATTACCACCGAAGATAACTACAACCCACTATTTAATTATGGTTGCGATTATCTTACCAAGCGGTTTGATGGCGAATTTGAGGGAATGTTTGTGAATTAGGTTTCAGTGCATCTTATAAAGAATAAAAGCCCGGGAATGCCGGGCTTTTGTTTTATATATCCTAATGTTCGTTTAGATATTACTGAAGAAATTAGAATGTTTCAAGTAGAATTTGTTCAAGTTCTGAGTGTATGTGCCGGTAGTGATGGGCAGTATCTTGACCGCCACGAAAGTTTTAGCTGGATACAACATTTAAATAACCACTGAAACCCTTATGGTATATAAACTTTGTAATGGGTACATTATAATCCACCAGCTACTATTACCAATAATATCCAAGCACCCCAACCCAATGCCTCCATTCCAATAAGTTGTCCTTTTGCCTTTTTCCTGTAGCAACTTAGATATTCCGGGTCACTAAATTGGTCTTTGTTTTTTGACATCATATAGGTATGTTTTCCCTTATAAGGTGTCGGGTCAGCCAGAGCAGTCCCAATCATTGCAAATGGACCAAATAGCACACCTAAAACGAAATGACCTCCTTTTTTCCCATGATAGTTTTCTGCGTCTAGTCGACCATTTAAGCATTTATTAGGGTCTCCATCAGACATTTTCATGTACCTGGTGTAAATTTTATCTTCTGTATTTTCAAATTGAAGTGAAAATATCTCCGAAGCTGGAACTATATACTTGTTACCGTCAACTTTGAAAACAACAGCACAGTCTTTGATTTTGGTTACTTTTCCTTCAAAGACCATTTCGTTATTTAGTGTTAGGATGTCACCTGCAAAAGAGGCAATGGCGAACAATGTCGCAGTTAGTGTTAATGTTATTTTCTTCATTTCTATAAAATTATAGTTTCCTACTCGTAAGGCTTTTCGGTTGCGCCCTGTTTTTTTAAATGGTCACTAAACTCCATTATATATATGTATGGTCATTCTTTGATAATCATTCAAAACGCTTCAAAATTTGGTGGTTCTCTTGCCTGTATCATTTTATTGTGTCGTTTTCTTATTTGCCCTTACGTCGTTTAGCAGCTATGTTGCGTGCCGCTCTGTTACCTTTATGCTTGTTGATTTTTACTTTGTTCAAATATTAAATTTCTTGTCTTGATGACCCGGATGCGTGGCATGCAATATTAGCACTGGTATGGGTAGTTATTCTTTTAATGATTGAGAAATCCGCTTAAAATCTGATTTAAAGTCATTTTTATATTGATCTAAAGTCCAACATAATATTTTATAAAAGTGTTCTTGAGTTTCCACTGCAGTAATTATCATAAAAAGCTCACTACCATCACTTTCCCATGACATTTCCACTTGACTGTGCTCAAAATCATTCGAAACAAAATTTTTAATCTTACTAACTTTCCTATTAGTACTTTCAATCTGGTAATCTTTTATGAAATTTTTTAGAAAATCTTCTGAATCTATGAATTTTGTTCCAACTTCTTTCAAATGATCCTTTGAGTCTTCAATAACAATAACATAAGATTCTTTTAAAGCATTCATATATTGCAATGATGCAACATCATTTAACTGATATGTCTTTGTTAAATACTCAGGAATTTCAAGTGTAAAACAGTGCCCTCCTTGCTGAACTGAAAATTCCTGTGAGTATAGTTTTAAGGAATGGGCACTAACGATTATAATCACTATGCCGATAATTAAATTTCTCATGTTTTGTTTTTTAAGAATTGCATTTTATAAAAATACCCACCACGGTTTGGCACTTGGCGCAGTGGCGGGTTTCGGAGACCAAAACTGTCAATACACCACAAAAGCTGATGCGAGGTAGAATGTTTAATTAACCACTTCACCCACCATTGCGCCAAACGCCTGTTGGGTGCTGGCTTTCTTTTTGTCGTCTTTGGGTATGTTTCGCACTCGTCTATTTTTGATTAATATTCTAAAATATGGACATTTACCATCTATTGATAAGTCTTTGTCATCGTTTCCTTTTCTGAATTTAATTAATTCAAATTGGTCAGGATTAAATTTATGTAAAAATGTAATTGGAACTCCAATGTGTCCATCATAGTCAAACGGAATGTCTTCTGTTTTGTCAACGTTTATGCCGTCATAATTATCGTATTTTGGAAATTCATCTTCGTGTCCAAAATATTTTCTTGTTAGCTCAATATCTTCGTGTCTCTTGAAGTTGTCCAAGTTTGTCAGCCACAAACAATTGTTTGGTGATACAATTCTATTTCCTAAACTATCTATTCGTGCTTCTGTGCCATAAAGTTCATAGTGTTCTGGCACAATAAAGCCTGAAACACCCCTCCCAAGATTTATTCCCAACCAAGCTCTATTCTCTTTGATAAGTTTAAAAATTTCTTTGTAAGTAATTGCGTTAATGTTGCCAATAATCAAAAATTTCTTGTCATACTTTACTAATTGGGCTACATATTCTCTGAATAACGAAAAAGGAGGGTTTGTAACAACAATATCTGATCGCTTTAATAATTCAATGCTTTCAGGACTACGAAAATCGCCATCACCTTTAAAATAAATAATATCGTTAGAATTTGGTGAGGACGTTTCGCCTTCTTTACCTGTATATTCAATGAAGAAGCCATTTTCAGTTTCTTCTGTATTAAATAAATCATTCTTTTGCTCTTGATAGCAAGAAGCAATGAGTTTTTTTAGTCCTAATTCCTTGAAATTGTCAGCGAAATATTTGAAGAAATTACTAATACGAGCGTCATCACAATTACAATAAACTACCTTATCCTTGAAATGATTTTTATAGTGCTGCAATTCACTTTCAATATCAGAAAGTTGAGTGTAGAACTCATCACTTTTCGATTTCTTAGCCTTTTGCAGTAATTTGTTTGATGCGTTTCTTGCCATAATTACTTTACTTTTTTGTGATTTGATTGAATAATTCACTTCCTAACATTTTTAGAGATGTTTTTGAAATATCAATCATAATATCAAACATTTCCTTATTGTTCCACTTTTCACCATTTCCCTGCGTGTAAATAGATGTAGCTTGAAGCATAATAGTCTTGTCTTTGTGTTTTACAAATTTATTTTCAGACAAATTTGTGTTAATAGGCATTCCATAATTTGCCGAGGTCAACCTATCTAACCTATTTAACATACCCGAGTTGTATTCAAGTGTTACAACCCTTCCGTCAGGTCGTTTAATTGAAATTGTTTCTGTCAAAAAGTTTGAACCTTCTAAGAACAGGACATAAGGAAAATGAGATTCAGAAAGCATATAGTTAGCGATTTCTGATATGTTTTTATGCGACCTTTCAATAGCATTTCCTGCAGCCATTAAGTCTTGATTGTCTGCTGTCCCTACTTGTATTCCTTTCTTAATGTTTTCAATGTCTTTACCTTGGTGTTTTGCTTCTGAAACTAAAACGATTCTCCATTCACCGTTATCGTCTTTTACTTCAATTATACCGCCATCGGGTTTGATGCTTGAATTAGGAACAAAAAGAGTCTGCCCCAATTCTGGGTCAATTTTCTTTAAGGCTTCGTTTATTTCTTCTTTTCTAATGCTCGTTTTATATTGAAACGTCAATTGCGGATATTCTTCTTGAAGTTGTGTAATTACAAGATTTGATATTTCTCCAACTGTCAAGTCGTGCATTTTTGCATTGTCCCCGAAGATGCCTACTACTCCATGGGATTTTTTATGTTGGGTTGTCAACCTTGTTGATTGGTTCTTTTTAGCCATTATATTAGTCCTTTTTATTTTCTTCTTACAAATTTAGCAATTAAGCTCGTTCTGCCGGTCTTTAAGCTTGCAGCCAACTTATTATTTCCTCAACAAAAGAGGTCAAAAACTGATTATATCCTTCTTCAAACCAACCAAATCAACAACAATCAGAGCAGCATTTTCACCTTGCTAATATAATAACAAATCCAATGTCATTGCGCCATTTCAATATTTTTAAGCTGATTTGAGCTAAGCTTTAAGTCAAACCAATAAAAGTGCCTTGCTTTCCAGAATATAGAAAGTGCCAACACCATCAGTACACCATACCTGCCATAGTACGGAATCACCAAAGTGGATCAGTACACCGTACTTGCCATAGTA
>DINP01000015.1:33279-65406 GCA_002426025.1 Bacteroidales bacterium UBA5537 | reverse complement strand
GATCAAACAACCTGGCACGCGCTGCAAGCGCGCGCGATCCGAGTAATGCTGTAGCCAAAAATAGATTTTTAGATTGTATTATTCATTGTTTATCGGCATTGATGACAGGGTGTTTGTAATGGCTTTAAATAATAGCGTTGTTAAGAATTAATTGTTGTTTACATTTGATGTTATGCAGAAATATTTTAATGGTGGTATAATATTATGCAATGTGTTTAGTTATATTTGTATTGTTATTTCGATTCGTATTAATACCTTATTAATTACCGTAGTTTTAACCTAAATAAACAATTTTATGACTGATTCAGAAAACAACAAGTACAGAATGTACCTTTCGACAGAGAAAATGCTTGATGAAAACCGGGCAGTGTGGGAAGGAATGGCTGCTATGGTGGAGGCCAAAACCATTTTCAGCAGTAATTTAATCGCAATTAGCGAATATAGTGCGCAACGTGAAGCCGATGGAAGCGGACAAACGATTGTGAAGGGGCAAAACAGGGAAGACCTTGAAAACATGATTTTGAAAATGGTTGGCGGTATGATAGGATATACCACCTCTGCAGACCTGGTAGCCGTGCGCAAGACAATTAATTACACACCCACAAGGCTGAACCGCGCCAAGGATAATGAATTGTATGATATTGCCACTTCGCTGCTTGAGGTGGCTACGCCTTATAAAACGGAGCTTGTTCCTTTTTTGATTGAGG
Organism: Bacteroidales bacterium UBA5537; assembly: GCA_002426025.1. Lineage (GTDB taxonomy): Bacteria > Bacteroidota > Bacteroidia > Bacteroidales > Lentimicrobiaceae > Lentimicrobium. The sequence continues at coordinate 64,699 of DINP01000015.1, read as the reverse complement.
ACCGGGACTTTGAAACGCTTGACAACCTTCGCAACACATTTAAAAACAGCATACCGGCCAAACGATTGGTGGATGGTGCAAATACCGCTGCTATGAAGGCTATGAAGCTGCTGTTTAAGGAGACTGATATGCTGTTGAAAGAGAAGATTGATAATCTTTTATTGACCTACAGGGTGCCTGAGCCTTTGTTTTTTACAAAGTACCGCGCTGCAAGGGTGATTCTTGACCTGGGGCATGGTAAAAGGAGTGGGAATAAGCCAGGGGTTACGGAAAATAAGGCCGAGGTAAGCGGCAAGGTGTATGATTTGGAAACAGAGGAAGACGTTGCCAATGCAAAGGTTATGCTTGAAGGCACCAGTGTTTGGGTTATGAGCGATGCTGATGGCCGATATACACTGAGTGCTGTGCCGGGTTCGTTTAGGTTGATTGCAGAAAAGACGGGTTTTGAAGCCTATAGCGATGATATTGTGCTGGAGAGTGGCGATGTGCTTGAACTGGATTTAGGGATGGAAAAAACGATTTAGTTTCACTTGTTTTTTTGGACCGCCTTCCGGAGTTTAACCGGGGGCGGTTTTTTTGTGAATTTACGGTTGAGCTGGTTCTAATGGGATGTATAAAAAAGAAATAATTACACGGAGCTACACTGAGGAGGCACAGAGGCCACAGAGAAAAATGGGTTAAGCACAATAGACACAACCTGACTATGAAAAAAATCAGGTTTATTATCTGATCAAACAACGTGGCACGCGCTACAAGCGCGCGCGATCCGGGGTTTATTCCCCGCATACTGGTAAGGTGTGTAGTGCGGGTATTTATGCTGCAGTGGATCAACACTCACAAACCGGCAAAGCCAGGCGGCATAGTATCTAGCCCCGTAGTAATACAAACCGGTTTCTTCATCCTGTTCCTTACCCACGTATTTGTAACGCTTAAGGCTGGTTTCTGTCAAAGAACGTCCGCTGCGGTAGGAAGTAGTGCCAAAAGGCAGTTCCAAAAAAGCCGAACCAAGGTAGTTAGTAGAATGAATGCCTTGATAATTCATCCAAAGTTTAACGTTTACTTATTTCAAGATAAATATTGCCATGGCAATTGTAAGTAAAATATAAATCCAGGTAAATAGCATCCATCCTCTGTTGAATTTATCACCTCTTTGTTTTTCTTTTTGCAAAAGAGACATTATGTCTTTTTTGATATAGAAAAAAGTTGTTCCAATGATTGCAAAAATACCAATAATTATTGCTATTAAATTTAAGAGAGCTTCATACTTCTTTTCAATCATCCCAATATTAATAGTTAAAGCAAATATACTCATTAAGTTAACTATTAAAGAAAAACAGAATAATCCCAACCCCATTGGCCCATGCTTTTTCGGAAAAATATCATACATCCGAATATTGAGTTGGTAAACTAACATTAAAAGACTTTTTAGAACCCTTCTTACTCCAAATTTCATAAATCAATGGTTTAAAGGCCCTATAGTTGTTTCTGTCTTTTCAGTTCTTATTTCAAGGTGGCTTGAGTATTTATTATACAAGCCAAAAGCTTCTTCATATTTAGCATTGTCTTTATACTTGAAATCTTCCATTCTTTTTTTATATAAATTCATCATATCAGTTTTAAACTGATCTGTCCCTATAACCGATGTCCCAAAGCTATATATAACACCAACTACAGGATACCAATTTAGCGCAAAGTTGGCACCTCCGTAAGCTAAAGATTCTAATTTATTGCCAGTTTCACTAAAATGATCTAAACCCTCAAAAATTGATGAAAGTCCATTTGCACCGTAATTGAATCCTTTAATAACCTTTAAGCTACCCGATAAATCATCAGTCATACTAACGTACTTCCCATTTTTACCAAAATTGCTACGCATTTCATAGATCCCATTTGAATTCAACATTTTATTTCCAGATAGTTTAAGAGTTGGATCATTTAACGTTTTGAAATAATTTCCTCCGGATCCTGACACCCAATTATTGTTGAAAGATTGATGGGTCAGTTGAATTGCACTGCCGGCTGTACTTGTATTTGAAAATACTTTTCTTGCCCCTTGAAACCCCGGACAATCCGACTTGGTTGTGATGTTCTTCATATTTTGTAACACAAAGCCATATTTCTTATTGAATTCATTAGCAGCTTGTTGTTTTTCTAAATTTTTAACCATTTCTGTTTCAAATCTTTTCCCATTTTGAATATATGAATTTGTGTAATAAGTTGATACAGGTTCAGTTATGTAAGGTTGTACAGCTTCCAACCCATCCAAATCAATCATTGTAACCGGCCTGTTACTCGCATACTGATAGGGTGTAAGTTCAGGATAATCAAATTGAATCGGATCCACACTCACAAACCGGCAAAGCCAGGCGGCATAGTATCGTGCCCCGTAGTAATAAAGCCCTGTTTCTTCATCCCTCTCCTTGCCTACATATTTGTAGCGCTTAAGGCTGGTTTCTGTCAAAGAACGTCCGCTTCTATAAGAAGTAGTACCAAACGGATGGTACTCTTCGTAGCTTATTATTTCTGCCCGCTCATCCAGTTCTAAACAGGCTGAGCCCAGGTGGTTGTCGTACTGGTAGCGTATGGTAGTTACCGGTTCTATCGGCTGGCCGCGGTCAATGGTTAAGCTGTCGACCATAGCAATGCGCCTGCTGCCATCGGCAATGTGGTTGGTCAGGCGTTCAGTTATTATCTCACCATCAACACTCCGCTCGCGGTAGATTTCAAAGTTACTAAAATAAATTCTTTCTTTAAACAAATGTGGCCCAATTTGTGAAATTTTTCTGGAGCGGTTGCCTCCGGCATCGTAACGATACCAGGTTTGCTGGTCGCGGTTAATGGCTGTGTTGCATAGACGGTTGTTGTGAATGTAGATCTGAACATAATCCAGCTTTATCATTTAATGAAACGACCCGGCAATCGCTGCAAGCGCGCGATCCGGGGAAGTTGATATTCCTATTCTGACCGAACACTATAATTGAATTTTTTTTCGTGTAGTGTTTTAGTATAGACAAACCCGACTTGATTAATAACATCCCCATTGTTAAATATAATTTTTGTAATATTCCTATTTTCTTTTAAATACTCAATAACATGAACAATACTATCCTTATCAATTATTTCACAATCGAAATTAATATAGGGTTCATAATTAGGACTAATCCTATTATAATATCTGATTAAGGAGTCTATTTGATTAATATTTTCAGTGTACAATCCATCTCGTACAGTAAAATCAGATGTATCAACAAAATAACAATACTTTATCGGCGCATCTTTCTTAAGATTCTCATAATAAGTCCTTTTTTTTACATGATAGGGCACCACAAAAAGTTGAATTATAATAAACAAGGTCGAAAGTATTATTAATATTGAAATGAATACTATTTTTACAATTTTCATCGTTATAAATTTAATGTGTAAGCCTCTGGATTTTTCTTATTTTCTCTTGCTTAAGTTTGTTTTTGTTTTCAACTTCATTATTTTCTGATTCTATTTCACCCGCATTTTCTGAATAAGATTTTGATTCCCAAACTTTCTTGTCAAAGCTGTAAAGTTTCACTTTACTGGGAAAAATATTCCCTTTTAAATCTTTAACAACTAAATCTGCTGTATATTTCATAATAGTTTTATCAAATCTTGCATTAGTAACCGTCCAAAATAAACCATCTTTTGTATGCGTATTCTTTGCCTCACTTGAAGTTAACGAAACAGATTCCTTTATTCGCGAATAAGTATAATCAACCAACAACCCTGCAGATGGACCTATACTTATTGATTCACCGTATTTCCCAATAGTAAAACCTATCCCAAGCGAAAATTTGATTGATGGCAAATGGGTGCTTTGAGAAATTGAGTCACCTTTTAATGTTTGTCTAAATGTAGCTCTAACATCTGTTTTATACCCAATATCACCTCCAATAGAAGAACCCCAAACCCAATTGTTATGGGTTTCTTTTGAAGGTGAATGAGTTGTAAACATAGAAAAATGTGTTACACCGGCATCATCTGTTGCAATTCCAATTGTATAATTCAATTTTACTCCTGCCTTTCCTTGTCCACTTCCTGCTGTTATTTCTGCAAATTTTATTGCTGTTTTATGAGGCATCTTTTCATATTTGAATTCTTCTGCCTCAGGCATGTAGTTAATATCTCTTGCAACTCCCTCTAACCCATCCAAATCTATCATTGTAACCGGCCTGTTACTCGCATATTGGTAAGGAGTAAGTTCAGGATACTCAAATTGAATCGGATCCACACTCACAAACCGGCAAAACCAGGCGGCATAGTATCGTGCCCCGTAGTAATAAAGCCCTGTTTCTTCATCACGTTCTTTCCCTACATATTTGTAGCGCTTAAGGCTGGTTTCTGTCAAAGAACGTCCGCTTCTGTATGAAGTAGTACCAAACGGATGGTACTCTTCGTAGCTTATTATATTTGCATGTTCATCCAGTTCGAGGCACACAAAGAACTCTAGCATTTATTTATTCAAACTTTATTACAATTAATGGTTCCTTATAATCTTCAAGTGATCTCAGCATGCTTGCGATTTTTAAGTTCCATTTGGCTTGTCCAATAGTATCCATCGAATAATTTGTTTCTGAATCATATAAATCCTGCATAACATCCAAGCTATCAAAATAATTATTATACGCATACTGTATAAAATATGCATACTGGATTTTATTAATCTTATTTGATTCAATATTTGAATAATTCAAAATGTGTTTCCTTAATTCTCTGGAAATTACCTCGGCAATATCGAAATGTCCTTGTTCATGATTCAATGCATATGAAAGTCCAAACTGAGATTTATTTCTAAACCAAGATTTAGTGCATGAAAACACAGGATAAATTTCCACTGGAAATGTATCTTTAGTTATTATCTTATATTCAACATTAATGTAAAGATGAGTAATAGCACCTACATTTGTTCCCAACATTGAATCAGGAATACTTGCCCTGAAGTCAGACTGTTCAAGAACCCTGTCAACTGACCAAACTATAATACTATCCTGTTGCGCAAGACAGATATTAAATTGTATTGATAATAATATTAAAATAATCTTTATTTTCATTAGTTATTTTTTAAATAATTCAAATGATGTGCTTTTTCCGCTTTCATTATTGATTATTTTTCCTTTGTCTGTTTTAACCTGCCTATAATCTACTCCCAGAGAATCAACAAGTATATCCTTAACCGTCAATGCCCTTCCGATTGCAAGCTCCCAAGCGAACCCATACCCTTCTACTTTTGAGAACCAAGTGCAAGTTTCAGGATTTGATTGAATATTTCCACGAATAAAAACTTTTGATCCTGGATTCTCATTTAGATAGGTAGCAAGTTCCTTAAGTTTATCAAAAGCGTGATCAAAAGATGTTTTCACAATCTCATCTTTTTGAAATTTGAAAGGAATCATCAGATCAAACTCAAAAGATTCATTCTCTTTAAACTTATATGTTTTTACTGTCTCTTCTCTTCCAAAAATTGGTTCAACTTTAGAATCTCTCACATCTATTTTATCAACCTTAGAATTAACTTCTAAAGGCTCAGTATCCAATGTTTTCATAGGTTGAACAGGCTTATTTACCGGGTCTTTATAATATGATCTTGACCAAGTAGTTCCACTTTTAGTTATAAAAATGACAGAATCCCTCGATTCAGAACCTTTGTAAACCAAATCAGATTGTCCAGTTTTGTCGTCTTTGAAGACAACAGAGAAATTTTCTTTTACTCTACTCCAAGCCTTATCATGAAATATAGCATCATAATAAAGTTTTGGTAATTTATTAGCTGCTTCTGTTTCCTCCAACCCATCCAAATCAATATAACTCACCGGCTTATTCCCGGCATACTGGTAAGGGGTGTAGTGCGGGTACTTATGTTGCAATGGATCCACACTCACAAACCTACACAACCATGCAGCGTAATACCGTGCTCCGTAATAATACATTCCTGTTTCTTCATCCCTCTCCTTGCCTACATACTTGTAGCGCTTAAGATTGGTTTCTGTCAAAGAACGTCCGCTTCTGTATGAAGTAGTACCAAAAGGATGGTACTCTTCGTAGCTTATTATTTGTGCCTGCTCATCTAATTCCAAACAGGCACTACCCAGGTGATTGTCGTACTGGTAACGTATTGTAGTTACCGGTTCAATTGGCTGGATAAAGCCAAAATTAGTGCATTCTATTGGTTAATAACTTAATCAAACAATAATCCAATGGTTTAAGAGAGAAAGAATCAATTTTTTATTAACTTGAAGTCAATTCCCGTTGGCAATGAAGGAATTTCACCGAACTTTAAAATTGCAACAATAGAATTTAATTCATCAATAGTATAATTACCAGTTAACTTAACATTTCCATCTTCGATTACATCCATTTGTTTTACAGTTGAATAAACTACTTCATCAATAGAAATTGCCACAGCTCTTCCTATATTATATTCTGATAACTTCCTTAATTTACTATAATATTCCTTTCTCATTTGTATTATAATGTATTTCCCATTATCTAATTCTGTCTCAATATGCACATCTCTAATCATGTCTTGATTTCTGATTTTATAATCTGTATCATTATCTTTTAAAGGTATTAAAAGATAATAACCTTTTTCTGGCTTTTCATACCATTTAAATATCAGATTTTTATACAAATTACCCCTAATATATTCTAAACCTAAAACTGAATCTATTAAGGCTTTGTCTTTATAAAGAGCCATCCCTGCGAAAGGGCCTTCTATTAAGTTCCCTTGGTTATCAATCAAAGGCTCAAGTTTTTTAAAGAATGGAAAAGTTAAAGAGATTTGGCTAGTATCATCTACGAATCTATTCATTATATTTAATTGTTTCAATGAAGTATTTATTTGATTCATTAATTCAAAAATCTCTCTATTATCATACGTTTCCCACATTTCAAATTTCCCTTTAGTTGTCAATATCCTTTTTAAAAGATTGGTATCTAAATTGCTTGAAACATTAATACTAACAATACTGTCTTTTAGATGAATTTCAGGTTTTGTCTTATATAAGTAAAATATTCTGTTTTTAACTACACGCGAGTATGCCAATAATTGAGATTTATTATTACCATTTTCAAACTTTACCATTACATTTAAATAAACTTTTTCTTTTGAAAAAGAGTTGGATTTGCAGGAATAACATAACACTATTAAAATTGTAAAAAATTTTAGATGCTTCATGGTGGAAAAAATGTTAGTCTTTGGAAAATAAATAACAAAAAATTCATGCGTAATAACAATAGAAAACCCAAGTTTTAAAGTTATGCATGAGGCTTCAATCAAAAGAGAGTTTACGTTTTCTTAACAGCAATATGTAAATTAATTTCAATTACTCTCCTGATTGGCAGAGTCTGATTTGTTACACTATTTTGTTTAACTTCAAGAAATGATTTCCCTTCTAACCCATCAATATCAATCATTGTAACCGGCCTATTATTCGCATATTGGTAAGGGGTTAGTTCAGGATACTCAAATTGTATTGGATCCACACTCACAAACCTACACAACCATGCTGCGTAATACCGTGCTCCGTAGTAGTAAAGCCCGGTTTCTTCATCCCTTTCTTTACCTACATACTTGTAGCGCTTAAAGCTGGTTTCTGTCATAGAACGTCCGCTGCGGTAACTGGTTTGTTGTACTTATTATGGAGGTTGCGATTGTTGTATTGCGAAAGCTATCATTGTGTTTGTATTTATCATAGCACAAGTTTATGATTTTGTTTAAATCAATAATTTAATTCAAGATTACTCTATAACACGTGATCTTAATGCTGTCGGACTCAAGAACCATTTTGCCAAGATACCCTAAAGTTTCAGGGTCTTGAATTGTCTCAATACTCTGAATTTCAAATTCAATATTATTAAAATTAGGGTTTGAAGTTGTAATTTTAATATACTTCTTAGTATCCTTTTTAATAAGTTCCCATCTTCCTTGCGTTTTCTTTTCAATATAGTCATTATCCTCTACCATAGGAAGATGACAAGTATGATCTTTTTCAAATGACAAACCTGGCGTTTGAATTTGAAAATTTGCATCAAATTCATAAATTACCCAACCAGATGTTACAGTAATTTGATCAATAATTTTATTATCACACCCACTTATTAAAAGAAGGAAAGAAACACACGCAATCATTTTCTTTGCTACTTGACTCATAACATCTAACTTTATTTACTGGATTCAGAAATCGTTGATATTTTGATGTATTCAAAGCAACTTATTAAAACAAATAATTGCTGTACGCCAAATTGCACCAAATATTAATATGGCAAATTTATGTACTGAGTCGTATAAAGTAGTGGTTGCAAATCGGGTATTGTTCTAGTGCAATTCTTACATTTATATGAAACTTCATTTCCCCTCCCTAAGCATACAATAAGTAGTATTTCATTTCCGTTGGAGTCTTTACCATTGTAGATTAGTTTATTCCCTTTCTTTTTGAGAAACGTTATCGTATCCAATTGAAATTTGTAGGAAGATATAGTCAGATAATCAATGAATGAATCTGTATCTTTGCTACTAAGTTCCCAAAAAGAGGAAGTATTATCCACAAAAAAATTACCACTTAAATAAATTAAATTAGGTGTTTGTTCATCATCTGTTTTTCTAATTGCAATTAAATGATGCTTATCGTATGCATATCCGACACTATGTGCTATTTTGATGTATCTATTTGAATTTTGACAGTAATAATTATGTATATCAAACGAAAAATCATACAATGCATAATTGGTGTCAGGAAAGCTTAAATTGTTTACTCTTACCATTACATAATTAAACTCACAAGTATCAGGGGGAAATAAGGATGATATTTCTTTAATGTCATACTTATAGACACCTTTTTCTTTAGAAATTAATTTCGAGAAATACTCATACATCCTATATGTGAGGATATTCCAAATTATTTCTTCAGAATAATTTACTGTTATTTTGGTTTCTTGTTTGGTTTCACAGGATGAATGATTTTGACAAACAGCATTATGAGATGTCGAAATTAATGAAAGGAATAATAAAACTTGCCAAGATATTTTATTTATTGATTTCATCCCAGTTTATTGTTTTTTTGTTTCGTTCAAATATCGTTTCTTGATTTTCTGCAGCCTTACCTACTGGATTGTATTTATCATGACCTCCCAATAACGGGTCTCCTATTTCATTCCATAAATAACCTTTATCAGGATTTTCGATTTTAAATAATGCCTCTCCAATTTCATGTGCTAATAATTTTGCAATTCTCAAATCTCTGTAGTTAATTTCTTTATTGAAATTTACAATATCAACAGCAATTTCGATATTTGTATCAAAAGTTACATGTTGCATTAATTCCTCAAGAGAGTATTCAATATCGGGAAAGTCATTGATGCTTTTTATGGAATCATTCCAATATTGACTTGCCTTTTCACCATATGGTTTTGCAGTAATAACGCCCCCAACCTTCTCTCCTTTTGTGTCAAAAATTGCTTTTATCTCCAAATTGGGGAGGTTATATTTATAAGTAACTTGATTGGTTGCCATAACTGCTCTAAATTTAGAAGTGTCACTAAATGTATTTCCACTTATTTGAAACTGTTTCTCAATTTGATTTTTTTCTTTTGTTGAAAATATGTCAGTTGTGGAAAGGGAAATATTTAGTTGGTGTTTTTGGACTTTATTAAGTAATTCAGGATTAGTATATTCCAGTATTTTCAAAGCTCTAATAAAGCTATTTTTAACATTTTCACTTGTGTTACTTGAAATAGAAAATCTGTTGAATTCAGGAATACTATTTCTGTTCGGAACCGCTTCCTCCAACCCATCCAAATCAATATAACTTACCGGCTTATTCCCCGCATACTGGTAAGGGGTATAGTGCGGGTACTTATGCTGCAACGGATCCACACTCACAAACCGGCAAAGCCATGCTGCATAATATCTTGCACCGTAGTAATAAAGCCCGGTTTCTTCATCCCTCTCTTTGCCCACGTATTTGTAACGCTTAAGGCTGGTTTCTGTCATAGAACGTCCGCTTCTGTATGAAGTNNTTCTTCTCCCATATTTTCAGTATAATTATCAAGCAATATGTAGCCATTTACAGTTATATAATCTGTACCATTTATTAAATCATTAAAATTGCTTTCAGCATGTCTTGGATATAGAACGAAAAAGCTTCCAGAAATGCCACCAAAAACCAAATTATAATCTGCCTTAAAGACTAAACAAGTCGCGCTAACTATTTTGATAATACTTCCGTTGATAATATTTTGACCGTCAGGACTATCAAAGTTCCATGGTTCACCAACTGATATGAAATACTTTTTTTGCTGCATGTTTATTGTTTTAATGGTTGCCAATTAATTATCTTGACTTTAACAGGGTCTAATGTCATAAACTCCGATCCACCACCAGACAAGCTTTTTAATGGGAGTACTTTGGTTCCATTTCTCATTAAAGTTGGATTATTTAGGATTTCAAATTCAACACGAATAGATGGAGCGCTTTCCAGTCCTAATCTTTGCGATGCTTTTGTTGTGGATTTATATAAGTCCTTAGTAAAGAAAGTTTCTCCTGGTCTTCCACCTCTCAATAAATCAGTTTCTTGTATAGCTATCCGTTCACCCTCCGTCATATATCTATACAAATTCCCACCTGCTTTAGTATTCTGATAACTTGTTTTATTGAATGAAGATACAATATTCTTTAAATTACCAAATGATTTAGGCAACTGTGTTAATCCATAACCTCCTTCAATTAGACTATAGACTTCAAAACCAGCCACTAGCGATGAATATCCACTACCTCCAAATGGTTTCCCCGGTTCGCCAAACATAACAGGACTACTTTCCTGCAATTGATATAATGTTTTATTAAACTGGGCTTGCTCTTTAATATCATTGCTTTTTCCCTTTAAATAACCCTCACTAAATCCAGTTGGGTTATATGGGCCTATTGAAGGTACAGGAGATGGTTTGTAAACAGGTTTTTGAGGTTCGACAGTAGAAGTAGGTAGTAATGGCCTAAGAGGATTTGTATTATCCCTTGTAGATGAAACTTTATTAGCCTTTTGTGCACCTTGAAGCATTATTTCTTCTGTACTCAGGGCTTTTGGCTTAACGCCCTCTAAACCATCCAAATCAATCATTGTAACCGGCCTATTACTCGCATATTGGTAAGGGGTTAGATCAGGATACTCAAATTGTATAGCATCCACACTCACAAACCGGCAAAGCCAGGCGGCGTAGTACCGTGCGCCGTAATAATACATGCCTGTTTCTTCATCCCTCTCCTTACCCACATATTTGTAGCGCTTAAGGCTGGTTTCTGTCAAAGAACGTCCGCTTCTATAAGAAGTACTACCAAAAGGATGGTACTCTTCGTAGCTTATTATATTTGCCCGCTCATCCAGTTCTAAACAGGCTGAGCCCAGATGGTTATCATACTGGTAACGTACTGTAGTTACCGGTTCAATCGGCTGCCCGCGGTCAATGGTTAAGCTGTCAACTATAGCAATGCGCCTGCATAAGCTACCATAGATACAAATTTAATAATTCCTATCCAGTCAATAAAACTTTTTCTGCATAATTTAAGGCTGAACTGTATGCCAATTCCCTGGGATCAGAACAAAATCCAGCTTTAAAAATTTTTTAATGCGACCTGGCACGCGCTGCAAGCGCGCGCGATCCGGGGCTTAAGGTTGGTTTCTGTCAAAGAACGTCCGCTGCGGTAACTCGTATTTTAGTTTAAGGTTGATTAGAAATCTACCATTTTTCATATTGTTTTACCCATGCTAATGAATCCGGAAATGGTATCCCACTTGCTTTAAAAGCATATGGAAAAATCAAAATATAGTTTTTGTTTGGATCTTTTTTTGAATAAACTACTGGAAAATGCTTCCCTTCAAAATATTTGTAGTTACTTTCTTTAATTAAATTTCCATCCTTGCTTATATACTTTTTATTTCTAACCAAAAATTTATATTTGAGAACTACTGCACCAGATTTAACATAATCAAAATCAGTAATTATCCCATAAGTAAATTGTTTATTCTCTTCAATTTGATTAGTTCTAATTTTCCCATACATATATATGGAGAAAGTTACCATTGCCCAAAAAACAAAAAATAAAATGTATCGTCTTTTCAATTTCATAAATGCTACTCTTGGTTGTTCAAATTTTTATTTACAGGATTTGTAATCCCGGTAGAAATTGAGTAATTCAAATAATAAAGGTAAGTTTCAGCTCCTGTTTTGCCAAAGCTATTATTAATCCCTAAACCTTTTACTGATTGATTGCCAGTGTAATTGAAAAAAGTTCCAATTGTGGATTCCACACCCAAGGTTGTAAATGTTTTCTTTCCAAATATTGTTCTTTGTCCCAATGAGACTTTTGGATTAAAAATATTATTTGGTGTAATTTCTCCAGCACTACCAACAAATGCTTGTGTAACAGGCAATTTAAAAAACATCGTGGAAGCAGTTTGAATAATGTTCCATTGATTTATATCTTGCTTAAAAGTCATTTGTGCTGCAAAATCTCCTAATCCGGATGCTGCAGACGTCGCTGAAAATTCAGCTGTAAAAAGCGGTGAAGCCATAAAAGCAAGCCCACCAGTCGAAACTGCCTTAAAAACCGGATCATACTCCACCATATTCCTTGTTTCCGGCGCTATCATTATTCCGGCCCATTTTTCAAGATTGCTCATTGCTGGTGAAATGCTGCCCTGATCCTTCTGAGATTGGCTTACACCCGGCATCTTCATTTCCAAATACGACTTGGTTTTATTTAATTCGCTATATGCGCTCGCTGCTTTATCTTTATATGGATTTACTCTTTTGGTAGCGTCGGTAACAGCAGTTTTCTGCACAGTGTTAGAGTTTCCAGAAGTTTTATTGTTTAAAACCGTTTCTTTTTCCAACCCTTGCCTGAAATTCTCAAAAAATAATTCGGAAAATTTCGCTTCCTCCAACCCATCCAAATCAATATAACTCACCGGTTTATTCCCGGCATACTGGTAAGGGGTGTAGTGCGGGTATTTATGCTGCAGTGGATCCACACTCACAAACCGGCACAACCATGCTGCGTAATACCTGGCACCATAATAATAAAACCCTGTTTCCTCATCACGTTTTTTCCCAACATATTTGTAGCGTTTAAGGCTGGTTTCTGTCAAAGAACGTCCGCTACGGTAGCTGGTGGTGCCAAATGGATGGTACTCTTCGTAGCTTATTATTTCTGCCCGCTCATCCAGTTCCAAACAGGCTGAGCCCAGGTGGTTGTCGTACTGGTAGCGTATGGTAGTTACCGGTTCTATCGGGTGCCCATGGTCAATGGTTAAGCTGTCGACCATAGCAATGCGCCTGCTGCCATCGGCAATGTGGTTGGTAAGGCGTTCGGTTATTATCTCACCATCAACACTCCGCTCGCGGTAGATTTCAAAGTTACTAAAATAAATTCTTTCCTTAAACAAATGTGGCCCCGATTGTGAAATTTTTCTGGTGCGGTTGCCTCCGGTATCGTAACGGTACCAGGTTTGCTGGTCGCGGTTAATGGCTGTGTTGCACAGGCGGTCGTTGTGAATGTATATCTGAACATAATGCAGCATTAACATTTGATGAAACGACGTGGCACACGCTGCAAGTGCGCGCGATCCTTGGGAATAGGGCACAATATATTTTTTCGGTTGAGTTTGTGCAGGCAATCCAGGGCGGGATAGTTTCTGACAAATAACTTCTGCTGAGGCAATAAGTTATTAAACATGAACTCCGAATAAAATTCACTTTATCGCAATTAAACACTCCTTTTGTACTAAGTATTATTGCATAAAATCCACTATTTCGCTATTTTTGTACTCCAATTAATTTTATCCTGACATGGGTTTAGGAAGTACCATTAAGAAAATAAGAGAGCAGAAAGGTTTATTACAAAAGCACGTGGCTGCTGAATTGGGTATTGGCAATACCAATTACAACAAAATGGAAAACGATAACCGCGAACCCTCTGTAAACGAACTTCAAAAACTGGCTAAGCTTTTGAATATGACTGTGGACGATATTCTTAATTTTGAAGGCATTTTCAAAGGTGAAGTCAGGGTTAAAGTTAAAACTGGATTTGAACAGGTAAATCTTATCAATCAATTGGACGAAGACGATAGGCAAACGGTCTATAAAATTATTGACACTATGCTGACCAGGAAAAAATTTAAGGATTTCTTCAATAAAAATGTTGCCACATTATGAAAACACAAGATATATTCATTGCACATCCGCAAACAAGCGAGCAGGTTTCAGCTTTAAAGGCTTTTATGGAGGCTCTTAAAATTAAGTTTGAAATTGCAAAAGGAAAGAGCTACAATCCTGATTTCGTAAATAAAATTGAAGAAAGCAGAGAACAAGCAAAAAGCGGAAAAGTAACACGGGTAGAAAAAGAGAACTTAAAAGAGTTTCTGGGCTTATAATAAATGAGTTACCATTTAGATTTTACCGATAAAGCCAAAGAGGATATTACCACTCATAAAATAGCAGTCAATAAAGCCGTTCTTAAAAAGCTACTGATCCTGTTTGAAGAACTAAGCGAACATCCTTATACAGGCACAGGTAAACCCGAACCTCTAAAACATTTACTTTCTGGCCTATGGTCTCGTAGAATAAACCGGGAACACCGACTTGTTTATGAAGTAACCGACACTATCGTTTTTATTCTATCTGCTAAAGGGCATTATGAATAAAAACCCTGTGTTTGCGCGCGCTTGCAGCGCGTGCTTCAAACATCATTTTGTACAAATTTAATAATTCCACACCTATCAATAAATTCTTTTCAGCACAATTTGTCGCTGAAAAGAATGCAGATTCCCAGGGAACAGAACATAATTCAGCTTAAACAATTTTATAAAGTGACCCGGCACGCGCTACAAGTGCGCGCGATCCAGACCCGCGATCCAGTGGATAAGAGGATTCATCAGAAAATAAAGGGCACAAAAAAGCCGGCTATAAACCGGCTTTTTTGGTGGTATCGGCCGGGATCGAACCAGCGACACATGGATTTTCAGTCCATTGCTCTACCGACTGAGCTACGATACCGGTTAAGCGGCTGCAAAGTTACGTAAGAAATATCCATTTTAACAAATATTTTAATAAAAATTCTCAATCATCGCTGAAAATCAGATATTTTTGCACTTTAAAGTATAGTAAACCGCAGCTTTAAACCATGCTGCAATAACCATATAAACAATTTTGCCCCGGATGAATCCTGCTCAGGAGCCTCTTAAACTCGTTATTGACCTTGGTAATTCAAGGGCGAAAGCCGCAGTTTACGAAGGAAATGAGTTAATGAGCCTGCAGATTGTTGAAAATCCGACACCCGAAAAATTTTCGGCTCTGACTTTAGATGAACTGAATTTAACCGCCGGAATTATCAGCTCGGTTGCCGGTGATCCGGCCTCTTACACTGCTGTTTACCCTGGGTTAAACTGGATTGTTTTAGATTCTGATACGGCAGTTCCTATCATCAATAATTATGAAACGCCCGAAACACTTGGCAAAGACAGGCTAGCCGCTGTAACCGCCGCCCACCTGCTACATCCCGGAAAGGATATGCTGGTGATTGATGCAGGAACGGCCATTACTTACGATTTTATAAACCGCGATGGGGTGTATTCTGGAGGGAGTATTTCGCCCGGACTGGCCATGCGGTTCAATTCTTTGCATACTTTTACCAGGCGTTTGCCGTTATTGCAAACACAGGAAATTGATTACCTGATAGGACGAAATACCAACGAATCAATTTTGTCGGGTGTAATAAATGGAATTCGTTGTGAAATTGATGGCATTGTTGATCAGTACAGGCTTTCGTGGCCAGAGTTACGCATTTTAATAACAGGTGGTGATACCAAATATTTTGAAAAAACCCTGAAAAATAACATCTTTGCAACCCCAAATCTGGTTCTTACCGGCTTAAAACTAATATTAGACTATAACCTTGAAAAGTAAAAAAATCTTAGCGAGACTACTGGTAGTTCTGGTTTTCTTAACGCTTAACGGCCAATTATCCGCTCAAAACCGGATAAGTTCTCCCTATTCCAGATTTGGCATTGGTGATTTGCTCACAAATACCGGAGTTTACAACATGGCAATGGGTGGAATTTCTTATGGTGTTTATTCCCCATATTTTGTAAACACCGCTAATCCGGCATCTTACGCGGCATTCGACTCCCTTTCATTTATTTTTGATGTTAGTGCCCACTCAAAGCAATCAAACCTTATAACGACAAACTTATCACAGTCAGCCAATTACACCTCATTGGGCAATCTTCTGTTTGGTTTTCCGGTAAACGGTTGGTGGAAAAGCAGTTTTGGATTGTTGCCCTATAGTATGGTTGGCTATAATATGATTGACAGCCGTGTGGATGAAAATGTAGGAAGGGTTGATTTCCTTTACCAGGGAAACGGCGGTATTAACAAAGCTTATATCGGCAATAGCTTTTCGCTTACGAAAAATTTAAGCCTTGGTTTTAATCTCTCCTACCTTTTCGGCACAATCAGCAAATCGAGCGCTGACGAATTTCCTGACTCCGCGTTTAAAATTAATTATAAAATCCTGAACACCGCTCAGGTTCACGATGTTAATATGGATTATGGTCTGTTTTATCACAAGCAACTGAAGAATGGTCTTCAATACAATGCCGGATTGGTTTTCAGCAACAGCGCCAATATCAGTACAACAGAAAAAAGACTTGGATACCTTTATTTTAAAAGCAGTACAGGGGTAGATATTACCCGCGATACTATTGTTAACCAGGATGCGGTTAAAGGGAATATCAAGCTACCGACCAATCTGGGATTTGGTTTTTCACTTGGCAAAACCGATAAATGGCTTGCTGGTGCAGATGTACAATGGCAGCAGTGGGAAAAATATTCCTATTTTGGTATAAACGATTCACTTAAAAATCTGATGCGCATTTCATTGGGAGGTTCTTACACTCCTTCCTTTTCAACGGTATCAGGATACTGGCAAAGGATTACTTACAGGGGTGGTTTGCGATATACCAACAGCTATCTTGAACTCAGAGGAGAACGAATTAACGAGTTTGGCATAAGTATTGGTATAGGATTACCGTTACCACGAACCAGGTCAACAATTAACCTTGCTGCCGAATTTGGAACACGTGGAACAACAAATAACAACCTGATTAAAGATAATTTTGTTAAATTTACACTTGGACTCTCTATTTTTGAACGTTGGTTTATTGTGAGGAAGTACGATTAATAATTAATAAAACCCGAATAACAATGAAAAAGGACATAAAAGCGGCGATTTTCCTGCTGATGATAAGCATGTTTGCATTTAGTGGCGGTGCTTTTGCGCAGGACAATGATGATGCTGAAGTTGGCAATACTGCCAAAGGCCCAAAATACGGAACAGACTCCGTTAAGTGTGTTATGCATTTCTCACTATACCGTGAGTTTTACAAACAAAACAACATTAAAGATGCTTATCCTCACTGGAAATGGGTTTTAAACAATTGTCCTCTGATCAGCCAGAATGTTTATATTGATGGAGCCAAGATGGTTTCAACACGAATTGATGAATGTAAGGATCCTGTTAAGCGAAATCTAATGATAGACACCCTGATGATGGTTTACGATCAGCGGATTACTTATTTCGATCGCGAAGGTTATGTACTTGGCCGAAAAGGAGTTGATCTTTACACCTATCAACCTGAAAAAACCGAACAGATATACCAGATTCTAAAAAAATCAATTGAACTTTCGGGCAACAAATCAGATGGATCTTCATTGGTTTATTACTTCCGTAGCATTATTGGGATGGTTGATCTGCAGAAACTTGAAAAAGCTTCTATTGTTGATGGTTATGATCAGATTTCACAGATTATCGATTTTAATATCAAACTGAATCAGCAAAATGCCAAAAAACTCGCCTCATGGGAAAATATCAAGGGCAATATAGAATCAACATTCGAACCTTTTGCAACCTGCCCCGACCTTATCTCCATTTATGAAAAGAAATTTACTGAAAAACCAAATGACGTTGAATTGCTGAAGAAAATCACCAACATTCTTGAGCGCAAGGATTGTGTAAAATCAGATCTTTTCTTCCAGGCAACTGAAAACCTGCATAAACTTGAGCCAAGTGCACAATCAGCATACCTTATGGGAACCCTGAATGTTAAAAAGGAAAATTATGGCAAAGCCATTGAATACGTGCAACAAGCTGCCAATCTTTTTGAAGATAATGCTGATAAAATAAAAGCGCTTGAATTACTTGCCAACATTAATTTCAATCAGCGCAACTATTCACAGGCCCGGTCGAGTGCACTAAAGATACTGCAGATCAATCCATCGTATGGTAAAGCATACATATTGATTGGCGACCTTTACGCGGCAAGTTCATCCATGTGTGCCGACGATGATTTGGGAGGAAAAACCGTTTTCTGGGCTGCAATTGATAAATATCAGAAAGCCCGCAGTGTTGATTCATCGGTTGAAGCAGAAGCCAACTCAAAAATCGCACAGTATGCAAAACATTACCCGGCTTCGGGCGATCTTTTCTTCCGCGATCTTATTGAAGGAAACTCTTACACTGTTGGATGCTGGATTAATGAAACCACCACCATCAGGGGAAGCAAATAAGTACTTTTACAAGGGTGAAGAACCAGACCAGAATTTTATTTTCAGGTATTTTAGCTAAAAGCGTTGCCATAGTTTTTATGGCAGCGCTTTTCAGTTGTAACAACGATATTAATGAAGTAAACCGGCTTAACGAAACCGATACAACACCCGGCATGTATGCCCGCAATGTTGCCATCGCCGAAAGCGAAGCCGGCATGATAAAATACCGGCTTACCGCTCCATTGTTAAACCGTTACGAAATGCCAGGAAATAGCGCAAAAACTATTTTCCCCGAAGGATTTATGGTAGTTTTTTACGATTCGCTACAGCCCGATAAAATAAGGACAGAAATTACCGCGGAATATGGCCTCGATGATGAAGGCCGGCGCATTATGGAAGCAAAAACCAATGTAGTGGTAATCAACTACCTGAAAAATGAGAAACTGAATACCGAACAGCTCATCTGGGATAAAAATTTGAAAAAAGTTTATTCCGACAAATTTGTAACCATTACCACACCCGATAAGATTATCTATGGCGAAGGGATGGAGTCGGACGAGAAATTCGAGCGCTGGACGATAAAGAAACCAAAAGGCGAAATGTATGTCAATGAAAATCAATAGTATTTTGGTATTCATTTCTGTTGCTTACCTTTGTAGTTTATTCCAATACCACAAATGGATTTATTAATCCCACTTATTCTCACCCTAATTTTCTCGGCTCTGTTTTCGGGACTGGAAATTGCCTTTGTATCTTCCAATAAATTAAAAATTGAGGTAGATAAAAACAAGGATGAGTTTAAAGCACGTATTCTATCCCTCTTTGTCAGGAAACAATCGCGTTTTATCGGAGCCCTGCTTTTGGGCAATAACATTGCCCTGGTTATGTATGGCATCTATTCAGCGCGAATACTGAACGACCCTTTAATCAGCATTCTTCCTTCGGGCCCTGGCTCTGAGGCTTTGTTGCTTATTCTGCAAACCATTTTATCAACCCTGCTTATCCTTGTTTTTGCCGAGTTCCTTCCAAAAGTACTTTTCAGGATTAACCCCAATAAAATTCTTGAGTTTTTCGCCATTCCTGCCTATATCGTTTATGTGCTGATCTTTCCTATTGTGTTGCTTTTTATCGGTTTGTCGGAAATGATTCTGCGATTGATATTCCGCATCAGGATTTTACAGCCCGATTATGCTTTCAGCGCAGTTGACCTCGATCACTATCTGAAGGAATCTGCAGGGTTACAACCAACTGATCACGAAGATTTTCAGGAGATACAGATGTTTCAGAATGTGAGGGACCTCAGCAATATTAAATTGCGCGAATGTATGGTGCCCCGAAACGAGATAGCGGCCATCAATTCCACTGAAAGCATTGACACGCTGACCGGCTATTTTATTGAAACAGGTCATTCAAAAATTCCGGTTTACCAGGATTCAATTGATAATATTATTGGGTATGTTCACCTGTATGACCTTTTCAGGAAACCCCTAAAGGTCAGTGAGATAATTAAACCTGTGATGATCGTTCCCGAGACGATGCCGGCCAATAAACTGCTCAACCAGTTTATTACCGAACGGAAAAGCGTGGCACTGGTGGTTGATGAGTTTGGCGGAACAGCGGGTATGCTTACCATTGAAGATGTGATTGAAGAGATTTTCGGTGAGATTGAAGACGAGTTTGATGTTGAAGAGCTGATTGAAACCCGCATTGACGAAAACGAATACCTGCTTTCGGGCCGACACGAAATAGACTATCTGAATCAAAAGTATAATTTTGGACTGGCCGAGTCGGACGATTATGAAACCCTTGCCGGATATATCATTCATCATCACGAAAGTATTCCAGCAATAAAAGATGAATTTCTGATTGATGGGTTCCTGTTTACCATCGTTCAGGCAACCGACACCCGCATTGAACAGGTTTTGCTGCGTCTAAATCCCGGTTGAAAAGCTAATTAATTGAGTTAAAAGGTAAACGGAACAATAGTATTTGCAGAATCCTGACTAAAAAAGGCTGCAACAGCCCAATTTTATTTTTATACTATCAGTTTTATTGTAAATTTGCACCCTCTTATAAAAATTTACTAAAATGGCATTAATCGGAGATATTCGTAAACGTTCAGGACTTCTTGTCATCATCATTGGTATAGCGCTTGCTGCCTTTGTACTTGGAGACTTATTGTCAAACAAAGGCGGATCGCGCAAGGGTATGAATAACCTGGCAGAAATCAACGGCGAGAAAATTCTGGCCACAGATTTTAACCAGCGCGTTGAAGACAACATGGAAGCCCAGAAACTTAATACCCAAAAGGAAAACCTGACAGCTGAAGAGCAGTTTCAGATAAGGCAGCAAACCTGGGAACAGGTTGTAAACGAAACCTTACTGCAGGAAGAAGTTTCAAAACTTGGGTTAACTGTTACCACCGAAGAACTGGATGACCAGATCAGGGGTAAAAACCCACATAGTTACATTGTGCAAAGTTTCCGCGATCCACAGTCAGGTCAGTTTGACCCCGCAAGCGTGGTCAATTTTCTTAAGAATCTCGACAATGTTGATCCACAAATGAAGGATCGTTATCTGCAGATTGAAAAAGCAATCAAGGAAGATCGCCTCAGCACGAAATACCGCAACCTGATTGGTAAGGGGTTTTACGTTCCCATGGCATTTGCCAAACGCGATTATGAAGCCCGCAACACCCAGATTAAAGCACGATACTATGGAGCCCCCTACTCAAGCATTGCCGATAGCGCAGTTAAAGTTACCGATGCTGATTTTGAAAAATATTATACTGAAAATAAATTCAGGTATCAGCAGGAAGCTTCAAGGGATCTTGAATATGTTACTTTTGAGGTGCTTCCTTCAGATGAAGACCGCGATAAGATAAACCGTGAAGTACAGAAACTTTATTCAGAATTTGTATCGGTTGAGAATGTTCCGGGTTTTGTTAATTCAACTTCGGACGAACGCTACGACAGCACATGGATTAAAAAAGGCGGACTTCCCTACCAACTCGACAGCCTGATGTTTAATTCTGAAATCGGCACCTGTTTCGGACCTTTTATCGAGAATAATATGTTCCAGATGGCACGACTGGTCAATGTTCAAACTCGTCCAGACTCTCTGAAAGCAAGCCATATTCTTATATCCTATAAGGGTACCAATGTGAACCCCGACACAAAACTTACAAAAGAACAGGCCAAAGCCAAAGCCGATAGCATTCTAAGCGTGGTAAAATCAAATCCTTCGAAGTTTGATGAACTGGCAGGCACGATCAACGACGATGCTACTGCTGCCAAATCAAAAGGCGATCTGAACTGGTTTGCAGATGGTGCAATGGTTCCTGCATTTAACACTGCTGTTTTGAATGGTAAAATTGGCGACCTGCTGGTAGTTGAAACACAGTTTGGTTTCCATGTAATAAAAATTACCGGCAAAACAACCCCAACCAAAAAGGTTAGGGTTGCTTTTGTAAAACGTATGATCGAGCCTAGTTCAAAAACCATGCAGGATGTTTATACCCAGGCCAGCCAGTTTGCACTTGAAGCAAAAAACATGGAGGGTTTCAATAAACTGATTGACGAGAAGAAATTGACCAAACGTCTTGCCGAACGCGTTAATGCTGAGCAAAATTCACTTCCGGGTCTTACATCGGCCAGGCAGGTGGTAATGTGGGCCTTCAACGAGGATACTGAAAAAGGTGATATTTCAACGGTATTTGATCTCGAAGGTCGTTATATGGTTGCCGTACTGAAGGAAATTCGCGAAAAAGGCACTCCAACACTCGAGCAGTTAAAAGAAACCATTGAACCGCTCGTTAAACGTGATAAAAAAGCCGAAACGCTGATAGCTGAGATCAATAAAAACATAAAATCTCTGAAAGATATTGATTTGGGATACCGCTCACTTGGCATGAGGGCAGATACCAACACAGTTTCTTTTGCCAGTTCAAATCTTCCGGGTTATGGTAAAGAAGATGAAGTAATCGGCACCTTATTTACCCTGAAACAGGGTCAGATGTCGAAGCCTGTTAAAGGCAACCAGGCTGTATTTATTATTGTTGCTGATCAGATTACACCTGCTCCGCCAAAAGACGATCTGACATCTGAAAAACGGATGATTAAAAATGCATTTATTACCAGAACACAGCGCGAACCTGCAGCAGCACTTAAACGCAATGCAGATATTGAAGATAACCGCCTGAAGTTCTTCTAATCTGAATATACCTCTTAAAAAAAGCTACCCTCACCGGTAGCTTTTTTTTTGTAAAATGATTTTGTGATTCTGATTCTTATTACCTTTAACTATCAAGAATCCAATGTATGCTGAAGCAAATTGCAGGAGATGTTATTTCTCTTTTTTATCCAAGGGTTTGCCTTGCCTGTGGTAATGTCCTTTTTAGGAAAGAGGAAGTCCTTTGCTTCTCGTGCATTTACAAACTGCCAAAGACCAATTTCCATTTTCAGGAGGACAATCCTGTGGCAAGGCAATTCTGGGGCAAAATTAATTTTCAGTCAGCGGCTTCGTTCTATTACTTCACAAAAGGAAGCAAAGTACAACACCTGGTACACCAGTTTAAATACAAAGGCTACAAGGAAATTGGTTCCTATATAGGGCACTTATATGGACAGGAATTGATAAAATCACCTTTATTCAGCCCTGTAACCTCGGTGCTTCCTGTCCCATTGCATCCGCGGAAACAGGCCAAAAGGGGATACAACCAGGCTGAGTGGTTTGCCAAAGGCATAGCCGAATCAATGAAAATACCACTCGACACCACAACCCTGATAAGAGCTTTTGCATCCGAAACGCAAACCAAAAAATCACGTTTCAGCCGTTGGGAAAATGTGAAGGAGATATTCAAAATAGAAGACATAGGTAAACATGCCGGGAAACATGTTTTGCTGGTTGATGATGTTATAACCACCGGATCAACGCTCGAAGCTGCCGGGCATACATTATTGCAGGTTCCCGGCATTCGAATCAGCGTTGCTTCAATTGCATGTGCTGTTAAATAGTTAGACCACGCTCAGTTTCAACATATTTGTTTTCCCCGGTTTCCCGATAGGAATACTTGAAACATAGATAATGTGGTTTCCTGAATTAATAAAACCACGAGCCACCAATACCTTTCTCATCTCAAGCATGGCATCATCGGTACTTTTAAACTTCTCGAAATAGATAGCCTGAACACCCCACACAAGATTCAAAGCACTGATCAGTTGCCGGTTGTTTGAGAAAATAAAAATGCCCGAACCTGTGCGGTGACTGGCCAATTTAAAAGCTGAATAGCCGGTATTGGTCATGGCAATGAGGGCATGGGCACTAACTTTTTGAGCCAGATCGCAGGCGGCCATAATTATTGAATCGGAAATCCTTCGCTCTGGAGAGGAAACTGCCGATTCTGTGATGGGCTGATAAACACCATAAGATTCTACATCGGTAATGATCCGGCTCATGGTTTCAACGGTTTCAATCGGATAACTTCCTACTGATGTTTCGCCACTCAGCATTAATGCATCGGCCCTGTCGAGTACCGAGTTGGCAACATCGCTCACCTCAGCGCGGGTTGGCCTCATGCTGCTGATCATTCCTTCCATCATTTGCGTAGCGATAATTACCGGCTTAGCCGCGGCAATACACATTCCTGCCAGCTTCTTCTGAACCACCGGCACTTGTTCCTGAGGTATTTCAACACCGAGATCACCGCGGGCAACCATAATCGCATCGGATACGGCAATAATTTCTGCCGCATTCTCAACTGCTTCTGGTTTCTCTATTTTAGCAATAATCCGCGGGGGTTTGCCATTGC
The DNA here is from genome assembly GCA_002426025.1 of Bacteroidales bacterium UBA5537. Lineage (GTDB taxonomy): Bacteria > Bacteroidota > Bacteroidia > Bacteroidales > Lentimicrobiaceae > Lentimicrobium. Next base: position 40,269 of record DINP01000015.1, on the reverse strand, counting down.
AGAGCAAATTCAGCTTTTGCCGCAAATCTTTAATATCCTTTGCCGTCCTGACAAAAGAAAGAGCAACCCACTGAATATTAAGGGTTGCGATAAACTCAAGGTCATTCAAATCCTTTTCAGAAAGGCTTGGAAGCCTTAGCTTGGTTTTAGGCAGGTTAACACCCTTGCGCGAACGCAACAAACCGCCCTGAATAACTTTAGCCATCACTTCATCAAGTCCGTTTGTCGAAGTAACCCTCAGCAACAATTTGCCATCATCAAGCAGCACATCTTCACCTGGCTGAACATCTGCAGCAAAATTCTCATAGTTTACACTGATAATGTTCTTTCGGCAAACAATATCACGTGAAGTGATGAGCAACTCTTCGCCGGTATTTAATAACATGCTTTCTCCTTCAACCATGCCAGTCCTGATTTTTGGCCCCGACAAATCAGCGAGGGTTGCCACCCCAAATCCAAGTTCAGCATTCAGTTTATCAATAATGGCAACCGATTGTGCATGAATCTCATGCGATCCATGAGAGAAATTAAGCCTGAAAACATTTACTCCGGCAAGCATCAGGTTTCGGAGTACTTTTTCGGATGAAGAAGCTGGCCCCAGGGTAGCTACAATTTTTGTTCTTCTCATAGGTCAAAACTGATTTGATTTGCAAAATTACTTATTCCATTGTTAAAGGACGTTTAAATTAGACTTTGGTTTTAAACAGACCTGTTTCCCTGCTGTTTATGAATATCTTAAACTATTAATTACGTGAAGAATTTAATTACTTTTGCAGCCTGAAAAACTGAGATTTTTGTTACAGACTGAAATAGGTATTCTTACATTGGCTGTGATTGCCGATAGTTTTACAATCGCCTGGTTTTCCAGTGCGCTGCACAATAAACTGGCTGTAAAACTTGATGCAAAATTGCCCTTGGCCTTTTCTTCTGCACGAACTGTTTTTATGGCAGTTGGGCTGGGTGCCGGATTTTATGCTGCCGCGCTTTTCCCCGATTTTAGTTCTCTGACTGGCTTATTTCTGTTATCAATTGTCGGGATAAAACTTGGGGTCGAATCGGTTAACTTCAACCCTGAAGAAAAAGTTATTCTGATTGATAACCATAAGACGATGGTTCTGCTGGCGGTTGCCGGAAGTGCAAACACTTTTTTTGCTGGAATCGCGCTGGGATTAGCCGGTGTTTCAATTGTTACACCGCTGATTATTGTTTTGATTGTTACTGCTTTGTTAACCTATGCCGGAATAAAAGCCGGAAAATATAAAGGATACAAACCACGGATAAAATATACCAGGCTTGTTTCAGGAGTTGTAATTGTGGCAATTNNGGATATTATACTTCCGCTTCGGGATTGAACGGCACCGCACTACAGGCAGCGCTACACGATATTATTGATAATCATAATGTTCAGAGTTACAGTTCTCTGCACACCCATTTTCAATCAACTGACCGCAAAGCCAACGGAACAGTCTGGGATATGTATTCTGATGTTCCCGGCGGAACTCCTCCTTATGTCTATAACTTCACAGCAGGCGATCAGTGCGGAAATTATGGTGGCGAAGGCGATTGCTACAACCGCGAACATTCATGGCCAAAAAGCTGGTTCAACGATATGAGCCCGATGTATTCGGATCTGTTTCACCTGTATCCCACCGATGGCTATGTAAATGGCAAACGCAATAATTTCCCGTATGGTACAGTTCCATCACCGGTATGGACATCGCAGAATGGCAGTAAACTTGGACTCTGCAATTATCCGGGATACTCAGGAACGGTTTTCGAACCCATTGATGAATACAAAGGCGACCTTGCCAGAACATACTTCTATATGTCAACCCGGTATTACAACGAAGACAGTGGCTGGCCCGGCAGCCCGATGGTTACCGGTTCGCAGTTAAAGCCCTGGGCCCTTGCCATGATGAAAGAATGGCATTTGAGCGATCCTGTGAGCAATAAAGAGATTGATCGCAACAATGCTGTTTACCAGATTCAGAATAACCGCAACCCGTTTATTGATCATCCCGAGTATGTTGCTCAAATATGGGGTGGTTCAACGGCTTCGGTGCAGTATGTGTATAATACCGATATTTCTGTATATCCCGTTCCGGCAACCGATTTTTGTATAATTGACCACTCGGGTTATTACAACAACGATAAGCTGGTTGTTACCTTAACAGATATAACTGGCCGGACTTACACCTCAGATATTACCTTCACAACAGATGAAATCAGGGTAAATACACAAGCGCTGAAAAAAGGTTTCTATTTTGTATCAATAAGTGAATCAGGCAAATACCCGGCATTTGCCCGTATGGTAAAATAAGCGGCATGTCGAAGATCAGACTGACCAAAGAGTTCAAATTTGAAATGGCCCACGCCCTCGCTGGATACGAGGGCCCCTGCAGGCATATTCACGGACATTCGTACGAGCTCTTTGTCACCATTTCGGGTGAACCCATAGCAGACAGCAATTCACCGTTTTTCGGGATGGTGATGGATTTCGGGCAGTTGAAACTGATTGTCAGAAAACAGATTGTTGAAGAGTTTGATCATGCCCTGGTTTTGCATAAAGCCACAGCCCCCGATCAGATTAACGAAATGGGCGAATTTGTCGGACGGCTGATCCTGGTTGATTATCAGCCAACAAGCGAAAATATGCTGATTGATTTTGCGGCCCGGCTTAAGCAGGAACTTCCTGAAAATGTAAAACTCCACAGCCTCAAACTGCGCGAAACGGTTACTTCATTTGCCGAATGGTTTGCAAGTGATAATGAATAAGATCAACAATCGTCCAAATCAGATCATACGAGATTATTTTTGCATCTTATTTCTTAAACACTACTTCAAAAAACCTGCGACCTGTTTTATCCAATACTTTCTCGAACCGTTCAATCCTGTCGCCAAGCTGTGCCAGGCGTTCAACCTGGGCAACCACGTATCCACTCTCATTAAAGGTATTTTCCAGTTGGATTACCCCCTCTTCAATGGCTTCAATTACTTCATCCATAATAAGATCGGCAGGTAGTTTATTTCTATCAATCAGTATCAGCGACTGGTCCAATGCCTCTTCCATTTTCGCCGGGCTCGTGAAACCCTCATGGATAATATCATAAATCTCATCATTATCGCTGCTTTCGATAAGCTCCTTGTAAAATTCTTCACCCGAAAGAATGTTTTTGCCCTGCGTAGCGACACGGCTAATCTGATTATCGGGATATTTGATGGTATGATACTCAGGCGATTCGAGCAGGGTGAGGTAAGCTGCAAATTCGGGTAAGGGTCGGTCGGTTTCTTTCAAAGCGCTGACAGCAATATGAACATTCTCCCAGGTAGCAGCTTCTTTTTTAAGATGGGTGATTTCGGCGAGCAGGGTTACAACTTCCGCATCGAGCAAACGACTTAAAATTTCGTTCGACTCGGCCGGAATAAACCCAATTTTCCTTTGGTTAAAATAGAGAGCAATAGCGCAGGCATCATAGGGATTATCGGGTTCGCGTACCAAATCGAGCAAACTGCCTTCTTTCATTACATCAAGCAGTTGTGGCCCATCGTTGAACTGAAATCCCCTCACAAAACATTGTAAAAGATAGATTTTTTGATAATTTTTAAATGCCATCGGTGGCAACACAGCCACACCAAACAAGCCAATTATGTTTTTCAGGAATTCTGATCGGTTCATATTAATCTGTTAATTTTTTATAGATATGAGACTGTTTTAACATTGTAAATCCATGCAAATAGACTGTTTCTTTTGGCGGATACGGGAAAAACGAACAATCCAAAGGACAAATTCTATAACACAAATCACAATTTAAAGAACGGGGCAATTGAATCTTAAAGTAAAATCAAAGCGATTAAGAAGTATGTAAGTATTTTACACAAACTTATAAAAATATAAGCTCAGATTGTCTGACTTTCAGAAGTATTTATTCTAACGGAAACCCACTGTTCCTTCTGCTTCACCAATTTAGATTCATTCTATTGAGACAGCAAAAACTGCTATCTTTGCACAAAAATCTACAAATGCCTGAAATTGAAATCATGTCTCCGGCCGGTTCCTTTGAATCGCTGATGGCAGCCATACAGGGTGGAGCCGGCTCGGTATATTTCGGGGCGGGGCAGTTGAATATGCGCGCCCGCTCTTCAAGTAATTTTTCGCCCGAAGACATTCGGGAGATTGCACGAATCTGCCACGAAAACAACGTAAAATCCTATCTTACGCTCAATACCATAATTTACGACGAGGAACTTCCTGTCATGCGTGAAATGGTTGATCTGGCCAAAGAAAGCGGGGTAACTGCCATCATTGCTTCCGATCTTTCGGTAATGGAATACGCCAAAGCACAAGAGGTTGAAATACACATCTCGACCCAATGCAATATTACCAACATTGAAGCCATCCGCTTTTATGCCCGCTATGCAGATGTGATGGTGCTCGCACGCGAACTGAATATTGGCCAGATGGAAGCAATAACCCGTGCTATCCGTGAGCAAAATATTACCGGGCCTTCGGGAAACATGGTTCAGATTGAAGTATTTGTACATGGTGCGTTGTGTATGGCCGTTTCCGGGAAATGCTACATCAGCCTCGACAACTTTAATGCCTCGGCCAACCGTGGCGCCTGCCAGCAACCCTGCCGCAGAGCTTACCAGGTGAAGGATATGGACAATCAGGTTGAACTGGAGATTGAGAACAAATACATTATGTCGCCCAAAGACCTGATGACCATTCCAATACTCGACCGCCTGCTCGATGCCGGAGTTACTGTGCTGAAGATTGAAGGCCGTGGCCGCTCTGCAGAGTATGTGAAAACGGTCACCCGTACCTATCACGATGCAGTTGAGGCCTGGCAAAACAAGCAATTTTCGAAGGAAAAAGTAGAAAACTGGACAGCAGAACTAAACAAAGTTTATAATCGTGGGTTCTGGGGCGGTTATTATCTGGGAGAGAAAACCGGTGAATGGTCGGAACGCTACGGTTCACAGGCAACACAGAAAAAAGTGTATGTGGGTAAGGTTGTAAATTTTTTCAATAAACTGAATGTTGCTGAAATCAAAATTGAGACCCATGCGCTGAACATTGGCGATAATATCCTCGTAATCGGGCCCACAACGGGCGCTTACGAAGCCAAACTTGAAGAACTAAGGGTTGACCTCAAACCCGTTGAAAAAGCCGTTAAAGGCGAGAACTGCTCTGTTCAGGTAACCGAAACCTTAAGGCGGGGCGATAAGCTGTACCTTGTGGTTGATGCAAAGCATAAGTTGTTTCAGACACAAGCGGAGNNTTTTCTGATGGCTCGGCTGAGCCGGTTGAATATATAGAAGAAGCCATAAGGCAGGGATTTACTGCGCTTGGGTTTTCGGAACATTCAGTGCTTCCCTTTGAAAATACCTTTGCACTGCAGCCGGGTACTGAAACTGCCTATGTGGAGGAAATTAAACGACTTCGTGAATTGTACAAAGACCGCTTACAGATACTACTTGCTCTGGAAGCCGATTATATTCCGGGGATAAGTGCCGGGTTCAACACGCAAAAAACCGCGCTCGGGCTTGATTATATGATTGGTAGCGTGCATCTGGTGAAGAACGGTGATAATGAATTGTGGTTTATTGACGGGCCAAAAAGAGAAACCTATGACAATGGCCTGAATAAGTTGTTTGGTGGCGATATCCGCAAAGGGGTAACTGCCTACTGGCATCAGATTAACCAAATGCTTGAGGAAGAGCAGTTCGATGTGATCGGCCACCTCGATAAGATCAAGATGCACAATCAGGGGCGTTGGTTTAATGAAGATGAGCCCTGGTACACCAATCTGGTAAACGAAACCATACTCCTAATTAAAGAGAAGGGCGTAATAGTTGAAGTAAACACCCGAGGCGTGTATAAAAGCCGTAGCAAAAGCTTTTTCCCTGGTGAGTATATTCTAAACCGGTTAAACGAACGGAATGTTCCATTAACCTTGAGCAGCGATGCCCATCAGCCCAAGGAAATAAGTATGTATTTCGCGGAAGCCAAAGCGGTGATGAAAAGTTGTGGAATCAGCGCAATAAATGTGTTTGAAGAGGGGAAATGGAGAGAGAAACCACTTCGTTAAACAGGATTTCCATACTTCATCAGAAAATGCCTGATATCTGCTTCAATAAAAACATCGCCATAGACATTGAAACCAAGCTTTTCGTAAAATGGAATCACTACTTCCTGGGCATGAAGATAGATGGGTTTGCCAATTGATTTTACTTCATCCAGAATATGCTGAACCAGCTTATTGCCNNCCGGGACAATGCTTTGAATTCAAGCTGCTTGTTTTCGAAATGAATGATGTGACTACTCATGTTTTTCTATTATCCTTTAATAAATGTAATTGGCATAAAAAAAGCCTGCAAGCGGTTTACAGGCTATAAAAATACGATTTATACGGTTCAGACTTTGTCGCCATCGTAAGCCCACTTTAGGTAAAGTGCGCCCCAGGTAAAACCCGCACCAAAAGCAGCCAGGATAAGATTATCGCCTTTGCGCAACTGCTTTTCCCATTCCCACAAGCATAATGGCAATGTAGCCGAGGTTGTGTTGCCGTAGCGCTGTATATTAATCATTACCTGCTCTCTACGGAGGCCCATACGGTTGGCGGTGGCATCAATTATCCTCATATTTGCCTGGTGCGGAACAAGCCATGTCAGTGAATCAGAAGTAATTCCGTGCCTGTCCATCATTTCAACGGAAACATCGGCCATTTTTGAAACAGCCCATTTGAAAACAGCCTGGCCTTCCTGGTATACATAATGCTCGCGTGCATCAATGGTCTGGTGTGAGGGTGGTTTTGCTGAACCACCGGCTTTTTGGTGAAGATGAACCCGTCCAACGCCATCGCTTTGCAGAATGGTGTCAATTACACCAACATCTTCAGTGGTGGGTTCTACCAGCACAGCCGCAGCGGCATCGCCAAAAATAGGGCAGGTGGTACGATCGGTATAATCAACAATTGACGACATTTT
>DINP01000015.1:15387-33213 GCA_002426025.1 Bacteroidales bacterium UBA5537 | reverse complement strand
GTGGTATCAACCATCCGGCTTAATTCTTCATTGGTAAGGATGTATTCGGGAACATATCCGCCTACACCGGTAATTGCAGCTTTTAATTTTGTCATCAGTTATATCTGTGAAAAAATGGATTAATCTCTAACAACAACAGCAACGCGTGCAAGTGCGCGCTTGATTTTTTGAGATAGCCTGGCCTGGTGAACATCACGGGCCAGTAAAAGCATATTTTTAATGGCGATATCGTTTGAAATGCCATGGCCTACAATAACAGTGGAATTAATTCCCAGTACCGGGGTTCCGCCATAATTTTCGTAGTTAAATCGGGCAAAATAATCGTCAACAAGACCCCGTTTCATCATCATTCTAAACATCCCTTCGATATTTTTCAGAACGATATTTCCGGTAAAACCATCGCAAACAATAACATCGGCTTTGTTACGCAACAGATCGCGGCTTTCAATATTTCCAATAAAATTGAAATCCTTAGAATCTTTCATTAACTGAAAGGAGGCTTGTGAAAGAAGATTTCCCTTTCCCTCTTCGTGCCCGATATTTAACAGACCAACCCTTGGATTGTCTATCTTGTAAACGCTTTTAGCGGTAATAGAACCAAGTAACCCAAACTGGTACATTACATCTGGCTTAGCATCGGGGTTGGTTCCTATATCGAGCAGCAGGCTGAGTCCACCATTTTCCTGGGGCAAAACTGCAGAAGTACATGGCCTGATAACTCCTTGAATATTATTTACGCTGTAAATGGCACCAACGAGCATAGCGCCGCTACTGCCTGCACTTGCAAAAGCATCAATGCCTTTATGCTTAAGTTGTTTGAAACCAATGCTGATACTTGAGTTGGGTTTTCGAATAATGGCGTGGGTGGGATGTTCTCCCATTCCAATAACTTCGTGGGCATGAACAATGGTAAAATCACCCGGATCAGCATTATGCCTGGCTAATTCAGAAAGGATTATTTCCTCATCACCAATCAGCACTATACGATCAGTCGGCGGAAGTTCCTTTTGGGCAAGCAAAGCTCCGGCAATGGTAGCGCCGGGGGCAAAGTCACCACCCATAACATCAAGTCCGACTTTCATCTGACTGTTTTTAGGTTAAAAAAGCGTATTTGCAAAACGCTATCGCTTAAGCTGTTGTTGCTTTTTCTATAGCAAGTTTGCCTTTGTAATAGCCGCACTCGTTGCAAACCCTGTGGTAAAGAACTGAATTACCGCAGTTTGAACAAATACTGATCGTAGGAGCCACTGCTTTGTAATGAGTCCTTCTTTTAGCTGTCCTGGTTTTTGAAAACCTATGTTTTGGATGTGGCATTTCTGATTATTTTAATTGTTTAACACTTATTCAATAGTGAGATCTTTCAATTTATCCCATCTGTTATCAATTTCGTCGTGCACTTTATGTTGTTCAATCTGTTTGAGTACTTCCGGATCACACTGGCTGTTGCCATTTTCATCATCAGGGTGAACCACCTTGAATGGCAATAACAGGTTTACGTAATCAAAAACCAATTGTGCAATATCAATATGGGTTTCATTTTCAGCAATTACCAGCACATTATCATCTTCTTCAAAATGCGCTGACCCAAATTTGATAAAGTACTCTTCCCTGCCTTCAACCGGATAGTCGAATTCATCGAGGCAGCGGTCACAGGCTGTTCTTATTGTACCCGACATGCTGAAGTTAAGGATCAGCATCCGTTCGGTTTTTTTCAGATTGAGCTTTACCTGAACATTTGCTGTTTTGATTTCTGAATACTCAAACGATGCAAAGAACTTATCATCAATTATGAAGTCAAACTGATGACTACCGGCACTTAATCCAACGTATGGGATTACAAATTGCTTTAGGTAATCCAAGGTTTTAGTTGTTTCAGGTTTAAGGGGTGCAAAAGTAGAAATTAATATTGTGAATAACAAATATTTGTTCTTCGCTATCTTTCACATCTGCAATCAAATGCCTCAAAAATCCTGAACCACTTTAGGGCAACGTCCCATAATAATGATTGCCTGCAATTATGAGCTATCTTTATTTGAATGCTTTTTCAGGCAAACCATCGCCACTGAGTTTTAACCTTTCAAAATAGGAAGGTACAGGCTTACCCAAAAGGCTATCAACATACATTTTGGCAAGATACTGCCCCAGCATAAAGCCCTGTCCGCGCAAGCCGATAAACAGCCCCAGGTCAGGATCAATAATCATCCGTGGTTCAACATAATACCCGGCCCAAACTGCCTGAAAACCAACAGAAGAAAGTTTCGGGAACCAGTTTACAAATACTTCCGAAGCAATTTCGAGGAATTGCTGCGAATTTATCTTCAGGTTTTTGTCAGTTTCCATAGGATCAACCGCTGGCGATGCACAGCCAATAATTTGCCCTGTTTCGGCTAATTGTTGACCATAAACCGCAACAAAACCCTTGTATTTACGTCTGTCAATAATCATATCGAGCGGCCTGCCATTCAGACCCATCATAGGTAAGCGACGGCTAATAAATGCCTGATGTTTAACCGGATACATTCCGGTTTCTAGTCCAAGCATTCCGGCATACTTGCCTGCGTCGGGTCCCAGGGCATTGATAAAAACTTCGGTCTGATATTCAATATATTGCTTATCGTGATCCTGCACCAGCACCCGATATAAGGTTCCATCGCGCCTTACATCAATCAGCTTGCAGTCCTCCTTTATCGATCCGCCATGCTTAATGCCAAGCCGACGAATAAGATCAATTACACGCCCGGGCGTTGCCTGCCAGCAATCGCGGGTAACCAGTGCACCCAGGTAATTGTTCAGGTTCGGGTTAATGTATGACGAAATCTCCTTCGCATAATCCTTCGGTTCAACCATATAGGCATCAGACCACGACCGGGATTCCTCAAGCGCCTTATACATGGCTTCATCGTGGGCAAATGTTACATAGTTGATCTGCCTGAAGTTAATATCGTGTACCCGCTGAAGGTCTTTGAATATTTCGAGGTTGTGCCTGGCGATATCAGCAATTTCAGGCAAACTGAAGGCCGGACGACCACCGGCAATATTCCGCCACGACGCGCCACGACCTGAGTTTACCAGCACTGGCTGCTCACCTGCTTCGGCGAGATAACGGAACAGGGCCGAACCTCCAATTCCACCCCCGGCAACCAGTGATTTTACTTCAACAACTTTAGGTTTACTGCCATTGCTGATATATACCTCTTCATGAACATCGCGGGGGTAAAGTTCGCCCATTGACAATTGATTAGAGAGTGGCCCACGTGGTGTTGCATCACCAACAATTGAAATATCGTGCTTACGAAGGGTTTGCTTTAACCGGGGAATGCAGCGCTTGCCGCGACAAGCGCCCATACCAAGCCTGGTTGTATGTTTTACTTCATCAACAGAAATAAACTTACGATCACCTATGGTATCAAGCACTTCGCCAAGGGTAACATCATCGCAGTGGCAAACGTACATTTCAGCATCTTTCTTATAATCAACCGGGGTCATTTTCAGTGCTTCCGGAAAGTTCTCCTTTACAATAAATCCGCGCACCTTAATCAAATCGCTACCATGAATATTGGACGCCTTAACCCTGGCGATATTCGTTTTATTTGGCTTTTTAAGGATTTTTTCAAGAATCCCTTCGCCAAGTTTATTCCCGTTATTGTCAACCAGAAATACTTCTGATTTCTCCTCAGCCTGATATTCTATTGGCAGGAAAAGCCAGTCTTTACCGGTATGATATCCAAAAATAGCCAGGCCCGGGCATTGGTAAACGCAATCCATGCAACCGATACACTTGTCAAAATCAATTTGCGGTACGGTGCTCGTCGAAGTTTTGGTGATAGCACCATGAGGACAAGCAAATTCGCAGGGGTTACAGGCAAAACCATACAAACAGTCAATCTGAACGAAAGGTTTGCCTCCCATGCGTTCGGTTGTCGGCTCTGCTGCCCTTTCAATAACTTTAACAGGATGTTGCTGTGAATCAATGTATTCCTTTGAAATATTCAAAAATTCATCATAGCTGAATCGGGTGCCAATTTCATTCATTATTTCAAAAGCCACCTGCTTTCCTCGAAGAACGGCACTGGTACCTTCGCCAATACGAATAGCGTCTCCGGCTCCAAAACAGGCACGGCCGAAAACTTCATTGCCTTTAATCAGCAACTGGTCGTCGGGGACAAGGCCAGTGCAGATATTAATTGCATCTATCCCTTCTATTACCTTTTCCGTTCCCGGAATGGGTTGAAAATCCTTGCATTCAGCAACTACAGCGCCGATAATACCATCGTGGTTTTCATTCGGAATAGCTTTGAGCAGAATATGAGAAAGGATAACCGGAATTCCAAGGCGGCGCACCCTGTTGGCCTGAACCGGAAAACCACCTTCAAATGACTGGGCTTCTACAATAGCTTTTACATTGGCCCCGGCCTGCATCAACTGATAAGAGGTAAGGTAACCAATATTCCCGGCCCCAACGGTCAGCACATTTTTACCAAGAAGTGTTAACTCAGTATTCATCATTTTCTGAATTACTGCTGCCGTATAAACACCGGGGAGATCGTCGTTTTCAAACGCTGGCATAAACGGTACAGCGCCGGTGGCGATTACAAGGTATTCTGCATCAACATAATAAATCTCGTCAGTTTTCACATTTTTTACCGCGATGCGTTTGCCTTCGAGCAAATCCCAAACAGTCGAATTGAGAAAAATACCTGTGTGATCTTCACCTGCAAGGGTTTGGGCAATATCAAAACCACGCATGCCGCCGAATTTTTTCTCTTTTTCAAAAAAGAAAAATTGATGGGTCTGCATAAGGAACTGCCCGCCAATCCGGTCGTTGTTATCTATTACGATATTATCAACCCCATGTCTGTTCAGCTCTTCGCGGGCTGCCAATCCAGCCGGTCCAGCTCCAATAATAGCAACAACCGTTCTGTAAACTTTAGTCGGAGTTTTCTTATCAGGCTCAATTAATGATGGAGCAAAATCATGGGGAATCTCGTTCACTTCTTTGACATCATCAACCGTGGTAATACAGATTCGTTTAATCTGTCCGTCAACCAGCATTTCGCAGGCTCCGCATTTACCAATACCACATTCCAGGCTACGTTCACGGTTGCGCAAACTATGGCTGTGAACCGGATAACCGGCCTGATGTAATGCAGCAGCTATCGTAAAACCCTTATCACCGGTAATCTCTTTGCCTTCAAATTTAAATTTGACTTTTTCTGTAGGATTAATTTCCAGGATGGGGTGGCTATCAATTCTATGCATCGCTTTGGGTATTAAAGAATTAATTTTGTAGTTAATGGAGTAGCGTTGGAAATAAAACGGAAAAACTAGGCTTCCGGCGCGGCAAATTTATAATTATTTAGTATGCATAAAATAAATTGAAACCGATTTTTTAGATTATTTTCCAGGTCTTATATGGTCATTTTCAGATATTTAACTTAGATTGATTATAAATAAGCCGATTCCAGTATTGCAAACGATTGCGCTTATGGTAAAATATTTTTTGAGTTGCAATGTTTGTTAAAAATTCCCGCATTTCTTCTTTAAATCATTGAATTTCAAATAATAGAAACATATACAAATATAGTTTTAAGGCATCTCTGTAACCGTTTTGCATTGATTAACAAGCCTGTAAAAACAACCCTTCGGTAAAAGATTGCATAAAATTTGCTAATTTTGCACTTTATTGCAAAGTTACCGGGATTGTTATGGAAAAAACCAGGATACTGTTTGTATCTCAAGAGATTATACCTTATTTGAAAGACAGTCAAATGGGTTATATCGGAAGGCATCTGCCCCAGGGGATACAGGAGAGAGGGCGTGAAATACGCACTTTTATGCCCCGGTTTGGGCACATTAATGAACGCAGAAACCAACTACACGAAGTTATTCGCTTATCGGGGATGAACCTGATAATTGATGACACCGACCATCCGCTTATCATCAAGGTTGCATCCATACAGTCGGCCAGGATGCAAATTTACTTTATTGACAACGATGATTATTTTCAGCGAAAGTTCATGTTCCGCGACAAAAACAACAAGTTTTTCAAGGATAATGAAGAAAGAGCTATTTTCTTTTCGCGCGGGGTAATTGAAACAGTTAAAAAACTTGGCTGGGCGCCCGATATCGTGCATTGCCATGGCTGGATGACCAGTCTTGTTCCTTTGTATGTTAAGCGTGCTTACCGCGACAATCCATTGTTTACTGATACCCGCCTGATCGTTTCTATATACGATGACGATTTTGAAGAAGTATTTAACAAAGACTTTGGTAACAAAATTAAACTCGACGGAATAACAAATAAGGATCTTAAGCACTATAAGAAGCCGACCTACGTTAGTATGATGAAAGCCGCCATCGATTTTTCGGAAGGAATTATTATTGGCAGCGAGTCGGTAAACCAGGAATTGCTTGATTATGCCAATGAATCGGGTAAACCGATGCTACCTTACCAGCCTTTAGACAGATTTGTGGATACTTATAACAATTTTTATGATAATATCCTGAATAGCAAGCAGGCCGAAACAGAATAAGCTGTAATCTTGTATCACTGGAAAAAACTAAGAAATTTATTATAACGTGCTGAAAAACAAATTTTTATACTACTGCCTTTTTGCAGTTCTTGGCATTGCTGCAATTTCGTGTAAAAAAGAACCCGACCTTATCGGACTTGATCTGTTATCCTCAGGCGAACTGCTGAATGTTAATTTTACTGATACCTCAACTGTATTCGCTTATACGCAGCGCGAAGATTCAGTTCGAACGGATGAGCTTTCAATAAACCTGCTTGGAAGTATTAACGATCCTGTATTTGGCACTACCACAGCCTCCATTTACACCCAATACCGATTATCAAAGAGCAATGTTACCTTTGGTTTAAACCCGGTAGCCGATTCTGTTGTGCTTACATTGCGTTACAGAGGCATCTATGGCGATTCATTGTACCCAAACACTATTCGTATATACGAAATAGCTGATACTATGGCCATTGAATCTGTTTACTACTCAACCAACACTATTCCAACACTACCAATGCAGATTGGAGAAGCTACTTTTATCCCCACTCTTGATGAAGCAGATACTGTAAATACTTCATATCTGCCTGTGAGAGTTGTTCTGAGCTCAGAATTTGCCAATAAGCTAATAACTGCTGACACAGCCACGCTTAAAGATAATGTGAGTTTTCAAAAGATCTTCAAAGGCCTGTACATAACTTCTGATCAGGCAATGTCCCCTGGAACTGGCTCAATCCTCTACTTGGATCTGAATGACGCTTCATCGAAAGTAAAATTATATTATCATAATTCAGAAGACACCACATCACTCGATTTCCCGATAGGAACATTAAGTGCCCGTTTCAATAATTATAACCATTATAATTACGCAGGTGCTGATCCTTTATTGCTTCAACAATTCAATGGCGACACTACCCTGGGGTCACAGCGTTTGTTCATCCAGGCAATGGCCGGTTCAAGAGTTAAGCTCAGGATACCTTATCTGAAAGAAATTGCCGCCAACAAACGTATTGCCGTTAACGAGGCATTGCTCATTTTTAAGGTAGAAGATACTACCAATACCTATAATGTACCTGCGCAGTTGGCCCTTAGATATATTTCGGTTGACACCAGCAATAAACCTATATACCCTTCATTACCTGATGAAAATGAAGGTGCCAACTATTTTGACGGAAGAGCCAGATCGTATAAGGAATATCGGTTCAGGATTACCCGATATGTTCAGGATCGATTGTTAAATCCTGATGGTCCCGATTCTGGCCTGATGATGTTTGTGGTTGGGTCATCTCTTATCGGAAACAGGGCTATTCTAAAAGGCACCAATGTGGCTGATGGCAAGGTAAAACTCATGATCTATTACACTGAAGTAGAGTAGCCACGGAATTCAACAATTCATTTTTTAAGAATAAAAGAATCGAATCCTGATTACTTTTAGGGTTATCTTTGCATAAATCAAAGAAAAGAAATCAGTTCTATCTGTTGAACTCTTTTTAATTTTACAATTCTTTATTTACTCATTTGCTTTAATAAAAAAGCTTTAACTATACCAACAGCTTATGTGTGGAATTATGGCTTACATCGGCCCTAAGCAGGCTTATCCTATCCTGATAAAGGGACTTCACAGGCTCGAATACCGTGGTTACGACAGTGCCGGAGTTGCAATTTTAAATTCTGATCTAAAACTATATAAGAGCAAAGGCAAGGTTTCTGACCTTGAAGAGGTGACAGCCGGAAAAGATCTCAGTGGAACAATAGGAATAGCCCACACCCGATGGGCAACACATGGAGAGCCCAACGATATTAATGCCCATCCGCATTACTCTTACTCTAAAAACCTGGCTATTATCCACAATGGCATTATCGAAAACTATGCCCCGCTGAAATCGGAGCTGATAAACCGGGGATTTGAATTTGAGAGTGATACAGATACCGAAGTGTTGATTCACCTGATTGAAGACATTCAGTTGAACGAGCATGTTACACTGGACAAGGCAGTTCAGATCGCACTTAATCAGGTTGTGGGCGCTTACGCGATAGTAATCATTGACAAACACGAACCCGATACATTGATTGTTGCACGCAAAGGCAGTCCGCTGGTAGTAGGAATCGGTGAAAAAGAGTTTTTTGTGGCTTCGGATGCTACCCCGATTGTGGAATACACCCGCGAAGTTGTTTATCTGAATGATGAAGAAATCGCCGTAATCCGCCGCAATGAAGATCTGAAGATCAGAACCATTACAAATATTGAGAAAACTCCCTATGTTCAAACTCTTGAAATAAATCTGAGTGCACTTGAAAAAGAGGGCTTTGAGCATTTCATGCTTAAAGAAATTTATGAGCAGCCACGGTCAATCCGCGATAGTATGCGTGGGAGATTGAATGCAGCAAATGGAATTGTTTCACTAGGTGGAATTATTGAATATCAGCAGAAGCTTATTTCAGCCAAACGAATTATTATTGTAGCCTGTGGCACTTCGTGGCACGCAGGCCTGGTGGGCGAATATCTGATTGAAGAGCTTGCCAGAATCCCTGTTGAGGTTGAATATGCTTCTGAATTCAGATACCGCAACCCTGTTATTTACGAAGACGATGTGGTTATTGCCATTTCCCAATCGGGCGAAACAGCCGATACGCTTGCTGCCATTGAGCTGGCCAAGTCGAGAGGAGCAACCATAATCGGCATTTGCAATGTGGTTGGATCTTCAATTCCCCGTGCGACACACGCTGGTTCTTATACTCATGCCGGACCTGAAATTGGTGTTGCTTCTACCAAAGCATTTACCGCTCAGGTAACCCTGCTTACGCTGATGGCGCTGATGATTGCCGATAAAAAAGGGACAATCTCCAAATCGCGATACCACCAGATAATCAATGAATTGGATGCTATTCCCGGCAAGGTTGAAAAAACCCTGAAAGTAAACGATAGAATAATTGAAATTGCCCGGATTTTTAAAGATTCGCGCAATGCACTATACCTGGGAAGGGGATATAATTTCCCGGTGGCTATGGAAGGGGCGCTTAAGCTGAAAGAGATATCTTATATACATGCCGAAGGCTATCCAGCTGCCGAAATGAAGCATGGCCCTATCGCGCTTATTGATGCGGATATGCCAGTTGTTGTGGTAGCAACCAACAAAGGAACCTACGACAAAGTGGTTTCAAACATTCAGGAAGTGAAAGCACGCAAGGGAACCATTATAGCCATTGTAACCGAAGGCGACCAAACTGTTAAAACACTGGCCGATTACATAATTGAAGTGCCCGAAACCGAAGAGATGCTGGTTCCGTTGATCGCAACTATCCCTTTACAGTTGTTATCGTATCATATTGCCGTAATGCGCGGATGCAATGTTGACCAGCCAAGGAATCTGGCAAAGAGTGTTACCGTGGAGTAAATCTTCAACAATAAAAAATCCCTTTCATGTTCGTAAAAGGGATTTTTTTGTGTCATTACTTTTGACTAATTCATTTTCTTCAGCTCCTCAACTGCTTTCAGAAATGTTTTATCCGTTTTCAGGTAAACCGGATAAAATCCTTTATCGTCGAAAATATTGCGGGCAATTAAGGCTTTCATCAGATTTGAAATATCGTTTTTCGCAAATGCCATTCCAGCAGCATCCTGCTCAAGCCCATTCTTTGCAACAAAAGCGGCAAAGCTTTGGAATATATCCGGTGTAATTGAAAATTTACTGTTGAAATCATCAAAATTCTTAAAGCTGTTGAGCATTTTGCGGTTATTGTCGGTATATTCAAATGCAAACTGATATACCAGACCTTTGTTAATAATAGCGTTATAGTAACGATATTTTTCGTTCTTTTCAACAGCAACATAAACATCGGGCATTATACCACCGCCGCCATAAACCACTCTCCCACCGGGCGTGGTATATCGGAGAGAATCATTGAATTTGATACTGTCCTGGCTTGTAAATTCACCGCTTACCATACGATCATGCAATTCTTCAAGATATTCATCTGAATGGCCATTTTCGTATGGCTTCTGTATGCTTCTTCCGGTTGGGGTATAATAGCGTGCCACGGTTAATCTGATGGCCGAACCATCGGGCAGCGAAAGTTGCTCCTGTACCAGCCCCTTACCGAATGAACGCCGACCAACAATAATTGCCCTGTCGTTATCCTGTAAAGCACCCGCTACAATTTCGCTTGATGAGGCAGAGCCTTCATCTATCAATACAATAAGGTTTCCTTTTTCAAACAAACCGGTTTTAGAGGCATTGGCTATTTGCCGGGGACGATTCAGTCCCTGGGTATAAACGATCAGTTTCCCATCGGGTAAAAACTCATCGGCCACATTGATTGCTGCTTGCAGATAGCCACCCGAATTCCCTCTCAAATCGAGAACCAGGTTTTTCATGCCTTTTGATTTAAGCGTAATCAGTGCCTGATTAAATTCTTCGGAAGTGGTTGCCGAAAATTTCGACAATTTGATATAGCCTATTCCAGGCTCTGGAACAAAAGCAATATCAACACTATAAGTAGGAATTACATCGCGGGTAATTTCAAAAACAAGCAATCCCTTTACTCCCCGACGGGCAATACTGATATTCACTTTAGTACCTCTTTCGCCTTTCAGCAGTTTCATTACCTCGTTGTTAGTAATTTTTACTCCGGCAATGAGCTTGTCTTCCACTTTAATAATGTGATCACCAGCCAGGATACCTGCTTTTTCGGAAGGCCCGCCCGGAATGGTATTGATTATGTAGACTGTGTCTTTTTCAATCCTGAACTGTACCCCAATCCCATCGAAATTACCAAGCAAGGGATCGTTTACTTCATTAAATTCCTCGGCTGAAATATATTGGGAGTGAGGGTCGAGGTCGGTCATTATACCTTCTATAGCTGAACGTTTGAGGGCATCAACATCAACAGAATCAACATAATCCTGTTTGATGTAGGAAATAATATCGTTTATCGGATCGTATTTCTGCGATTTAAATCCCTGAAGCAGGGATTTGTTATCGGGTAAATTCCTTACAAGCGTTGCCCCCAGAAAAAAACCGGCAATAAGCATAAGAGCAAAGGCAATGGGGAGATATACAGAAAATCTTTTGTTGTTATACATAGTTTTAAACGAAATATTGCTGCAAAGTTAACGAATATTGAAGCGCTAATGCTGACACTGTTGATCGGTTAGATGTTAATAAAGATTAAAACTCTGTTGAAACAATTGGACTTCATACTGAAAAAAAATGAAAGCTGAAACCAGCTATTGTATAGCCCTGCGTGCCTTCAGTATATATTTTGCAGTGTCGAGAGGACTGATTCCTCTGTATGGCCGGACTACACCGTGGTCATCGGCACAAGCGCGGTATCCGGAAAAATGATTGGAAATCCTGGCTTTGCCACCTGATCTTGAACTCAATTTCACAGGATAGTCGAGTGAAGTGGAAAGAGGTAAAATTCCACGAAGTATAAAACGGTCGTTATGCATTTCAGGAGAATCGAATTCTCCCCTCATATTGGTAATATCGCTCGTGATAATTCCCAGAAGTTCTTCAGGGGCTTCAATTTTATAACGGATCATTGGTTCGAGCAGGGTGGTGCCGGTATTGACAAGTCCGTTCATAATTCCCATTGGTGTTGCTACAACAAAATCGCCTGGACGCGAATGAACCGGATGGTCTTCGCCTTCGATTAAGGTAATACTTAAGTCCGTAACTTCCCAGCCTTTAATACCCTGTTTCAAAGCCACTTTGATGGTTTTTTCCACTTCATTCTGATACTTCTGTTGTACATCATTAACAGATAATATGCTTTTATAAACCACCCCACTTCCTCTTTCACCGGGCTCAATTTTAAATTTCATGATTGCCCAGCAGGGTTTAGGCATCCAGTACTTTACAAATCCTTCGCCTGTTGTTGAAGGTGTTTCCTTATAAATAACCGTGGGGTCTTCAAGCTTTGCTTCAATTCCGAAGCGGTCGGCAAGTATCCTCTCCAGAATCTCCATCTGAATCCAACCCATTATTTTAACCTGTAGTTCAGATTCCTCGCGCAGCCATTCAAATTCAAGTGCCGGGTCTTCGGCTGAAAGTTCCTGCATAGCGGCAGCCAATGCCGGATAGTCCTTTGCATTTGCAGCTTTAACCTGAACTATGATCAGCGGAGTCTGCAATTTTATCCCTTCAGGAATATCAGGGTTTTCAACACCCAGGAAATCGCCGACACAAGCACTTTTCAGTCCACAGATTCCTGCCAGATCGCCGGCTTCAACCGCACCGATATCATCAAACCTTCCCGGGTAAACGCGGCGGACCTGTGTCACCTTTTCTTCAACTCCCTGCGAGGCATTTGTAATAACTTCCCGGCTTTTGATGGTGCCATTGTATAATCGCACATAGGCAATTTTACCCATTATTTTATCGTGGCCAATTCCATAAACCAAAGCCGACAGGGCTTTTTCAGGATCACCTCCGGCATCGGGAAAGTACCTGATGATGAAATTCAGCAACTCTTCGATGCCAAGTTCCATTTTGGCTGAACCAAATAGAAGCGGAACTATTTCGCCTTGTCTGATCAGCTTAGTTAACTGATTATCTGATTCCTTAAAGGTGGGAAGCTTCTCCTCCAGGTAATTTTTCAGTAAGGTTTCGTCTGTTTCAACTATCCGCTCCAAGAGACCTGTTTCAGTTTTATCTGCACTCCATGCATTTATGATTGAAACTTCATTTTCTCCTTCATTGTCAACCATTTGCATCGGGAAAGGGGTAATTCCAAGTTCTTTTTCAATCGCGTTCAAAACAGAAACAGTATCAGCCCCGACGCGGTCAATTTTGTTGATAAAGAAAACAACCGGTATTTTTCGTTCGCGCAACACACGCCATAAAGTTTCGGTATGAGCCTGCACCCCTTCAACTGCCGAAATAACGAGAATCACCGCATCGGGCACACGCAATATCCGCTCAACATCTGCCGAAAAGTCAACGTGACCGGGTGTATCAATCAGATTAATCCGTGTATTCAGCCATTCAAACGAAGTAAGTGAGGAACTGACCGAAATCCCCCTTTCTTTCTCAACCGGAAGGAAATCGGTTTGAGCAGTTCCCTGATCAACATTACCAGGCTGCCTGGTTTGCCCTGACAGAAATAAAAACTGCTCGGTTATGGTAGTTTTTCCGGCATCGGCATGGGCAAGTATGGCAATATTTCGGATGGGAGTTTGCACTTTGGCGTTCATTTAGGATGCGAAGTTAGAAAATCAGGGAAAGTAGTCTTATTCTGTCACATCAAAAGAATCCAATAAAAAAGCCCCTGCAGTTAAAAATTGCAGGGGCTTCTTGTACCCCGGGCCGGAATCGAACCGGCACGAACTCTCGTTCATCGGTTTTTGAGACCGACGCGTCTACCAATTCCGCCACCGGGGNNTAGTCTTTTTTCAAGATTAGCGGTAAATCCAACGTAGGTAAAGTTGTGACTTAAACTTTTTATGACATACACTACAAACATAACAACTCAAAAATGAGAAATAAGATAATGAAATTAAGTGCTGTTTTTGAGACCGACGCGCCTGCCTGCTTGACTGAATATAAATGTTGAAAGATACAATTTGCTGAAGCAGTCAGGCAGATCTACCAATTCCGCCACCGGGGCTGATGATGGTTTGATAAGGGTGGCAAAGATACAATTTTTTACTGTTTTGCAATAGTGTTATTGTTATAGATTATTCGGATTTTCCGTTAATGCTTTCTTGAGATAGTTCTTTCCTGCTGTGCTCTTGAGGTATTTTTCTCTTTTACGTGCAGAAATCCGATCATTAAAAGGTTCGGAGTAAAGCAGTTCAAATGGGGCATATGGCTTTGTTGCACGACCTAATTTATGATTGTGTTGATGTAGTCTTTTTTCAAGATTAGCGGATTATACAAAATGATGTGATTAACCTATTTTCTCCCAAAATCAGCAGGTATTTCGCCCCAGTCAGCCGTCTCCCACTTAAGTATTGGGTTGCTCCAGGAATTGTTTTGCAGCCAGGTTTCGGCCCTTTTTACCAATTCAAGCAGTTCGGCATTTTTTGCGCTGGGTTCAATTTTGGTATTTGCCTTCTTCTTTTTGACCCAGGCGATAGCTGTTTTCGAGTCGGTATATACAGGCAGAGAAAAATTATACTTTTTCAGATAGCTTAACCCATGCACAATTGCCAGAAATTCACCGATATTGTTCGTGCCTTCGGGATAAGGGCCTCCATGAAAAATCCTTTTACCTGTAGAGGTTTCAACACCCTGATACTCCATAATACCAGGATTTCCGGCACAGGCGGCATCAACAGAAATGCTTGTCATAATAGGACGAGTATTCGTGTTTTTAAGTACTGGTTTCTTTACTGAAAAAGCCCCTCTCTGGGGTGCTCCGGCTGAAAAGGCAAGCATTGCCTCTTCTTCATTTTCAAAACTCTTATACCGTGCTTTGTCAAATCCGCTTACCTGCTGCTCACATTCTTTCCAGGTGCTGAAAACCCCTTTTTTTCTTCCGTTCCAGACAACGTAGTATTTCTGCTTATTTGCCATTATAATAATTCATGGTTCAATTCGCCCGCTACAAAAGTACAAACTGTTGACGCCTATTTTGTATTTTTGTTGAACAGATAACCCTCATAGAAATGAAAAAACTCCTGTTTCCTGCTTTTTTGCTGTTGCTCCTTGTATCCTGTCAGAGAGGAGTGGTATATAAGGATTATCATAAATTTGACAATTACACCTGGGACCGGTTCGACAAAATAACCTTTACGATTCCGGTTGAAGAACCCGGACTAACTGCTGATATTGTATTTACCATCAGGCATATTACCCAGTACCCATATAATAATCTTCCGGTAAACGTGATCCTCAAAACCCCTTCGGGCGAAGAGCGAATTATCGAGAAAGACATCCGGCTCAAAGATGATAATGACGAATTTAAAGGGAGTGCAGCCGGCGATTTGTGGGACTTTGAAGAGGTACTCTGGCCGGGTTTTCAATTTTCCGAAACTGGAAATTATACCATCGAATTTGAAAACCTGATACCCAAAATGGGCATTCCCGGGCTGGTTGATATTGGGGTTTATACGAAAATATCGAAGTAAAAATTATTGGGAATCAGGCTGTTCACCCATTATTTCGAGCACAGCTTCTTTATCATACTGAAGTTGCTTCTGAAGAAAATCGAGACCCGCAAATTTCTTCTCATTCCTGATTCGCTTAATTAGTTTAACNNGTCATCCCGATAAATTCTTCACCCCGTAAAATGATTTTTGAGGCATAAACCCCCATTGCAGGTATTAATTTATTCGGGTCTTCAACGTACAAATTGGCGGTCGGGTAACCAATCAGTTTGCCTATCTGGTTTCCCCTGACTACCTGCCCTGAAACCGGATAACAATATCCGAGCAGTGCATTGGCTTTTTCAACATCACCCTGCTGCAAGAGCCACCTGATAATGGTTGAGCTAACTTTTGAATCTCCCGCAATTCTTTCATCAACCCTGGCAACTTTAAAGCCAAACTTCTCACCCATTTTATGGAATTGGGCAATGTTTCCGCTGCGTTTGTGCCCAAATCCATGATCATAGCCAATGATTACCCTTTCGGGTTTTATCATTTTGCTTAGGAATTCAATAAAGCCCTCTGCAGAAAGTTTTGAAAACTCAGGCGTAAATGGAATCTCAATAAGACTTGAAATACCTGCTTTTTCAAATATTTCACGTTTCTCCTGCTGTGTATTCAGCAGATAAACCTGCTGTCCGAGTGTAATGCGAGGGTGTGGATTGAAGGTAACAACCGCCGCATTCCCATTGATGGCAGCAGCCTGCTTATTCAATTCGTCGAGAATCGCCCGGTGACCGATGTGCACACCATCGAAAGTACCAATAGTAATAACCGGCCTTTGGAACTTAAGTGGTGAAGAAATATCGGTAAAAATTTGCACTTGAATTGTCAGGCTTTTAATGTCTCGTTATGCATNNCCATTTTCAACCGTTGTATCGCGGCGTACTCTTCCCACAAAAACCTCATCGCGTCCCTCGCAGTATTTTGGCATAGGGTAAACAGCCTTGTCAATATCATCCTGAAGTATTACCCCTTTGGATGTTGAAATCAACTTTTCCACTTCATCAAGTTCAAATGGTTTTTCAAACTCGATATTTACCGATTCTGAGTGGCCGCCCATCACCGGAACCCTCACAACAGTGGCTGTAATTCTGATTTCAGGAGATTGCATTATTTTTCGTGTCTCGTCAACCAGTTTCTGTTCTTCGGTCGTATATCCATCAGGAAGGAAAGTGCCTCCGTGTGGAAAAATATTCAGATCAATCGGATGGGGATAAATTCTGCTCCCGTTAACTCCTTTGCGCTCATTTTCAAGCTGTTTAACTGCTTTAGCGCCAGTTCCCGTCACACTTTGATAGGTTGAAATTACAATTCTCTTAATTCCATATTTACGATGCAGGGGGGCAATGGCCAAAACCAGTTGAATAGTGGAGCAGTTTGGGTTTGAAATAATCCGTTGACTCCCGGTAACGACATGTCCGTTTACTTCAGGAACCACCAGGGGAATATCTTTTTCCATCCGCCAGGCAGAGGAATTGTCAATAACTATACAGCCATTTTTAGCAAACAGAGGGGCGAACTCGCGTGAAGCATCTCCTCCGGCTGAAAATAATGCGACATCAGGTTTCATTTTAATTGCTTCAGCGACAGAAATCAACTTATACTTCCTGTTATTGAATTCAATTTCATTTCCAGTTGATTTCTCAGATGCAACAGGAATAAACTCGCTGATTGAAGTCAATGGAATGTATTTCCCCTCCTCAAGCACTTTCAACATAACCCTGCCTACCAATCCGGTGGCTCCTATAATTGCTATTTTCATCTGAATAATGGTTTACTGGCCTGTAAAATGGCCATGGAATAACGGATATAGCACAGTTTTTATTCTAAGCCTGTCCAAAAAAATCCCCGGCAAAAATACAATTAATCACAATACTAACTTTAAACCGCATCATCGTGAATTGTATTTGGATAAACACCCCATCTAAAAGTCAATTTATTCCAGTGTGGACATTCATCTCATTATTTATTTCCTATCTTTAACATCCCTTTTTGATAACTAATACGCGTTTTTATTGCAGACCTGTTGTAATGAGAAGTACTTTGTGAAAATCCGATACTTTGCCAGAACTCAACTTATAAATAATTTTATCTCATAATTTATGAAAAGTGCAATTATAGCCATTTTGATGCTGTTTCCTTTCCTCCTTTCGGCACAACTAAGCGACAGCTTTACTGATGGAAATTTTACAGAAAATCCTGAATGGGTTGGCA